>NZ_JAWHTE010000001.1:0-589604 GCF_032586175.1 Ovoidimarina sediminis
ACATGATCCATCCTCCCAGACAGGATGAATCACAAATCAGCTCCAACAGGAATCCCCGCGATTCAGGTTTTCAGTCGGATGCTTTAGGGGAGGCGAGCCTTCAGAAATTCGTCCTCGAAGCGCCGCGGAAGCGCCATACACACACACTATTGACGACACAGATATGTGGCGGATCTGGCAATGGAAATTTACCAAAGCATCGCGAACGATCTTCAGTTTGTTTTCACGGGATTGGGGTCCCGTCTTGCGCTGGTTTACCTGGCGAGTGCGATCATCCTCGCCTTTTTCATATGGATAATCAGGGGGCCGACGCAGGGCTTCATAGCATTTCTTTAACCGCGATCCTTCTACTTGCACCGCTCCAATCTGCTGGATGTTAAGCTCTTTGCCGTCCACAGGGTACTGACTATCTTCGGAGTAACGGGTGCTACCCTTTTCGTCAGCTACGTTGCCCACCAGACGACCCTACTGATCACCGGGCTTACGGGTAATTCTCCGCCCCCCCGCGGCGACAGCGTTGTCTTTGGCGAGATGATGGCCGTCACGCTGATCGCCGTCATGGCTACGGATTTCTGCAAATACTGGGCTCACCGCATGCACCACGAATGGCCGGTACTGTGGCCGTTCCACGCGGTCCATCACTCGGCAGAGGTGCTGACGCCACTTACACTGATGCGTGCGCACCCTTTTGAGACCTTCTTTCGCAACGTATTCATCTCATTATTGGTCGGCTTGATTCAGGGCGCGATGGTGTTTGCGCTGGTAGGACAATCCAGCCTGCTAGTCATAGGGGGCGCAAACGCTTTCTACGTCGTTTTCAACGCTCTCGGCGCCAATCTTCGACACAGTCAGGTCTGGCTAAGCTTCGGGCCAGCGATTGAACACATTTTCATTTCTCCCGCCCAGCATCAGGTTCACCACTCTATGGACAAGCGTCATCACAACAAGAACTACGGTTCGATGTTCGCGATCTGGGACTGGATGTTTGGTACGCTCTACGTGCCGCGCAATGGACAAGAGCAGCTTCGGTTCGGCGTCGCAGATGAAGAGGGTCGTCCATTGGGACAGCCCCATGAGACCCTCACTGCCGCACTCTTCAACCCCTTCACGGAGAGCTGGGCTGTCATGCAGCGCAAGGCAGGACGACGCTCCATCCAATCACAGCACGAGGCCGAGGCAGACACGCGCTCATGATACGCGGATTCTCCCTCTGGCTGGATTTCCTGCGCCTTAGTGCTGCATTGCTGGTGCTTATGGGTCATGTGGCGCATCAGCGTTTTACAGACGGGGCTATTGTGGAGTTGCGCACCTGGAATGTGGCCTCTGACGCTGTCGTGGTGTTCTTTGTCCTCTCCGGCGTGGTCATTGCCTACGCGACCGAGCGCGACGGTACGGCCGGTCGCTTCGCCTTCAACCGGTTGACCAGGCTCTGGTCGGTAATGATTCCCGCCGTGCTGATCACCCTGCTCTTCGACAGGATCGGTCTCTCGATCAATCCAGAAGCATACCCGCTGGATTATTACTGGCCATTGCCGCCAAGCGACCTGCTCCTGCGCAGCCTCACCTTCACCAATCAGTGGCAGGGCATCTGGGACTGGGTTCGGCCGGGTACGAATGGACCGCTATGGTCGCTGAGCTACGAGGCGGCTTACTACACGCTCTTCGCGATCGTCGTCTTTGCCCGCGGGGCACTTCGCTTGCTGCTCGCGACGCTTGTTGTTGTTCTGGCAGGCCTGCCGATCCTTCTATTGCTTCCGGCTTGGGTGCTCGGGGTTTGGGTTTGGAACATCGTTCGCTCCGGGAAGGTGGCGCTATCCCCCGTGGCGGCGATGCTTTGCGCGGTTGGCGCACCCGTGGTTGCGGTACTCGCAAAGGCCATGGGCGTTCACACCACACTCCTCGCGGCAACCGAGGCGCTCTTGCCGCCAGGAACGGTACAGCGGGCTATGGTGTATTCGGACGAGGTACTTTGGAATTCGATCTTGGCCCTGTTGGTGGCGCTGCACCTTATCGGAGTTTTTGCCCTGGCAAGGAGACCAAGGCCGTGGAAACTGCCAGACCGCGTTGCGCGGGCGGTGCGCTGGTCGGCTGGGGCGAGCTTCTCGCTTTACGTCACCCACTACCCGGTCCTGCACCTGATGGATGCGGTGCTGCCGGAAGACCTGCGGGCCAAAGTGGCCGTCTTTTTTGTTGGCCCGATCCTTTTCGCCGTTCTGTTTGCTGCTGTTTTCGAGCGGCCCTTACCGCGCATCCGGGCTGCGCTTTCGAACGCCATGCCATCCTGGAACCATGGCCCACCGCGCTCGTGACAAAAGACCTTGCCGCAAACGGGCATGGTTGAAATCCTGTCCTTGACTTCGATTCTGCTGGTCGCCCGCCATTCCGAATTGGACCCATCGCGCGCAATCGGCTCATTAATCTGGCTGATATCGAGGCTTTACCAGTTCGTCAGATCATGTGGCCCTAGATATCCTGCCCGCCCATCAGCCGCCCCGCCGCCTGTCCGAGCGCGCGGGAGATCGCGACGTACATATCGTCGAACCCGTCGAACAACGCGCGGTTCAGCGCCTGCCCTGCCTCGGTCTCGGAAATCGCGATATACGCCTCCAGGTCCGCATCATCGAGCGGACGATAGGCCATCGAAAGGTAGGAAAAAACCCAAAGCGTCGTGTCTTCCCGGATCAGATCTTCCTGCGACCAGACTTCGCGCAGCATGTCGTTCTCGGTCATGCTGGGGGGCAGCGCATCGCTGTCGGCCAACCCCTCGTAGAACGCATAATTCGAATTCATCGCGCCCATCACGTTCGATTCGACAAGGTCGTTGGCCTCAACGAACCGGTCCAGCAGGTCGAGCCGCGCATCGCCCGCATCCCGCAACCCGAGATAGGTTTCCTCGGCCGCCGCCTCGATATCCTCGTCCATGAGCGCCGCGCGCGCGCTGATCTCGAAATCGATGATCCGCTGGCCGCGTTCGGAGGTGAAGAACTCGAGAAGGGGATCGAGGTCGGTTTCCGCGAGCCCGTCCTCTAGCCCGGCCTCGACGGCCTCCAGCATGGCGTCGGTGTCGTAGATCTCGTCCACCGTCCCCTGCCAGGATGCGCTCGGCACACCGCCGAACATGTCGTTCGCGATATCGTCGCCATAGGCGAGCCCCTCCTCGCGCATCAGTGCGATGATCCGCGGCAGGCCAATCGCCTCGCCCAGGCTGCGCAGATCCTCCGCCCGATCCGCCATTGCGGGCGGTGCGGTGACGATCGCGGCCGCGATCACGAAGGCAGACAAAACTTTGGACATGACGAACTCCGGTCTCTCCCCTCGTTAGGCTAGTGTCGCTCCGGCCGATTTCCAAGGCGGGGCCACGCGAATATGACGCAAAATGGTTGCGTCCACCGCGCCGATCTTCTAATCGGTCGCGCGACCCTTCGCGGAGAGGTGCCGGAGTGGTCGAACGGGGCGGTCTCGAAAACCGTTGTGGGTGCAAGCCCACCCAGGGTTCGAATCCCTGTCTCTCCGCCACTACCCCCGATAACCCGTTGAAACAATGTGGTTCGCTGCGGTCCCGGCAATCGCCCGGGGCACCGGCCATGCCGCAGTTGCAACGGGATTGATCCGGATCAAGTCGCAGGGCGCGTTCCCGCATCATACTTCTTTCAAAGGCCATGCCCGGCTGTGCGGCGGCCTAAGCTCCGGCGGGAAAGGAAGATCCGATGTATGAAAGAATTCTCGTGGCGACCGACGGATCGGATCTTGCGGGTCACGCCGTCGAGCATGGCATCGCGCTTGCAAAGGCCGTCGGTGCGGACCTCGTCTTCGTCACCGTGACCGAACTCTGGTCCGCTCTCGAAGTCGCAGGCCAATACGAAGGCGGCGACCTGAGCGCGATCCCTGATTACGAGGCCGCCGCCGCAGCCTCTGCCAGAGATGTGCTTCAAGCCTTCGAAACGCGCGCGAAGGCCGCCGGCGTCACCGCCACCTCGGTTCACGTGCCCGACCGGCACCCCGCCGACGGAATCATGGAGACGGCGGACAGGGAGGAGTGCGACCTGATCGTCATGGCCACCCACGGGCGGCGCGGCGTGCGCAAGATGCTGATCGGCAGCCAGACGGCGGAGGTTCTGGCGCTGAGCAAGCGTCCCGTTCTCGTCCTGAGGTAGCCGTCCGGCCCTCCCCGCCTACCCCGCCATGATGTTGACGGCCTTCACCTCGGTGTAGCTCAGGATCTCGTCGATCCCCTCTTCGCGCCCGGTGCCGGAGTTCTTGAACCCGCCGTGGGGCACGTTGCGGAAATGCGTGCCGCAGCCGTTGATCCAGACATAACCCGCCTCGACCTCACGCGTGAGCCTGAGGGCAAGATCGAGATCGCGCGTCCAGATCGACGCCGTGAGGCCGAGGTCGATCGCGTTGGCCATCTCGATCACCTCGTCGATCTCGCGCCACTTGAAGACCGACAGGACCGGGCCGAACACCTCTTCCCGAGCGATCCGCATATCCGTGGTTACATCGGTGAACACCGTGGGCTCCACCCAGAAGCCCTTTTCATATTCGGGGCCCTCAGGCCGCTTGCCGCCCGCGGCCAGCGTTGCCCCGTCCGCCTTGGCGATATCGATATACTTCATCGTCTTGTCGTACTGCATCTTCGAGTTCATCGGCCCCATGTCGGAAGCCGGATCGAGCGGATCGCCGGCCTTCATAGTCGATATTTTCTCGATCACCCGGGGGAGTACGGTGTCATAGACGTCCTCGTGCAGCATCAGCCGCGAGGTCGAGCCGCAGGACTGGCCTTGCCAGGCGAAGTTCATGCCCCGGACGGCGGCCGCGCTCGCCGCGTCGAGATCGGCGTCGGGGCAGATGATCATCGGGTTCTTGCCGCCAAGCTCCAGCGTCACGTGTTTCACCGCCACGTCCGCGGCCGCGCGCTGAATCGCCATGCCCGTCGCCGCATGGCCGATGAAGGCGATGCGTTTGATCTTCGGGTGCCTGACGATGGCCTCGCCTGTCGCGGGGCCGCCGGTGACGATGTTGACGACGCCGGCGGGCAGGATCTCGGTCACGATCTCGCCCAGCACGCAGGCCGACAGCGGCGAGGTCTCGCAAGGCTTGATGATGATCGCGTTGCCCGGAATGATCGCGCTCGCCAGCCGCGAGGCGGCGAAGCCGAAGGGGTGGTTGAACGGGATGATCCGCCCCACGATCCCGTAGGGCGTGGGCAGCGTCATGTGCAGGCCCTTGGCGGTTGCGGGGATCGTCTGGCCCTTGATCTCGAAGGCGAGGCCCGCGGCCAGCCGGATCCGCTCCACCGATTTCTCGACGTCCGCCTTCATCTTGCCGATGGTGTTGCCGGTATCGATCGCCTCGAGTTCGGCAAGTTCGTCTGCCCGCTCGAGGATCGCGTCACCCAGCCGGTTGAGGTACCCCGCCCGCGCCTGCATATCGAGCGCAGCCCAGGCCTTCTGCGCCTTGGTTGCCGCTGCGACCGCGCGTTCCACATCCGCCGCCGTGCCCTCCGGCACCCGCCCGATCAGCGCCTCTGTCGCGGGGTTTATCGTTTCGATCCAGCCGCCGCCTTCGCTTTCGACGAATTCACCGCCGATCAGCATCCGGCCAATCATCAGGCCGCCTTCGTCCTTCGCCATGTCGTCCTCCTTCAGCGGTCGCCCAGAATGCTCTCTTCCATCATCGAGCGAAGTTCATCGGTCACCTCGGGCTTCAGCCCGAACCACAGTTTCCAGGCTGGCGGGCCCTGGTGGATAAGCATGCCAAGCCCGCCCACGGCGGCGTTCCCCCGCGCCCGCGCCGCCTCGACAAGCGGCGTCTCGAGTGGGGTGTAGATGATATCGGCCACCACTGCGTCTGGCCCGAGCGCATCAAGCCGAAGATCCAGCGGCGGTTGCCCCACCATGCCAAGGCTCGTGGTGTTGACGACCGTCGCCGCCCCTTCAAGCGCCCCGTGCCGTTCCTCCCAGCCCACCACCTCGATCGGCCCACCGATATCGGCCGCCAGTCGGTCGGCATGCGCGCGCGTCCGGTTCACCAGCCGCACCGCCGGCGCGCCCTCGGACAGAAGCGCGTGGCAGATCGCCCGCGATCCGCCCCCTGCCCCGATCACCGTTGCGGGCCCCGCATCGCCGCGCCAACCCGGCACCGATTGCTTCAGGTTGCCGAGGAAGCCCAGCCAGTCGTTGTTCGTCCCCCAGAGCGATCCGTCGTCCCGCACCACGACGCAGGAAATCGCCCCGATCTTACGGGCGACCGGATCGATCTCATCCACGATCTCCATGGCCTGAAGCTTGTGCGGGATCGTCAGGTTGGCGCCCGCGAAATTCAGTGCCGGAAGCGCGCGCAGCGCAGCCTCGAGCCGCGCGGGTTCGAGCGGCAGGAAGACGTATTTGCCCTGCAGCCCGGTCTGCCGGAACCAGTAATTGTGCATCAAGGGCGAGCGCGAATGCATCACGGGCCAGCCCATGACGCCGATCAGGTGATAGCTTTGCGTGTCGCTCATGCATCCTCCAGCTTGGCGCGGTAATGCTCCCAGGTCCGCCGGAATAGCCCCTCGGTCCAGAGCTTCTTGCGCGCCGCCTCGGCCTCCGCCTCGGAAAAGGCGTAGGGCTCGCCGATCTGGCGGGCCATGTATTGCCGCCGCACGTTTTCTTCGAGGTAGACGATCAGAACGAAGGCCTCGACGATATCGGCTCCCACCGTCACTGCGCCGTGCGATTTCATCAGCGCCGCGGGGCGTTCCCCCATCACCTTGTTGAGCCTTGCCGACATCTCGGGGCTGTTGATCGAGTCGGGTGTATCGAGCACCGGCACCGGATGCACCAGCGTGCCCTGCGCGAAGACCGGAAGGTAGTCATGCCCCGTCATCGTCAGGAAGGTCGACCACGAGGGATGGGCGTGCACGATCGCCCCCACCTCTGGCCGATCGCGGTAGATCCCGGCATGGAGGTGGAATTCGAGCGGCGGCTTACCGGCCCCCTCGATCAGGGTGCCGTCGAGATCGACGGTGCAGATATCCGCCGCCGTCAGGCGGCTTCGCTGGGCCGAGCCGATGTTGATGAACATCCCCCCCTCGGTCCGGATCGAGGCATGGCCGTTGAAATCGATGATGCCCTGATGCTCGAGCATCCTCAGGCACAGGGCCAGATCGTCTCTCTCGCTCATCTCACCACCCCGCTGTATCGCGTATCTCGCGCCGCCAGAGATCCCAGGCCCGCATCCCCGCCGTCTGGTTCGGCACATCCGCCAGTACGCCTTCCTCGTCGCGCAGAACGGCCAGCTCCTCGCCCTCCTCGGCCAGGGCGCCGGCCCAGTGCTGTACCCGTGCGTTCACCTCGGTATAGACGGCCCGGAACACCGCCACCTCGAGCGATCGGCCGCAGGCCACCGATCCATGCGCGCGCATCAGCGCCACGGGCCGGTCGGCGAGGCATTCGGCCAGCTTCCCGCCCTTCTCGTTGTCCGACACCAGCATGTCGGTTGCCCCGTAATGCTTCCAGATGTCGAACACGGGCACCCCGCCCGCAAGAAATGCCGCGTTGTGAAAGCAGGCCTGCATCGGGGCTTTCGCGATCCCGAACGGGATCACAGAGGGCGAATGGCTGTGCACCACCGCGTTCACGTCGGGCCGCGCGGCATAGATCTGCCCGTGGATGAAACGTTCGAGAAAACCTTTCGGCGCGTCCGGATCGCAGGCCTCGCTTTCAAGGTCGTATTCCACGATATCCTCGGGCATCACCAGAGCGGGCGCCAGCGCGCGGGACATCAGGTAGCGGTCGGGCGCATCGGGGTGGCGCATCGAGACATGGCCGAAGCCGTCCACCACGCCCCGCGCGGCCAGAATGCGCGCCGCCGCCGCGACATCGGCGATGCGTTCGGGGGCAACAGGTCCTCCACTCGCGGGCATCAGATGATCACCTTCGTTTCGATCGTGTCGGGAAAGATTTCCTCCGGCGCGAATTGCCGGTGCGCGATCCCCTGCTGGTAGGTGTAAAGCCCCATCATCTCCCAAGTCTTCCGGTTTGCCTCGATCCCGAAGGGAAACAGCTCCTTGCCGAATGTCTGCTGCATCTTTCTGGCATAGATCGGCAGCCAGGCCACCGGATAGCGCGACACCGCCGGGTCGAGGATCCGTTCCACGCTGCGCCGCCGGCTTTCGTCGAAGGCCGCATAAAGGTTCCGCGCCGCCCATGGATGCGCCTCCAGCACCGATTTCTTCATCGCCACGATATGCATGATCGGCCAGACGCCGGTGTCGGCATATTGCTGTTCCTCACGTTCCAGGAAATCCGGAAACAGCCGCACCACATCGGGGTGGCCTTCGAGGAAACATGTGGGCGGGCGCGCGATGATCGCACAGTCAAGTTCTCCGCTTGCCAGCATCTCCGACAGCGACTTGTCCTTCACGCGCGTGATCTCGATGCCGTCGGGCAGGTTCAGTTCCACCTTCTCTTCGCGCCCCGGCGCATTGGCCCCCGCCTGCACCCAGCGGATTTTCGTCATGTCCATCCCGACATCGTTCTGCATCCAGCCGCGCATCCAGACAGCGGCGGAATGCGCCCATTCTGGGCTGCCCACCGTCTTGCCGTAAAGATCCTCGATCTTTTCGATGCCCGCCTTGCGATTGACGTAGAAAGACGAAAACCGGAACAGCCGCGAACAGATCACCGGAAGGCCGATCAGATCGCTGTTCTCGCGCGTCACCTGGGTAGAGAACTTGGCGAAACTCATTTCGGAGAGGTCGAATTCCCGATGCGCCGTCATCCGCGCGAAGCATTCGTGATGGCCCAGCAGCAGCCAGTTGAGGTCGATCCCCTCGGGCTGAACGGCCCCGGTCCGGATATCGCGGAAGTGATCGTAATCGGTGGTGGCGATGGTCAATGGCAGTTTTGTCATGTCAGTTCCGGATCGTTTGCAAAAGCCAGTCGTCGGGTATTTCGCGGCCAAGCCCCTTGTCGCGCGCCGCCTCATAGGCCCGGCCCGCGACGGAAAAGAACTGCGCCCCCTGAAGGTTGCCGCGTTCCGACCAGGTGATCTGATCGTCCGATGTGCGGCCCGGGTGGCTGCCATCCCGGATCTCCTTCAGGCTTACCCTGCGGCCCGGCAGCATGTTGCCATGGGCCTTTTCCTTGGGGCGCCTGGCAGGCGGCGCACCCACGCGCCAGGACAGGTATTCCTGCTCGAAGGGCGGCAGGCCTTCGGGGGCGGGCGCGTCGCCCATCCTGAGGTAAACGTCCACCCGCTCGAGCGTCCGACGATCGGGCACGCCGCCGCCGCCGATATTCACCACATGCGTGCCAGGCTCCAGCCTGTCGCCGTCAAGCACGGGCGCGGTCGCGTCCGTCAGCGCCGCCACGATCGCCGCCCCTTCGTAAATCGCCTCCGGCCGGTCGCACACCTCCACCTCGATGCCGTGGGTGTCGGCCGCCCGGGCCCCGAAGGCCTCGCGGTGCGCGCGCGTCGGGCTGTAGACCTTCAGCCTCCGGATCCCCGGCCGCGCGGTGAGAAAAGAGGCAACATGGGTTTTCGCCATGCCGCCCGAACCCAGCATGCCCACCACCTCGGCATCCGTGCGCGCCATGTACCGCACGCCAAGCCCGCCGTCGCCGCCCACGCGCATGTGTTGCAGCACCCCGTCCTGGATCAGCGCAAGCGGCAGCCCGGTTTCGGTGGAGGTCAGCAGGATCAGCCCGAGGAACAGCCCGGGCCGGCCGCAGAACTTTTCCCGCGTCACCGTGCCGTCCGCCGCCGTTTCCCAATGCAGCACGTCCGATTTCATCCGGATCGCAAAATACCCGTCCCGCGCGCCACCCTCCATCGTGCCCCAGCGATACACACGCTCGGGATCCGACGTCGGAATGTTCACGTCGATCCTTGGCCGGCACGTCGCCCCGCCGTCGGCCACGCCGAGATAGGCCTCTTCCAGCGCCGCCATGGTCGTTTCCATGTCGAGAACCTCCGCGACATCGGCGTTGGAGAGAAGAAGCATCGGCGCTACAGGATCGCTTCGAGAACCAGGCCCTGGAACAGGGGCAGTTCCAAAAGCAGGATGAACACGCCATAGACCACGGCGAAGGTTCCCGCCCCGGCGATCAGGGCGTTCACCCATGTCTCATCGCGCGACAGTTTCACGAAAGCGAGCACGATCAGCGGCCCGCCCACAATGAAGCCGAACCCGATGATCGCGATGGCGAAGGCGCCAAGCCAGATGAACACCTCGATTTCCGATTTCCCCTCCGCCGCCTCGTCCTTGTCCGGCGGCGCGTCCGCGGGCCGCCGGAGATCCAGCACCAGCTGCCACAAGCACAGAAGGGCCCCCGGGATGCCCACGAGGAGCGGCATGAAGGCTGCCTTCTGCGGCAGGCCAAGCGCCAGAACGCAGGCCCCCGCGAACAGGGCGAACATCACAAGCGACGTGGCGGTGCGGGCGTTAAATGTCAAAATGCACCTCCTTGCCGTCACGCGCCTTCCGCTGCCGCCAGATATAGGCCCCGATCGTCGCAAGGATCATCGCGATGAAGACGAGGCTGAGCGGTCTGAGGAAAAAGGTCGGCCCCCAGATCGCCAGCGCCTTGTGGATCGAATCCTCCGCGATATGGCCCAGCACGAGCCCGATCACGAAAGGCGGGCGGGGCCAGCCGTATTTCTTCAGGAAATAGCCGAGGATCCCGAGGCCGATCAGGATCAGCATATTCTCCCAGGCCGATTCCGACAGGTAGGCACCGAGGAAGGCGAGGACGAGCACGAAGGGAATGAGAAGCGCGCCCCGGACGAACACGAGCAGCGAGAACGCCGGGGCCATCAGCATGAAGACCGGGATCGACAGTAGGTTTGCCAGCGCCAGCGCCCAGATCAGCGACCAGACAAGATCCATCCCCGTCAGCGCGATATGCGGCCCGGGCTGGATGCCCAGCATGATGAAGGCCCCGATCAGGATCGCCATGCCCGACGAGCCCGGCACCCCGAAGAACAGCGTCGGCAGAAGCGACCCGCCTTCCTTCGAGTTGTTGGCGGTCTCGGGCGCGATCACGCCCCGCACATCGCCCTTGCCGAACATCGACTGGTCCTTGGCTGACTGCACCGCGTGGCCGTAGCAGATCCACGACGCCGCATCGCCTCCGAGCCCCGGGATCGCCCCGATCGCAGCCCCTATCACCGAGGTGCGGAACGTAAGCCACGGGTGGCGGAACACATCCCAGATCCCCTGTAACACCTGTCCAAGGTCATAGGCCTTGGCCTTGCCCTCGACCTTGGCGATCGCCCCGCCCTTCACGGCAAGCGACATCATCTCGGGGATCGCGAAGATCCCCAGCACGGCGGCCACCACGCTCACCCCGTCCCAGAGCCAGAGCTGGCCGAAGGTGAACCGCTCCGATCCCGTATGAGGATCGAGGCCCACGAGGGAGACGAGAAGCCCCAGGAACCCGACCGCCACGCCCTTGATCAGGCTGCGGCCCGACAGCATGGCGATGAAGGTGATCCCGAAGAGCGCGAGCAGAAAGAACTCCGCCGGGGAAAACGACAGGATCACCGGCTTCAGAACAGGGAGCATCGCGGCGAGGAAGACCGCACCGATCACCCCTCCAATTCCGGACGCGCCAAGCGAGGCCCCAAGCGCGCGCCCCGCTTCGCCGCGTTGCGCCATAGGATAGCCATCGACGATCGTCGCCGCATCGGGCCCCGTCCCCGGCACCCCGAACAGGATCGATGGGATCGACCCCCCGGTATGCACGACCGCATGCATCGCCAGAAGAAAGACAGAGCCCGCCAGCGGATCCATCCCGAAAACGAAGGGGATCAGAAGCACGATCCCCAGCTTTCCGCCAAGCCCGGGCACGGCGCCGAAGAACATCCCCAGCGGAATGGCAAGAAGGATCAGGCCCATCAGATAGGGGGTGGTCAGAATATTGAAAAGCGGCGCAAATATCTGATCGAAACCGATCATTCGCTCCTCCCGATGTGCGCGTCCGGCGGCTCTTGACGGCCTGCCCTCGAACGGCGCCCCGGCGGCCCGATCTTGGCCGCGCAATTCAGCCTATGACAGGCACCCGGAGGTGGTGAAGCGTGTTTGGACCGCCGTTCCATATGCGGGAACAATACCGACCGCGCGGTTGAAAGGCTTCCCGTGCGGGCAATTCTCTGTCTGACAATGGGCCAGGGAGGGCGGATCATGCAGGTTGGATTTGTGGGGGTGGGCGCGATGGGCGCCGCCATGGCCGGGCATTGCGCAAAGGCCGGGTTCGATGTTCTGGCCTATGACACCGACCCAGACACGCTCTTCGCCGCAACCTCGGGGGATGTCGTGGCCGCCACGGGGCTGGCAGAGATCGCCGGGTCCGCCGACGTCGTGATCTGCGTCGTCAGCACCGACGATCAATCCCGCGCCGTCGTCGGCGGGCTTCTGGAGGCCGGGCCCAAGGCAGGACAGGTCATCGTCGTCGCCGCCACGAACCACCCCGGCACGATGATCGAGCTGGCCGAAACCTGCCGCGCGGCCAGCGTGGGCTTCGTCGATGCGCCCGTGTGCTACGGGCTGCAGGGCGCGAAGCAGGGCAACCTGATCTCGCTTTGCGGCGGGACGCAGGAGGATATCGATCGCGTGCGCGCCGTTCTCATGGCCTACAGCCGAAGCGTGGAGCATCTGGGCCCCACCGGCTGCGGCCAGCTTGGCAAGGCCTGCAACAACATGATGCACTGGGCGGCCTGCGTGGCGAATTACGAAACGCTCGCGCTTGCGAAATCCTGCGGCATCGACGCCCAGGCGATGCGCGAGACGCTTCTGAAATGCCCCGCCCGGAACACGACGCTCGAACGCTGGGACACGTCGAAATTCACCTGGCACGAGAAGGACATGGACGTTGTGCTCGATCTCAGCCAGCAGGCCGGCGTTCCCCTGCCCCTCTTCGGGCTCGTCGATCAGCTCGTCAAACGCATCGGCCCCGACCGGGTGCGCGAACTCCTTCACGAGGACAGCGCGGAATACCTCGGCCTGCCGATCCCGGTGCGCCCACTCGAGGAGGTTGTGAAGGGGTGAGTGCCGGCGGCGAGCGGCAAGCCTTTGGCGCAGGCTGGCGTGTTGCCCCGGGGGCGGTTTCAACGCAGGACGCGCAAGCTGGAATGGTCGATGACCGCAGCCGGCGCCGTCAGCCTTGGTGATAGCAACGGCGCATGATGGATCACCATGCGCTCCACAAGAAATTGCCAGCGATTGGCTCTGATCAGTACCGGCGCGAAACCGCCTTACCAAGACGCACGGATTTCGACGAGAACTCGCTTGCACTCCGGCCGGTGGATTTGCAGTGGGCAACAGCCCCGAGCAATGGCTCGCGCTTGCCGACTTTGCTGAAGAACCTCAGATCCCTCATGACGAGCTTGCCGCCGATGAAGAATCCAAGATCTCGAAGGATGCGCTTGTTCTCGCTGTACTGGTGCCCGACATTCTGACCTGCGCCGCAGACGACAACTTCGCCATCCACATCGAAAACCTTCCACTTGGCGCGATAGCTCGTGTACCCGTCGACCCATCGGATCTCGTGGTCAAACCAATCGCCGGTAACAGTTCTGCCGGTAAGTGCACCCACTGGATTTGCGGCGATCAGGGACATCAGAAAAACGACGAGGCCGATCAGCCGCCCGACCGAGCCGCCTGCAGCTTTGAGCGTAAAAGGTGATTGCATCGCAAGGTCCCTCCCTAACCCCATTTCACTTCGAAGTGGCAGAAAAGAACTGATCAGGATCAATCGGCGCGCGCGGCGGCAAGACACGGGCACCCACCCCGTCGCAAAGCCAGACCCGCCTCACCAACCGCCACGTTCCCCCATCCGGAACGCCGTGCCGTTGACGGGAACCTCTGCGACCCTTTACGCTTCCGGAAAAACCGGGAGGAACGCGATGTCGGAGCCATCGACCGAAGCGGGCGTCGGCCACAACAGCGAAAAACGCGAAAAGGTTGTCTGGGAACGCTGGACCAAGAAACGCACCTTCGTCCGCGCCCTCGAAGGCACTTATGGCCAGCTCAAGGAAGAGCTCTATTCCCAGCCGCGCGTCTATCGCACGTCGGACATGAAGTGGAAAGGCGGGCCGCAGAACTTCGGCAAGAAGGTCATCAACCCGCAGGCCAACAAGATCGCCCAGTCGATCGAGGCGCATGTGGATGCCTTCGCCCCCAAGGGTTATGGCCAGATCCATGGGCACATGAACTCCGCCGTCTTCTTCGTTCTGAAAGGCAAGGGCCACGACATCCACGACGGCCGCCGGCTCGACTGGGAGGCAGGCGACGCGCTGATCGTCGAAAACGCCTGCGTCCACCAGCACCTGAACGACAGCGACGATGAAACCTTCGTCCTCGTCCTGAAGGCCAAGCCACTGTTCCTCTTCATGCACATGATCTTCCAGAAGATGGTGAAGTTCCCGCCCGAGGAACCGGTGCCGGGCCACGAAGATTACGCCCCGCCGGCGAGCCTTTGAGGGGAGACAGACAGATGGGTATCGATCCGACCACCTTCGCAGACGCCATCGAACGCCAGCGCGCCAAATCCAGTGCGCCCG
Source organism: Ovoidimarina sediminis (assembly GCF_032586175.1). Taxonomy (NCBI): domain Bacteria; kingdom Pseudomonadati; phylum Pseudomonadota; class Alphaproteobacteria; order Rhodobacterales; family Roseobacteraceae; genus Ovoidimarina; species Ovoidimarina sediminis. Next base: position 14,545 of record NZ_JAWHTE010000001.1, read on the forward strand.
AGGTAAGCTTCTACCGAGAAGCGCTTGAACAAAGCCAGAAATTCCGCGCCGAATACCAGGACCGCATCAATGTCGTGAAATGGGATCAGATGCCCATGGAACGCTCCGCGGATGGGTTGATCAAGCACATCATCAACGAGCGCATGGACACCAAGGAGTGCTGCGTCGACATCTACATGCAGTTCATCGAGGCCGGGAAGGCCACGGGCACCTCGCGCCATCTTTCCGAGGAAATCGCCTTCGTGATCGAGGGCACCGGCCATGACCTGCACTACGATGTGCATTTCGAATGCAACGTCGAATTCGAATGGACATGGGACACCACGCCCAAAACCTACGAATGGGGCCCGGGCGATTTCATCTACGTCCCGCCCTATGTCGCGCACAAGCGGGTGAACACCTCGGATATCGAGGCCCGCGTCATCGTCTGCAACAGTCGGGTGATGAAGGCGATCGGGCTCGACTGGTTCGACCAGCTCGAACCCGCCGAAGGGTTCGAGGAATTCTGGATACCTCCGGCCGACTGACCGGAGACGACACCCGGAGGACGGGGGTCGCAAGGAACGCCCCCGCCCCGGCCATGACCCAGGGAGGGTAGAATGAGACTGACCACCATTATCGGAGCGGCCGTCATCGCCGGCGCGTCGGCCCTGTCGGCACAGGCGCAGGGCTATTTCGAAGGCAAGACCGTCACCTATATCATCGCCACCAATCCCGGCGGCGGTTACGATGCCTATGGCCGCCTGATCGGGCAACATCTGGAGGAAGAGCTTGGTGCACGCCGCGTCGTGTTCAAGAACCTTCCCGGCGCGGGCCACATCATCGGGGCCAACACGCTATACGCCTCCGATCCCGACGGGCTGACGATCGGCACCTTCAACACCGGGCTGATCTATGCCCAGATCCTCGGCCGCGAAGGCATCCAGTTCGACCTCACCGAATTCGAATGGATCGGCAAGGCATCCGCCGACCCGCGCGTTATGGTCCTGGCCGACACCTCTGGCCTGTCAACCTTCGAGGATTTGGCCGGCTCTGCCGATCCTGTGCGCTTCGCCTCGACCGGCATCGGCTCCGCCTCCTACACCGAAACGCGGATGCTCGCCGACGCGCTCGATCTGAACATCGAGCTCATCCCGGGCTATCAGGGCAACGCGGCGGAAATGGCGATGCTCCGCAGCGAGATCGCGGGCCAGGTCGGCTCCCTCTCCTCGCTCGCGCCCTTCATCGACGCGGGCAACGCGGTGATCGCGCTTGGCATCGGCGGCGATGTGACGCCCCAGGCATCGGAATTCGCCACCACCGACAAGGCGCGCTCGATCGTCAGCCTGATCGACGCACTGTCGAGCCTCGGGCGCCTGACCGCCGCGCCCCCGGGCGTGGCCCCCGAAGTCGTCGAGGAATTGCGCGACGCCTACATGAGCGTGATGACCGATCCGGACTTCCTTGAAGAAGCCGCGAAGCTTGGCCTGCCGATCGAGGCGGCGCGCGGCGACGCGGTTCAGGGCCTCGTCGAGGCGGCGATGAAGCAAAGCCCCGAAACGATCGACATCATCGCGGCCGCGCTTGAGGTCGAGATCCCGACGGTCACCGTGAAAAGCGAGATCCTGGCCCTGGCCGACCGCAACAAGGAAGTCACCTTCATGGCCGATGGCGCCGAGACGATGGGTGAAATCTCTGGGTCGCGCACCCTCGTGACGCTGAACGGGGCCGAAGCCGGGCGTGGCGATCTCGCCGTCGGCATGACTTGCGAACTCACCTACGATCCCGCCGGCACCCCGCCTGAGTTCACCGCCGTCGCCTGCACCGGCGAGGCCACGGTGGCGGCTGCCGAGGTGATGACCGTCAAGACCGATATCATCGGCCTCGCCGATGGCGGCAAGGAAGTCACCTTCATGACCGACGGTGGCGAGAAGATGGGCGAAGTCTCGGGCTCCCGCACGGCGCTCAGCATCGACGGGGCGGAAGCCAAACGCGACGCCCTGACCGTCGGGATGAATTGCGAATTCGCCTATGAAGACGGGGCGGAGATCGAGTTCAAGACCGTGGCCTGCACCACGAACTGATCCCGCGAGACAACCGAAACACTGCGCCGCCTCGGGACACCCTGGCGGCGCAGGGCTTTTTGCCCCCCGTCACCGATGCCGGCAGATCACGTCGACCAGCGCGGGCTTGCCTGACTTCACCACTTCAAGCGCCCGTGCCACCGCCGGCGCGATCTCTTCGGGCCGGTCGATCGGGCCTTCGCCCCAGACACCCATGCTGCGGGCCATCGCCGCGAAATCGGGTTCGGGGCCGAACAGATCCATCCCGATATGCGCCCGGTTCTCGTCGGTTCCGCGCATCCGCGCCATGCGGATCTGGTGGTGCCAGTCGTTGTAATAGGCGCGGTTGTTGTACATCACCATCAGAAGCGGGATCTCGTGCTTGGCCGCGGTCCACAGCGCACCCGCGTCATACATCAGGTCGCCGTCCGGCTGGAACGTCACCACCACCGTGTCGCTTTTCTTGTGCGCCAGTGCCACGCCGAGGCCGATCCCGATCTGGGTCGAGGTGCCAAGCCCCTTGCCGGGGTGCCGGTGCGGCGCGTCGAAATCCCAAAGCTTCCGCGTCCACTGCCGCAGCGTGCCTGCGGCCAGCACCCAATCCTCGTCGCGAATGACGGACCAGACTTCTTCGGCAAGGCGCGCCGGCGTCACCGGCGAGGCGTCGCGATCCTCCTTCGCCTCCTCTGCCCAACGCGTGAAGATCTCGTCATGGCGCGCCGCAATCCGCGCCTTCCGGGCGGCGATCTTCGCGGGCAATGCGGCGTCCTCTGCGATCAGCCGTTCCGCGATTTCCGTCATCTGCGGCATCGCGAGCCGCGGGTCGCCAAGCGCCGACAGCGACTTCGGCAGGTACCGGCCATAGTCGAGCGACCAGGATCCGATCCCCGTCTCGTGAAACCCCACCTCCATCCAGACGCAATCATCGGCGAGATAGGAGGTCAGCTCCCGCGTCGTCGAATTGAGTTTCGCGGTTGCCTTCTCCCAATCGACCACGTCGAGCGCAAGGATCGCATCCGCCGTCTTCAGGCTGTCGGTATCCATCGACAGGGCCTGCGGGTGCCGGTTCGGGAAACAAAGCGCAGAGTTCACATCCCACACCGCGACACCCAGGGTTTCGGCCAGCGTCACGAGCTTCTCGAAGTTCCCTGGATGACGGCCGGTGAATTCCGCCATGATCCACGGCGCGTCCGCGTATAGAAGCTTGCGCACGATGGCCTCGAGCTTCGCGGGATCGGCGGCCATGGGGGCCGGCGCCTTCTCGATCTCCGGCCCCGGAATGAACACCTCCGTCGTAAGCGGCATCTCCTGCAGCATCGCGTCATAGCAGAGGTAAACAGGCCCTGCCGGTTCGGTCACCATAGCCGACCAAGCGCGCATGAAGCTGTCGGGCACGCCCTCGATCGCATGGGGCTGGTAGTCGAACTTGGTGAAGTTTCGAACCGCATCCCCCTGGCTCTGCGCTGTGTGGTGCCAGTCCGACCGGGGCCGCCGCTTCGCCTCGTCCATCGGCCCCGTCGCGCCCAGTATGAACACCGGCGCCCGGTCCGCGAAGGCGTAGTAAACCGCCATCTGCCCATGCAGTAGCCCCACAAGGTCGTGCAGGATACAGGCCATCGGCGTGCCCGTCGCCTTGGCATAGCCATGGGCGATCTGCACTGCCGTCTCCTCGTGCTGACACACCAGCATCTTGGGGTTGTCGCCCCCGTAATTCACCAGGCTGTCATGCAGACCCCTGAAACTCGCGCCCGGATTGATCGCGATATATTCGACGTCATAGGCCTGCAGAAGGTCGACGATCACGTCGGATTGCCATTTGCGGTAGCCTTCGGGCAGCTCTGTCATCGTCGTCCTCCCATCGGTGTTGCGCGCAAGGCCCTCACATCGGTGTCGCCGTGCCATAGGCCGTGATCAGCCCGACAAGAAATGCCATCACCCCGGCCAGAAGCGGCACCATCGCCGCCGAGACGACGCGCAGCCGCAGAAAGCTTGGGCCGAGAAGCGGCAGTTCGTAGATGATGATCCGGTGCGCGGCAAAGATGCTCCACGAGGTCACGAAGGTCACCAGGGCCGCCGTCGAGGCGCCCGATTTGGCGAAGACCGCCGCGATTGCGAAGGTGATGACCGGCCCCGCGGGCACCAGAAGCCCGACGGCGGCCGCAAGCGGAATGGCCATGAGCCCCGCCTCGTCGCCCAGAAGCCGCGCGATCGCCTCCTTCGGCAGAAGCTGTGCGATGAACCCGGCCGCCACCAGCGCGCACAGCATGCGGGGCACCAGCATCGCGAACTGCTCGACGAACCGCTTCACCACCGGCCCGAAATCCTCGCCCCGGCGAAGCGCGATCCCCAGAAGCACGGCCAGAAGTGCGACGAGCACGAAGAACCCCATCTCAGGCCTCCCCCCGCTTCTTCGCGTCCGGATCGTTCACCGTCAGCGTCAGCGGCAGTTTCCGCGCCAGAAGCCCCGCGAGCACCGGCAGGGGCAGGCTGACCATGAAGCGCAGGAAGGCGAATTCCTCGCCCATGAAGGGCACATCCCAGATCAGGATCCGCTGCATTCCGAGCGTGGCCCAGGCCGTGATATAGGCGATCAGGGCGCCCCGGTCCGCGCCAGAGACCGCGAGCACGGCCAGAAGCGAATAGGCCGAAGACGGCCCACCCGGCGTCACCGTCCCGGCCAGCGTCGCGATCACGAGGCCGCGGATGCCGGAATCCTTGCCCACGAGGCCCGCCATCCTGTCCCGCGGCAGCAGGACCCAGATCAGCGCGGCGATCGACAGGGCCACCAAAACCCGCGGCATCAGGCCGATCAGAAGCCTGATGTCTTCCTTCAGGGCGACAAGAACGGTTTCCGCACCCAGCACCCCCCAGCAGATCAGTCCAAGGATCACCGCGCCTGCCAGAAAGGCCCAAAAGCTCTTCCCGAAAGCGTTCTGCACAAGGCCCGCCCGCCAGGCGGGATCATAGATGTAATCGAAATTCTGTGACCCGATCCGCACCTGGATGTCAGTGGTGGTGATGGTGGTCGTGGTGGTGATGGTGATGGTGGTCCGAGGCCGCCTCGGCCATCTGCCGCGCCTCGGCATGGCCCTCCGTCGCCGACTCGATCAGCGCGCGGTACAGATCCGCCTCCGCCGGAAGCTGGCCCGCGAGGAACCCGGCCACCCGCGACAGCGCGATCGCCTGGGCGGCCAGCGCATCGACCGTCTCGTCCTCCTCGGCCCGCCCGATATCGGCCAGCGCGCGCGCCAGCGCGTCGCGAAAAAGCTGCTCCATATAGGCCGCGCGCCCTTCGGCCTCCGCCAGCCCCGTCGGGCCCTGCCCTTCGCTGCCGGGCTCCGGCAGGTCCAGCGTCTTCGCCATGGCCCGCGCCCGGTCCATCAACTCCTGGCCGATCAGCACCTGTTCGTCGATTTCGCCGCACATATCGCCATTCCCTCCCTAAAGCCCGAGGCCGCCAAGGCTCTCGGCCACAACTCCCGACCCCACGAAGATCGCGAGGCACCCGATGCTGACCGCCAGCGAGGTGCGCATCCACCCCGCCCCCCGGTTGATGTAGGCCAGCGGATAGCTCGCCACCGCTGTCAGCAGGGTCATCCCGATCAGCGATCCGAGCCCGAACACCGCGAAGGCCAGAAGCGCCTCCGCCGTGCTGTCCGCGCTTGCCACGATCAGGACCAGCAACCCCGCCGATCCCGCCGCCCCGTGCACCAGCCCGACGCCCAGCGTCGGCAGAAGCGCGCGCGCGCCGTGCGGGTGCGCATGGGCCGATCTTTCGTGCGCGCCCTCGCCCGCATGGGAATGCGCATGGATGTGACGCAAACCGTCATGTTCATGCACATGGATATGGATCCGCGCGCGCCAGAGCGTCCAGAACACCTTCAGCCCGAGTGCGACGATCATCAGCCCGACGGCCAGTTCCAGCGCTGCGCCCAGGCGGTCGGAAATCGAGAGCCCCAGCAGCAGAACCGCCGAACAGATCGCGAAAAGCGCCAATGTGTGCCCCAGCCCCCAGGCCGCCCCGCGTGCAACGATGCTGCGCCGCTGACCGCCCTGCCCAACAAGCGCGCCGACGGCCGCCACGTGGTCGGCATCAAGCGCATGGGCCATGCCGACGGCGAAACCGAGAAGCAGGAAGGGCAAGGCGCTATGGGCATCGAGCGCGCCACCGCCATGGGCCAGCGCCGGCCCGGCGACCGCCAGAAGCGCCAGGGCGGCCAGCCACCTCATGCGCGCAGCGCCGTCAGCATCGCGGGCACATAATCGCCATCGCGCGCCACCACCAGCACCCGGGTGAACGCCCGGATCGAGTTCACCACGCGGTCAAGCGCGGCCTCCGATTTCCCTTCCGCAAGTACCAGCCCCGCGCACATGATGTTCCGCCCGAAGCATTCCCGCGCGATCACTTCCGCCGCGCCGGCGCTTCGCCCTTCGCCCGCGATCAGCACCACGAGGTCCGCGCCGTCGAGTTCCACGCCCAGATCCGCAGCCGCCCCGTCTGGATGCGACAGGGGCAGGTCCGGGGCGGCGGTCTTTGCGGGATCGACATCGCCCGCCGACGAAAGCGCAAGGAAATGGGCGTTGTTCCACGGGTCTTCGGTGATCCGGAACATCGCCTCTGCGGCGGTCGCGTCCAGCGCCACGATCCGCGACGTGCGCGTACGCGAGTTCGGGTAGTTCACCCGATACCGCGCCTCGGCGGCGGTCGCCGCCCGCGCGCAGCTCGACAGCATGGTCGGGTGGTCGATCGGCCCCCGCCCCGCGCGCGTGGCGTTGTCCGCCTCGAACATGTCGTCGGAATCGTGCGGCATCGCCTCAGACCGACGTCTGCTTCACGCCCGGCCGCGCCGTCAGATCTTCCTTCATCGCTTCCTTGAACGCCTCGTCAGGCGGCAGCACGCGCGCCGCAGACCGCACCTTCTGATGCTCGGGCTCCCGGCCCGGCGGCAAAACCCCCTTGTCGCGAAGCGCCTCGCAGGCCTTCCGCAGCCGGTGCCGCGCCATGATGATCCCGTTATCGGTCGAAACGAGGTTTTCCTTCGTCCGGTCGATGATCGGCCCCATGCTTTCCTGCAGGGATGCATCCTGCATCGCGATTCCCCAGACGCCGGAATAGGTTTCCCCGCGCTTCTGGGCCTCGCGGTCCATCAGGTAATCGTTGTCCTTGTTCTGAAGCGGGCGGAACGTCCCGGGGACGTACTTGTTATGCACGCCGTATCCGTCCATCATCGCCTGCCGCTCTTCGGGTGTGAGCGCCCGCACCGGGTGGTAGTCGAACGACCAGGCCCAGCAATTTTCGTCATCGATCGGGATCCAGAAATGCCCGTGCATCGGGTGATCGCCGCGCGGCGGCACCATGGTGAACGACGGCATGATCCAGGGCGTGATCCGCCAGTAGTAATGGCCTTCCTCGGCCATCCGCCGCGCCCCGATATGCAGGCCCCCGTCGCTTTCGACCACCTCGAAGACCGGCTTCTTGTCCTGCTGGTTGTACTGGTTGCCCTTGGCACCCTTGAACAGCGGGTCGGTTTTCAGAGCCCCCGAATGCAGAAACGAGACGTGGCTTGAATCGATCCCGCCTTCCATCGCCTGAAGCCAGTTGCACTCCTGCCAGCGCTTCGACGTGTAGGTCTGCTCTGCCGGGACGGTCGCGAATTCCCAGACCGGCTCGGGCGGCCGGTTCTCCTTGTCGCCCATATGCGTCCACAGAACATCGCCGATCTTGATCAGCGGATAGGCGCGAAGCTTGATCTTCTCGCAAAACCCCGATTCCTCGGGCTCAGACGGCACCTCGATGCACTGTCCGGTATAGTCGTATTTCCAGCCGTGATAGGGGCAGCGCAGGCCGCCCTCCTCGTTCCGCCCGAACCAGAGCGACACGCCCCGATGCGCGCAGAACTCGTCCATCAACCCGTAGCGGCCCTTTGAATCGCGGAACGCGATCAGCCGCTCGCCCAGAAGCTTCACCCGCACCGGCGGGCAATCGTCCTCGGGCAGTTCGCGCGCCAGAAGCGCGGGAATCCAGTATTGCCGGAACATCTCGCCCATCGGCGTACCGGCATCGGTCTGAGTCAGAAGCTCGTTGATTTCCTTCTTGAGCATCGGTCTTCCTCCTCCTCAGGCCGCTTCGCCGGGTTTCGGCGGAAGATCGGCCTTCTCGGCCTCGTAGGCCGGCGCCATTTTCGAGGCGAGCCCGTTCTCGGCCAGCGCGTCTTCGAACATCGAGCGCACTTCGGTAGTCTCGTCGGCGTAATCGATCTGGTCGCCGCCGATCCGGGTGGAGATCCAGGCTTTCGGCACGCCCTGCTCGTTCCGGATCGCGACGCCTTCGTACTTGAACGCAAGGTACCGCGCGGGCGTCGTGCCGGTGTTGAAATGCTGGTGCCACCACATGTTGGGCGGCACAACCATCGCGCCCGGCTTCCAGTCGTAGCGGCGCGGTTCCGCCCCCTCGGGCCACATCAGCGAATAGCCCTCGCCCGACAGGATGATCACATGCGCGCCCGGCCCGTGCCGGTGGCACTTCTTGTAGGTGCCTACAGGGAACTGGCTGATATGGCTGTTGAGCGAAGACTTGGCGAGCTGGAAGCGGATATGCCCGCCGCCCGCACCGCGCTCCCCGGCCTCGATCAGCGGCAGGTTCACCGCGTCGTGGACGAAGTTCGTTTCCAGCAGCAGGCCCTTGTGCTCACCGCTTTCGGTGAAATAGTCAGGCTCGCCCGAGAAGCGCCCCGCGAAATCGTGAGTGGTGCCGAAGATGAATTCCGGATCCTCGAAGACGTTGAAGATCGGCGGCATGTTCGTCACCGCCACGTAGCGCGCGGGCTTGTCGCCCTGCCCGTTGAAATGCTGGTGATGGGCGTTGAGAGGGATGCCGAAGATCGAGCCGGGGCCCCATTCGAAACTCACCCGGTTGCCCTTGTCGTCCCAGACAACGGTCGATCCGCGCCCCGACAGGATCAGCACGGTTTCCTCGAAAAGCTGCCGGTGGGGCGCCAGCTCGCCGCCCGCCGGGATCTCCATCACATAGCAGTCGTTCGTCGTGCGCGATGCATCATGGTTCAGGAACACCGCGCTCCCGCCCCGCCGCGCCCAGGGCTTCAGTTCGATCTCGTGAAGCGAGGGCACGTAATTGCCGTTCAGGATGTCCAGCCCCTCTCCGGCGATGAACCGGGTATAGGGCGTTTCCTTCTCGGTTTTGAATTTTGCGGCAAGCTGATCGGAAACAACGGCTCGGGTGTTCATGGATATCCTCCCAACGGCAGCATTCTCTTGCTGCACCTTTGACGTTGCCGAAAGAATACGTTCCGGCTAGTGTTACGTCAATGGACCGACGGTCCGCATAGGGGAACGCCATTTGCCGGACAACGACGCCGAAAGCCCGAAGCGCCACACCATCGACGACCACATGTTCGGCGATTTCTTTGCCCATGAACACGGGCCCGATGCCGACCACGATCACGACGATATCGATCCGGGGCCGCTCGAGGAGAACCCGATCTGGCTTAGGGATAATGTGGCCCTCACCTCCGTCGGCATCGACATCGGATCGTCGGGCACCCAGGTGATCTTCTCTACCATCCACCTGCAGCGGAAATCCGACAGCCACGCCTCGCGCTACGTGATCGTCGATCGCAAGACGGCGCACGAATCCCCCATCCGCTTCACTCCCTTCGCCAGCGAAACGGCGATCGACGCCGCCGCCTTGGGGCGCATCATCGACGAGGCCTATGATGGCGCGGCGATCAGGCCCTCCGATATAGACACCGGTGTCGTGATCCTGACGGGCGAAGCACTCCGGCGCGAGAATGCCGAGGCGATCGCGGGCATCGTCGCCGACAAGGGCGGCGATTTTCTGACCGCCACCGCGGGCAACCACATGGAGGCGATGCTGGCCGCCTTCGGCTCCGGCGCGGCGAAGCTCAGCCACGAGAAGGGCGCGCGCGTCCTGAATGTCGACATCGGCGGCGGCACCACGAAACTTGCCCTTGCCGACCGGGGCGAGGTGATCTGGACGGCCGCCCTGCACGCCGGCGGCCGCCTCATCGCCGTCGAAGACGGGCGCGTTACCCGGCTTGAACCCACCGGGCGGCACTTCGCCCGCGCGGCGGGCATAGATCTTGCGCCGGGCGGGCCGGCCGGCGCCGATCAGATGCAGGCCATCGCCCGCACCATCGCCGACATCCTCGTCCGCGCGATCACCGAACGGCCGCTGGCCGAAGACGTGGCCCAGCTTTTCCTCACCGACATCCCCGAAGACTTCGCCGAAATCGAAGGCATCGTCTTCTCCGGCGGCGTGGGCGCCTATGTCGGCGGACAGGAAACCCGCGATTTCGGCGATCTGGGCATCCATCTGGGCGCCATCCTGCGCGATCGCGCCGGGGCCGGCGATTTCGGTGCGCCGATCCTGCCCGGCGGCTCCGCGATCCGCGCCACGGCGCTCGGCGCATCGGAATACTCCGTGCAGCTTTCGGGCCAGACCAGCACCGTGACGGCCCCGGGGCGCAGCCTTCCCCGCCGCAACATGCAGGTTCTGAAGCCGGCACTCGATCTCTCGGCCAGCCCCGACGCCCCGGCCATCGCGGCGGCGATCCTCGACCATTACGAGGCCTTCGATCTCGATCCCGTCGCGCAGGAGGCCGTGCTGGCCTTCGAGTTCACCGGCCCGCCTGGCTACGGGCGCATCCGCACCCTCGCCGAAGGCATCGCCTCGGCCCTCACGGACCGGATCGAAACCGGCGCGGGGCTTTACCTCATGATCGACGGCGACATTGCCCAGACCCTCGGCGGCATCCTGCGCGAGGAACTCGGGATCGGGAACGACCTTCTCGTGCTCGACGGGATTTCGCTGCGCGACTTCGATTATATCGACCTGGGCAAGATCCGCCTTCCCTCCTTCACCGTGCCGGTCACTGTGAAATCGCTTCTCTTCTCCGACGATCCGCGCGGCCCCCGCCGACAGGAGAAGATCCAGTTCGTGCCGCAGGCGCATGGCCATCACCACCATCATGACGGCCACCACCATCATCACCATCACGGCGGCCACGATCACCACCATCACCACCACGGCGACGGCGCGGACGGTTGACAGCCCGCGCCGCCACCCTTCAAACCGGAACATGGTTCTTCCTTGCGGAACGAGGAGCGCGATGACAGACACCCAGCAGAAGCCGCCCCGCAAGGAGGTTAACCGCAATCCCCGCCGCAACAGCACGCGGCTGTCATCGGTCACCACCGCAATCCACCTCCTGAAAACCTTCACCGAAGCGGATCAGGAGCTCGGGATCAGCGAACTCGCCAAACGGCTCGATGTCGCGAAAAGCACCGTCCACCGGCTTGCCAGCGCACTCCTCGACGAAGGCCTTCTGCAGCAGAACCCCGAAACCGGCCGCTACGGGCTGGGGGTCGGGCTCTTCTCCCTCGGCTCGCTCGTGCGCGCCCGGCTCGACGTCACGACAGAGTCCAAACTTGTCCTCAATGCGCTCCGTCAGGAGACCGAGGAAAACGTCCGCCTCGCCGTTCTCGAACGCGACCACGCGGTCTTTCTGCACGATTTCGAGGGGCCGCAAACCCTGCGCCTGCGCTCCTCCACCGGCCAGCTGCGCCCCGCCTTCTGCACCGCCGAGGGGCTTTGCCTTCTCTCCGGCCTGCGCGGCCCGCAGCTGACCCATTTCCTAAAGTTCCCGCGCCCCGCGCGCACCGAACAGACCGAAACCGACGAGGAGGCGCTTCTTCAGCGCATCCGCCACGTCAAGCGTCGCGGCTATGCCTTCGAAGACGAGGAATGCGACCCCGGGACCCGCTGTGTCGCCGCACCGATCTTCAACGCCGAGGGCCGCATCGTCGCCGCCGTGGGGGTCGCAGGCCCGCGCGGCCGGATCCGCAAAAGCCAGGTGCCGGGCCTCGCCCAGAAGGTGATCGCCGCCGGCGACGAAATCTCGCAGCGCATGGGCTTCATCCAGCGCCAGCCGATCTACGTCTGAACACAGCCCATGCCCACAATCACGAACACCCGCGACGACACCCGATTTCTCTGCGAGCCCGGCGACACAGTGCTGCGCGCCGCCCTGAGGGCCGGCATCGGAATGCCCTATTCCTGCAACACCGGCTCCTGCGGCAACTGCCGCTTCGATCTGGTGGAAGGCGAGGTCAGCCATCTGCGCGACGACCCGCCGGGCCTGAGCGAGAAGGACCGCGCGAAGAACCGCTGGCTCGGATGCCAGGCGGTGCCGGGCGGCGATTGCCAGGTGAAATTCCGGACGATGGATCAGTACGTGCCCCCGGTCACCCCGGCCCGGCGCGGCGCAGAACTTCAATCGGTCGAGCCTATCACCCGCGACATCAGCGAGTTCGCCTTCCGCGTCGATGGCGCGGGCGCGTTCAGCCCCGGCCAGTACGCGCTGCTCACCGTGCCCGGTGTCGAGGGCGCGCGCGCATACTCGATGTCGAACCTCGCGGGCGACACCTGGCGCTTCATGATCAAGCGCGCCCCCGGCGGCGCCGCCACCGGCTGGCTCTTCGACGCGGCCCCCGGCGCCACGCTCGAGATCGATGGCCCCTTCGGCACCGCCTTCCTCCGCGAGGACAGCGACCGCGATATCGTACTTCTCGCCGGAGGCTCCGGTCTCTCGCCCATGGTGTCCATCGCCCTTGGCGCCGTTGCCGCCGGGCTTCACGACAACCGGAAGATCCACCTGTTCTACGGCTGCCGCGAAACCGCCGATCTCTGCACCCCCGATGTCCTCGGCCCGGCGCAAGGCAAGGTCGGCTTCACCGCCGCCCTCTCCGATCCCGAGGACGGCGCCGACTGGGAGGGCCCCACGGGATTCCTTCACGATGTCGTCCGGGATCAGATGGGCGAGGCACTGAAAGACTGCGACCTCTACTTCGCGGGCCCCGCCGTCATGTCGGCGGCCGTCCAGCAGATGGCCCACGAGGCGGGGATGCCGATGGACCGGCTGTTCTTCGACGAGTTCTACTGATGTCCGATCTGCCCCTGACCCTCGGCTGCTGGGATTACGACCGCGTGCAGCCGCTCATCGACGGGCGCGTCAGCCCCGATGGCATCGACCTGAGGTTCCTCAACATGATCGTCGAGGAAACCTTCTTCCGCATGGCGCGGAACCGTGAGTTCGACGTCTCGGAAATGTCAATGTCCTCCTACGTCGTCTCGCTTTTCAAGCACGATCACCCCTTCGTCGCGATCCCGGTCTTTCCCTCCCGTTTCTTCCGCCATTCCTGCATCTACGTGAATGCCGATGCGGGGATCGAGGAACCGAAGGATCTGATCGGCAAGCGCTTCGGCTGCCCCGAATACCAGATGACGGCCCCGGTCTGGATTCGCGGAATCCTCTCCGATCACTACGGCGTGCCGGTCGACGGCCCCACCTATGTCACCGGCGGAGAGGAAACGCCGAACCGCTCGGAAAAGATCGCGCTCGACCTGCCGCCCAACTTCCGGCTGGAACGGATCGGGCCCGAGGATACACTGGCGCAGATGCTGGCCGAGGGGCGGATCGATGCCTTCCACACCGCGCGCAAACCCTCGACCTATGACGGCCAGCGCGTGAAGCGGCTGTTCCCCGATTACCAGGCCGTCGAAGAGGCCTATTGGCGCGACACCGGGATCTTCCCGATCATGCATGTCATCGCCATCCGCCGCGAGGTGTACGAGGCCAACCGCTGGATCGCCATGAACCTTTTCAAGGCGTTCCGCGAAGCGCAGGCGCTCTGCTACGAAGGGCTTCGGGAAACCGCGGCCCTGAAGGGCATGCTGCCCTGGTTCAACGCCCATGTGGAACAGACGCTCGATCTGATGGGCGCGGATTTCTGGCCCTACGGGGTGGAAAAGAACCGCCATGTCCTCGACGTCTTCCTGCGCTACCACCACGAACAGGGGCTCTCCCCCAGAAAGCTCGACGTCGACGAGATGTTCGCCCCCGAGACCTACGAGGAGTTCGTCATATGACGAAGGTCACCATCCCGGCCCTCCACGCCAAGAAGCGGAACGGCGAAAAGATATTCGGCGTCGTCGCCTGGGATACCCACATGGCGGCCATAGCCGACCGCGTGGGCGTCGATATCGTCTCGGTCGGCGATACGGTGGGCAAGAACCTCTGGGGCCACGATACAATGTTCGAGATCACCATGGACGAAATGGTGATCGTCACCAAAGCCGTGCGGCGCGGGGTGAAACACGCCCTCGTCTCGGCCGATTTCCCCTATGGCCCCTTGCAGGAAGGAGTCGATGCCGCCGTCGCGGCGGGCATCCGGCTGGTGAAGGAGGCAGGGATCGACCTTCTGAAACTCGACGGCGCGGCGGATTACCCCGAAGCCGTCACCGCGCTGACGCGCGCGGGCATCCCCGTCTGGGCGCAGTTCGGGCTGACGCCGCAAACCGCGCTGGCCAGCGGCATCCCCTACGAGAACCAGGCCGGCAAGACCGAGGCCGCGCCAGGCATGGAAGAGCGCCTGATTGCCGAGGCGAAGGAACTCGAGGCCGCCGGCGCCGTCCTTCTCGACTTCACCAATTCCGGCCCCGTGATCGGCCCGAAAGTCGTCGAGGCCGTGACGATCCCCGTCATCGGCGGCTTCGGCGGCGGCCCCTGGCTCGACGGGCGCGTGCGTCTGGCCCAAGCTGCCGTCGGCTACAACGCCGCCGCGCTCGACAAGGAACCCTCGGGCTACGCCAACGTCGCCCGCGTCATTCACGACGCGCTGGCGGAATGCGCCGGTGACGTGCGCGCAGGCCGCCAGATCAAGGGCCAGCCGGGGAGGTAGCCGATGCCCACAGCCGATATCGACGGGATCGAGACGCATTACGAGGTTACGGGCGACGGCCCGCCCCTTCTTATGTACGCGCCCGGAGGCTTCGACGCGCAGATCTCAAAATGGTCGGATCTGGGCGTCTACAAGCGCATCAAACTGCTCGATCACCTGCCGCAACATTTCACCTGCATCCTCTTCGACCGGCGCGAGAACGGCCGCTCCGGCGGGCGCGTCGAACGGATCACCTGGGATCATTACGTGGCGCAGGGTGCGGGGCTCCTCGATCATCTCGGCATCGACCGCGCGCACCTCATGGGCGGGTGCATGGGCTGTTCGCCCGTCGCGGCCTTCGCTGTCCGGCACCCGGCCCGCGTGCTCTCGATGGTGCTCTACTGGCCCGTGGGCGGCGCCAATTACCGCATCTCCTCGCACCAGCGCTTCGCCCGCCACCTAGCCTTCGCCGAGGAGAACGGGCTGCAAGCGGTGGTCGATCTCGTCCGTTCCCACGACAAGAACTTCAGCGCCGATCCCCGGGGCGGGCCATGGGGCCAGCCGATCCGCAATTCGGACGATTTCGCAAAGGCTTATGCCGCGCTCGACCTGCCGCGCTACCTGCTGACCGCGCGCGGCATGATGGAGGGGCTGTTCGACCGCGACACCGCGCCCGGTGCGATGCCCGAAGACCTGATGCAGCTGGATGTCCCGGCCCTGATCGTGCCCGGCGCCGATGGCTTCCACGCCACCTCGGCGGCGCGCTACTTCCAGGAATGCCTCAAGGGCTCGGAGTACTGGGATGTGCCCCCGGACGAACAGACCGAGGAAGCGGCACCGCCCCGCGTCCTCGATTTCCTCACGTCCGTCGGCGCCTAGCCCGCCAGATCCAGCGTCCCGGCGGCGAACAACTCTTCAAGCGCCATCGGCCGGTCGATGATCCCCTGCGCCAACGCGTGCCCCATGAGGCGTTCAAGCGTGGCGCGGTTCGCCTCGACGCCGTAGGGCAAGGGGTCGTCCATAACCTCCAGCGCGGCCAGGTGCACCTTGTCGGCGGCGGTGGGCTCCCCCACCCGCCCCGCCTTAAGCTCATCCACATACGCCCGCTTCGACGCGGCAAAGGCGCCGAAGACCTGCTCGGCCACCTCCGGCGCCTCCGCCAGAACATCGTCGCGGATCACCACGAGATGGTTGATCGGGTAGAGTCCGCTCGCCTTCAGCGCCGCCACCCCCGCCGCGAACGGGTTCTCGATCAGCGCCCGCGTCGTGTCGTCCTCCGTCAGCCCCACGGCCGCCGGGACAACGCCGCTCGCAAGCTGCTCCTCCAGCGTGCCCTCGCCGGCCAGTTCCTCCACATGGGGCGGCAGGCGCCAGCCTTCCACATGCTCGTCATCCGACCGCGCCCATCGCACGTCACCGGGCGCGATGCCATATTCCTCGGTCAGGATCGCCCGGGCCCAGACCCCGGTTGTCACCGTGAAGCCGCGCTTCACCCCCACACGGCGGCCCTTCAGGTCGCCCGCGCCCGCGATGTCCGCGGCCCGGCTCGCCACGATCGCCCCGTGATGAAACCCGCGCACGAGGAAAACCGGAATCGCGGTGATCTTCGCCCCATAGGCCTTCGCGGTGATATAGGTGGTCAGCGCCATCTCGCTGACGTCATAGGCCCCTTCCCGCACCATTCGCCGGAACGCGCGCGGCAGCGGGTTCACCTCCTCGAAGGCAAACTCGAAATCGGCCATGCCGATCCGCCCCTCCTTCACAGCCCGATTGTTGCCCTGCAGGCGCGATACCGCGCTCAGGATCCGCTTGCCCATGATTCCTCCCTCAACAGCAATCGCCCGCGCCCTCGTCGAGAAGCGCCCCTTTCAGCCAGCCGGGCGGCAAATCCCCCGGCCCGATGTCGGTGGCGGGCCGGAACACCCGCAACCGGTGCCGCACATCGCGGCCCTGCCAGAACAGGATCGTGGTCATCCGCTCGGGATATCCCGGCACCCGGCCCGCCTCCTCCGTCACCAGAACGATATCCTCCTCCGACACGGCGTAACGCGCGCGCACCAGCGCCTCGAGGCGTTGAAGCGCCTCTGGATCGGGCGGCGGGTCGAAGCGGCGCAGGAACATCGCGGGCCTTCGGTTCAGCGCGTTCCGCCATGCGGAACTTCGTTCTTGCTTGCAGTCTGGCGCTTTGCTAGCCAAGGGTCAACGGCTATTGAGAGCCGATCCAGGGAGGGTTGAGGGATGGCCGAACAGGTGGTCGCCGCCGTCAGAACCGGGCCGGAGCGGACGGAGTTCCGCGAATTCGACATGCCCGATATTCCCGATGACGGCGCGCTTCTGAAGATCGAGGTCGCGGGCATCTGCGGTACCGACGTGAAGTTCTATTCCAAGCCCCCGATCGACGATCCCGTCATCATGGGGCACGAGAATATCGGCATCATCGCCAAGGCTGGAAAGACCTTCCAGAAGCGCCGGGGCCTGAAGGAAGGCGACCGCGTCTTCGCCGAGCATTACGTGGGCTGCTACAATTGCGAACACTGCCACCGGGGCGATTACCGGCTTTGCCTTGCTACCGACTGGCGCAAGAACCCCGACGGCATCCGCTTCGGCTACACGCCGATGACGCGCGCGCCGCATCTCTGGGGCGGCTTCGCGCAATACATGTATCTGCCCTGGAACTCGGTCCTCCACAAGGTGCCCGACGGGCTTTCGCCCGAACTCGCCGGCGTGGTCACGCCCATGGCCAATGGCATCCAGTGGGCGCTGTTCGATTGCGGTGTCGGATATCAGACGAAGCTTCTGGTGCAGGGGCCGGGCCAGCAGGGTCTTTCCCAGGTCGTCACCGGCAAGCAGGCGGGCGCCGAACTCATCATCGTGACCGGCACCACGAAGGACGCCAAACGCCTCGACGTGGCGAAGAAACTCGGCGCCGATTACACGATCAACGTGGAAGAGGAAGACCCGGTCGAACGCATTGCCGAGATCACCGGGGGCGAGGGCGTCGACGTCGCGCTCGACTGCACGGCGGGCGCTGGCACCGCGCCTCTTCTTCTCGGGCTCGAAGCGCTGAAACGCAAGGGCGGCACCCTTCTCGTGCAGCAGGAAGTGGCGGAATTCCCGAACTTCCCGCTCGCCAAGCTCTGTAACAAGTACGTCACCGTGAAATGCGCCCGCGGGCACAACTACCAGTCCTGCGAACAGGCGCTGCAGCAGCTCAATTCCGATCGTTTCCCGCTCGATCTGATCACCACCCACCGCTTCGGCCTTGAACAGACACATGACGCGATCAAGGCGGTGGGCGGCTCTGGCGACGTGATCCACGTGTCGCTGATGCCATGGCTCTGAGGGCCGCCCAGGCGTTCCGCCCGATGGGCACCATCGGGCATGCCCTCACCGTCCCGCCAGGGCGGGCATATTGCCCACCTCGCGGCGCGGGCATGCCCTATCCGCATCACACAGCGTTGCGCCATGTCTGACGCCAGAACCCCGATCACCGTCCTCACCGGCTATCTCGGCGCGGGAAAATCCACCCTTCTCAATCACATCCTTTCCGAAGCTCCCCCCAGGCGCTTCGCGGTCATCGTCAACGAGTTCGGCGATATCGGCATCGACGGCGATCTCATCGACAGTGGCGAAGAGGAACTTATCGAACTCGCCTCGGGCTGCCTCTGCTGCGTTGTTCGGGGCGATCTGATCCGCACGCTCAGGCGCCTCATGAAGACCGCCCCCGATCTCGACGGCATCCTGATCGAGACGACGGGCCTCGCGAACCCGTCGCCCGTAATACAGACCTTCGGCGCCGATCAGCAGATCGCCGCCCGCACCCGGCTCGACGCCGTGATCTGCGTGGCGGACGCCCATCACATCGGCGCGCGCCTCGCCGACAGCGCCGACGCGGCCGATCAGGTGGCACTCGCCAGCGTCATCGTCCTGAACAAGGTCACCGGCGCGCCCGACGCGGATGCCGCCGAAGCGGCGCTTCGCACCATGAACCCGCACGCGGCCCTCTACCGCACTGACCGGGGCCGCATCGATCCGGCCCACGTCATCGGCACCGACAGTTTCTCGCTTGATCGCGTGGCGGCCGATCTGGCCCCCGTGAACGATCATGACCACGATCACCACGACCATGTTGCGGCCAGTGGAATATCAAGTGTTTCCATAGTGCTGGACGACCCTCTTGACGCAGCTTCCGTAGAGGCCTGGCTCGAACGCCTGCTCATGCTGAAGGGCGAACAGATCCTCCGCCTCAAGGGCATCCTGAACATCGCTGGCGAGGATCGCCGGGTCATCGTCCAGTCGGTTCACATGATGTATGAAGGCGACCACGGCGCGCCCTGGGGCGCTGCCCCGCGCTCCACGAAGCTCGTTGTCATCGGCCGCGATCTCGACGAAACCGAAATCCGCGACGGCCTTCTGGCCGCCCGCGCCCACGTCACAGCCTGAAGGAGCCCGCCCATGCCCGTCGTCGTCACAGACATCAAGCGCGCCGATGCCGAAGCCGCGGCGTCGCTTGCCGAGTTCGGCGTCGCTACCGTCCACGAGGCGCAGGGCCGCATCGGCCTGATGCACCAGCGCCTGCGACCGATCTACAAGGGCGCGGCGATTTCCGGCACCGCCGTCACCTGCACCCTGCCCCCGGGCGACAACTGGATGATCCACGTCGCCGCCGAACAGTGCCAGCCGGGCGACATCCTCGTCGCCGCCACCATCGCCGAGGCCCATTCCGGCTATTTCGGCGATCTCCTCGGCACCGTCCTTCAGGCGCGGGGCGTTCGCGGCCTTATCATCGACGCGGGTTGCCGCGACATCGCCGATCTCGAAAAGCTCGGTTTCCCGGTCTGGTCGCGCTCCGTCTGCGCCCACGGCACGGTCAAGGAAACGCTGGGCGACGTGAACGTGCCCGTCTCCTGCGGCGACGCAATCGTCAATCCGGGCGACGTGATCGTTGCCGACGATGACGGCGTCGTGGTCGTCCCCCGGGGCACCGAAGCCGCGGTCAGGGCCGCCGCCCAGGCCCGCATCGACAAGGAAGAGGCGAACCGCGCACGCTACGTCGCGGGCGAGCTTGGCCTCGACATCTACAACATGCGAGAACGGCTGAAAGCGAAGGGCCTGACCTATATCACCCAGGCCGATTGGGAGAACGGCGCATGATCATCGACTGCCACGGTCACTACACCACCGAACCGAAACCGTTCATGGAGTACCGCAAGGCCCAGATTGCGGCCTTCGAGGCGGGCGGCGCCATGCCCGCCTTCCCCGAGATCTCGGATGACGAGATCGCCGAAAGCGTGGCCAGCAACCAGTTGAAGGCGCTGAAGGATCGCGGCGCGGACATGACGATCTTCAGCCCCCGCGCTTCCGGCATGGGCCACCATATCGGCGACGAGGCCGTGTCGAAAACCTGGACACGCCACTGCAACGACATGATCCACCGGGTCACGCAGCTTTTCCCGGATAACTTCGTCGGCGTCTGCCAGCTTCCGCAAAACCCGAACGCGCCCATCGAGAACGCGATCGAGGAACTCACCCGCTGCGTCGAGGAGCTTGGCTTCGTCGGCTGCAACCTCAACCCCGATCCCACGGGGGGCATGTGGACAGGCGTGCCGCTCACCGACCGCGCCTGGTATCCGTTCTTCGAAAAGATGGTGGAGCTTGAAGTGCCCGCGATGATCCACGTCTCGGGCTCATGCAACCCCAACTTCCACATGACCGGCGCGCATTACATCAACGCCGACACCACCGCCTTCATGCAATTCCTGCAGGGCGATCTCTTCTCCGACTTCCCGGATCTGAAGCTGATCATCCCCCATGGCGGCGGCGCGGTGCCCTATCACTGGGGGCGCTACCGGGGGCTCGCCGACATGATGGGCAAACCGCCGCTGCGCGAGCATGTGATGAAGAACGTCTTCTTCGATACCTGCGTCTACCACCAGGCCGGGATCGACTGCCTGTTCAAGGTGATCGATGTCGAGAACATTCTCTTCGCCTCCGAAATGTTCGGCGCGGTCAAGGGGGTCGATCCCGAAACCGGCCACAACTTCGACGACACCAAGCGCTATATCGACGCCCTCGATCTGTCGGAGGCCGATCGTGCCAAGGTGTTCGAAGGCAATGCACGCCGGGTCTATCCCAGGCTCGACCGGCATCTGAAATCCCGCGGCCTCTGAGCAATGCACCTGCGGCATAGCCGCTATGAATTTGACCTCAATCAATTGAGGATTAACGGATTCTCCCTATGTTGCACTGCAGCAAAGAAGGAGAATTCGGTTCATGACTGCCGTTGCAGCACGCCAGGGCGTCGATATCCGCGCCATCGCCAATGCCTTCGCCCCGGGGGCATTCCGGGTCGATCCGCTCGGCCTCGTCTCGGGCTTCAAGGCCTATCTCATCTATTCCGCGCTCGCGGCCAAATCCGATGCGGAACTCGCCGCCATGGGGCTGAAGCGTGAAACCCTGGGCCGCACGGCCATGGAAGCGGTGAACATCCTCCGCGCGGCCTGAACGGCCTCCGGCGATCCACCCGAAACGCCCCCGCACGGGGGCGTTCGCGTCTCGCTCCCTCAGAACAGAGGCGCCGCCAGCCAGCCGGCGCCCGACAGCCCGAGCCAACCCAGAAGCATCCCGGTATCGGCCGCAAGCGCCACCGCCCCCACCACCGAAATCAGGATCGTCGCCACCACCCAGCGGTCGAACACCTCGTGCTCGCGGTTGATCATCGCGTTGAAGATCAGCCTGAATACCACCGACAGCCGCTGGATCGGCACCACCACCGCCACCGGCGCCACCGCCAGCGCGACATAGCGGAAAAACTGCGACAGCCCCACGGACGCCGCCGAAACCAGGAACCAGCCGGCCGTCTCCCGCCGGAAGGGCCCGAGGGCGGCAAACCCGCCCGATAGCGCCACGATCACCAGCACCACCAGCGTCGCGGCGGTGTAGGAGACCAGAAGCCCTCCCACGGAAGACGCGATCCCGCCCTCTCCGATCCCGAGCGCGATGAAAAGCGGTGAGGTCCCATAGCCGAAGGCGCAGACCGCCCCCCAGAACAGCCCCGGCCCGTATTGCGGCTCGAACCCCTTGGCCTTCCCCGCCGCCGTCGTGGCCTTCCGCCGGCGCATCACCACCATCGGCCCCACCACCACCAGAAGAATTCCGATCACGTTCACGAGGTTCACCGTCTCCCCCAGAAACGCGAAGGCCAGCACCAGCGAAACCAGGATCGACACCTGCTGAATGGGCGTTGACAGCGTCGCTCCCAGAAGCTGCGTGGCCTTGTAGTTCCCGTACCGCCCGAAGACGAAATGCACGATCCCGGCCAGCGTCATCCAGGTCCACGGCGCGACGTCCCAGGCCCACATCGCCTCGAACCCGCCCATGAGCGCGGCGAACAGAACGAACATCGGCACCCCGAAAGGCACCGTGATCGCCATGGCCTGCAGGACGGATCCCTTGACGACGCCGCGGCGCACCGCGGCGTTGTTCAGGCCGAAGAACGCGGCAGAGCCGAGCGCGAGAAGCGCACCGAGCATCGGAGCGCCTCAGCCCGGCCTCACCCCTTGCCCCGCAGAAATTCGCGCACAAGCTCGGGTGTCAGCGTGACATCGGGGTCGTATTCCGGCGCATTCTCGATCTGCTCCAGATCGTTCAGCCCGGAATTCTTGAAGATCCGGTTGATGCAGGAGATCAGGCGCAGGGGCCGCTCGGGATCGGCATTGAAATGCTGGTGGATCGTATTGGGCGGCACATAGATCACGTCACCCGCCTCGTATTCCCACTTCGAAACCTTGTCCTGCGGCTTCCAGAAATACTCGTCGGTGATTTCCACCTCGCAATCCTGGTGCAGGTCGTATCCCCGGCCCTCCAGCACATACAGGCACTCCTCCGCCAGGTGCCGGTGCTTGCCGGATTTCGATCCGGGCGGGATGATCTGCATATAGGCGTCGACGGTTTCCATCCGGGTGTTCATCGCCTCGTTGATCAGGTGCTTCAGAAGCCCCTGGCGCGACATCTCCCAGGGCATCTCGTTCGGGTGGATGATCTTCTTGCGCTCGGCGTCCCGCGCGGGCCGCGCGGCGGCGTCATCCAGCAGATCCTGGTAGAGCGGCGCGTTTTCCGTCCCGTCGATCCAGGCGTTCGTTTCCCCCCACGCCATCTCAATAGCCCTCCTTCGGGTGGTTGAAATCTTCTTCCTCCTCGCGCACCTCGAAATCCTCGCCCCCCGGGGCGGGCGTCGTCTCGCGCGGCTCGACGGTCTTCTGGAACAGCATGTTCATGAAGACGAACATCGGCTTCGTCTTCAGCACCAGCGCCCGTGCGGGCTTGGTGTCGGAGGCGTTGAAATGCTGGTGCACGCAGTTGTTGTGCACGATCGCCACATCGCCCGCCTTCCAGTCATAGCGCTGCTCGTCGTGGATCTCGTAACCCTCGCCATCGAGGATATAGAACGCGGCCTCGTTCACATGCCCGTGCTTCTGGCTTTTCCCGCCCGGCCCGTATTCCTCGAGATGCAGATGGAACAGCTGGCTTATCCCGTCCTTCGGCTCGACGTAATGGCGCGAATAGGCCTGCGGGCCGTCGACGAACTTGATCTCCCGCGCCTTCCGCACGCGCGGCATGGCCCGCAGCCGGTCAAGCTCCCATTGCAGGTTGTATTCGCCCTGGATCCCGCGAACGAAGATCCGGTCTTTCTGGCTGTGGTAATAGCCCGCCGGGCCCGGCGCATCGGCCTCCGCCCCTGGCGTTTCGGCATCGGTCTGAGGGTCGTCTGTCGTCTTCTTGTCCATGCGCTATCCTCCCGCGATTCGATGTAACAGAGTCGCGCTTGCAGAACAACATTCCTCTATGTGGAACAGTATTGCCTCAGGCCTTTTCCCCATCGCCCGGGACGTTACATCTGCCCCGACTCAACCTGTGAGGAGAACCATGGCCGACACCGGGAACCTGATCGAACTCTGCGCCAAGGACGATGTCGCCGAAGGCGAGGTCATCAAGGTCGAACACGAGGATCTGGAGCTCGCCGTCTACCATGTCGAGGGGCAGTTCTACGTCACCGACAACGCCTGCACCCATGGGCCCGGCGAACTGTCCGACGGCGATCTCGAGGGCCATGTGATCGAGTGCGACTTCCACCAGGGCAAGTTCGACATCCGCGACGGCTCCATCGTCGCCCCGCCCTGCATCGTCAAGCTCAAGACCTACAAGGTCGTCCCCCATGATACCGCCGTGGTGATCGAAGCGCCGGATGAGTGACCGGCCGGCCCCCGGCCCGGTGTCGGGGTAGACTGGGCCACCCGCGGCGTTCGCACCTCAGTACCGTCCGACGTATCGAAACAGAGCGTCGATCCGCCGGCAGCGACCGAAGCGCGGATCTGACGAAGACCTTCGGGCATTTTCAACGCTTTCCATCGAGTTTACCGGCCGATCGGTTCGGATAGGTCGATGGACGTTAAGGCTCTGCTTCTCGCCGCCACCACGGCGCTCCCGGTGTTTCTGGGCGCGTGACGGATTGATTGCCCAGCACAAGGCGGTCCATTATGACCTGACCGCCCTGCTCAACCTGCGCGGCATTCGCGACGCCCTGAACATCCTGCTCAAGGACGATGACGCGAGCGTGTTCAGCATCGATCTCGACGGTTTCAAGGCAATCGACGATTCTCGCGGTCACTCGGTCGGAGATGCGGTGCTTCAGGCGGTCGGAAGCTGCAAAGCCTCGCAACGACCGACGCGCTCAACCGTGACGAGATCGAGCCATTCTTTCAGATCCAGCACGCCTCTGATGATCACAGGATGATCGGCGCCGAGGCGCTTTCCCGGTGGGCTCATCAGCGAGATCGATTCCCGCATTCTCACCAAATCCGTCGCCTACATGCGGGAACTCGAAGATCAGGGCCTCATTCCTCCCAGACTGAGCGTGAATGTAAGCTACGCCCGGCTGACCGATCCCAATCTGCGCCGGCCCATCGAACGCCTGCCCGGCGCGGCGACCAAGCTCGTCTTCGAGATCGTCGAAGCCGTCTTGCTCGACGACCGGAACGACCTGACGTCCTGGGAACTCGACGCCATCCGGGAACGCGGCATCGGAATCGAACTCGATGACTTCGGCACCGGTCACGCCCCTGTTGTGGGGCTGACCCAGCGGCGCCCGGATCGCATGAAGGGCGACAAGAAATTCATCATCTCTCTGCCCGATCGTTCCTGTGAAGATCTTTTACGCACGATCGTCGGCATAGGTCGGGCGATGAAGATCCCGCTGACTGCCGAAGGCGTCGAAACGGAGGCCCAGGCCCAGATCCTGCGGGCGTTGGGTGTGGATACGCTGCAGGGATACCTGTTCGGCAAGGCCTGCCGATTTCCGGAGCCGCGAACGGCCCTGCAGAATCGCGCCGCCTAGCCAGATCCGACCTCCTTCTCGGAAGCTCATCTGAAGCTCCGGGACCGGCAACACGGCCCAGCCCAAGCTGCCGCGCCCCTGCTGCGACGCGCTCAGATCGACAATTGCAGGCCTCCCCGCGCCGACCTCCCCGAATGCCCCGGCCCTTCCGTGCGGCCCGGCGCCGGATCTCTCCGGCGCCACAGGTTCAAGCACGTGAAGCGATGCCGAATACGGCCCCGCGCTCAGGCGCGACGCCGCACCAGCCCCAGGCCACCAAGAGCCCCGAGAAGCAACCAGGCGGCCGCCGGCAGCGGCACGGCGTTGGTTGGATCGTCGGGCACCTGCGCGTCCGTTCCTTCGACACCGATCGTGAACCCGTTCCAGAACTCGCTGGTCAGGCTGACCCATGTGAGCGTGTCGAACGTATCCGTGAACAGGATCGTCCCGTGGGGTTCGGTCCCATTCCCCGCAATCGCATTCAGCGAGAACGTCCCGTCGAGGTTGTCGACCTTTTCGACAAGGCCGCCGCCCCAGTACCCATCGCTGTCCGTTCCGTTACCGTCGACATCGGCGCGCGTATAGCTGAGGATCTCGAACTCCTGGCTGAACGAATACCCGTTCCCGTTCATGCTCACGAAAGAATAGTACAGGTTCTCAACCGTTTGCGAAAACTCCAGGGTCTGAAGCCCGGCCGTGTCGAGCGCGATCATCTCTGCGCCGGGGGGACGGTTATCGACGCCATCCGGACCGCCGCTTTCATAGGGTGAATTCGAGCCCTGGGCGGAGAAGTAATCGATCGTATTCCCCGACTCGCCGTTCTGAAAGAACCCGACGCCCTGGGTGTTGGTGTAGGTCACTCCGATCGTTTCCGAACCCGAGGTGATCGTCCCCGTCGCCGTAAACGTTCCATCCGGACTGACTGAGGACGTCTCCCAGTCGATCCAGTTCACCGTCACAGCCTGCGCCGGCAAGACGCCGGACAGAACAAGACAGGCAGCATAAACCAAGATTTTACGCATGAAATGTCCCCCAAATTCGTCTTATTAACTGAAGGGTCCTAACACGTTTTGCCGATTTTTTGAAGTGAGTAGGGCCTCATGGGCCCATGCCGCCTTACACCACGCAGCCTATCCTGCCGTTTTCCGGCACGTCCGACACATGCCGATCATGGGCCGGGCAAGGCAATCTCGCGCAGGTTTCGGGCCGTCCGGGGCCGGTTGCGGCCCCTACTTCCGCGCGATCAGATCGACGAGCGCCGACATCCCAGAATGCCCCGGCCCCTCCTCGATCTCCGCGTCATAGGCCGCCGTCTCGACCTCCTTGAACCCCGCGAAGGCCTCGCGCAGAAGTGCCTCGGTATAGAGGTTTTCCAGCGCCTTCGGCCCGCCCGTCCCGTAGTCAAGCTGTTTCGGCCCGTACCCCTCGATCAGCACGATCCCCCCGGGCTTCACCGTCCGCACGATGCCTGCAAGCACGTCACTCCGCGCCGCAGGCGGCAGGAACTGAAAGAAGATCCCCACCACCGCGTCGAACGCCTCCGGCGCCCAGTCGCGCGCCGTGATATCCGACAGCTCCCACTCCAGCGTCACCCCGCGCTCGGCCGCCAGCCGCCGCGCCTTGTCCTGCGCGGTGGGCGAGAAATCCTGCGCCAGCACGTCATGGCCCTGCTCCGCCAGCCACACGCCGTTCCGGCCCTCGCCATCGGCCACCGACAGAACCCGCGATCCCGGCGGAATGCGCCCCGCAGTGCGGGCCAGAAACGCGTTCGGCTCCGTCCCGAAGACGAAATGCTCGGCCGCGAAACGGCCCTCCCAGCGGTCGTATTCGTTCATCCCCGCATCCTTTCACGCCGTCCCAGAACGCTCCGCATTGTCGGCAGAAGGAAGGTGATCACGATCGCCACCATCAGGATGATCGAGATCGGCCGCCCCACCATGTAGCCGAACACCTCCCCGTCCGAAATCAACCGCACCTGATGGAAGCTCCGCTCCGCCGTCTCCCCCAGGACGAAGGCGATGACCAGCGTCAGCCGCGGATAGTCGAACCGGATCATCAGGTAACCAAAGATCCCCATGGCCACCGCCAGAAGCACATCCGCCATCCGGCCTTCCAGCACGTAGACGCCCGTCAGCGACAGAAGCACCACCACCGGCACCACGATGTTCACGTCGATCCGCGTGATCAGCACAAGCACGCGGCTCAGCAGAAGCCCAATCACAGAGGCCGCCACGGCGGACACCGTCAGCGCCACGATCAGCCCGTAGACTTCCTTCTCGTGCTGCAGCAGGATCGTCGGTCCCGGCTCCATCCCGTGCAGTACGAGAATGGCGAGGAAGATCGCCGTTTCCGCCGACCCCGGGATGCCGAAGGCCACGGTCGGGATCAGCGATCCCCCGTCCTTCGCGTTGTTGGCCGATTCCGGCGCGATAACGCCCTTGATGTTGCCGGTCCCGAACGTGTCGCGGTCCTTCGCGGTCTGGGCGGTCGAGGAATAGCTCAGGAACGCCGCCACCGTCCCGCCGAGGCCGGGGACCGCGCCGATCACCGTGCCGATGATCGATCCGCGCAACAGCACCGTCCAGTGCCGGAACACCGATAGGATGCCCGCGCCCACGCCGGTGATCTTCATCTTCAGCGCCTCGCCCGTGCCGCCCTCCTCGGCGACCGACCCGCCCTTCAGCGCCAGCTCGATCATCTGCGAGATCGCGAAAAGCCCGGTCAGGGCGGGCACCAGCGGAATCCCGTCCCAAAGGTAATCGATCCCCCCGGTAAACCGCGTGTCACCGGTGAACTGGTTCGCGCCCGTGAAGGCGATCAGAAGCCCGATGCAGGCCGCGATCAGCCCGCGCAGAAGCTTGCCCTTCACCGAAACCGCGATCGCGGCAAGGCCCAGCACGGTCAGCAGGAAGAATTCCGACGACCCGAAGCTCAGCACCACCTCCCGCGCGACGGGAATGAACAGCAGAAGCGTGAAAAGCCCGATCAGCCCACCGAGGGCCGAGGCCGTGGCCGCCGCCCCGATCGCGAGCCCGGCCTTTCCCTGCCGCGCAAGGGGATAGCCATCGAAGGTGGTGGCGGCATTGGGCGCCGTCCCCGGCGTGTTCAGCAGAATGGCCGAGATCGAGCCTCCGAAGGACGTGGCCCCCATCACCCCGCCCGCGAGGTACATCGCGTTCAGGGGGTTGAGCGTATAGGTCACCGGAATCAGAAGCGCGAGCGCGGTTGTCCCGCCCAGCCCCGGGATCACCCCGAAGGTCAGCCCCAGAAGCACCCCGGTCATCAGGTAAAGGAAGCTTCCGCCGTTCAGAACGGCGAGAAAGGCCTCCAGTAATGCGTCAAGCCCCATGCGCCTGCCTGCCCCTCGAAGCCGGCGCGCCGCGAACTTCCGCGGCGCGCCGCAGCCTTGCCTTACTGCTCTACGGCGACGATGTCGGCGTATTGCTGATAGAAGGTCGACAGCTCGTTCATCATCGCGGTCGTGTCGGCCGCGCCCATGAACTCGAGGTCAACGCCCGCGCCCTCGGCCCAGGAGGTCACGGCCTCGCTTTCGCCCGCGGCGCGCAGCCCTTCCTCAAGTGCGGAAACGACCTCTGCGGGCATGCCCGGAGGGCCGCCGATCACACGCGCAAGCGTGAAATTCGCAAGCTGCGGATAGCCGATATCGGTGGCGTTCTGCACACCCTCCACAAGCTCGCCCGCCGACAGGGTCAGGATCAGCTTCAGATCGCCCGAGCCCGAACCCTCAAGGTATTTCGCCAGCGACGAGATCGGCTTGATCGTCGCGTCCACCTCGCCCGAGATTACGGCGATCATCGCATCATTCGAACCCGAATACCCGGTCACGTCGATGATATCGCAGCCGATGATCGACATCGCGATCCGCGTCGTTACCGAAGCGGTCGAGGTTGCGCCGGTATCCGAGAATTTCACCGGGTCATCGCCGGCGCACAGATCTTCGACCGAGTTGATATCGCTGCTCGCCGGCACCGCCAGCGCATAGCGCGCGATCGCAAGGTTCGCGAGCCATGTCACTTCCGACAGGGCAAATCCCTGATCCCGGCCCAGAACCTCGTTCACGGTGAAACCGGGAATATTGAAGATCCCGATCGTGTAGCCGTCGGGGTCGGCCCGGAAGACAGACTGCGCCCCCCGCGTGCCGCCCGCGCCCGAAATGTTCTCGGGCACGACCGTCGCGCCCATCGCCTCGCCAAGCGCCGGGGCGAACTGGCGCACGATCGTATCGAACCCGCCGCCGGGGCTGTAGGGGATGACGAAGCTGATCGGCCCGTCTTCCGGAAAATCGGCCAGCGCCGGCGATGCGGCCAGCGCTGCCGCGGCCAGCCCTGTGGCAAAGAGTTTCTTCATGGTCTTCCTCCCTGGTTGTTCCTGTCCGACGCTACCACGCCGAAACCCCTCCTTTTGTGAACAGAAGGCCCCGGTACAGCTCGTAATCCAGGGCCCATTCGAAAACACCGATCTGGAACGCCAGCACGCCAAGGCCGACACCCCCGGCCACCGCAAGGCTCCGCTTCCCGCGCAGCCGCACATAGGCCGCGGCAAAGATCGGCGAAGCGGCGAGGATGCCCACCGTCGCCATCAGCGCGAACGATCCCGCGATCCAGCCGATGCATTCGGCCTGGTTCGCGAAACTCGGGTTGTGCATCATCTCGCGCCGCCGGAAGCCGGTGCCGCCGAACGCCTCGACGGCCGCCGCGCCGGGAAGGCGCGTCCGGCTCCAGATATCGAGGATCAGCAGCAGGATCATCGCGACCGACACCATCACCGGAAACCGCGCCGCCACGGCCGGATAGCCCCAGGCAATCACCAGCATCGTCACCGCGAAGACCAGCAGCACGACGGGCGGCCAGATCGACGTGACGGCGCGCGGGGCCTCGGACATGTCACTCTGCGCCATGGCTACTCCACCGGGAACAAAAGCGATTTCACGACGACGGGCGCCGCGCCCGTGGCGCGAAGAACTTCGCCGATATCGATGAAGTCGAACTCCGACAGCGCGATGCCGTCAATCGAAATGATCGCGCCGGGCACATCCTCCTCGCTCCGGCACTGCATCCCGATCAGGCCGCCGATATCGCCGTCGGTCACGATCACCAAGGGGTGTCCGGCATCGAGCACGGGCCTCAACCCGGCAACGAGGCCCCGCCCAAGCGCCGAAAGCCGCGCATAGCTCGCCGAACCCTCCCACGGGATCGCGGCGGCCACCGGCGTCTCCCCCGATCCGAGGTCCAGCCGGTCAAGACCCTCGCGCACCGCCCGTGCCACGGCATCGGCATCGATCTCGTCGCCAAGCTCCAGCGCGGGCGCTATCACCGCGAGGTTCCTCAAGGGCAGCGCATCCTCGGGATCAAGAAAGATCGTCGAACCCGAGACCTGCACCGTGTATTGCGACGCCCCCACAACCGTGGCCCGGATCCCCTGTCGCGCAGGCTCCACCGTCAGCCCAGTTGCCTCCGCCCGCGCCGCGATGGCGCGCGCCAGGTCGGGGCCAAGATCGCCCGTCTCCTCCCTTTGCCCCGCGATGAATTCCGACACTCCGCCGGAAAACACCGCCCGCGCGGCACCCGCGCGGCCAAGGGGCGGCAGCCGCATGAACCCATCGACTGCAGCCCCGCCGACCGCGGCCATGATGCACTCCGCCATCACCGCCGCCACCGCCGCGCGTTCCTCATCGCTCAGCACGTCGCCAACGCCAGCCGCGATACCCGCCGCCGCAAGATGCTTGGCCCCGTAAGGCTCCATCCGATCGATCCGCCCACCGGCATCAAGCACGATCAGCCGCGCGCCCGCATCCACGGCCGTACGCGAAACGATCTCGCCGCCCTCACACAGCGCGATCTTCGTCGTCCCCCCACCGATATCGATGTTGAGAACCGCATCCCCCTGCTCAGACAGGGCCACTGCGCCCGATCCATGGGCGGCCATCAGCGTTTCCAGCGCGTCGCCCGCGCTCACCGCCACGAATTTCCCGGCCTCGGCAGCAAAGATCTCGCCGATCGCCCGCGCATTCGCCCGCCGCGCCGCCACCCCTGTCAGGATCAGCGCGCCCGTGTCGATATCCTCGGGCAGGATTCCGGCGGCCGCATATTGCCGGTGAATGAAGTCGCCCAGCACCCCGGCATCGATCGTGTTGTCCCCCGCATAGGGCGTCAGCAGGATATCGGAGGCAAACCGCACCTCCCGCCCCGTCACCACATAGGCCGTATCAAGCCGCTCCAGCGTGATCGTCGACACCAGAAGATGCGAGGTCGACGATCCGATATCGACGCCGATGCTCGTCAGCTCGATCTGGTCTTCCTCGATCAGCGACCGGTCCGCGCCGGAAAAGTGGATCCGCCCGCCGGGATCAAGCTCGTCGGGGTGCAGCGCCGCGTTCACTGGTCCGCCGGTTTTTCGTACAGGGCCGGATCCATCCGCGTCGCCCCGCCATTGGCCTCGATATGGGCCTCGAACTCGGCCCGAAGCTTCGGGTCCTCCATCCAGTAGGGGATCGACGTGCCGCCTTCGGTCACATCCATCGCGGTATAGTCGATCTGCTTCGCGCCCGGCGGCAGGCCGGTCACGAGGGTCGGATGGTTCGGACCGAACCACGCGGTCAGGCGGAACGGCTCTGCCGACGAGTTGAAATGCTGGTGATACCAGCGATCGCCCCCCGGCGCCGCCGTCACCATGCCGAACTGCTCGTAATCGCAGCGCTCCACCTGGTCGCCATGCCCGTCCTTCCAGGGGTTCACCCCGCAGCGCTCGGGCCAGGTATAGGTGTATCCCTTGCCCTTCACACAGATCAGCACGGCCGCCGAACTGTGCGCATGGCCCTTCGAATACTTGCCCGTCTCGTGCTGGCCCAGCCAGAGGTAGAACTTGTTGCCGGTCATGAACGGCTCCACCCGACGCCAGCCGGGGCTGCGGCGGTTGTCGAGCGGCAGGTCGCAATTCACGACGTCGGGGACAAGGTTCGTCCGCCGCATCGCCAGCCCCCGGATCGGATCAGGCTCAAGATCTTCCTTGTACTTGTAGAAATCTTCCGAGCCGGAAAACCGCGACGTCATTTCATAGGGGCAATTGTGGAGAAACTCGTTATCCCCGATCAGGTTCAGAAGGTTGGGATGCGTCGTGCCCCCGATCAGAAGGGCAGGCTCGGCGGTGGCATTTACGATCCGGTGATAGGCATTCACCGGGATCGAGAAAAGCGATCCCTTCTGCCATTCGAAGACGTGTTTCTTGCCGCCCTCTTCAAGCCAGACCTCGGTCGTGCCGCGCCCTTCGGCGACAAGATAGATCTCTTCATAAAGATGCCGCTCGACATTCAGCGCGCCCGCACCGGGCACCTCGACGACGTACTGGCCCCACTTGCCCTCGGTGCCGTGCAGCTGGATGTAACTGCCGCGCCCGCCCATCCGGGGCCAGTCGGCCAGTTCGAGGTCACGCACGGTGCGGATGCCGATCCCACGGAAGATCGGGATCCCCTCGCTTTCCATGAACTTGTCGTAATCCGACAGGGGCTGCCCGAACTTGCCATACCCGGCCCGCTCGCCCCGCTTCGGTTCGTGCCAGTGGACTGTGCCGTCCATATCGTGCGGCATGGATCTCCTCCCCGACCTCTTTTTCGTGCCCGACAACATGTCGCAGGGCGCGCCGAAGGTCAACTTTCGTGGAATGGAGTTCCACATGACGGAACGCTTGCCGCAGCCTTGTGACAGCGCCCGTGCCCCCGCCCTACTGTCACGGTCAAACACGGGCGCAAGGGGAGGACCGGCATGGCAGAGGATGGCGGCGCGCGGGACAACTGGAAGGCCGAACCGGTCGAAGGGCCGCTTGATGAGGGGATCGGCTGGGGCTCAGACGTGCCCGCGGCGATGCTGCGCCGCCTCGGCGTGCCCTACATCGCCCTGACGCCAGGCGCGAGCTACCGGGGCTTCCACGACAGCCTCGTCAACCACCTCGGCAACGACCGGCCCGAGATGCTGCTTTGCCTGCACGAGGAACACGCGGTCGCCATCGCGCATGGGTATGCCAAGGTCGCCGGCACCGCGATGACCGTCGCGCTTCATTCCAATGTCGGCCTGCTGCACGGCTCCATGGCGATGTTCAACGCCTGGGGCGATCGCGCACCGATGCTCATCCTCGGGGCGACCGGGCCGGTCGACGCGGCCCAGCGGCGGCCCTGGATCGACTGGCTGCACACCACGCTCGATCAGGGCGCGCTGACCCGTCACTTCACAAAGTGGGATGATCAGCCGGGCTCGCCCCAGGCCTGTATCGAGGCGATGGCCCGCGGCTGGAAGCTCACCAATGCCAGCCCCGCGGCCCCGGTCTACATCAATCTCGACGCGGGCTGGCAGGAGGCCCCGGTCGAGGGCGACCTGACCTGGCCCGATGCCGCGCGTCATGCGCCTCCAGCCCCGCCCCGGCCAGACCCGGACCTGATCGAAAAGGCCGCGCATCTTCTCGATGGCGCGACGCACCCGGTGATCCTCTTCGGGCGCGGCCTGCGCACGGAAGAGGCCATGGCGGCGCGCGTGGCCCTCGCTGAACGCACCGGCGCGGCGATGCTGTCGGATCTCAAGGCCGGCACCATGGTGCCGGGCGATCACCCGAACCATGCGGGGCCGCCGATCAACAAGCTCAACCCGATGGCGGCAGAGGTCCTGACCCGGACCGACGTGATCCTGAGCCTCGGCTGGATCGACCTGGGCGGCATCCTGAAGCAGGCCTTCGGCGACGGCCCGGTACCGGCGAAGGTGATCCACGCAGGCGACGACAGCCATCTGCACCGCGGCTGGGGACAGGAACATTTCGGCCTCCCGCCCGTCGATATCGAATTTCTCTGCCCCGCCGATCCGGTGGTGGCGGATCTTCTCGCGGCCCTGCCCGGCCCGGCGAAACCCGCGCCCGCCCTGCCGCCCGCCCCGGCGCCCAAGCCCGCGGCGGGCGACGCGCTCACCATGCGCGATGTGGCCGCGGCGCTGAAGGCCGAACTCGGCGACACGCCCGTCACCTTCCCCGCCCTGTCCCGCAGCTGGCCCCACGATCTCTGGCCGCAACGCAGCCCGCTCGATTTCCTCGGCAAGGATGGCGGGGGCGGCATCGGCTCGGGCCCCGGCCTCGCCGTCGGGGCCGCACTCGCCCTGAAGGGCTCGGGCCGGCACGTCGTCGCGACGCTCGGGGACGGCGACACGCTGATGGGCATCACCGCGCTCTGGACGGCGGCGAAGTACCGGCTGCCCCTGCTGATCGTCGTCGGCAACAACCGCTCGTATTTCAACGACGAACTGCACCAGGAAGCCGTGGCCCGCCGCCGCGGCCGCAACGAGGCGAACGCCTGGGTGGGCCAGCGGCTCGACGATCCCGCCCCCGACATCGCCATGCTCGCCCGCGGCCAGGGCGTCGACGCGACCGGCCCGATCAAGACGCAGGCCGGTCTCGGCGCGGCTGTCAGAGAGGCGGCGGCCACGCTTCGCGACGGACGCCCCTACCTCATCGATGTCTGGATCGATCCGCGACAGGGCCGCGAGCAGGCGGTCCGCCGCGCCACGAAGGGCGGCTGAAACGCCGCCCTATCCGAAATCCCGGAAGCCCAGGAAGTAGCGGATGATCAGGCCCCGGTAGAGGCTGATATCGAAGATGAATTCGAAGACGCCCCAGATGAACAGCGTCACCCCGGCCGCCGTCAGAACCGTCAGCATCCACTCCTCGCCCGCCAGCATCCGCATCAGGATCACGCAGAACAGGAAAACGCCGGCATAGTGGCCGAGAACGAGGATCATCAGGACCATCCCGACCATCCAGGTCGATATCCCCAGAACCTTGTTGAAATTCCCCACCTGCCCGCCGAACGCCTTGGCAATCCGCGCCCGCGGGTCGAACCCCTCGCGCACCCGCCACAGCCGCCGCGCATGGATCGCGATCAGGATCAGAAGCGGCACCATGATGACGAAGGGCGTCCGCGACGACACCAGCTTGTAGGTCAGCGCCTCGAAGAACGCGGCCACCGTGACCACGGCGATGAAGGCCAGGAAACAGATCTCCAGCGCGAACATGTTGCCATGCCGCGTCTTGGCCGCCTCCGCGGCCTCCGGGGTGGTTTCGGGATCACTTGGCACCGGGGATCACCTTCTTCTTGTCGCGCACGATCACCCAGATGTTCCACGCGAGGAACGCCACGGTGATCAGCATCAGGACGAGCGGAATGGGCTGCATCACGAAGAACGGCCCGTCGAGCAGCAGCGCGAGGTACAGGTTCTTCTCCACCGCGAAGCCAAGCACGAAGCCGATCAGAAGCGCGGCGCGCGAGTAGTTCAGCACCTTCATCACGTAGCCTAGGATGCCGAATACCACCGCAACCCCGATATCGAAGATCGCGCGTTCGCCGGCGAAGGCCCCCGTGGCGATCACCGCCATCAGGACAGGCACCATCACCGAGGCCCGGATCGACGTTGCCCGGCTCAGCGGGTTGACGAGGAACATGCCCACGATCGTGCCGATCAGGTTGCCGATGATGATGGTGAAGATCATCACGAATATGATGTCGACATTCTGGTTCAGCATCTGCGGCCCGGTATCGAGGCCGAGGATGAAAAGCCCCGACAGAAGGATCGCCATCGAGGACGAGCCGGGAATGCCGAAGGCGATGGTCGAGGCAAGCGCCCCACCCTCCACCGCGTCATTCGACGCCTCGGGCCCGATCACGCCCTTCACGTTGCCCGTGCCGAAGGTGTCCCGGTCGGGCGAGGATTGCTTGGCATGGCCATAGGCCACGAACGAGGCCGGGGCAGACCCCAGCCCGGGAATAAGCCCCATGGTCGTTCCGATCGCCGAACAGCGCATCACCAGCCACCAGTGCTTGAACGCCAGCCCGATGCCCTTGAAGATCTGAAACTGCGTGTCCTTGGCCGACAGCGCCTTCGGCACATCCCGCGCCAGCGACCCGCCGCGCACCCAGAGGTCGATCATCTCCGCCACCGCGAAGAGGCCAAGGATCACGGGCACAAGCTGCAACCCGTCGGCCAGCCGGTCGGATCCCAGCGTGAAGCGGTGCGTGTTCGTCACGTTGTCCACGCCGATCATCGCCAGCAGAAGGCCCAGAAGCGCGGCGATCAGGCTGCGCGTCATGTCCTCTTTTCCGAGAACGGCCACGAATGTCAGCGCAAGAAAGGCCAGCACGAACACTTCGGGCGGGCCGAAGAACAGCACCACCTCCCGAAGCACCGGGATCAGCAGCCCCAGTACCACCGCCCCGAATGTCGCGCCCAGGAAGCAGGCGGCCATCGCCGCGCCCACGGCGATCCCCGCCTCGCCCTTGTCGCGCATCGGCGGCCCGTCAAGAAGCGTCGCCGCGTTCTGCCCCGTGCCCGGCGTGGAAAACAGGATCGCGGTCAGCCCGCCGCCCTGCGCCACGGTCGCATGGGCGCCCAGGATGAAGGCAATGCCCGCGGCGGGTTCCATCTGGTAGAGGAACGTCACCGCCATCGCCATGGCGAAATGGCCCGAAAGCCCCGGGATCACCCCGATGATCAGGCCGAAGATCGACCCGACGAAAAGATAGGGAAACACCGCCCAGCTGATCGACTGCGCGAAGCCGCTGATCATCCCCTCGATGACTGTCATGTGAAAGCGCCCTGCCCCTCAAAAACCCCCGCCGGTCGCCCGGCGGGGGCAGTGATGCTTTCGAAGTGCCGTCAGATCTCGCCGCGGATCGCGCGGACGAACAGCGCTTCGATATCCGGCTCAAGCTCGGTCGCGGCCTTGGCGATCTCGGACATCTCCTCGCCCGAGGCGTAAAGAAGGTCGCGCCCGGCCTCTTCCATCTGGCTCACGAACTCAGCGTCGTTCATCGACGCAGCGAAGGCTTCCCGCAGGAACGCAAGCCGGTCTTCCGGAATGCCCGGAGGCGCGGCCACCGGGCGGCCCACAGCGTTCAGCGCTTCCCAGCTTCTCAGGATCTTCGTCGCCCGCTCGGGATTCTCGGTGGTCTTGGCGACATCATAGATCGACGGCGCGCCGCCAAGCTCGGGCCGGTCTTCCTTCTCGGCATGTAGGATCACCTTGTGATCGCCCGATTCGATGCCCTTCAGCGCCGATCCGAGGGAGCCCCACATCGCCTGCACATCGCCCCTCAGCATCGCGGTCCGGATGTCGCCCGACCGGTCGAAGCCGTGCACCACGCGCTGGTCGATCCCGAAGGCGTCACCGATGATCACGGCGTCCACATAGGTCGAGCCGCCAAGCCCGGTCGCGCCCACGATCTCGGGACGGCCATTGTTCATCATGTCTTCGAAGCTCTCGATGCCCGACAGCGCGCTGACGACCATCACGCGGGGGTCAGCCACCATCCGGCCAAGATATTCGTACTGGCCCACCTTGTAGTTGGCGCCCTCGATCTGGGCCAGCTGGTTCGTCACCATCGCCGACCCGTTGATGATGCCGATATAGGTGCCGTCATTCGGAGAGTTGAAGATCTCCACCGCGCCCTTCATGCCGCCCGATCCGGGCATGTTCACGATATCGACGCGCGCGCCCGTGTACTTCTCGAAATAGGGCGCGAGCATGCGGCTGTATTCGTCATACCCTCCACCGGGATCGTAGGGCACGATCCACTTGATCACGTTGTCCTTGTAGAACTCCGCCGCCGACTGGGCCGACGCGGCACTGCCGAGGCCAAGCGCGGCAAGCCCCGCGGCTGCGGCGACGGTCTTCAGAAACGTTCTTCTCATGATACCTCCCGAGTGTTCATCGAATGTCCGGCCCGGGGCATCGGCTCGTCTTGGCGCCGGGGGCCCCGGTTGTCGCGGGGTCACTCTTTTCTGCCATTCGGCATTTCCCTGTCACACATGTCCTGGCAGCCGCCTCCCCGGCTCCGTCGGAAATGATGTCATGAAAGGCTAGGCGGAACGGGGCTTTCCGTCAATGGGACACGGTTCTGTATAAAGGAACGGTTACATCCGCGGCCTACCCCGCGGCCACCAGGACAACGCCCGTAACGGCCAGCGCGGCAGACAGAAAAACCGGCAGGCCCGGCCGCTGCTCCGTGCCGAAGACAAGCCACGACAGGAACAGCGAAAAGAAGATCTCCAGGGAAGAGATCATCACGACCGTCGTCACCGGGGCATGGGCGAGCGCGGCGAACATCAGGATCTGGCCCACGGAAACGAGGATCGCCGAGAACAGGACCGGCCGGTCGATATTGCGGAACACGCCGCGGAACATCCCCCGGTAAACCGGCGAAACGAGGGCGAGCAGCGCGAAGGCCGCGAAGCCCGCAAGCGCGCTCACAAGCGTCCCGAGCGCCGGGGCGTCCACGAGGTCGAGCCCCGCCTTGCGGCCCACATAGGCCACCGCATAGGCCAGCGCCGCGGCGGCCCCGATCCCGTAGGCCAGGGGCGTCACGCTCGCCTGCGCCGCGTTGGCCCGCCGCAGGCTGTCGCTCACCAGAAGCGCAAACGCGCAGGCGATCGCCAGAAGTCCCCAGCCATCCAGGGCGGTGACGGGCTCGGCCAGGATCAGCGCGGCCAGCACCACCGAGAAGAACGGGTTAAGCCGCTTGACGGCAGAGGCCCGCGTCGGCCCCAGCCGCCGGATCGACGAAAAGACAAGCGACCGCCCGAACGCCATGGCGGACACGCCCGCGCCCGCGAAAAACGCAAGCCCCCACCACGTGTCCGGGCCCGTGGGGATCGGCGCGCGCCCGGCTTCCAGCACCAGGAACACCGCGGCCGAAAACCCGATCGTCACGATGACCGAGAACAGAACCCCCTTGTCACCGCGCGACCCCGACGTGGCGCTGACCGTGACGTTGAACAGCGCGAAGGCCAGCGCCGACAGAAGCGCCAGGATCTCACCCAGAAACACCCTGCCCCTCCCCTGCCCCGCGGCCCGGCGCGTCCAGCCGCCGGATCGCGGCAAGCTCGGGGAACAGCTTCCGCCAGAGCCCCGCCACCACCAGCGCGCCCGCGCCTCCGATGAACACCGCCGCAACCGGCCCGATCAGCGCCGCCATCGTGCCCGCGCGAAACGCGCCCACCTCGTTCGACGCACCGATGAACACCTGGTTCACGGCATTCACCCGCCCGCGCAGCTCATCCGGCGTCCAAAGCTGGATCAGCGTGCTGCGGACGTAGACGCTCACCATGTCCGCCGCCCCGATGCAGGCCAGCGCCACGATCGAGATCCAGACGATCTCCGACACCGCGAAGAGCGCCGTGAACGCCCCGAAGGCCGCCACGGCCACAAACATCGTCCGCCCCGCATTGTCGGTGATCGGCCGCGCGATCAGCCAGCCGCCGATCACGATCGCCCCGATCGCGGGGGCCGCGCGCAGAAGGCCAAGCCCCGTGGGCCCGATCTCCAGCACATCGCGGGCATAGACCGGCAACAGCGCCATCGCCCCGCCCAGAAGCACGGCGAACAGATCGAGCGAAATCGCCCCAAGCACCACCTTCGCCCGCCAGATATACCGGAAGCCCGCGCTCAGGGTTTCCAGCGTGGCGGGCGCCTTCGTGATCCGCTGCGCGGGTTTCGGGATCATCACGACCATCACGGCCGCAACACCGAACAGGCCAAGGCTCGCCCCATAGGCCGCCTCGGGCGCCAGCCCGTAAAGCAACCCGCCCGCCACGGGGCCACAGATCATCGCGAACTGGTTCGCGCTCGAATTCAGCGCCACGGCCCCGGCAAGCCGCTCGGGTGGCACGAGATTGGCGATGATCGATTGCCGCGCGGGGTTGTAGAAGGCCCGCGCCGCCCCGAACAGCGCGATCAGCGCGAAGATCTGAAGCACCGGCGGGCTCCCGCTCCGCGCCAGAAGAAACAGTCCCGTCGCCACCAGCGCCATCACCGACAGGCAGATGCCCATGATCGCACGGCGCGGATAGCGATCCGCCACCGTGCCCGTCACCACGACCAGAAGCAGGGCGGGCAGAAACTGCGACAACCCGATCAGGCCGAGGTCGAGCGGATCGCGCGTCAGGTCATACACCTGCCAGCCCACGGCCACGGTCTGGATCTGCACGGCAAAGCCTGTCGCCAGCAGCGCGCCGAAATACCCCGAAAAGCCGGGATCGCGGAACGCGGCAAACCCGCCCCGGGCGGTGGGCTCCGTCATGCTCAGGGCACGGGGGCGTCACCGGCCATCCCGGCCCGCCGCGCCCAGTATTGCCAGGTCCGGTCATAGCCCTCGCCGGGCTTCGCATCGCCTAGCCGCGACTGGATCAGGTCGATCTCGCCATCGGAGAGGAACTTCACCGGCCCCAGCTGCATCGCCGCCGCCTGAAGCTGCGCGTTCACGTCGAGATAGACGGCGGTATAGACGGCCTCGCGGATCGACCGCCCGACCACGGTCGAGCCGTGCCCCCGCATCAGCGCCGCGCGCCCTGCGCCCAGGGTGCCCGCGAAATCCCGGCCCATGTCGTTGCTTGAAATCAGAAGGTTGGTATCCCCGAACCCATCCGCCGCGTCCCAGACGGGGATGTCCTTCCCCAGCACCCCGCAGGAATGCAGAAGCGGCCGGATCGGCACATCCGTGATCCCGAACGGGATCACACCCCGCGAATGCGAATGGACGACCGAATTCACATCCGGCCGCGCCTCGAAAAGCGTGCCGTGGATGAAGCGCTCCAGAAACGGCTTCCGGTCATCCGACACCGCCGTGCCGTCCAGCGTGAACTCCATGATGTCGTCCCGCGTCACCAGTTCCGGCGCCACGGCGCGGGCCTGAAAGAACCGGCCGGGATCGTTCGGGTGCCGCACGCTGATATGCCCGAAGGCATCGCAGATCCCCTCATGCGCCAGAATCCGGCTCGCCGTCACCAGATCGGACAGAAGCGTTTCGAGATCATCCATGCCGCGCCCTCCTCCTCTTAAGCGTCACGCTATGGGCGTGGCGACCTCTGTCAAGCCATTCGGAACGTTGTTCCATATACCGGAAACTTCGTCGTCACCGTTTTGACGCCTCCCCCCGCCGGCCTAATCTGCGCCCTGAACGCGAAGGGAGGGCGAAGAGATGGAACAGACCGAGGTCCTGATCGTCGGTGCGGGCCCCGTGGGCCTGACGCTCGCGATCGATCTCGGCCAGCGCGGCATCAGGTGCCGGGTGATCGATCTGAAACCGGGCCCCGAATTCCTGCCGAAGATGGAACGCTGCAACGCCCGCACGATGGAAATCTTCCGCCGCATGGGTCTGGCGGAAAAGATCCGCACAGCGGGGCTCGACGCCGATGTGCCGATGGATGTCTTCATCACGCGTTCGCTCACCCACGCGCCCTTCGTGCATCTCGATTACCCTTCGGTGAGGGCCGCGCGCGCCGAAATCGCGGCCTGCGAGGATACCTCGCTGCCCGCCGAACCCTACCAGCTCATCTCGCAATACACGCTTGAGCCGCTTCTGCGCGACGCCGCCGAGGCCCTGCCGGGGGTCGAGATATGCTATGACACCGCCTTCACCGGGCTCGATCAGGATGCAGAGGGCGTGACCGCAAGGCTCACCGGCCCCGACGGCGACACGCACATCCGCGCCGCCTATCTCGTCGGATGCGATGGCGGGGCAAGCGCGGTGCGCCGCGCCCTCGGGATCGGGCTCAGGGGGGAAGGCGATCTCCTGCGCCTCCGCCAGGCTCTCTACCGCTGCGACGATCTGTTCGGCAGGCTCCCCATCGGCGACGGTCCGGGGCGCGGGCGGCACTACCACATCACCGACGACCGCCACTCCTTCCTCATCATGCAGGATTCCACCCGCCACTGGACGCTCCACGCGGTGGTCGAGGATGACGCCGCCATGGCCCGCCAGTTCGAAACGGTCGTCGGCGCGCCGGTCGATTACGAGATGCTCTATGTCGGCGAATGGAAGCAGAACCTGCTTCTGGCCGACCGCTACGGTGCGGGCCGCGTGTTCCTCGCGGGCGACGCCGTTCATCTCGTGATCCCGACCGGCGGTCTCGGGATGAACACCGGCATCGGCGACGCCGTCGATCTCGGCTGGAAACTCGCGGCCACCCTGCGCGGCTGGGCCGGGCCCGCGCTTCTTGCCTCTTACGAGGCCGAGCGTCGGCCGGTTGGCGACCGCAACATCGGCGCCTCCCGCTATGCCTCGACGGGACGGCGCAAGTGGCGTGGCATGTGGCACGAGGGGCTACTGGAGGACAGCGCGGCGCTCGCAGGCTTCACCCGCACGGCAGAGGCCGAACAGCGCAAGACGAACGAGATGATCGGCGCCGAACTCGGCTACCGCTACACCGGCAGCCCGGTGATCTGGGAGGAACCGGGCGGGCCCGAACAGCTGTTCCGCAGCTACGACCCGACGGCCTGGACGGGCGTGCGCCTTCCCCACGCCTGGGTCCGTCCCGGCACCTCCCTCCTCGATCTGGCGGGGCCGGGCTTCACGGTGCTCGATCTCGGCGGAAACGCGGAAGCCGCCGCCACGCTCGCTGCCGCCCTGGAAGCGTTCCGCGCACCGGCAGAGGTGCTTTCCCTCCCCGATCCCCGGCTCCGGGATCTCTACGGGCGCGACCTCTTCCTCCTCCGCCCCGATCTTCACATCGCCTGGCGCGGCAACGCCCTGCCCGCCGATCCCGCGGCCCTGGCCCGCACCGTCACGGGCCACGCCCTGCCCTGACGCCCCGGCTCAGGCCGCCCCGGGCAAAAGGTGGCAGGCGGCGCTGTGCCCCCGGCCCAGATCCGTCGTCCCGGGAAAGGCGCGCGCGCATTCCGCCATCGCCACCGGGCAGCGCGTGTGAAAACTGCACCCGGCAGGCGGGTTCGTCGGCGAGGGCAGATCGCCCTTCAGCTTGACAGACGCGCGGCGGCTGCCCGCATGTTCGATATGCGGCACGGAGGCGAGAAGCGCCTTCGTATAGGGATGCGCGGGCGCGGTCAGAACCGCCTCGGTCGGCCCCTCCTCCACGATCCGGCCCAGATACATCACCGCGATCCGGTCGCTCACATAGCCGATCACCGAGATATCGTGCGATATGAACAGGTAAGTCAGCCCGAACTCCCGCTTCAGCTCCTCCAGAAGTTCGATGATCTGCGCCTGGATCGACACGTCGAGCGCCGAAACCGGCTCGTCACAGACCACGAATTCGGGCTTCATGATCAGGGCGCGG
This sequence comes from Ovoidimarina sediminis, assembly GCF_032586175.1. Taxonomy (NCBI): domain Bacteria; kingdom Pseudomonadati; phylum Pseudomonadota; class Alphaproteobacteria; order Rhodobacterales; family Roseobacteraceae; genus Ovoidimarina; species Ovoidimarina sediminis. The sequence goes on from NZ_JAWHTE010000001.1 coordinate 57,834, forward strand.
GCGATCCCGATCCGCTGCCGCTGCCCGCCGGAAAACTGATGCGGATAGCGGTTGAGGTGCCCCGCGTTCAGCCCGACCCGTTCCAGGATCTCCACCGTGCGATCCTGCAACTCCCGACCTTTCACCAGCCCGTGCAGGCGCAGGGGGTTCGACACGATCTCTCCCACCGTCCGGCGCGGGTTGAGCGAGGCATAGGGATCCTGGAAGATGATCTGCATCCGCCGCCGCATCGCCTTCATCCCGCCGGGGTCGAGCGCCATCACATCGGTGTCCCCGAACCGCACCTCGCCCGCCGTCGGCTCGTGCAGCCGCAGGATCGCGCGGCCCAGCGTGCTTTTACCGCATCCGCTTTCCCCGATCAGCCCGGTGGTGCTGCCCTCCGCGATCGACAGATCCACCCCGTTCACGGCCTGCACCAGCGTACCGGGATTGCCGGTGACACGGCCCAGAAGCCCGCGCCGGCTGTCGTAATGCTTCACGAGGCCCCTGACGGAAACGAGATCAGCCATCGCTGCCTCCCGGGGCCATGGCACAGCGCACCTGCCGCCCGCCCCCCATGTCGCGCATCTCGATCAGCGACCGGCAGCGCGATTGCGCCTGGTCGCAGCGGTCCATGAACCGGCATTGCGCGGGCAGGTCGATCAGGTTAGGCACGGTGCCGAGGATCGGGCGGATCCGCCGCTTCAGATCCGACAGCCGCGGGATCGAAGCGATCAGCCCTTGCGTGTAAGGGTGCAGCGGGTTGGCGATCACCTCCGCCGTGGGCCCCGTCTCCACCACCTGCCCGGCATACATCACCGCCACCCGGTCACAATATTCCGCCACCACGCCCAGATCATGGGTTATGATCACCACGCTCATCCCCAGCCGCTCGCGGATATCGGCGATCAGTTCCAGAACCTGCGCCTGGATGGTCACGTCCAGCGCTGTGGTCGGCTCGTCCGCGATCAGCACCTTGGGTCGGCAGGCCAGTGCGATCGCGATCATGATCCGCTGCCGCATCCCGCCCGAAAACTGGTGCGGATAGTCGTCAAGCCGCGTCTCTGCCGCCGGAATGCCCACAAGCCGCATCATCTCAAGCGCCTTTTCCCGCGCCTGCCGCTTCCGCGCGCGGCGTGTGCCGCCAAGCGTTTCGTCATGGGCCAGAAGCACCTCGATGATCTGGTCCGACACGGTATAGGCCGGGTTCAGTGCGGTCAGCGCATCCTGCATCGTCATCGCGATCTCTTTGCCGCGCAGGTCGCGGTATTCGGCCGGGTTGAGCCCCACAAGCTCCCGTCCGTTGAACCGGATCGATCCGGCCGCGATGAAGCCGGGCGGCTTGATCAGGCCCATGACCGACGCGAAGGTCACGCTCTTGCCCGATCCGCTTTCGCCGACGACGCCAAGGCTTTCCTGCCGCGCAAGCGACAGGCTCACCCCTTCCACCGCCGTGACCATTCCGTCGCGCGTGTCGAAGCAGGTCTTCAGATCGGTGATGTCGAGAACCGTATCCGCCATGCCCCGCCTCAGTCGTGAAACCGCGGGTCGAAGGCATCGCGCAGCCCCTGGCTCACCACGTTGATCGACAGAACGAGAAGCAGGATCGCGATCCCCGGAAAGGTCGACAGCCACCACTCGCTCAGCATGAACGACCGGCCGTCGGCCACCATCGATCCCCAGGAGGCCGTGGGCGGCTGCACCCCGAGGCCCAGGAACGACAGGCTCGCCTCCAGGATAATCACATGGGCCATGCGCACCGTCGACACCACCAGCACGGGCGACAGGATATTCGGCAGGATCTCCCGCAGCATGATGTTGCGCGATCCCGCCCCAAGCGCCCGCGCCGCCTCGACATATTCGATTTCCGAGGTCGCCAGCGTCTCGCCCCGCACCACCCGGCAGGGGATCACCCATTCCTTGTAGGCAAGGGCCAGGATGATGTTCTGAAGCCCCGGCCCCGTCATCGCGATCAGCGCGATCGCGAAGATCAGATAGGGAAAGCCCAGAAGGATATCGACGAGCCGCGAGATCACCACATCCACCCAGCCGCGCAGATATCCCGCCGCCAGCCCGGCAAGCACGCCGATCGTGGTGGCCACCAGGATCACCGCCGCCCCGATGAAGATCGACACGCGCGAACCATAGATGATCCGCGACAGGATATCCCGCCCAAGCGCGTCACAGCCCAGCGGATAGGTCCAGTCGCCGCCCTCCATCCAGGCCGGCGGCATCAGGCGGCGGAACAGGTCGGGCGCGTTCGGGTCATGCGGCGCGATCCACGGCGCGAAGATCGCCATGATGACGAACCCCACCGTGATCGCGAGAAAGAACATCGACAGCTTCGATGACGCGAAAAGCCGCATGTTGCGGCGAAACAGCGTCTCGCCCTTCGGCGCGATGGCCGGGGCTTCGGGATCGGTCACCGCCGTCACAGCCGCACCCTCGGGTTCAGAACGGTGTAAAGGATATCCGCCGCGAAGTTCAGCATCACGTACGTCACGGCATAGAACAGCACAGCGGCCTGGATCAGCGGGTAGTTCCTGACAAAGATGCTCTCCACCACCAGCCGGCCAAGCCCGGGCCAGCCGAACACGGTTTCCACCACCATGTTCCCGCCCAGAAGCGATCCGGTCTCGATCGCCGCCACCGTCACCGTCGGGATCAGCGCATTCTTCAGCGCGTGCTTCACAAGGATCTTCGTGCGGCGCAGCCCCTTCGCCTCGGCGAAGGTGATGTAATCGCGGTCCAGCACGTCAAGCATCGAGGCCCGCGTCACCCGCATCAGGATCGACGCCATGGGAAGCCCCAGCGTGATCGCGGGCAGGATGATGTGGCGCAGCGCATCCCAGAACGCGTCGGGGCGCCCCCGCAGAAGGCTGTCGACCAGCAGAAGATGGGTGATCGGCTCCACCTCCGACGAAAAGCCGGCATTCCCCGAAACCGGAAGCCATCGCAGCGTCACCGAGAAAAACAGGATCAGCAGGATCCCGAACCAGAAGCCGGGCATCGACACGCCGAAGAGCGAGGTCACCGTGGCGATCCGGTCGAGGATCGAATTCTTCTTCACCGCCGCCAGAACGCCCAGAGGGATCGAAACGCAAAGCGCGAAGATCAGCGCCGCAAGGCTCAGTTCGATCGTGGCGGGCAGGCGCGAGGCGATCACATCCGCCACCGGCTGCCGGTGGTAATAGCTGAGGCCGAAATCGCCCTGAAGCGCGTTGCCGAGGAACTTGAAGAACCGCTCGTGCGGCGGCAGGTCGAGCCCCATGTCGCGCCGCATCGCCTGTTCAAGCTCTTCGGTCACGTGCTGGTCGCCCAGCATGATCTCCACCGGATCGCCCGGGGTGAACAGCATCATGACGAAAACGATGACGCTGACGCCCAGAAGCACGGGGATCAGCTGCAAAAGCCGTTCGACGAGTTTTCCGAGGCTCATGGGGCGGGCACTCCGGGCGCTTCCGCGGGCGGGATGGGGTACCCGGCCGGAAAGCTCCGGCCGGGGGGCACTTGGTCAGCTTACTCGGACAGGCACGCGTCGTGCAGGTTGATCCGTCCGTCGGCGCTCGGCTGCCAGCCGGTCACCTTGGTCGAGACACCGTAAAGATCCTGCGCAACCCAGAGATACACCTTGGGCAGATCCTGGTTCACGATCGCCTCGGCCTGGGAATAAAGCTCGGCCCGGCGCGCACGGTCGGTCTCGGCATTGGCCTCGTCAAGAAGCGCGTCCACGTCGGGGTTCGAATAGCCCGACGAGTTGCCGCGATCCGCCGTCCGGTGCGTCGGCACGAAGATGCCCACCGGGTCGAGCGATCCGTTGCCCCAGGAAGTCAGCCACATCTGCCCGTCGATCGGCTCGCCCTTGGTGCGGAACCGGCTCGACAGCATCGAGGCCTCGCCCACCACCACGTTGATCCGGAACCCGCCCGCGGCGGCAACGGCCGAAAGCGCCTCGGCGATTTCCTTGTTGGCGCCGTCCACGTCCAGCGTCACCTCAAGCCCGTCGGCATAGCCCGCCTCGGCCAGAAGCGCCTTCGCCTTCTCGGGATCGTATTCGTATGCCGGCAGGTTCTGGTTCTTGCCGAAGGCATCGGGGCTCAGGATCCCGTTGGTCAGCGTCGCCGCACCGCCCAGGATCTTGTCGACCACAAGCTGCCGGTCGATCGCATGGGCCAGCGCCTTCCGCACCCGGATATCCGCAAACGGACCTTCCATGTTGTTGAGCGCGATATAGCTCGTGCGCGTGCCGTTCACCGCCATCACCTTGGTGTCGGGGTTGGCATCGACCTGCGACACCATATGCGCGGGCAGCTTGTCGATGATATGCACCTCACCCGCCAGAAGCGCGGCCACGCGCGAGGCGTTTTCCGGGATCACCTGGAAGATCACGCGCTCGACGCAGGCCGGGCCGACCGGCGCGATGTCGCTCGCACCGCCGTAATAGCCGTCATAGCGCTCCATGATCACGCTCTGGCCCTTGCGCCATTCGACCAGCTTGAAGGGGCCCGTGCCGTTCACGGCATCGGCCATCGCGCCTTCGCCCACGGCGGCCACGTGGGCCTCGGACACAAGCTCCTGGAACGGCAGCATCGCAGGCAGGATCGGCCAGGGGTTGGCCAGCTTCAGCCGCACGGTATGATCGTCGACGACCTCGACATCGGCCAGCTCGCTCAGAAGGCTCTGCCGCGGGCTCGTCTGCCCGCCCATGGCGTTCTCCTTCGTGATCCGGTCGAGGCTGAACTTCACGTCCGCCGCGGTGAACGGGCTGCCGTCATGGAAGGTCACGCCCTGCCGCAGCTTGAACTCGTAGGTGGTGGCGTCTATCGCCGTCCAGTCCTCGGCCAGTTCCGCGACGACGTTCATCTGCGCGTCGCGGGTCACCAGACCGTCGAACATGTTGCGGATGATCGTCTCGGTTTCGCGGTTGCGGTGGTTCGCGGGGTCGAGCGTCAGCGCATCGGCCGAATAGCCCACCTTCAGTTCCGCGGCAAAGCCGGGAACCGCCATCATCCCGGCCAGGCCGAGGGCGATCAGGGATTGTTTCAACGCCATTTGGTATCCTCCTTGTCCTATGTCGGGATCGGGTCCGGCGGTTTGCTCCGCCATGTCATTCGCCGCCAGGCCGGGCGGCGTGGGGTTACGGGTCGGGCACCTCGATGCCCATCAGCGGGGCATATTGCTGTGCGCCGAAGATGTCGGGATCGCCCGCGCTGCCGCTCGGGCGCTCGCGCAGGATCGAGAACTTGATCGCAAAGGCCGGGTCGAAGGCCACGAAATCGGTGATGCGGTTCTGCGAGATGCCGTAAAGCGCCGCGACGCTTTCGCGGGTCAGCGCACCGCTGTCGCGCACCAGCCGGTACTCCTCGCCGGTGCGGAAGATCACGTCGAAGGTGATCTTGTCGACGCCGGCATTCTTGCTGCGGATCGTCTTGGCGATATCTACCAGCGTGCGGGCCATCAGGCGTCCTCCAGCGCGTTCACGTCGACCATGTGGGTCGGAAAGAGTTCAAGCCCGTCGCTCACCGCCATGGTGTGGTTGATCGTCCAGCGGCAGGCGGGGCTCGCCTGCATCACCTCGTCGAACGGGAAGGAAACGCCGCCCGCGGTGCCCTTCACATCGGGCAGGCGAGCATAGAACAGCTGCCGCGTGCCGGTCAGCGCCAGCTCCTCGGCCATCTCCCGCGTCGGCGCCACACCCTGAACGGTGATGCAAAGCTCGTGCGCGAGATGGTCCCGCATCGGCTCCATGGCGCCCAGGATGCCGTCACGGCCATAGACGGTATAGTGAAGTTCATAGCCGTCCTCGCCGAACCGGCGGCGCACCTCGGCGCGCGCCCAGTCGATCACCTCGTCCACATGCGCGATGGTATGCGGGTCGCGGATGCCGCAGATGCCGACGAAACGCTCGCCCGCCTTGCCCGCACCTTCGAGTTTCACGCGCATCTGCCGCGCGGGCACGAATTCCGATCCCGTGACGCGCGTCGTGCGCGGGTCGATCTGCTCGTAATGGCAGTGGGTCATGTCCAGAAGCCCGCCCGCCACGAATTCGTGGAACGGGTTGGCGCGCTCGTACATCGCATGGCCCGCGACCGAGGCGACGGTGCAGCGCTGGTCGGGATGCATCGCCGTCACGTCCACCCCGTCGGATGACACGGTGCCCATCACGGTTTCCTTGCCGCCATAGGGCTCGGCACAGAACGACGCGCATTCCAGAAGCTTGCCTGCCATGAAGGCCTGATCCGGCGGATAGCCCTCGTGCATCGCGGCGGCGGCGAAGATCGCGCTGTCCGAACTGCGCCCGCCGATGATCACGTCCGCGCCCTCGGCCAGAAGCTTCATGTAAGGATCGGCCCCGGCCATGGCGACGATGTGGTCGGTCGCGTCGAGTTCGGCCTCGTCCAGCGGCGCGCGCCCGTCCAGCCCCTCGATCACGTCGCCCGCCCGGATGCGCGCGCGCACGGTCTCGGGGTCGAGTTCGGAATAGAAATAGCCCAGCTTGAAGGGCGCCAGGTCATGCCGCCGCGCGATGTCGAGAATCATCGCCACGTACATGTCGACCCGGCTGTTGGTCCCGGTATCGCCCGCGCTGCCGATGATCATCGGCACGCCAAGCTCGCGCGCGGCCAGAAGCATCTGTTCCAGGTCATGCTCCTGCCAGGCCTTCGGGCTTGCGGAACTGTCGGTGGCCAGAGGCACCGGCCCCACGTCATCCGATCCGGAATCGGCAGCGATATAATCGGGTCCGGCCGCCACCCCGGCCCGGAAACTTTCGGTCTTCAGGGGCGCGAAGCCCAGATGACCGTTGGGACAGATGATTCTCACGGGCTTCATGGCATCCTTCATCGCATGGGTGACACCGGCTGGGACGGTTCCCTGACGAGAATGCTAGATCGGCCCGGCCACCCCCGGCAACGCGCGTGATTCGCGCGTTTTCCGCCCGAATCGCCCGAATGCGCGGGTTTCACACGGCCATGCGCAGAATCAGCGCACGCCCAGCCGGTTCATCTGGTGGCGCAGCGCGTGGCGCGACAACCCCAGCGTCGCGGCGGCATCGGCCTTCCGCCCGCCGGCGGCCGAAAGCGCCTGCCGGATCATCTGGATCTGGAAGGCATCGGTCGCGGCCTGGAACGATTTGCCGTCCCATTCCGGCACCGCCCCGTTCCGCGGCGCGGGCGGCGTGCCGCTCGTCACCTCGCGCATGATCCGCGGCGGGATATGCCGCACCTTGATCACGTCCTCGCTTTCCAGAACGAAGATCCGCTCCAGCAGGTTCTCAAGCTCCCGCACGTTCCCCGGCCAGTGATAGGCGCGGAACACGTCCGCCACCGCCGTCTCCCAGCCCCGGATCGTGCGCCCGTAGCGCCGGTTCAGCCGCTTGATGAAGTAGTCCGCCAGGATCAGGCAATCGTCGCCCCGCTCCCGCAAGGGCGGCAGATTGATCGATACCACCTGAAGCCTGTAATACAGGTCGTCCCGGAACAGCCCCTTCTTCACCTGGTCGAACAGGATCTGGTTGGTGGCGCAGATATAACGCACGTCCACCTCCACATCGCTGACCGCCCCGGTCCGGCGAAAACTCTTCCGGTCCAGAAGCCCCAGAAGCTTCGACTGCGCCAGATGATCGAGCTGCCGGATCTCGTCGAGAAACAGGCTCCCGCCATTCGCGGCGTTGATCAGGCCGTTCTTGCGCATCAGTGCGCCCGCCAGCGTGCCCTTGTCCTGCCCGAACAGCTCCTGGTCGAACAGCTCCGCCGGGATCGTGGCACAGTTCACGTCGACGAAGGGCTTGCGCGCCCGGTCCGACTGGCGGTGCAGCTCCTGCGCAACCAGCCCCTTGCCGGTGCCGGTTTCGCCGTACAGCAAGACCGCGCTGGCCTTGCTGCGCGCCACGCGCGCGATCAGCGTCCTCAGATCGCGGATCACCTCCGACTGGCCGACAAATTCCCTTTGCTGCATTCCCGGGCTCCCGGATGAAATCGAAAGCGGGCCGCCGAAATTTGTCAAGTTCCCCCGCCAGCCCCCTGAAGACAAAACCTTTGCCAGCCTGCGTCACAGGGTGTTCCCGCGGCGAAAAGAAGCGTCCGGCTCCGGCACAGAAAGACGGCGCCCGAGATCGTGCTGTCGAGCCCGGCGCTCGGATGGCGGCACAAGCGCCCCTCCCCCTCGCCATGGGACGCAAGAAGGGCGCACAGATCCTCCGCCGTCGTGTCCGGCCCGAACCCAACCTCGGCCGCGCTGAGGCTTTGAAGACGCGCAATCGAACTTTGCGAGGTGTTATCGGGGGCCAGCCTCTCCACCACCCCGGCAAGCTCCGGCGCAAGGAAGTGGTTCGTGTGCACGTACTGTGCCGCCCCGGTCCGGGCCACCGCGCCCTCCGATCCGAATTCGACGGAAGCCACACGCCCGGCGGCATCCGCCAGCGCCAGCGATCCGCCCCCCACATGCGCCGCCTCCCCGATCAGGGCAAGCGCCTGGGGCACGTCCTCCGCCCGCCACAGGATCTCGCTCATCAGGAAATAGCGCAGCCATCCCACCCCGGGCTCCGGCCAGTCCACCCGCGTGTCGGCCAGCGCCAGCCCATGGCTGTTCATCCCGCTCGAATAGGCCCCGGGCGCTCCAAGAGATCCCACGAAGATACAGGAAACATTCGGCTTTTCGGGATCACGCTGCAGGAACACCCGCTGCAACGCCTGATGCTCGCCGCGATAGTCGCGGTTCTTCGCGATCATCGGCCCGTCGGCCGAGGCCGCAAGCGCCACCGTGCTGCACCCGTCCAGCGCCTGGCGCAAGGGCGCCATGAACCCAAGGTGCAGATAGGCAAACAGATCGCGCGCCGGCAGGCCGAACCCCTGCGCGATTCCGATCACCTCCTGCAGGTGATCGTTGGCATGGCGCGCGGTGAACGCCCATTGCGCTTCCAGGAAGTCCCGCGCCCGTGCCCCCGACAGAAGCTGCGCCTCGTCGGCAAGCCGCTGCCGCACCATCCCGCGCACCTCCACGGCGGCACGCGGCGCCGCGTCGCCCTGCGCCAGCCCGCGCTGAAACGCCGAGCCTGAAAGCTCAACCAAGGACATCGGCGGGCCCCTTTCCCTCGACGACGGACGCGGCGCATTCAACTCCGCCCCCGCGGCGAACACAATGCCCCCGCCCCGGCTTACACGGCGCCCAGATGCTCCGCCAGAAGCTCCTGCATCCTCAGCCCGATCGGGGTCAGGCCCCGGTTCTTCGCGGCCAGCAGGTGATAGGGATCCAGCACGATGCTCTCGGCCAGCGGCAATTCCAGAAGCGGGCTGCCCGTCGCCGAAACGATCAGGTCGCTCACTTCCGCCGTCACGCTCGCGATCGCGTCGGAATTCCGGATGTAGGAGGCCGTCACCACCAGCGACGCGGTGACAAGCACCCGCGCGGGCGGCGGCAGCGAGGCCATCAGAAACGCCTTCTCCACCGTCGACCGGATGGGCGATCCGGTGCCCTGCGTCACCCACACGAACTCCCGCAGCGCCGAAAGCCCGACAGGTCCCCGGTCCAGAAGCGGATGCCCCGCCCGCACCACCAGCCGCACCTCCTCGGTCCGGCCGCGCCGGATGTCGAACTGCCGTGGGTCCGTCTCGGGCGGGATCCGCCCCAGCACGATGTCGTAATCGCCCCGGATCAGGCCATTCACAAGCTCGCGGCTCGGCGCCACGTCGATGCTGATCTCCGCCATCGGCGCTTCCCGCTGCAGGGCCTGCACCGCAGGCACGACCGATCCGATCGCGGGGCCGGTGACCGACCCGATCCGCACCCCCCCCGCCCGGCCCTTCTGGAACGCGTCCAGGCTTTCGATCGTGCCCACAAGCTCGCCCACGATCGTGTCGAGGTGATGCAGGAACAACTCCCCGATCCGCGTCGGCACCATCCCCCGCACCCGCCGCTCGAACAGCGGCGCGCCGATCAGCCGCTCGATATCCGACAGGCTGCGCGAGGCGGCGGGCTGCGAAATCCCCATCCGCTCGGCGGCAAGCGAGATCTGCCCGGTCTCCCCGATCCCGTGGATCAGTCGCAGGTGGCGCAGGTTCAGCCGTGTCAGATCAAGCTCCATCGCGGCAATATACCCGCAATGTTATGCCGATCCACAAAATTGATATTTGCTTGGTATCTTGATTTCGGCGGAATGTGAGATGCGCCGATGGCGGCGCCAAAGCCATAACTTGGTGCCGCACGCACCTTTGGGAGGACATCATGAAGACTTTGACCGCTGGGCTTTCCGCCCTCGCAATCGGCGTCGGCCTCTTCGCCGCGCCCGCCTTCGCTCAAGACAAGGGCACCATCGGCATCGCCATGCCGACGAAATCCTCCGCGCGCTGGATCTCGGACGGCAATTCCATGGTCGAACAGTTCGAGGCCGCAGGCTACGCCACCGATCTGCAATATGCCGAGGATGATATCCCGAACCAGCTCGCCCAGATCGAGAACATGATCACCAAGGAAGTCGACGCGCTCGTGATCGCCGCCATCGACGGCACGACGCTGTCGAACGCGCTCGCAAACGCCGCGGCCCTCGATATTCCCGTCATCGCCTATGACCGTCTGATCCGCGATTCCGGCGATGTCAGCTATTACGCCACCTTCGACAACTTCAAGGTCGGCGTTCAGCAGGCCAGCTCCCTCGTCGGCGGGCTCGAGGCGCGCTTTCCCGATGTCAGCCCCTGGAACGTCGAACTGTTCGGCGGCTCGCCCGACGACAACAACGCCTACTTCTTCTACGACGGCGCGATGAGCGTGCTGCAGCCCCTGATCGATTCCGGCAAGATCAACATCAAGTCGGGCCAGATGGGCATGGATACGGTCGGCACCCTCCGCTGGGATGGCGCGGTGGCCCAGGCCCGCATGGATAACCTCTTGTCGGCGCATTACACCGACGCCCAGGTGCACGGCGTCCTCGCCCCCTATGATGGGCTCTCCATCGGTATCCTGTCGTCGCTGAAGGGCGTGGGATACGGCTCCGGCGGGCTCGAAATGCCCATCGTCACCGGCCAGGACGCCGAGGTGCCCTCGGTCAAGTCGATCCTCGCGGGCGAACAGTATTCGACCGTCTTCAAGGACACCCGCGAACTGGCCCGCGTGACCGTGGGCATGGTCGAGGCGCTGCTCGAAGGCGGCGAGCCCGAGATCAACGACACCTCCACCTACGACAACGGCGTCCTCGTCGTGCCTTCCTACCTGCTCGAGCCGGTCAGCGTCGACGCCTCGAACTGGGAAGAGATCCTGATCGGATCGGGCTATTACGAAAAGTCGCAGATCGAGTAAGCTCACCCTGAACCGGGGCGCGGGGGCACCCCCCGCGCCCATTCGCTTACGATCGGGCGCCCGGGCCATGACCACCCTTCTCGAAATGCGCGAGATATCCAAGACGTTTCCGGGCGTGCGCGCGCTCGACAACGTCACCTTCGCCGTCGAGGAAGGCGAGATCCACGCCCTCGTGGGCGAAAACGGCGCGGGCAAGTCGACCCTTATGAAGGTGCTGTCCGGCATCTACCCGCATGGCGATTACGAGGGCGAAATCGTCTTCGACGGCGAACCCATGGCCTTCTCGGGCATCAATGACAGCGAACGTCGGGGCATCATCATCATCCACCAGGAACTCGCCCTCGTGCCGCTTCTCTCGATTGCCGAGAACATCTTTCTCGGCAACGAACGCGCCACCCGGGGCGTGATCTCCTGGCAGGAGACGTTCAAGCGCACCGAGGAACTTCTGCGCAAGGTGGGGCTCAGCGAGGCGCCCCAGACGATGGTCGACAAGCTCGGCGTCGGCAAACAGCAACTCGTGGAAATCGCCAAGGCGCTCTCGAAGGAGGTGCGCCTTCTCATCCTCGACGAACCCACCGCGGCCCTGTCCGAAACAGACAGCCAGGCGCTTCTGAACCTCGTCCTCGAACTCAAGGCCCAGGGCGTGACCTCGATCATCATCAGCCACAAGCTGAACGAGGTGCGCCGCGTGGCCGATACCGTCACGACGCTCCGCGACGGGGCGACCGTGGCCACCCGCAACGCCCGCGCCGAACGGATCACCGAGGATCAGATCGTGCGCGACATGGTGGGCCGCAGCATGGAAAACCGCTACCCGGCCCGCGAACGCCGGGCGGGCGAGATGCTGTTCGAGGTCGCGGACTGGTCGGTCAACCACCCCGAGCACGCCGACCGCCGCGTTGTCCGCGACGTGGGCTTCCACGTCCGCGCGGGCGAGGTCGTGGGCATCGCGGGGCTCATGGGCGCGGGCCGCACCGAACTCGCCATGAGCCTTTTCGGCCAAAGCTACGGGCGCAAGATGTCGGGCACCGTTCGGCTTCGCGGCTCCGAAACCGATGTCTCCACCGTCGGGCGAGCGATCCGCGCGGGCCTCGCCTACGTCACCGAAGACCGAAAGGCCCTGGGCCTCGTGCTCGACGAAACGATCCAGAAGAACATCACGCTGGCCAATCTCGAGGCGGTCTCCGAACGCGGCGTCCTCTCGGGCCAGGAGGAAACCCAGGTCGCCGAGAAATTCCGCCGCGCCATGAACATCCGCACGCCCAGCGTGTTCCAGCGCGTCGTCAACCTTTCGGGCGGCAACCAGCAGAAGGTCGTGCTGTCGAAATGGCTCTTCACCGAACCCGACGTGCTGATCCTCGACGAACCCACCCGCGGCATCGACGTGGGCGCCAAGTTCGAAATCTACCAGATCATCAACGATCTCTCGGCAGAGGATAAGGGCGTGATCCTCATCTCGTCGGAAATGCCCGAACTTCTGGGGCTCTGCGACCGGATCTACGTCATGAACGAAGGCGCTTTCGTCGGCGAACTTGCCGCCGAAGACGCCACGCAGGAGCGCATCATGTCGCTCATCGTCACGGAGTAACCCCATGGCCGACACCACAAGCACCGGACAGGCGAACGCGGAAGGCGGCACGGGCTCAGGAACGGGCATCCTCGGCTATCTCGGGCGGCACATGCGCGAATACGGGCTTCTCTTCGCGCTCATCGCCATCATGGTGTTCTTCCAGATCGTGACCGACGGCACGCTCCTGCGCCCGGTCAACATCACCAACCTGTTTTTGCAGAACAGCTACATCATCATCATGGCGCTCGGCATGCTGATCGTCATCGTGGGCGGGAACATCGATCTTTCCGTGGGCTCCGTCATGGGCTTCATCGGGGCGCTCGCGGCGGTGATGATCGTGCAATGGGAATTCGGGGTCGTGTCCACGATCCTCGTCTGCCTTCTGGCCGGAGCGGTGATCGGCGCGGCGCAGGGCTACTGGGTCGCCTACTGGAACATCCCCTCCTTCATCGTGACGCTGGCGGGGATGCTCGTCTTCCGCGGCGCCTCGCTTCTCCTGCTGCAGGGGCAGTCGGTCGGCCCCTTCCCGATGGAATTCCAGATGCTGTCCACGGGCTTCGTCCCCGACGCGGTGCCCTGGCTCGGCGAGGCGGTGAAGGCGGTGACGGGGGCGAAACGCGTCAACGGCCTCGCGATCCTCGTCGGTGCGGTGGCCGTCGCGGTGATCGTCTGGAACGGGCTGCGCGCCCGCGCCCGCAACCGCGCCTACGGGATCGAGGATGAACCCACCGCCTTCTTCGTCGTCCGCAACGCCATCGTGGGCTGCGCTATCCTGTTCCTGATCTACAAGCTTTCCACCTTCCGGGGCCTGCCGAACGTGCTGGTGACGATGGGGATCCTCACGATCGCCTATGCCTTCCTGACCGAGAAGACGACGATCGGCCGCCGCGTCTATGCGCTGGGCGGCAACCGCAAGGCCGCGAAGCTCTCAGGCATCGCGACCGAACGGCTCACCTTCCTCACCTTCGTCAACATGGGCATCCTCGCCGCGCTCGCGGGCCTGATCTTCGCCGCCCGCCTCAACACCGCGACGCCCAAGGCGGGCTTCGCGCTCGAACTCGACGTGATCGCGGCCGTGTTCATCGGCGGCGCCTCGATGTCGGGCGGCGTGGGCAAGATCGTGGGCGCGGTCGTCGGCGCCTTTATCATGGGCGTGATGAACAACGGCATGTCGATCATGGGCATCGGCATCGATTACCAGCAGATGATCAAGGGCCTCGTCCTCCTCGCCGCCGTCATCTTCGACGTCTACAACAAGCAGAAGCAGGGCTGATGGCCTTCACCCCCGCCCCCTGGCCGCGCAAGCTCCGCTCGCAGGAATGGTATGGCGGCACCAGCCGCGATCACATCTATCACCGCGGCTGGCTCAAGAATCAGGGCCACCCGCACGATCTGTTCGACGGCCGCCCGGTGATCGGCATCCTGAACACCTGGGCAGAGCTGACACCCTGCAACGGCTCGCTCCGCGATCTGGCCGAAAAGGTGAAGGCGGGCGTCTGGGAGGCCGGCGGCTTCCCCGTCGAGGTGCCCGTCTTCTCGGCCTCCGAAAACACCTTCCGCCCCACGGCGATGATGTACCGCAACCTCGCCGCCATGGCGGTCGAGGAAACCATGCGCGCCCAGCCGATCGACGGCGCGGTTTTGATGGTGGGCTGCGACAAGACCACGCCGTCGCTTCTCATGGGCGCGGCCTCCACCGATCTGCCCTCCATCGTCGTCACCGCGGGGCCGATGCTCAACGGCTGGTTCCGGGGCGAGCGTGTGGGCGCGGGCACCCATCTCTGGCGCTTCTCCGAAGCTGTGAAGGCCGGCGAGATGACGCAGGAGGATTTCATCGAGGCCGAGGCCGCCGTCACCCGCTCCTCCGGCACCTGCAACACCATGGGCACCGCCTCCACCATGGCGTCGCTGACCGAGGCGCTCGGCATGGCGCTCTCGGGCAACGCGGCGATCCCGGCGGTCGACGCCCGCCGCCGCGTCATGGCCCAGCTCACCGGGCGGCGCATCGTCCAGATGGTGAAGGACGATCTCCGCCCCAGCCACATCCTGACCCGCCCGGCCTTCGAGAACGCGATCCGCCTCAACGGCGCCATCGGCGGCTCCACCAACGCGGTCGTCCACCTCCTCGCGCTGGCAGGCCGCGCCGGCATCGACATCACGCTGGATGACTGGGACAGGCTCGGGCGCGAGGTGCCCACCATCGTCAACCTCCAGCCCTCGGGCGAGTACCTGATGGAGGAATTCTACTACGCCGGCGGCGTCCCCGTCGTCCTTCGCCACCTCGCCGAGGCAGGCCTCCTCCAGACCGATGCGCTCACCGTGTCGGGCCTGCCGATCGGCGAGGAGGTGAAGGACGCCCGGAACTGGAACGAAGAGGTGATCCGCCCCGCCAGCCGCGCGCTGACGAACTCGGGCGGCATCGCCGTTCTGAAGGGCAATCTCGCCCCGAACGGCGCGGTCCTGAAACCGTCCGCCGCGTCACCCGACCTTCTCACCCACACGGGCCGCGCCGTCGTCTTCGAGGATATCGACGACTACAAGGCCCGCATCGGCGACGACGCGCTCGATGTCGACGAAACCTGCATCCTCGTCCTGAAGATGTGCGGGCCGAAGGGCTACCCGGGCATGCCCGAGGTCGGCAATATGGGGCTCCCGCCCAAGGTCCTGAAAAAGGGCATCAAGGACATGATCCGCATCTCGGACGCCCGCATGTCGGGCACCGCCTATGGCACCGTCATCCTCCACACCTCGCCCGAGGCGGCGCTGGGCGGGCCGCTCGCGGCGGTCCGGAACGGCGATATGATCACCGTCGATGTCCCGAACCGCCGCCTCACGCTAGACATCCCCGAGGCAGAGCTTCAGGCCCGTCTGGCCGCCCTCACCCGGGGCCAGGCCACCCCGCCCGGCGGCTATGCCCGCCTGTTCCACGATCACGTCCAGGGCGCCGACACGGGCGCGGATTTCGACTTCCTCCTCGGGGCCCGCGGCCACGAGGTGCCCCGGGATTCGCACTGACACCAGACCACCGGACACGCTGACATGACCGCTCTGACAGGCATCCTCCCCGTTGCGCCCACCCCGTTCCACGACGACGGGCGCGTCGACGAAGACGGCATGCGCCGCGTCCTCGATTGCCTGATTGATCTGGGCGTCGACGCGATATGCATCCTCGCCAACTATTCCGAACAGTTTCTCCTGACCGACGCCGAACGCGCCACGCTCCAGCGCCTCAGCCTCGAACACGTTGCGGGCCGGGTGCCGGTGATCGTGACGACCAGCCATTTCCACACCGGCGTCGCGGTCGACCGCGCGCGCTCCGCCGCCGAACAGGACGCCTCCATGGTGATGATGATGCCGCCCTATCACGGCACCGGGCTCCGTGCCGATCCCGAAGGCATCGTGGAACATTTCGCCGCCGTCTCCGACGCTATCGATATCCCGATCATGGTGCAGGACGCGCCGCTGTCGGGTGTCGACCTGCCGGTGCCGCTTCTCGCGCGCATGGCCCGCGAGATCGAGCATGTCAGCTACTTCAAGATCGAATGCCCCTTTGCGGCCGACAAGCTCGCCGCCCTCCTCGCGGCGGCGGGCGATCATGTGCGCGGGCCTTTCGACGGGGAAGAGGCGGTAACGCTTCTGGCCGATCTCGACGCGGGCGCGACGGGCACCATGACCTCGGGCATGTTCCCCGACAGGATCCGGCCCATCGTCACGAGCCACCTCGCCGGCGACAGCGCCGCGGCCCTCGATCACTGGCAGCGCTGCCTGCCGCTCATCAACCACGAAAACCGCCAATGCGGGCTCCGCGCCTGCAAGGCGGTCTACAAGGAAGGCGGCGTCATCGGCTCCGATCACGTGCGCCACCCGCTCCGGCCGATGTCGCCCCGCACCCGCGATCGTCTTCTGGGCCTCGCCCGCGATCTCGATATCGGCGCGCTCCGCTGGGGCACGTGACCGAAAGACAGGAAGGACACCCGCCCATGCTGCCGCACAGGAATCCAACCCCCGAGGCAACGTTCGCAGGCCGCGTCTGGCGCGAGGGCATCGGCCCCGCTCTCGTCACGCTCCGGGGCGACACGCTCGTCGACATCACCTCGCGCGATCTGCCCACCATGCGCGACCTGCTCGAACGGCCCGACGTCCCGGCCGTGCTCCGTGCCGCTCCGGGCGAGGAGATCGGCACCCTCGACGATCTCACCCATGGGCGCGGCCTGCGCTGCCTCGCCCCCTGCGATCTGCAGGCGGTGAAGGCCGCCGGCGTCACCTTCGCCGAAAGCATGGTCGAACGCGTGATCGAGGAACAGGCCGCCGGCGATCCCGACCGCGCCGCCGAGATCCGCCGCACCATCGCCGCCCGCATCGGCGACAGCCTGTCGGGGATCGTGCCCGGCAGCGACGCCTCCGAAGAGGTCCGGCGCGTCCTGCAATCCGAAGGGCTCTGGTCGCAATATCTCGAGGTCGGCATCGGCCCCGACGCCGAGGTCTTCACCAAGGGCCAGCCGCTATCCGCCGTCGGCTGGGGCGCCGAGGTCGGGCTCCACCCCCGCTCCGCCTGGAACAATCCCGAGCCCGAAATCGTGCTCGCGGTCAATTCCGCGGGCGAGATCAAGGGCGCCACGCTGGGCAACGACGTCAACCTGCGCGATTTCGAAGGCCGCTCGGCGCTCCTGCTCGGCAAGGCCAAGGACAATAACGCCAGCGCCGCCCTCGGGCCCTTCCTGCGCCTCTTCGACGACGGTTACGGGATGCGCGATGTCGAGGCCGCGGAACTCACTCTCCGGGTCGAGGGCGAGGATGGCTTCATCCTCGACGGCCATTCCTCGATGACCCGGATCAGCCGCCGCCCGGCCGATATCGTGGCCCAGACGATCGGCGCCCACCACCAGTATCCCGACGGTTTCATGCTCTATCTCGGCACGCTGTTCGCCCCGATCCAGGATCGCGACGCACCGGGCCAGGGCTTCACCCACAAGGTCGGCGACGTGGTGACGATCACCGAACCGGCCCTGGGCCAGCTCCGGAACACCGTGCGCCTTTCCACCGACTGCCCGCCCTGGACATTCGGCACCGCCGCCCTGATGCGCAATCTCGCGGGCCGCAGGCTTATCTAGGGCACGCCGGCCCCTTCATGTGGCCGAAAATATCCCGGGGGGTCCGACCGGAGGGAGGCGGGGGGGGGGCAGAGCCCCCCTTGATCCCGCCGCCCCCTACCATCCCCGATCCCGATCCATCTTGACCTTTGTTAAGGCGGATCGCGCGCGGCAGGTGTCTACCTCTGCGCATGATCCGATTCCGCCGCGCCCTCATTCTTCTGCTTCAGGCCATCGCACTCTCCGCCCTGGCCGGCATGGCGGCGGCGGGCGATCTCGACCGCCTCCTCGCGAAAGTCGACCCGTCCGAACTCGCCCCCGATGCCGACGGCTTCGGCCCGATCCGCGACGATCTCGACGTGGCCCCGGTCCTTTCGGGCGGGGAAACCGTCGCCTGGGCCTTCCTCACCTCCGATTTCGTCGGCACCACGGGCTATTCCGGCAAGCCGATCCACGTCGTCGCCGCGATCTTCCCCGACGCGGTGCTAACGGGGGCGCGCCTCGTCGAACATTCCGAACCGATCGTCCTGATCGGCATCCCCGACGCCAAGATGCGCGCGCTCACCGAAAGCTATGCGGGGCTCGATCTCAGGGCCGAGGCCGCTGCCGGCGGCTCCGCCCATGATCTCGATATCATCTCGGGCGCCACCGTCACCGTGATGGTGATCGACGATTCCCTTGTCCGCGCGGGCCTCAAGGTCGCCCGCGCCCTCAGGCTCGGCGGCCTTGCCGAGGAAGCCCCGGGCGCTCCGCCCCGCGCGGTCGACATGGACCGTACCGGGATCAGCGACTGGACGACGCTTTCGGGCGACGGCTCGATCCGCCGCCTCACCCTCGATATCGGCCAGATCAACGCGGCCTTCGCCGCCACGGGCGACGCCCGCGCCATCGACCGGCCCGAACCGGGCGCCGAGGACGACACCTATATCGATCTCCACGCCGCCCTCGTCAGCGTGCCGACCATCGGGCAAACCCTCTTGGGCGAACGTGTCTACGCCAACCTCACCGACTGGCTGGAACCCGGCGAACACGCGCTCCTTCTCATGGGCCGGGGCAGCTATTCCTTCAAGGGCTCGGGCTTCGTCCGGGGCGGCATCTTCGATCGCTTCCAGCTGATCCAGGGCGATGTCGCCGTCCGCTTCTTCGATCGCCAGAACCGCCGCGTCCTCAGGCTCGAACCCGCCGATGCGCCGAGCTTCACCGAGATCGACCTTTTCAAGATCCCCGCCGATGCGGGCTTCGAACCGGGCGAACCGTTCCGTATCCAGCTTCTCGCCCAACGCGCGGTGGGCGCGGTCGAAAAGACCTTTCTCACCTTCGATCTGGGCTACCGCCTGCCCGATCCCTATCTCCTGCCCGCCGCCACGCCCGCGGTCCTCCCCGAAGACACGGTATCGGAAGCCGAGGCCAAGGCCGCGCTCTGGCAACGGATCTGGCGCGACAAGACGGTCGAGATCGCGGGTCTTGCCGTCATGCTCGCCGTGCTGACCGGGGTCTTCTTCTTCCAGATGCAGGTCACCCGGCATGAACGCGCCTTCTTCTGGTTCCGCATGGGGTTTCTCACCGTCTCGCTCGTCTGGCTCGGCTGGATGATGAACGCCCAGCTTTCGGTGGTGAACCTGATGGCGCTCGCGGGTGCGCTGCGCTCGGGTTTCACCTGGGATGCCTTTCTCCTCGATCCCCTGGTCTTCATCCAGTGGTTCGCGGTCGCCGCCGCCCTGCTGTTCTGGGGCCGCGGCGCCTATTGCGGCTGGCTCTGCCCCTTCGGCGCGCTGCAGGAGCTGACGAACCGCCTGGGCCGCCTCGCCCGCATCCCGCAGATCGAACTGCCCTGGGGGCTTCACGAACGGCTCTGGGCGCTGAAATACATGATCTTCCTGGGGCTTTTCGGCGTCTCCCTCGCCTCGATCCCGGCGGCCGAGAAACTGGCAGAGGTCGAACCCTTCAAGACGGCGATCATCCTCAAATTCGTCCGCGACTGGCCCTTCGTCGTCTTCGCGCTCGCCGTCCTGTTCGCGGGGCTCTTCGTCGAACGCTTCTACTGCCGCTATCTCTGCCCGCTGGGCGCGGCCCTCGCGATCCCGGCCCGGATGCGGATGTTCGACTGGCTGAAGCGCTACCAGACCTGCGGCTCGCCCTGCCAGACATGCGCCAATGACTGCCCGGTGGATGCGATCCACCCCACCGGCGAAATCAACCCCAACGAATGCGTCAACTGCCTGCATTGCCAGGTGCTCTACCAGTCCGAGACGGTCTGTCCGGTGGTGATCCGGCAGTTGAAACGGCGCGCCGCGGTGGGCGCCGCGCCGGCATCCGACAAATCCACCGTGGCCGCGGAACAGCGCCACGGGAACCCCACCATCGAAAGAAGGAAGGAAGTGCCATGAAAGACGACAACGACAAGCTGAAAGTCTCGCGGCGCGGGCTCTTCGGGGCGACGGCGGCGGGGGCTGTGATCGCAGCCACCGGAACGGGAACCGGGCTCTTCACCGGCACCCGGGCCCATGCGGCAGGCGCCAGCCTCGCCCCGGGCGAACTCGACGAGTATTACGGCTTCTGGTCCTCGGGCCAGACCGGTGAAATGCGCATCCTCGGCGTCCCGTCGATGCGCGAGATCATGCGCGTCCCGGTCTTCAACCGCTGCTCGGCGACGGGCTGGGGGCAGACCAATGAAAGCCTCAAGGTCCTGACCGACGGGCTTCTGCCGGAAACGAAGGAATATCTCGCCGCCCACGGCAAGAAAACCTACGACAACGGCGATTTGCACCACCCGCATATGTCCTTCACCGACGGCACCTATGACGGGCGCTACATCTTCATGAACGACAAGGCCAACACGCGCGTCGCGCGGGTCCGCTGCGACGTCATGAAATGCGACAAGATCATCGAGATCCCGAACGCCCACGACATCCACGGGCTCCGGCCGCAGAAATATCCGCGCACGGGCTACGTCTTCGCCAATGGCGAACACGAGGCGCCGCTCGTGAACGACGGCCAGATCCTCGACGATCCCAGCCAGTACGTGAACGTCTACACCGCCATCGACGGTGACACGATGGAGATCGCCTGGCAGGTGCTCGTCTCGGGCAACCTCGACAACACCGACTGCGACTACCAGGGCAAATACGCCTTCTCGACCTCCTACAACTCCGAGATGGGCATGAACCTCGCCGACATGACAGCGAACGAGCTCGATCACGTCGTGGTCTTCAACCTCAGGGAAATCGAGGCGGGCGTCGCCGCAGGCGATTATCAGGAGCTGAACGGCGTCAAGGTGATCGACGGGCGCAAGGGGCAGAACAAGAACTACACCCGCTACATCCCGATCCCGAACTCGCCCCACGGCATCAATACCGCACCCGACGGGCGGCACGTGATGATTAACGGCAAGCTCTCTCCCACGGTCTCGGTGATGGATGTCACCAAGCTCGATGATCTCTTCGCGGGCAATATCGAACCGCGCGACTGCATCGTGGCGGAACCCGAACTGGGCCTCGGGCCGCTTCACACCGCCTTCGACGGCAAGGGCAACTGCTTCACAACGCTCTTCCTCGACAGCCAGGTTGTGAAGTGGAACATCGACAAGGCGCTCGCCGGCGAAGACCCGATACTCGAAAAGGTCGATGTCCACTACCAGCCGGGCCACAACTCCACCTCCATGGGCGAAACAAAGGACGCCGATGGCAAGTGGCTCGTGTCGATGAACAAGTTCTCGAAAGACCGGTTCCTGAACACCGGGCCGCTCAAGGCCGAGAACGAACAGCTCATCGACATCTCCGGCGGCGGCATGACCCTTGTCCATGACGGGCCCACCTTCGCGGAACCGCACGATTCGATCATCGTGCGCGCCGATATCGTGAACCCGGTGAACGTCTGGGACCGCGGCGACCCGATGTGGGAAGAGGCGCGCCGCCAGGCCGAAGCCGACGGGGTGGATCTCGACTGGGGCGCGGATGAACCGATCCGCGACGGCAATAAGGTGCGTGTCTACATGCACTCGATCGCGCCGAACTTCTCGCTCGAAACCTTCACCGTGAAGCAGGGCGACGAGGTCACGATCTACGTCACCAACATGGACGATATCGACGACGTGACGCACGGCTTCTGCCTGTCGAACTTCGGCATCGCGATGGAGGTGGCGCCCCAGGCCACGGCATCCGTCACCTTCACGGCCACCCGGCCCGGCGTGCACTGGTACTACTGCCAGTGGTTCTGCCACGCGCTTCACATGGAGATGCGCGGCCGGATGTTCGTCGAACCGACGGGGGCCTGAGCAATGGTCCGCCGGTTCGCCCTTCTCGCGCTTCTCGCGCTGCCCCTGCCCGGCCTTGCCGGAGAGATCGGCGTCGCGCCCGGCGAACTGGCGGACGCCCTTGAAACCGCGCAGGACGGCGACGTCCTGCGCCTCGCGCCCGGCCAATATGCCGGGCCCGTCCGTCTCGACCGCCCGCTCACGCTCGATGGCGGCGGGGCGGCCCATATCGACGGCGGCGGGCACGGGTCGGTCATCACCGTCACCGCGCCCGGCATCACCGTCCGGGGCCTCACCATCACCGGCTCCGGCAGCGATCACGAAACCATCGATTCCGGCGTCCAGCTCGAACGCACGGCCACCGGCGCGGTGATCGAGGACAACATCCTTCTCGGCAACCTCTACGGCATCGACATCCACGGCGCGAAAGACGCCCGCGTCAGCGGCAACGCGATCGAGGGCCGGCAGGACGCGGCCATGAACCGCCGCGGCAACGGCATCTATGTCTGGAACGCGCCCGGTGCCGAAGTCACCGGCAATACGGTGCGCTGGGGGCGCGACGGCATCTTCGTCAACTCCTCCAGGCGCAACCGCTTTTCCGGCAATGAATTCAGGGATCTGCGCTTCGCAGTTCACTACATGTACGCCAATGAAAGCGAGGTGTCCGATAACCTCTCCATCGGCAATCACCTGGGCTTCGCGGTGATGTTCTCCACTCGCGTGAAGGTCACCGGCAACCTGTCGATGGGCGACCGCGATCACGGCGTGATGCTGAATTACGCCAACCACTCGGTCATCTCCGGCAACCACGTCACCGGCGGAACCGAAAAATGCGCCTTCCTCTACAACAGCCACAAGAACAGCTTCACCGACAACCAGTTCGAGGATTGCGGCATCGGCATCCATTTCACCGCCGGCTCCGACCGGAACGAGATCTCCGGCAACGCCTTCATCGGCAACCGCACGCAGGTGAAATACGTCTCTACGACCTGGGATGAGTGGTCCCACGCGGATCGCGGCAACTACTGGTCCGATTTCGCGGCCTACGATCTCGATGGCGACGGCATCGCCGATACGCCCTACCGGCCGAACGACAGCATCGATCACGTGCTCTGGACACAGCCCGCGGCCAAGCTCCTCCTGGGGTCCCCCGCGGTGCAGCTCGTGCGCTGGTCGCAATCGGCCTTCCCGGCGCTCCTGCCGGGCGGCGTGATCGACAGCCACCCGCTCATGGCTCCGCCGGGGCCTCTGGAGAAGGGATCATGACCGGCATCCTCACCTGCGCCCATGTCGGCAAGCGGCGCGGCGGTACGCCTGTGCTCAACGACGTATCGCTCTCGATTCCCGAAGGCACGCGGGTGGCGCTTCTCGGCCATAACGGCGCGGGCAAATCCACGCTCATCAAGCTGATCCTGGGGCTCACCGCCCGCGATGGCGGCGAGATCTCGATCTGTGGCGCCGCGCCCGGCTCCAACGCGGCACGGCGGGCCACCGCCTACCTTCCCGAGGCACTGGCCTTCCAGGGCGCACTCACGGGGCGCGAGCTTCTGGCGATGTTCGCCCGCCTCTCGGGCCTCTCGCCGCGCGAAACCGGCCCGCTTCTCGAACGGGTGGGCCTCGGCCCCGCCGCCGACCGCCGCATCGCCACCTATTCGAAGGGCATGCGCCAGCGCCTCGGCCTCGCCCAGGTGCTTCTCGGGCGCCCGCGCCTTGCGCTGCTCGACGAACCGGCCAGCGGGCTCGATCCCGTCTCCCGGCACGAGCTTTACGCGATCATCGACGAGCTCGCGGCCTCCGGCACCGCCGTCCTGATCGCCAGCCACGCCCTCACCGAGGTCGAGGCCCGCACCGATCGCATCGCCATCCTGCGCCAGGGCCGGCTCGTGGCCGACGACACACTCGGAAACCTCGCCCGCGCGGCGGGCCTGCCCATCGTCCTGCGTGTGCGGGCGTCGGAAACCGCCATGGCCGAACGCATCGCCTCCGAAACCGGCGGCGCCCGGGTCAACGGCATGTCCGTCGAAATCCGCTGCCCGGCGGAAGAAAAGATGCCCGCCCTCCACCGCCTCTCGGGGCTGGGCGAGGCCGTCGCCGATATCGACATCACGCCGCCGGGGCTGGAAGAGCTTTACCGCCACTATTCGGGGGGCCTGACATGACCGCCCTCACCCGCATCCTCGCCGTCGCGCGCACCGAAATGCTGGTTCTTCGCCGGAACCGCTGGCTTCTGGTCGCGACGCTCATGATGGTCGTCTTCGCCGTCGCCCTGTCGCTTGCGGGCAGCGCGCCCACCGGCACGCTCGGGGTCGACATGCTCACCGTCTCCGTCGCCTCCATGACGACGCTCGCGGTCTATCTGATCCCGCTTCTCGCCCTCCTCATCTCCTTCGATGCGATCGCGGGCGAACGCGATCGCGGAACGCTGGGCCTCGTGCTCTCCTACCCCGCCAGCCGGGCCGAGATCCTCCTCGGCAAGGCAGCCGCCCATGTCGCCGCGCTCGCCATCGCAAGCGTCATCGGCTTCGGCGTCGCGGGCGCCATCGCGGCGGGGCTGGGCGGCGTCGGGCCCGAAAGCCTCGTCGCCCTCGCCCGGCTCATGGCCACCTCCGTCCTCCTCGGCGCGGGCTTCGTGGCGCTGGGTTACCTCGTCTCCGCTCTCGCCGGCTCCTCGGCCGCCGCCGCGGGCCTCTCCGCCGCGCTCTGGCTCGTCTTCGTCGTGCTCTACGATCTCGCGCTTCTCGCCGCCGTGGTGATGGATGGCGACGGGGCCTTTACCCGCTCGGTCTTCCCCTGGGTGATGACGGCGAACCCCGCCGATGCCTTCAGGCTCTGGAACATCGCGGGCACCGAAACCGTGGCCATCGCCGCCGGCATGGGCGGGGTGGCCGACAGCCTGCCACGCTGGGCCGCGCCGCTCTCTCTCGCGGTCTGGCCCGCGCTCGGCTTTCTCCTCGCCCGCGCCGCCTTCCGAAGGGTCGAACCATGAAGCTCCCCCTCGCCCTCCTCCTCGCCGCCACCCTCCTCGCCGCCTGCAGGGAAGAGGTGACCGAAGCCCCCGCCCCCCTGCCGCTCACCGAGGAAGCGGTCAGCTTCTTCTGCCAGATGAACGTGCTGGAACATGGCGGTCCCAAGGCGCAGATCCACCTCGAAGGCCTGCCCGCGCCGCTCTTCTTCGCCCAGGTCCGCGACGGCGTGGCCTATCTCAAGAGCCCCGAACGCGATGCCCGCATCCTCGCCACCTATGTCAGCGACATGGGCGCCGCGCCGTCCTGGAACGCGCCGGGGGAGAGGAACTGGATCCCCGCGGAAGAGGCCCATTTCGTCATCGGCTCCCGCGCGGCGGGCGGCATGGGCGCGCCCGAGATCGTGCCTTTCGCCGCACCGGACGCGGCAGAGGCCTTCATCCTGCGCTTCGGCGGGCGAACGGTCCGCCTGCCCGACATCCCCGATGACGCGGCCCTCGGCCCGGTCGATCCCGGCGCGTTTCTGGAGACACCGTCATGATCCGCCCCACCCGCCGCCGCTTCCTCGCGATCAGCGCCGCCGCCTGTGCGATGGGCACGCGTGCGGGTGCCGAAACCCGCTGGCAGGGCACCGCGCTCGGCGCGACGGCTCGCCTGCGCCTCGCCGGGCTCGCGCCGGAAGACGCGCGGCCCGTGATCGCCGGGGTCGAGGCCGAACTTCACCGCCTCGAAGCGATCTTCAGCCTTTACCGCGACGGCTCCGCCCTCCGCCGCCTCAACGCAGATAGCAGGCTCGACGCCCCGCCGCCCGAACTCCTCGAAGTGCTGTCCCTCTCCGCCGCTCTGCACCGCGCCACGCACGGCGCCTTCGACCCCACGGTGCAGCCCCTCTTCGCCCTTCACGCCCTTGCGGCGGGCGAGGCACGCATCCCCACGGCGGCAGAGATCGCCACTGCCCGCCGCGCCCTCGGCTGGGACGGCGTCACCTTCGATGCCACCCGCATCCGCCTTGTCCGCCCCGGCGCGGCTCTCACCCTGAACGGCATCGCCCAAGGCTACATCACCGACCGGATCGCAGGGCTTCTGCGCGCGCGCGGCCTCACCGATATCCTCGTCGACGCGGGCGAGATCGCGGCCCTCGGCCACGCCCCCGACGGCAGCGGCTGGACGGCCGGCATCGCCCGTCCCGACGGCCGGCTCGTTCACCGCCTCACGCTCGCCGATCGCGCCCTCGCCACCTCCGCGCCCACGGGCACGCTTCCGGGCAACCTGCCCCACATCTTCGATCCCGCCACCGGCGCGGCTGCCCGCCGCGCCAGCCTCGTCTCCGTCTCCGCCCCCCGCGCGGCGGTGGCCGACGGGCTCTCTACCGCGCTCTGCGCCCTTCCCCACGCCCGCCACGCGGCGGCCCTTGCAGCCTTTCCCGGCGCGCGCCTAGAATTCACACTCTGACCAAACCAAGAAGGAGCGTCTCACCCATGTTCAGAACCCTGACCGTCGCCACCCTCGCAGCAACCCTTGCCCTGCCCGCCCTCGCCGACGGCGACGCCGCAAAGGGCGAACGGGTCTTCAACAAGTGCAAGGCCTGCCACGCGGTCGGCGACGGCGCCAAGAACAAGGTCGGCCCGGCGCTCAACGGCATCGTCGGCGCGGCGGCGGGACAGAACGCGGATTTCAAATATTCCGACGCGCTCCTCGCCGCGGCCGAAGGCGGCCTCACCTGGGACGAGGAAACGCTCAGCGCCTTCCTCGCCAAGCCGAAGGACGTGATCGATCGCACCAAGATGGCCTTCCCCGGCCTCCGCAAGGAAGACGAGATCGAAGACGTCATCGCCTACCTCGCAACCTTCGAATAGACGCAGGCCATGGCCACGACGCGGGAGCAGATGCGCCGCTGGCAGGGCCCGGCGGTGCTGAGTTACGGCTTCCGCCCCTTCTTCCTCGCCGGCGGGCTCTGGGCCGCGCTCTCCATGGCGCTCTGGCTTGGGATGATGAGCGGATCTACCGTCCTCACCCCCGCCGTCGATCCGATCTCCTGGCACGCGCACGAGCTTCTCTTCGGCTATCTCGGCGCGGTCGTGGCCGGGTTTCTTCTGACGGCGGTCCCGAACTGGACGGGGCGGCTGCCGGTGGTCGGCTGGCCGCTTCTGGCGCTGACGCTCCTCTGGGGCGCGGGGCGCGTCGCGATGGCGCTCGGCGCCCTCTGGCCGCCCGTCTGGGTCGGGCTGATAGACACCGCCTTCCTCGCCGCCATGGCGCTCTTTCTGGCGCGAGAGATCGCCACGGGGCGCAACTGGCGCAACCTCGTCGTCCTCGCTCTTCTTCTCGCGCTCCTCGCGGCAAACGCTCTCTTCCACTTGGCCGCCGCTGCAGCTGCGGGGCTTCGCCTCGGGCTCGCCGCGGCGATCCTCCTGATCGCTGTGATCGGCGGGCGCGTGGTACCGTCCTTCACCCGCAACTGGCTTGTGCGCGAAGGCGATCCCCGCAGGCCCGCCCCGCCGATGCAGGGTTTCGACCGGCTCGCCCTTCTTGCGCTCCTCGCGGCCCTGCTTCTCTGGGTCGCACGGCCCGAGGCCCGTATCGCCGGGCTTGCCCTCCTCGCGGCCGGGGCGCTTCACGCCGGGCGCCTTCTCCGGTGGCAAGGCATCACCACCCGCGCCGAGCCGCTGGTCTGGGTCCTCCACCTCGCCTATGCCTTCGTGCCGCTCGGCGCCCTCGGGCTCGGCACGGCGCTTCTTCAGGAAAGCACCCCCCTCGCCACGGCCAGCCTCCATGTCTGGACGGTGGGGGCGATCGGGATGATGACGCTCGCGGTGATGACCCGCGCCACCCTCGGCCATACCGGCGCCGCCCTCCACGCAGGCCCCGCCACCACGGCGCTCTACCTCGCGATCCCGGCCGCCGTGATCTGCCGCGCGGCCGCCGCTCTGGGCGCCGCGCCCGATCTTCTCTACACCCTGTCGGGAGGTCTCTGGATCGCGGCCTTCCTGGGCTTCGCGCTCCTTTACGGCCCGCGCCTGATGCGCCGCGCGGCGTCCTGACGCCGGCTCACGCCTCGCCCAGGAACGCCTCCAGCGCCTTGCGGTCCATCACTTCGATGATCGGCCCGTCGACCCGCACCCCGTGCTCCGACAGCCGCCGGAACGAGCGCGACAGCGTCTCGGGCTTGATCCCCAGCATCGAGGCCAGCGTCTGCTTCTCGTACGGGATCTGCACGAAGTTCGTGTTCCGGTCGAGGTCGTCGAGCGCCAGGATATACCCCGCCACCCGCTGCAGGCCGGACGTGGCCTTCAGGTGCTCGATCTGCCGCAACAGCCGGTGCAGATGCGCATAGGTCGCCGACAGAAGCGTCGGGATCGTCCCGGGCTCGCGCAGAAGCTCGGCCTCGATCACCGATTTCGACACCAGGATCACCTTGCTGTCCGTCAGCGCGACGGCGGAAACCGGATAGGCATCCTTCCGGAACAGAAGCGCCTCTGCAAAGCAGGTGCCGGGATGGAAGATATCCACCACCACCTCGCGCCCGTTCCGCCCCGCCACGGTCAGCTTCACCGCGCCTTCGGCCACGCAGAACACCGAAAACGCCTCCTCGCCCTCGCGGCAGATCGTGTCGCCCTGACGCGCGGTGGTGACATGTGCATGTTGTGCGATCCGGTTGAATACATCCTCCGGCAAGGCCCCGAACAGAATCGAGCCTTGCATGCACTTGACGAAACCCTCGGCGAGCATGACCGGCGCCCTCCCTGTCGCGGAACCCCGGAACAGCCGGTGCTCAACTGCGCGAACAGTACCCCAAGAAGAAGCAGATCGCGTTGATATCAGTCAAGGAATTCCCGCAGCAGGGCGGTCAGGCCACCGCCCGGCTCAGCGCGCATTGCGACCAGAGCGCGCTCAGCGCCCCGGCCAGATGCGCGATATCGGCATCGCTGTGCAACGGCGAAGGCGTGATCCTCAGCCGCTCGGTCCCCTTCGCAACGGTCGGGTAGTTGATCGGCTGCACATAGATCCCGTACTGCTCCAACAGCGTGTCGCTCAGGTACTTCGCCTTGAACGGGTCGCCCACGACGACGGGCACGATATGGCTCGGATTCGCCAGATGCGGAATCCGATGCTGGTCCAGCAGCGCCCGCAGCTTCGCAACGTTCCGCCGCTGCCGCATTCGCTCCATGTCCGATCCCATCAGGTGCCGGATCGAGGCATTGGCCCCGGCCGCCAGCGCCGGCGGCAGCGCGGTGGTGAAGATGAAGCCGCTCGCGAAACTCCGGATGAAATCACACAAGGCGGCAGAGGCCGCCACATAGCCCCCCATCACGCCGAAGGCCTTGGCCAGCGTCCCTTCGATCACCGTCACCCGGTGGGCCAGCCCCTCGCGTTCGGCGATCCCGCCGCCCCGCGGGCCGTAAAGGCCGACCGCGTGCACCTCATCGAGATAGGTCATCGCCCCATGCGCCTCGGCCACGTCGAGGATCTCGGCAATGGGAGAGATATCGCCATCCATCGAATAGACGCTTTCGAAGGCCACGATCTTCGCGCCCTCCTTCGGCAAGGCGCTGAGCTTCCGGTCAAGATCCTCGGCGTCGTTATGCCCCCAGATCACCTTCCGCGCCTTCGAATGGCGGATGCCCTCGATCATCGAGGCATGGTTCTTGGCGTCCGACAGGATCGTGCAATCGGGAAGCTTGGCGCCCAGCGTCGACAGGCTCGCCCAGTTCGACACGTAGCCCGAGGTGAAGAGAAGCGCGGCCTCCTTCCCGTGAAGCTCCGCCAAGGTCCGCTCAAGCTCCACATGCAGATGCGCGGTGCCCGAGATGTTGCGCGTCCCGCCCGCGCCCGCGCCGTCCTCCATCACCGTCCGGGCGATCGCCTCGCGCACCAGCGCGCTCTTGCCCATCCCGAGGTAGTCGTTCGAACACCACACCGTCACCGGCCGCGTGGCACCGCCCACATGCTGATGCGCCCGCGGCGCCTCGCCCACGGGGCGTTCCAGTTCGGTGAACACGCGGTAATTTCCTTCGGAGCGAAGATCCGCCAGCGCATCCTCGAAAAAACCCTGATAGTCCATGAGGAGGCTCCTCTTCACCGGTCTCGTCCCGGTCAGGGAAGCATCCCGCGCGGCCTCATTCCTTAACCAACGTCAAGTGTCAGCCTCGTCCATCAGGTGCCGCGCCCATTTGCCAGAGGCCCAGGTCGCCGGCACCCCGAGGATCAGCCCCCCGAGGATCGACGCCTCGGGCGACAGCGCCGCGATCCCCACGACCTGCAGCATCAGGAACAGCAGGAACAGGTTGATCGCCACCGTCCCCGCTACGAAGGGATACAGAAGCAGGCTCAGCTTCCAGACGGGCCAGCGCGCCTCGCTCACGGCGCGGCCTCCGCACGGGCCAGCGTCTCGCAGATCAGAAGCGGCACGTTATCCCACGTCCCGATCGGCGGCAGTACGACGCCTTCGAAAGCGGCGGCCTCCAGCGCCTCGGGCAGATCCATCAGCACATGGCCCGCCCGCGCCGCGAAGAACGGCAGCACGATCGCGGGGCCCTCCACCGTCGCCACCTCTTCAAGCGACGGCGCCTCGTCCACATAGCCCGCACGCACCTCGCGAAACAGGCGCGTGGCCTTCAGCGCCTTGGCAAAGGCCTCCGTCGCCCGCGCCGGCCTCGGGTCCTTCGGCGATCCGTGGGCGGCCACCACAAGCGTCGTCCGGCTCTCCGGCAGCTCCGCCTCCGCCATCTCCGCCCGAAGCCGGCGCGCGGCCAGCTCCGGCAGGGCCGCGCTCATGCCCAAAGGCGTCAGCGTCACCCAGTCCGCCAGCCCGGCCGTCTCAAGCCGGGTCTGAAGGTGCGTCGAGACAAACCACCCGTCGGTCATGAAATGCGGAAACACCTGCGGCGCGCGCATCCCCGCCACCGCCGCCTCCAGAGATCCCGGCTTCGCCAGCGTCGCGCCCCGAACCATCGCACCGGTACGTGCCCCCACCCGCTCCGCCAGCCGCGCCACGAACCGCTCCTGCGGCTCGGGGTCGGACGGCGAACCATGGGCGACGATCAGAACCTCAGTGGCTCGTCCCGGCCGAAAAGGTGATCTTGTTATGTACATTGTATTTTCCAGAGGGTTTCACCATCGGCAGCCGCTTCACCTCCTGCAAGGTGGCGGCGTCATAGACGATCACCGCGCCGTCCTGCTCCCAGAGGCTGACCAGAGCATATCTGCCATACCGGTCGAACTCCACATGCGCCGCCGTCCGCCCCGGCGCGGGGCGCAGCGTCTTCACGATCTCCAGGCTCTCCTTGTCGATAACATGCATCACGTCGCGATTGGGGCCGAAGAACACGTCGGCCCACAGATAGGGCGTTTCCTCGTGGCTTCGCAGGAAGAAGCCGGGGCCCTCCGTCCCGATCGTCTTCACCGTCTCCCATGTCTTCATGTCGATCACGGAAATCACCCCGTCCCTCAGGTGCGGCGTCGCCATCACCGTCTGCCCGCCGCGCTCCCAGGTGATCCCCGATCCCAGATGCGGCATCCCCGGCAACTCCAGTTCGGCAATGGTATGGCCGATCACCAGATCGACAACCTGCCCGCCCTCGCCATCGCGCGAGGCACCCATCACGTATTCGTAATCCTGGCTGAAGAAGAAATCGTCGAGAATCTCCTTCAGCGTGATCCGCCGCACCGGAAACGGCTCGTCATAGCCCAGGGGCCCCTCGTCGCGGTAATCGTGAACAAAGCCGTGGAAGGGCGGGTTCTCGCCATAGAACACCTCCCAGATCTCCGGCACGTCCTTCAGCGCCAGAACGAAGCTTTCCCGCGGCGGCGCCTGATAGACGGCGGACACCCGGCTCGCGGTCCCGTCCTTGCCGGCGATGTCCTTCACCTCCGCCACGCTCAGATCCCCGGTCGCCAGGATCGTCAGCGTCATCGGCAGGTAATTCGCCACCGCCAGCCACTTGCCGTCCTGGCTCATCGCGATGTTGCGCGAATTGACGCCAGCGCGGATCCGCCCGACTTCCTGCATCGACCACAGATCCACCTTCTGCACCCATCCGTCCCGCGACATCACGAAGACGAACCGCCCGTCGGGCGAAAACTTCGGCCCGCCATGCACGGCCAGGGGCGTCTCCAGCCGGGCCATCACCTCCATCCTGTCGCCGTCGAGGATGCTGATGTGATGATCCCCGGTCTCGACCACGACGAAGAGATTCATAGGATCCGCCCCATGCTGCGGCGCATCGGGGGCGGTGTAATCCGCGTTCAGAACCCGCGTGCTCTCGATCTTCGCCTTGTCCCAAAGCGGGATCTCCGGCAGCGGCTGGTGCAGATAGGCCGCCAGCACCGCGATATCTTCCGCCGAAAGCTGATCGCCGAACGCGGGCATCTGCGTCGCCGCACGGCCCTCGGCGATCACGGCCTGAAGCTTCTCGCCCCTGAGCCGGCTCAGCGCCTCGGGGATCAGCGCGGGGCCCGCCCCGCCCAGCCGGTCGTCCCCATGGCAGACCGCATAATGGGTCGCGAACAGAACTTCCGGTTCCGCTGCCTGAAGAGGCCCCGCCAAGACGCAGAGAAGACTAGTAAAAACGATGTTCCGGGTCATGTCGCTTTCCTCGGAAGGTGGAGACCTCGAGGCGCGGCGCCGCAGCCTCCACCCCGATCTCGGCTTCACTCAGGTAACAGGCCGGGTCCTCCGCCCAGGGGTTCCCTGTCAGCTGCAATGCCCGGATCCGCGTGTTGCCCCTGCAGACCGCCTGATGCGCGCAGGCCCCGCAGCGGCCCTCAAGCGGCCTCGGCCGCGTCCGAAGCAGCGCGAGCATCCGGTCATCCCCTGTCCAGAGTTCGGAAAACTTCCGCTCCTTCACGTTCCCGATCGTGTAATCCGACCAGTAGGTATCGGGATGCACCTTGCCGGTGGGGTCGATATTCGCCACGCCGATGCCGGAAGAGTTCCCGCCCCAAGCCTCCAGATGCGCCTCCACATGGGCGGCCTGATCGGTGCTGAAATTCTCCCGCACCCAGTTCAGGAACAGAACCGCGTCGGCATCGTTGTTGCCGGTCACGACCTCGAAATGCCGGCCCTCCCGCAGAGCCCGCCACGCCCGCTCGATCAGAAGCTTCACGGCATCCCGCGCCCGCCGGTGGCCCGCATCCTCGCCCCGGTTCTTGTTGCCCCGGCCCGCATAGACGAGATGCGACATATAGAACTTGTCGATCCCCTCACGCTCGCAAAGATCGAGGATCTCGGGAAGCTGATCGGCATTCTCGCCGGTCGGCGTGAACCGCAGCCCCACCTTGATCCCCAGCGCCTTGCAGGTCCTGACCCCGGACAGCGCCTCCTCGAAGGCGCCCGCCTTACCCCGGAACCAGTCATTCGTCCGCCCCACCCCGTCGATCGAGATACCGACGTAATCGAACCCGATCGCGGCCACCCGGTCTGCCGCCTCGCCTTCGATCTTCGTGCCGTTGGTCGACAGCGCGAGATAGCGGAACTTCGGCCGCGCATAATCCGCAAGCTCGAAGAAATCCGCCCGCGACAGGGGCTCCCCGCCCGACAGGATCAGCGCGGGCAGCCCAAATCCGGCCAGATCGTCGATCACCCCCATCGCCTGCTCCGTCGAAAGCTCGCCCGGAAAGGCCAGGTCGGCCGAGGTGGTGTAGCAGTGCCGGCATTGCAGGTTGCACCGCCGCGTCAGGTTCCAGATCACCACGGGCCTCACCGGGCCGCCGCGCCGCTTTCGCACGGGCGTCGGGTTCAGAAGTTGCTCCATGTATTGCGTCAGGCGAAACATCACGCGGCTCCCTTCTTCAGGCGCAGGCCGGTCTTCTTCAGAATGGCGGTGGAATAAAGGATGTCGGAACCCCGGCAGGCATCGCCCAGCATCTCGCGAAGCCGCACGCGCTTCCGCTCCACTTCGTCACGGGTCTCCCCGTGCAGCATCGCGAACAGGTTGTAGGGCCAGATCGGCAGCGCCCGGGGCCTCAGGTAGCAATGGGTCACGTCGTCGAGCGCGCCGATCCGCTGGCCCAGTTCCTCGGCCACCGCGTCATCCACGTCCCAGACCGACATTCCGTTCGCCACCATCCCCAGCTTGTAGTGATTGGGGGCGATCCCGATCCGCCGGATCACGCCTTTGGCCTTCAGCGCCCCCAGCCGCTCGATCACCTCCGCCTCGCTCAGGCCCAGATCCTCGGCCAGCGCCGCATAGGGCCGGGGCACGAAGGGCAGACCGGCCTGGCAGGCCTCGATCAGCCTGCGGGTCTCGGGCGCGATGCTCATGCCGCCACCCGGAAGCCCACGAAGAACTCCTTCAGCTTCGGGAAGCGATAGACTGTCAGCCCCGTCGCCGCCTCGATCGCATCCGCCGCCGTGCCGATCCCGGCCTCCGTCTCGGTCGCCAGCACGAACCACATGTTCAACTCGTGGGTCCGCCGATAGTTGTGCGCCACCTCCGGAAAGGCGTTCACCGCCGCGCAGATCTCGTCGAACCGGTCCTCCGGCACCGCGATCGCGCACAGGCAGAACGCGCCCCCCATGGCGGCCACGTCGAAGAACGGGCCGAACCGCGTGATCACCCCGGCCTCCCGCATCGCCTGAAGCCGCGCGATCAGCTCCGCCTCGTCCAGCCCCAGGGTGGCGGCCGCCGCCGCATAGGGCCGCGCCTCCAGCGGGAACCCGCCCTGCAGCGCATTGATGATCCGCCGGTCGGTTTCGTCGAGTGTCATGTCTTCTCCTTCACATCGATCAGCGCGCCGGTCTGCTTGAAGCAGCGCGTGCTGAACAGAACCCGGTAATCGTATTCGGTAAGCTTCGCCCTGACCCGCGCGAGCGACAGCACATCCAGCGCCTCCGCCCGGCTCCGCCCGTGGATCATGCAGTAAAGCGTATAGGGCCAGATCCCGGGCACCGGCCGCCGCTCGTAGCAGAGCGTCACCCCCTGCACCTCGGTCAGCGCGCGGCCCTTCTCCTCGATCTCCTCGGGCGGCACCTCGAAGACGCACATCGCGTTCGATCGCCAGCCCAGCGCCCGGTGCCGCACGATCAGCCCGATCCGCGACAGAACGCCCGACCGCTTCAGCGCCCGCACCCGGGAAAGCACATCCTCCTCGCTCCGGCCCAGCCGCGCGCCCAGCGCGGCGAAGGGCCGGTCCACCAGATCCAACCCTTCGGACAGCGCCTGCATCAGCGCCCGGTCGCCCTCCTCCAGCGGCACGGTCTCGTCGATCGCGCGCGGCGGCGGCATCCGCCCCGTCCCGTCAAGCGCAAAGCCCAGGTCCACGTTGAACGGCCGCACCAGCCTGAGGTCCAGAACCTGCAAACCCGTCAGCGCCCCGATCCGCTCGAGCGCGGCATCCACGAAGGCCCGCGTCGGCCCGGTCGCCACGAACCAGATGTTCCACGGGTTTTCCCGCTCGTAGGAATGGTTCACCCCTTCGACAGAGTTGATGATCGCCGCCACCTCCTCCACCGATCCCGCGGGCGCGGCCACGGCGGCCAGCGTGCTCGCCGCCAGCGTGTTCGGCCGGCAGGTCCCGCCCACCCGGCTGATCGCCCCGCCCGCCTGAAGCGCCCTCAGCCGCGTCAGCACCTCTTCCTCGGGGATCTTCATCGCCCCCGCGATATCCCGGAACGGGCACGGCTCCAGCGGCAGGCCCCGCTGCCACGCATTCATCATCCGCCAGTCGAGGTTATCGAGATCCATCGCCCGTCCTCACAGCCCCGACTTGTGCGCCCGCGCGGTGAAGAAGATGCCCGACGGCGTGTCGGCGGGGATCTCGGCAAGCTTCTCGAAGGTGCGCGTGTCGTAGACGTCGATCCGGTCGGCATCCCTGACCGACAGCCACACCCGGTGCCCGCGCGGCGCGAATTCCATGTGCAGGACGGCAGGCCCCGGTTTCAGCGTCCGGATGATCTCGCCCGACAGCGTGTCGATCACCTCGATCGTGTCATTGTCGGGATGGGCATAGTTCACCCAGACATGCCGCCCGTCGGGCCGCGCCACGGCGAAGACGGGCTGGCCATGGGTCTCGGTCCGCCCGATCTCTTCAAGGGTGCGGGCATCGACCCACAGAACCTGGTGATGGCCCACCGCCGGCAGGGCGAACCGGTCTCCGGCCAGCGCCCAGCCTTCGAGATGCGGCATCTTGTAAACCGGCAGGTCTTCTTCGCCCCGGCCATAGCCCGACAGGATCTTCTGCTGCAGCGGCGAGTCCGACCAGAGGTCGAAAGCCGTCAGCCCGTCCTCTCCGAAAAGCCCCACTATATAGCGCCGCCCATCCGCCGTGATCAGCGCGTCATAGGGGTTCGCGCCCACATCCCCGAAACGGGTCACCTCAAGCGCCGCGCCCGACAGATCGGCAATCCAGGTCTCCCCGTCATCCCAAAGCGAGAAGACGAAGCGCCGGCCGGGCGCGTCCACAAGGCCGATGGTCTTCGACCCGGTGGGGATATCGGCCACCATCTCCAGCGTGTCGGCATCGAAGATCCGCACGCCGCCCGGCTCGTAATTCGACACCGCCACCAGCGTCCCGTCATCCGAGATCGCCCCGCCAATGGCATTGCCCGCCTGGATCACCCGTGCCGCGATCGCCTGCGTGGTCAGGTCCAGCTTCGTCAGCCCCCCGTCCCGCCCGAACACATAGGCGAACCGCTGGTCGGGCGAGAAGACGATGCTCGCATGGCTGAGGTCGCCGAACCCCTCGACCCGGGCGATCACGCCCAGCTCCGACTGGTCCACGATCAGCACCGATCCGGTCGACCGCTCCACCACCACGCCCAGATCGCCCGTC
The DNA here is from genome assembly GCF_032586175.1 of Ovoidimarina sediminis. Classification (NCBI taxonomy): domain Bacteria; kingdom Pseudomonadati; phylum Pseudomonadota; class Alphaproteobacteria; order Rhodobacterales; family Roseobacteraceae; genus Ovoidimarina; species Ovoidimarina sediminis. The sequence continues at coordinate 94,749 of NZ_JAWHTE010000001.1, forward strand.
GCCACGATCCGCGGCTCGGCAGAGGCCAGGCCCCCGGCCAGAAGCGCCAGAAGAACAAGCAGAACTCTCATTGGTCCACTCCCCGCAGGTAATCGGCGATCCACATCGCATCGGCCTCGCTCATCAGCGGGCGCCAGGGCGGCATCGCGGTGCCCGGAATGCCGTCGAGGATGATGTCGCGCAGGATCTCGCGGTCGTAATGCTGCATCAGGTCCCGCGTGATCGGCCGCCCCAGCCCGCCCTTCATCGTCAGCCCGTGGCACGATCCGCAATCCTGGATCACCAGGTGCTTAAGCTCCGCCGCCCGCGCGCCTTCAACCTCGCTCGCGGCAACGGGCGTGGCGGCGGCCATCAGGCCCAGGCAAAGCGCGGCGATCCTAGCCATGGCCCACCCGCTCGAGCGCGGCGGCCTCCCGCACGGCCAGGGCGTCGGCCAGCGTCACGACCTGGCCGATCATCATCAGGACAGGCCGCTTGGCATCAAGCCCGGCCGCCACCTCACCCAGATGGTCAAGTGTCGTGAAATGCTGCTCCTCCGACGCCCGCGTGCCGTCGACGACAAGCATCGCGGGCATATCGGCGGGCAGGCCGGCACCGATCAGCCGTGCCGCGATCTCTGCGGCATGGCCCCGCCCCATATAGACGGCCAGCGTCGTTTCGGGGTCAGCGAGCCCCGCCCAGGCGAGGTCAAGCTCGTGGCCCGCCCGGCAATGGCCGGTCACGAAGCGCACGCCGGTCGCCAGCCCCCGGTGGGTCAGCGGCACGCCCGTCGCGCTCGCGATCCCCTGGGCCGAGGTGATGCCGGGCACCACCGTATAGCTGATCCCGGCCGTTCGAAGCTCGGCCACCTCTTCCGATCCGCGCCCGAACATGTAGGGGTCGCCGCCCTTCAGCCGCACCACCTTGCTTCCGCGTGACGCCAGCGACACCAGAAGCGCATTGATATTCGCCTGCGGAAACGGGTGGTGATCGGGCGCCTTGCCCACGTCGATCCGCTGCGCCCCCTCCGGCACCAGTGCCATGATCTCCGGCGAGACCAGCCGGTCATGCACCACGACCTCCGCCTGCTCGATCAGCCTCAGCGCCCGCACCGTCAGCAGGTCGGGATCGCCCGGCCCTGCGCCGATCAGGTAAACATGGCCTTGTACGTGCAATGCCGACATCGCCGTCTCCTCACTCACCGAAAAATCGCGCCCTGCCCCTGGGGCAGAGCGCGACAGTCTGGCGCCCGCGGCCCGGGAAGCGAGGCCGCCAAAGCGCTGAAAACACGACGGAACGGGTGCCGGTCTGTCCAACCAAGGATGCTCTGATCGGAAGCCTGCACGGGGCGCGCTCCTTTCGTGCTCGCTATGGTTTAAGTCGTAGGCCCCCGTGCCCCGGGGCTGCCTTGACTTTTGTTAAGCGGCCCGGCCCCCGCGCCACCGCCGCCCGGCTTCGCGCCCATGTCTTGACTTTCGTTAAGGTGATTTTCCGGTCAGCGCCCAGTTTTGCGGCAGTCGCAATCATCTGAGAAAGGAGTCCCGGATGAGCGAAGTCCTGACCAAATCCATGGCCCGGAACATCTTCTACGGCGGGTCGATTGCGTTCGTCGTGATCTTCGTCGGGCTGTCGATCCACAGCCACCGGTATATCGTCACCACCTCGACAACGGCCGCGCCGCTGTCCGAAGAGGTGGCGGCCGGCAAACGGGTCTGGGAACGCCACGCCTGCATCAACTGCCACACGATCCTCGGCGAGGGCGCCTACTTCGCGCCCGAACTCGCCAACGTCATGCAACGCTGGGGCGTCCTCGACGATCCCGAGGCCGCCTACGAGATGCTCGACGCCTGGATGCAATCGCAACCCTCGGGAATCGAGGGCCGCCGGCAGATGCCGAACTTCAACCTCAGCGAGGAAGACACCAGAAACCTTGCTGAATTCCTGCGCTGGACGAACCAGATCAAGACGCAGGACTGGCCGCCGAACGACGCGGGCTGAGAGGGGGCAACCATGAAATACCAAACCCAACAAATCGCGCTGGTCTACTTCGTCGTGGCCATGGCGCTCTTCGCGGTCCAGGTCCTCGGCGGTCTTCTCGCCGGCTGGGTCTATGTGGCACCGAACACGCTGGCAGAACTCCTGCCGTTCAACATCATCCGGATGCTGCACACCAACTCTCTAGTGGTGTGGCTCCTCCTCGGCTTCATGGGTGCGACCTACTTCATCCTGCCCGAAGAGGCTGAAACCGAAATCCACTCCCCCACCATCGCCTACCTGCAACTGGGCATTCTCGTGCTCGGCACGCTGGGCGTGGTTGTGACCTATGTCTTCAACCTCTTCGAAGGCCACTGGCTTCTAGGCAAGGAAGGGCGCGAATTCATCGAACAGCCCGTCTGGGTCAAGGTCGGCATCGTCGTGGCGGCGCTCATGTTCCTCTACAACGTGACGATGACCTCCCTCAAAGGGCGCAAGACGGCGATCACCAACGTCCTGCTCCTGGGGCTCTGGATCCTGTCGCTGCTCTTCCTCTTCGCCTTCTACAACCCCGAAAACCTGTCGCTCGACAAACAGTACTGGTGGTACATCGTCCACCTCTGGGTCGAGGGCAGCTGGGAACTTGTGATGGCCTCGGTCCTGGCCTTCCTGATGCTGAAGCTCACCGGCGTCGATCGCGAGATCGTCGAGAAATGGCTCTACATCATCGTCGCCACGGCGCTCTTCTCGGGCATTCTCGGCACCGGCCACCACTACTACTGGATCGGCACGCCGGGCTACTGGCAGTGGATCGGCTCGGTCTTCTCCTCGCTCGAGGTGATCCCTTTCTTCGGGATGATGGCCTTCGCCTTCGTGATGGTCTGGAAGGGCCGCCGCGATCACCCGAACAAGGCGGCACTGCTCTGGGCACTGGGCTGCGCGACGCTGGCCTTCTTCGGCGCGGGCGTCTGGGGCTTCCTTCACACGCTCCACGGGGTGAACTACTACACCCACGGCACCCAGATCACGGCCGCCCACGGGCACCTCGCCTTCTTCGGGGCCTATGTCTCGCTGAACCTCGCGATCTTCACCTACGCCTTCCCGGTGCTCAGGAACCGCGATCCCTACAACCAGGTGCTCAACATGGCCTCGTTCTGGCTGATGGCCGGCGGCATGACGTTCATGACCTTCGTCCTCACCTTCGCGGGCACGGTCCAGACCCATCTCCAGCGCGTGCAGGGCGACTATTACATGGACGTCCAGGATCAGCTCGCGATCTTCTACTGGATGCGCTTCGGCGCGGGCGTGATCGTGGTCCTCGGCGCGCTGGTCTTCATCTACGCGATCCTCGTTCCCCGGAAAGAGATCATCGAGCCCGCGGATGAAGACGCCTCGGTGCCGGCCGAATGAACATGGTCAGCACAGCACCGGTGAAAGGGGCGGCAGACGCCCCTTTCTACCTCGAACAGGGCCCGGAATGCGCCCTGTTCGAAACCGCCTACCGCCAACAGATGCCGCTTCTCCTCAAGGGCCCCACGGGCTGCGGGAAGACGCGCTTCGTGGCGCATATGGCGGCCCGGCTCGGGCGTCCGCTCTACACGGTCGCCTGCCACGACGATCTGACGGCGGCCGATCTGATCGGCCGCTATCTCCTGAAGGGCGGCGATACGGTCTGGTCGGACGGGCCATTGACCCGCGCGGTCCGCGAAGGCGCGATCTGCTATCTCGACGAGGTGGTGGAGGCCCGCAAGGACGTCACCGTCGTCCTTCACCCGCTGACGGACGACCGCCGCATCCTCCCCATCGACCGGACGGGCGAGACGCTGGAGGCCGGGCCCGGCTTCATGCTGGTGGCCTCCTACAACCCGGGCTACCAGAACATCCTGAAGACGCTGAAACCCTCCACCCGCCAGCGCTTCCTGTCGATCACCTTCGATTTCCCGCCCCCGGATCACGAGGTGAAGATCGTCACCCAGGAATCGGGGCTCGACGACGCCCGCGCCAAGGGCCTCGTCCGGCTCGCAGGCAAGCTTCGCGGCCTGAAGGGCCAGGATCTCGAAGAAGGCGTCTCCACCCGCCTCGTGATCTACGCGGCCTCGCTCATCGCTCACGGTACGCCGGTGGATCAGGCGATCGAAACCGCGATGATCGAGCCTCTGACCGACGACGACGACGTGAAGGACGGGCTGCGTGACATCGTGACGGCGGTCTTCGGCTAGGGCCATGGACCATTTCGAACCATGGGAGCCGGAAACAACCGTCGGCACGCTCTGGCACCACTGGGCGGCCGGGTTCGACGCGCCCGAGGTCTCGCCACAGGCGGCGGTCCGGCTCGAAGACGAGGTGGGCCGCCTCGCCGTCCTGTTCCGGGGGCTGGGCGGCGCGGCCTCGGTCGAGATCCGGCCCGCCACGCGCACGCAGTCGGCGCACCGGCTCAGCTTCCGCCGCAAACTCGGCACCATGGCCGAAGAGGTCGACATCGCCAGTTTCGACGGTGAAATCCTCCGCCTGCCCAAGGCCATCGCCACCTTCCCCGACCCGGCCCTGAACCGCGCAGCCTTCACCTGGCTGACGGCACTCGCGGCCATGGCCGACCGCTTCCCCAACGCATCCGACTACGCGCTCCAGACCGATCTCGCCCGCCTCACAGCCCTCCAGCGCGCCGAGGCCCGCGCGGCCCGACACTGCCCCGGGCTCCTGCCGCTTTCCCGCCGCCTCGCCGGGGCCTATCTCCCCCGCCGCCCGGTGAACCGCCTGCCCCGCGCCGAGGCGACGCTTGAAGGCGCCGTCCGCACGCTTCTGGGCGCGCCGTCGCCCACGCCCGCCGTCACCGCGCTCGCCGAAGCGCTCCGCACGGGCGATCCGATGCTTGCCGGGCTCACCGCGCCCCGGCGCTACAAGCCCCTTCGCCCCGTCCCGTTCTGGCCGGTCTTCCTGCCCCCCGAAACCGCCACCCGCGACGGCGCGGCCGAACCCGAGCCGCCGTCAGGCGAAGACCCCGCCGAACAGATCGAGAAATCCTTCAAGGGCAAACGCCAGCAATCCGACCAGGCCGAAAGCCGCGACAGCCTGATCCTCCACAAATTCGAGGCGATCCTAAGCTTCGCCGAATTCCTCAACCTCAACCGCCGCGTCGACGATGACGACCCGGACGCGGCCAAGAAGGCGATGGACGATCTCGACGAACTGGCGCTCACGGATGTCTCGAAGACCCCGAAAACCCGCTTCAAACTTCACCTCGATCTCTCCGCCGAGGACGTCAACCGCGAGGCCGTGGCGGGCCAGTTCACCTATCCCGAATGGGATATCCGCCAGCGCCGCTACCTTCCGGATCACTGCGCTGTGTTCGAAAACACGGTGGAACCGGCCCCAGAGCCCACCGCCTTCGATCCAGCCGCCCAGCGCCGCATCCGCCGCGTCCGCCGCCAGTTCGAGGCGTTCCGCCCCCGCCCCCTGACCATCACCGGGCAGGTCGACGGCGACACGCTCGATCTCGACGCGGTGATGCGCGCCCGGGCCGATCTCAGGGCCACGGGCGATCCCCGCGACACGCTCTGGTGCCGGACCGAGGCGCAGGCCCGCGATCTCGCGATCTCGATCCTGCTCGACACCTCGCGCTCCACCGAAAGCGCGGTGACGGGCCGCCCCGTCCTCGATATCGAACGCGAGGCGCTGACGGCACTCGCCTGGGGGCTTGAGGCCTGCGGCGACGCTCTTGCCATCCACGGCTTTTCCTCGCTCCGGCGCGAGCGCGTTTACGTGCAGGAAATCAAGGCCTTCGACACCCCCATGGGCGGGCTCATAGAACGCCGCCTCGCCGCGCTCCGCCCGGGCTTCTACACCCGGCTCGGCGCGGCGATCCGCCATGTCTCCGCCCGGCTCCAGGATCGCGCGCAATCCCGCCGCCTGCTGATCGTGCTGACCGACGGCAAGCCCAACGACCTCGACCATTACGAAGGCCGCCACGGCATCGAAGACACCCGCATGGCGATCCGCGAGGCGCGCCGCCAGGGCCAGTCCGTCTTCGGCATCGCCATCGACCCGAAGGGGCAAAGCTGGTTCCCCCGCCTTTTCGGCACCGGCCATTACGCGGTGATCGCCGATCCCGACAAGCTCACCGCCGCGCTCCCCCAGATCTACCGGCAACTCGTCGGCGCGGGCGGATGACGGCCACCGCCGCAAAGGGCCTCCCCGGCGAGCTGATGATGTGGGTTCTGATCTTCTCGGAACTCGCGGTCTTCGGGGCGGGGCTTGCGATCTTCCTCGTGCTCCGCCTCTTCGACCCGGGCGGCTTCGCCGAGGCGCAGACGGCGCTTCTGCCCGCGCTTGCAGGCACCAACACCGTCGTCCTGATCACCTCGGGCTACCTCGCCGCCCGCGCCACCCGCGACACGGCGAAGGCCCGCGCCTTCCTGATCCCCGCCGCACTTCTGGGCGTTCTGTTCCTCGTCCTCAAGGGCATCGAGTTCCGCCACAAGGCCGATCTCGGCATCACCTTCGAGACGCATGATTTCTTCATGTTCTACTATCTGCTCACCGGCTTTCACGCGGCGCATGTGGTGGCCGGGATCATCATCCTTGTGCTCGTGGCCTGGACGCGGGTGCCCGCCCATATCCAGACCGGCGCCGCCTTCTGGCACATGGTCGATCTGGTGTGGATCCTGCTCTTCCCGGTGGTCTATCTCCTATGACGGCGCTGGATCGTGCCTGGATCGGCCTCGCGCTTCTCACCGCCGCCTCGACGGCGGTGGCGCTCGGCGCGCTCCCCGCGCCCATAAGCGGGCTCCTCGTCCTGGCGCTCGCCTGGGCCAAGGCCCGGCTCATCTTCCTGTGGTATCTCGATCTTCACGACGTCCCGGGCTGGCGCGGCGGCATCCAGTTCGGCCTCGCGCTTTTCGTCGTTTTGCTGATGGTCCTCTACGCCGCCGCCTGATCAGGCCGTCCGCACCGCGTTCGCCAGATCCTCGGGCAGGTCGAACTCCATCAACACCCGGTTCCGCCCGCCTTCCGAAAGCTTCCGCGCGGTCTTGGCCACGATATCCACGACCTTCGGGAACGGATGCTTTTCGGCAAAGGCCGCGAAGTAATGCTTCAGGAACACCATGCAGATCGTGTCTTCCAGCATCTGCACCTCGGCATCGCGCTTCAGGCCCTCTTTCCTCAGAAGAACCCCGACGCGTGCACAGGCGTCTGCGTCGTAGCCCGCCGCCGCCATGATCCCGGCCAGCCGCTCGGCATGCGCCCGGCCCTGATCGCGCCGCCATGTCAGGTATCCCGTGCGCCCCTCGGGATAGCCCGCCCGCGGGATCTTCCAGCGCTCGATATGCTGGCCCCGCGCGGCGATCTTCAGAACGTCCGATACCTCGTCGCCGAACAGCCGGCTCAGTTCCGCGCTCATCCGCTGCCCGTAAAGAAGCGCCTCGGGCACCTCGCGGCCGTCTGCATCACGGTCTGGGTTGGGATCCCCGGCATTCGCCACGTCGATCGCCGCCAGCGCGGCGCTCAGTTCATCCGACATGCCTTGGCACTCCACGAGGCGGATGCATCCTCATCGGCGAACTCCATCAGGCGTTCGACCGACCGGATGATCGCGCGGTCCTTCACGATCTTCACCCCGCAGCCCTCGAGCCGCCGGAACGAACGCGACAGCGACTCGGGCTTCATCCCCAGCCATGCCGCGATCAGCACCTTGTCATAGGGCAGCACCACCGTACTTTCCCCCACCTCGTCCTTGCAGAGGCCCAGAAGGAAATCCGCGATCCGCTGCGCACCGGAATGGGATTTCAGCTGTTCAAGCTGGTGGACGAGGGCGGTGTTGCCCTTCACGAAGGAGTTCAGCATCGACCGGCACAGCACCACGTCGTTTTCCACCGCATACCACAGGTCGTGACAGTCAAGCTGCAGCATATGCGCCTGCGTCACCGCCTCGGCCCCGGTCGAATACACCTCGCCCCGTATCGCCGCCGCCTCTCCGAAACAGTCGCCCTTGGTCAGAACGCCCACCACGGCCTCCGTCCCGCAGGGCGACATGCGGTAAAGCTTCACCCACCCGTCCAGAACGATGAACATGCTGTGCGCGCGTTCGCCCTGAAGGTGGATCGACGCTCCCCTTCCGGCCTCTTTCATATGCCCTTTCGAAAGCAAGTCCTTGGCGTGATCCTCAGGCACAGATCGAAAGACCGGCGCCTTGAGCGCAATCTCCGTCATCAATGTCATTTGGCCTCCATGATCCCCGCAGGCGCAGGGATGCTCCCCTTCCAAGAGGGCCTAAGCCCCTGTCTTTGTGAGGTTAATCCTCATATGTTCTCAGTGGGTTTAAAATACCTACCCTTGTGGATCAGCGTATTGATTCATCTCATGCATGTACTTGACTAACGTCAACCGACCTCCGGAGAGGCGTTAAAAACATGTAAAACTGCGACAATCTGTCGTTAAGAATTTTTAACAAGTGGCCGCCCCGAACCCACGGGCAAGGGCCCGGCGCCGGAATGGCCGGGCGGGCGGCGGGCCGGGCGCGGGCCTGCTCGAATCGCTACTCCACCACCGTCACGACACCGATCATGCCGCGCCGTTCCCAGTGCGGGCCGCAGAGGTAATCCTCGGGCGGTCCGGGCACCATGAAGGTGAACTCGATATGCTCCTCTGGAAAGGCCCGGTCCGATTCCGGCTCGCCCTTCACGATCACCGAATGGCTCGTGCGCTTGTCGACATTCACCCAGCGCACGGTCTCGCCGACCTTCACGGTGATCTCGCGCGGGCAGAAGGTGTATTCGTACATCTTCACCACGCGCACCCCGTCGGCCTCGGAGGACGGCGCGCCGAACATCTCGACATAGCGCTCTTCCGCTTCGGCGCAGACCGCGGCCTCCTCCCCTTCCGCCAGTGCGGGGCCCGCGGCCCCGAGGGCGATCACCGCTCCTGCAATCCAGCGTCTCATCCTATTGCCCCACGATGTTGATTGCGGCCTCGGGATCGTCGAGCGCCATGCGCGTATCCAGCGTCACGTGATGGAACCGCGCGGCGGCATAGTCGTCGTGGATCGCGAAGCCCACCGTATAGGTGCGCCCCGGCTCCAGCGGCACGTCGCCCACCCCGCCCGCAAGCGGGCGCGAGAATGTGACGGTCCAGAGCCCGGCGGTCAGATCCACCGAGGCCGCCATCTCGCCGCCGTTCTGCACCCGGCGTTCCAGGAGGTATCCGTTCGAAGACGACCCGTCCGCATAGACCCGCAGAAGATCGAGGAACGTGCCGTTTTCCAGAAGTGCTGCGATCTCGTCTTCCGATTTCAGCTTGTCCCAGCCGCCCTGCGGTCCCGACCGGCCGCGAATCTCGATCTCCGTGCGGCTTTCCGAAAGGTACTTGGTGATCATCTCCACCGTCTCCAGCCGCCCGGCCACCTCGGGGTTCGCGGCAATCCCCTCCGCGCCCGGATCGAAGGGCATATAGGCGTTGTCGGCATGGCACGACGCCCAGCATCCCACCTGCTCGCCCATCTCGATGCCGGTGCCGGTGATCATCATCGCCACCTTGATCTGGTTCTCGGGGTAAAGCTTGCCGCCGTCGACGAAGGGCACCGGCGCATGGGGGCCATCGGGCCAGGAGATGCGGAAATAGGCGGTTTCCCCGTCATGGGCCGCCTGCACGGTGGCGTTGATCACGCCGCGCTTGCCGGGGATCGGCGTGGGCTCGGTCTCTTCCGTCCCGGCCACGATCTTCGCCCCGATCGTCTCAAGCTCGGCGGCATGGCACGTGGTGCAGGCATCGCCGCCCTTGGTCAGCGGGCGCGCGCCGCCGTGCTGGCGCCCGTTCTGCACCCATTCGAAACTCGCCTGGCCGGGGTAGAACAGCGTGAGGTCGGTGCTGGCCGCGGCCGACCAGTCGATCCCGGGCGCCACATCCGCGCCGCCCCCGGCGCCGCTGCCATCCGATGCGGCGACAACCACGCTCCCCGCGCTGTCGATCTTCGCACGCTCGTCGGCGCGGGCGGCCTCCACCGCCGCCTCAAGCTCGGCCAGCCGCTGCGCCCGCTCGGCCGCCTCCGCCTCCTTGCGCACGGCGCTCTCCTCGGCCTCGAGCGCGGTGATCCGCTCCAGGCTCGCCAGGTATTCCGCCGGCACGGGGCGCGCGAAGTCCGGGTTCGGCGCCTCCAGCTCCTCCAGGAAATCCGGGTCGGCCCGGTCGCGCAGATCCGAATGCGCGATCCCCTTGTGACAGTCGATACAGGTCTGCCCCGCCTCCATCGCGTTCAGGTGCTGCTGGCGCGCCCTTGGCTTCTGGAACTCCGGCATCATCGACGAAAAGTCATGACAGTTCCGGCATTCCCGGCTGTCGGTGGCCTTCATCCGGGTCCATTCGTTCATCGCCAGGTGAAGCCGCTTTTCCTCGAACTTCTCCTTGGTCGAGATCGAGCCCGTGACCTTTCCGTAAAGCTCCCGGCTTGCCTTGATCTTGCGGATCACCTTGTGCGTCCAGTCCTTCGGCACGTGGCAATCCGAACAGGTCGCCCCCACGCCCGACCGGTTCACATCATGGATCGTGCCGGTGTACTCGGCATAAACGAAATCCCGCATTTCGTGGCAGCCGATGCAGAAGGCCTCCTTGTTCGTGGCCTCCATCGCGGTGTTGAACCCGCCCCAGAAGATGATGCCGGCGGCAAAGGCGCCTGTCGCCCCCAGAAGCGGCATTCCGAAGATAAGCGTCCGCTTCCAGAACGACGATTTCGCTTTGGGGGTTTCTGCCTCAGACATCACGCACTCTCCGGGGAGGGAAGGAAGAGGGGGCGGGCGTTCCGGCCCGCCCCCTCGCGTCTTCTGTCGGACGGCCCTGCCGTCAGGTCACGTGGTTCGACCGGTTGTAGACGTTGAACTTGCCGGTGGGCGCATAAAGCCCCTTCACCCGCGCCTTCTCTTCCAGCGTCTTGGCGTCGAAGATCACGATCTCGCCATTGGGCTCCTTCGAGGTGGAGCGGTTCCACATCGACACCCAAACCTCGTCACCGGCCTGGTTGAACTCGAAGTGGACGGCCACGTTGCCTTCCTCTTCGGTGATCTGGATCGTCTTCACGATCTCACCGGTTTCTTTCGAGATCACCTGGATCGATTGCTGGATCTCGGGCTCGGGGTGCTTCGTCTGGTCGGCCCAGATGTAGTCGCTCGTCGGATGGGTCCGGATGAACAGGCCCGCCCCGTCGGTTTCCACCTCGTAACAGATCTTCCAGGCGTTATCGGGATGGCCCGCCGGGTCGTTGCCCCAGACCGTCACGAGGCCAACGCCAAGGTGCGTCGTGCCCGCCACCGGCCCGCAATTCGGGTCGTTCCAGTTCGCGCCCGGCCCCGGATGCGGCAGCGCATCGGTTTCGATGATCGCTTCCAGCTTCTGGGTTTCGCTGTCGACCACAACCATCGCGTTCGACGCGTTGGCGGCGATCTGGAAATACCGGCCCGTGGGATCGAAGAACCCGTCATGCAGGAACTTCGCGCTGTCGATCTTGGTGATGCTCAGGTTCTCGATATCGGTGTAGTCCACCTGCCAGAGCTGGCCCAATTCCTTCACCGCGACGATCCAGGTCGGTTCGTGCGGGGTGGTATAGATCGCGGCCACGCGGCTTTCTTCCACGTATTCGCCATCCACGTTCACACCGCGGGTCGACACGACTTTCCGGGGTTCCATCGTCTCGGCATCGACGATCGCGAAATGCGGCGGCCAGTAACCTCCGCCGATGACGTATTTGCCATCACCCGACACGGCCACGTCGCGGGCGTCATAGGCGATCTTCACCTCGGCCACGAGCATGTTTTCCGGGTTCTGCCAGAGGTCGATCTTCGTCATCTTGCCGTCGCGGCCCATGGTGTACCAGAACCGGCCCGGGTTCTCGGGTTCCGAGATCGAATGGTGTTCCGACGCCTTCAGCACGTGCACGGCGTATCCGGTCGGGATATGCGCCAGCACCTCCTTGGTGTCGCCGTCAACGACGGCCACCTTGCCCACATCGCGCTCGATCACAACGAAGAAGTTCTCCCAGTTCCGGCCATGCAGGGGCTCGGTCGGGTAATCCTCGGGTTCGACATAGACCTTCCGGGTCGCCATCATCTGTTCAAGCGACATCTCGGGCGGCTTCGGCGGCTCCATCATGATGTAGGTCGCCATGTCGCGAATCTCGTCCTCGGTCATCACGTCCGAGAAGTTGTTCATCCCGCCCTCGGTGCCCCAGGCGATGATGCGCTCAAGCCGCTCCTGGCCAAGCTTCAGCGTTCCGCCCTCGGCCACCGTGCCGTCGGCGGCCTTCGTCTTGGTCACCGGCAGAAGGCTCTTGCCGGTGGCACCCTTGCGCAGCACGCCGTGGCACCCCGCGCAGCGTTCGAAATACAATTGCTTCGAGGCCTCGAAGGCCTCTTCGCTCAGCTCCTGCGCGGCGGCGGGCGTCGCGAGGCCGGCAAGCAGCATCGCAGCACCAACGCCGAGCCCGCGGCCCGAAGCTGAGAAGGTTGATCCAAGGGACATCTCCACTCTCCGTTTGCTGGTGAGACGCGCCCCTTATGGCGGCGGGCCCGAAGCCCGGTCCTTGACTTTCGTTAGGTTCCGGCGCGCTGGACCAGGCCCTCGCGGGGTTGCTATGAAGCGGCGAAGGCTCCTCATCCAAGGCAGAACATCCCGTGACCACAGCCGACAGCCACACAACCCACGACGCCCTCGAAGATCCCCGGAACGCCGACATCAAGATCTACGTGAACGGCGCGCTGAAGCACCGCAGCGAGGCCATGGTCTCGGTCTATGACAGCGGCTTCATGCTGGGCGACGGAATGTGGGAAGGGATGCGCCTCTACGATGGCGTCTGGGCGTTCTTCGAAGAGCACATGGATCGCTTCTTCAACTCCTGCAAGGCGGTCAGCCTCGATGTCGGGATGGATGCAGACGGGATATTCGACGCGCTGGAAAAGACGCGCGCCGCGAACGGCATGGAAACCGATGTTCACTGCCGCCTCATGCTCACCCGCGGCGTCAAGGTGCGGCCCTTCCAACACCCGTCCCTCTCGCGCTCCGGCCCCACCCTCGTCATCATCATGGAGCATTCGAAACCGGTCGACCGGCTTCAATCCGCGGGCATCCGCCTCGCCACCGTGCCCCAGGTCCGCGGCCTCCCGATGAGCCAGGACGCCAAGTACAACAGCCACTCCAAGCTCAACTGCGTCATCGCCTGCCTCCAGGCCGAACAGGCGGGCGCCGACGAGGCGCTGATGCTCGATCCCCATGGCTTCGTGAACACGACGAACGCCTGCAACTTCTTCATCGTCCGCCGGGGCGAGGTTTGGACGTCGACGGGCGATTATTGCATGAACGGCGTCACCCGGCAGAAGGTGATCGATCTCTGCCGCGCCGACGGCATCCCGGTCTTCGAAAGGAACTATTCACTCTACGAGGCCTATGGCGCCGACGAGGCCTTCCTCACCGGCACCTTCGGGGCGCAAACGCCGGTCGCCTCGATCGACGGCAAGCCGATCGGCGACGGCACGCGGCCCGTCACCACCCGGATCCGCGATCTCTACAAGGCCGATGTGGCCGAATACGTCGCCGCGCGCCGCTGAACGCACTCTCCGCTGGACGCGCCCGCCGGGGGCGTTAGACTCCTGACAAGGCACGACTTTGGGGCGGAATTTCTGGTGTTCGAACGGGACTATACGGCCGCGCGGCTGAACGCGGAGGAGGTGGTGACCTTCACGCAGGCCGAAAGCCGCGTGATCGAATACCTCGCCCGTCACCCGGGCCAGGTGCTCTCGCGCAGCCAGATCCTCGATGCGGTCTCCGATCCCGGCTCCGACCGCACCGACCGCTCGGTCGATTTCCTGATCAACCGGATCCGCCGCAAGCTGGGCGACGATCCGAAGGATCCCCGCTTCATCGCCACCCGCTACGGCGGCGGCTACGTCTGGGTCGCCCCAGCCGCCCCCCCACCCGAACCCGAGGTGGAAGACAGCTACGTCGTGATCGGCGGCTTCCGCGGCACCGATCTTCTGGGCGCGGAGACCGGGATCGCCACCGGGCTCGCCGAGGGGCTGAAACGCGCGCTCGTGGCCGATCTGGGGCCGGGCCGCGAGGTCCGCATCCTCCCCGCCTCGAGCGCGCCCGCCCGCGACGGGCCGCTGCCGCCCGTCCGCATCGATCTCGTCTTCTTCCAGGACCGCACGGGCACCGAATGCGTGGTCTCCTGCCGCTCCGGCGTGTCGCGCCGGGTGTTCCTCGCCGAACGGCTGCAACTCGGGGCCAGCGGCGCGGCCCTGCGCCTGCCCGGCGCCGCCGCGCTGCGCGATCTCGCCCGGCGCATCCTGAACGACCAGTGGCGCAACGACGTCGATCACCTCGTCGCCGACACGCCCTTGCCCGTCGCCATGATGGACGCGGCGGTCGAACGCGAGGACAGCCGCGCCTTCGTCCGCTCCATGGCGCCGAAGCTGCGTGACTACCGCGACCGCTACCCCGACGATCCGCATATCAAGCTGATCTACGCCACCCACATCCACAGCGAATACGTGATCCTCGGGCCGGAACTCGCCCAGACGGCCCGCGACCGCCGCGCCGCCGATGCCGCCGAGATCGAGCGCCTCGTCCTCGACGCCATCGATTACGCCCAGACCCGGCCCCACCTCGCCCTCATGGCGGCGAAGCTCCTGCATTTCGTCGATGCGGGCTACAAGACCCTCGCCCTCGAACTCGCCGAAGACGCCCATGCGGCGGGCACCTCCGTCAGTTCCTCGCTCGCCATCCTCGGCCAGCTCCAGACCTTCGTGGGCGATGTCGAAACCGGCATCCACTATCTCAAGCAGGCGCTCGATCTCGCCGAACCCGACAGCAATTTCGAACGCTACGTGCTCGTCCTGCTCTGCCAGGCCCTGATCGCAACCGACCGGCGGGACGAGCTTGATCCCTACCGCACCCGCCTCTACGGCGTGCACCCGCTTCTGCGGCTGTTTCTGGAACCGATGTTCACCGATCCCGAACGCCCCTCGATGCGCGCCAAGGGGGCGATGCTGGTGACGCCGAGGGCCAGGGCCAACGCGCTTCTCAGCCACCTGCATTACGCCTGGGCCCGGCTCTACGAGGCCCCAGAACACCGCGCAAACGCGCTCCGCGCCCCGGTCACCCTAGCGGTCCGCCGCTTCGGGCGCGACGTGGTGCCGCCCGAGATCGCCGAGGGCGTGCCCGGCCTCCGCCTCTGACGCTAGAAAACCCGGCCTGCGCAAATATTCGTGCAACATTTCCGCGCGACATTTGACGCAGGGTCAAACGAGGGTCAAAGGCGTCGCCGGTTCAATGTCCACTCCCACCACACATACCGGATATCCCCGGCATCACGGCGCCACCCCCGTTGCCCTGCGATTTCAAGAGATCTCCGGCGGGCCGGTCGCGCCCGGACCGTCCGGGGGTGTCGCCTCATCCTGGGGCTTTCTATTTCTCCACTAGGGGCTGTCGGTTCGGGGCTTTTACCCCGGTCGGCCTGGCTATAGGGCGAACGTGCCACTGTCCTGGCCAGCCGATGACCGCAAGGTCAGCCGCGCCCCGTTTTTATCCGCTACTCCGCCTCAGAACTGAACAGCGGCGCGGAACCACAGCCGCGTCTGATCCTGCCCTGCCGCCACCGCCGGCCGGTCTAGGATCCGCGTCACCGCGACCTCGCCCAGGAAATTCCCCCTCAGCGTCCGCACCCCCGCCGACAGGCTCGACCAGCCGTCCCGCCCGCCCGGCGTCACCGCGTTCCCCACATTGTCGATCTGCCCGCCATCGATCCCCGCAAAGGCCTGGGTGAACACCATCCGCTCCGCCCCCGGCACCGGCAGTTCGAGGTTCCGCGCGATCTCCACCCGCGATCCCAGGCACCGGTCCCCGCTCACCACCGCGTAATCGAAGCCCCGCGCATAGCTGTTGGTCTCGAACCCGCACCGCTGCGAGGCGGGCAGGCTGTCCTCCGTCCACTGCCCGATCACGCCCGCGTTCACCACCCAGTCCCGCGACAGCGGAACCGAGGCTTCGGCGGCGAAAGACAGGCGCAGAAACCCGGTCTCCGCCCCCGGCACCGATCCCTGCAGGTTGCCCGCAGGCGAGGCGCCGAACCCGTCCACCCCCTTCGTCGCGGAAATCGCCAGGCGCTGCTGCGCCAGAAGCGGGATGCCGCGCGTGTAAAGCGCCGACACCCTCAGCATCCTCAGTTCCTCGTCGATCACCGTGGCCCCCAGCACCTCCGAGCCCACGTGACGCGCCAGAACCTCCGCCCCGAGCCTCAGCGTCGCGGTCTCACCCAGGTCGATCTCCCGCGTCACCCCGGCCCCGATCTGAAGCCGGTCACCCCGCACATCGAACGGAAGCGTTGCCGCCGTCCCCAGCCGCACGTCGCCATAGTCGACGGTGACGAAGCCCACCGTGCCGCCGCCGCCCATCGCAAAGCGGTATCCCACGCCCCCGGCCAGCAATTCGCGCCTGTCATCCTCCGACGGGCCGCCCACCACGGCGGCCAGGTCAAGCTGGTCGCCCGGGGCCAGAAGATCGGGATGGCCATAGCCGAAGCCCGCAATCGCCCGCCCCGCCTCGTCGCTTCCGGTGTTCGAGAATGTCAGGAAGGTCGCCGGCTCCTCCAGCGCCCGGATGCGCGAGGCCGATCCCCGATCCGCCCCCACCACCGGGTCGACCACCAGCGTTGCGAAAAAGGATTGCGCGGCAACGGGTTGCGCCACAAAGCTCAGCGCCGCCCAGCCGATACACACACAGATAGCCCATGGGGCCGCGCCGCGCCCCCGCCTTGCCGTTTCCCGCACCGGATGTCCCCCGTCGTCTTTCGTCCCTGCTTTCCCGCAAACCGCCCCGGCGTCAAGAACATCAGCGGCCCCTCGCGCATCGGCCGGAAAGGCGTGGCAGGATGCGCCCCGCCATGCTACAGGTTTTCCAAATCTAACCTTCGGAAAAGGTGGAAATGATGAGCAGCGCCCCCAACACCTATGATGCAGAGCCGATCCCCGACACCGCCCGCGCAGAGGTCGACCGCCTCCTCTCCACCGGCGATCTCTTCCGCTACACGGCGAAAGACGCCTCGCCCGTCGCCCGGCTCGAAACCGCCTTCGCCGAGATGATCGGCGCGAAATACGCGCTCGCCGTCGCCTCCTGCTCCGCCGCGCTCTTTCTCTCCATGAAGGCGCTCGATCTGAAACCGGGCGCCCGCGTCCTCATTCCCGCCTTCACCTTCGCCGCAGTGCCGTCCGCGGTGGTCCACGCGGGCTGCGTGCCGGTCCTGGCCGAGGTCGGCCCCAACTACCGCCTCGACATGGAGGATTTTGCCGCGCGGCTCGACGGCACCATCGACGCGGTCCTGATCAGCCACATGCGCGGCCACACATCGGATATGGACGGGATCATGGAACTGGCTGCCGCGGCCGGCGTCCCGGTGATCGAAGACGCCGCCCATTCGCTCGGCACCACATGGAACGGGCGGAACATCGGCACGCTGGGGCGCGTCGGCTGCTTCAGCTTCCAGTCCTACAAGCTTGTAAACGCGGGCGAAGGCGGCATCCTCGTCACCGACGACCCCGATCTCATCGCCCGCGCCGTCATCATGTCGGGCGCCTATGAGCACAACTGGAAAAAGCACCCCGTGCTCCTCGATCACTTCGCCACCTGGCAGAACCGCCTGCCGCTCTACAACACGCGGCTCAACAACCTCTCCGCCGCCCTCGTCCTCGCACAGCTGGCCGAGGTGCCGCGCCGGGTCCGCGACGGGCGCGCCCACCACGATTACGTGGCAGGCCGCCTCAACACCTCGCCCTGGCTCGATGTGCCGGCGCCCCTCGCCCCCGAAAGCCGCGCGCCCGATTCGATCCAGTTCAACCTCATCGGGCTCTCGGATGACGAGGTCACGGCCTTCGCCGCCGCCGCCGCCCGCCGCGAGGTGCCGGTGCAGGTCTTCGGCATGTCCACCGACAATGCCCGCGCCTTCTGGAACTGGGGTTTCCTGGGCGACCAGCCCGACCTGCCGCAAACCCGCGCCATGCTGATGCGCGCCTGCGACGTGCGCCTGCCCGCGCGCCTCACCCGCGCCGATCTCGATTACACCGCCGACGCGCTCCTCGCCGCGATCGCCGAGGTCATGTCAGAGAAGACGCAGGCCGTCGCCTAGCCAGGGCATCCGCGCCCGCCCGGGCGCCACCACAAGCCGCTCCAGAAGCGGCCGCATCCGCCCGGCGATCTCGCCGGGCATGTCCCAGAACGTCTCGGCCCGCGTCACCAGCGAGATCCGCCGCCCCATCGGTTGCACCGGCAGGGGCACCACGTCGACGGCATCGACGAACCGCCCGGCCCGCATGATGCCGAGCGGCGTCAGCGCCGACCAGCCCTTGCCCTCGGCCACCATCGCCAGGATCGCGTGGTAATTGTCGATCTCGAATCGCGACGGCGCCACCAGTCGCTCGCGTTCCAGGTGATCGGAGATCTGCCGGCCCAGCACATGCCGCGTGGTATAGCGGATCATCGGCGTCCGGCTCAGCACCTCGCGCACATCGCCCCCCTGCGTCAGCCCCTTCGGCACCACCGCGACCACCTGTTCCTCCAGCAGCGGGTGCACCTCCATCCAGTCCGCCGGCGCCGCCGGCCCCGCCGCGATGATCACGTCCAGAACCTGCGCTTCCAGAAGGTCGTAGAGCCGGTGGCTCGCGCCCGTTTCCAGAAGAAACCGCGCCCCCGACAGCCGGTCGGCCATCGCGCTCAGAAGCGCGGGCGTCACATCGGCGTCGAAATCCTCGATCACGCCGAGGTTCAGCGACGACAGCCGCGACAGATCCCGGCTCTGCAACTCGGCCCGCGCCTGGCTCGCGGCATTCAGGATCGTCTGCGCCCGGCTCCGGAACAGATCGCCCGCGGGCGTCATCCTCAGGGGCCGCGCCGACCGGTCGATCAGCGTCACCCCCAGCGCGGCCTCGAGGTTCGACAACTGCTGGCTCACCGCCGACGGGCTCGCCCCGAGCCGCCGCGCGGCCGCGGAAATCGAGCGTTCCTCGGCCGCCGCCGCGAACACCTCGATCCCCCAAAGCGTGACCCGTCCCGTGCCCTCTGCCATGCGCGCGCTCCGCTTGTCCCCGCGCCCGAGGCTACGGGGGACAGGCGGGGATTGGCAATGCCCCGCACCCGCCCCTTCATGTGGCCCGCCCTTCATGTGGCCTGAAATATCCCGGGGGGCCGGCCGCGAGGCCGGCGGGGGCAGCGCCCCCTCCGGGCGCCCGCCGCTTGCCCCACCGGCCCGCGCGGGCTAAGCCTCCGCCCGTCCCGGCAGGAGCCTCCGATGCCCGATACGATCTACAGCGACCTCACCCAACTCGGCAGCGCCACGCGCATCCCCGCCTCGCCCGACGAGGCCACGCTCGAACGCGTGCGGAACCCCCAGGCCGACATCCAGTACAACGTCCGCTTCACGGCGCCCGAATTCACCTCGCTCTGCCCGATGACGGGCCAGCCCGATTTCGCCCATCTGGTGATCGATTACGTGCCGGGCCCCTGGCTCGTCGAATCGAAATCCCTGAAGCTCTACCTCACCTCGTTCCGCAACCACGGCGCGTTTCACGAGGATTGCACGATCTCCATCGCCCGCCGCCTCGTGGAATTTCTCGAACCCCACTGGCTCCGCATCGGCGGCTACTGGTATCCCCGCGGCGGCATCCCGATCGATGTCTTCTGGCAGACCGGGCCCGTGCCCGAGGGCGTCTGGATCCCCGATCAGGGCGTGCCGCCCTATCGCGGGCGCGGCTAGGGCGCTACCGGCAATAGGCGCCGCTCCGGCGGCGCGCCGTGTCGAAGTGGAAATGGTCCGCGTGATAGCTGTCGGCCTCGGGGCCCAGCACCGTCCCGAACAATCCGCAGGCCCCGGCGTGAAGCTCCCGCATCACGCCGCCCGTCTCCGTGTCCGCCCACCCCTCGCGCACGGTGATCACCGTGCCATCCATCAGGATGAAGGACGAGATGTCGATCGCACGCCCGCGGGCATGTTCGGAAAGCCGCGCGCCGCGCTGATTGTTCTGCGTCTTGCAGGCATAGTGGCCCGACAGGCGCAATCCCTTCAGCCCGCCGCCGTCATCGGCAAAGGCCGGCTTCGCAACTGTCTCGAGCCATGTCTTGAGCGTCACGGCCGTCTCGCAATCCATCAGCGCCAGCTGGCTGAGGAAGACATCCGATACGATGCGGACGCGCACGGGGTCGGCAATGCCGCATCCCCGGTGTTTCCCCGCGAGCGGCGCGCGCCGTTCCCCGATAATCGTCCAGTCGCCGCAAACCGCGCCCCGGTCCCGCATCCTCTCGCGCCCGGCCTCGATCTGGCGAAACCGGCAGGGGCGCATCGGCGGCCTGGGAGAGACCGTCAGGTCTCCGCCCCGTGCGCCAGCGCCCGCGTCTTCCCCGGACATCTCTTCCTGATCGGCGGGAAGATCGTAGGTCAGAAGCCCGCGCCACTCCGCCGGGTCACGGTCCTCGCAGCCCTCCCCGGCCTGCGCCATGGCCGCGCAGAATACCAATACCGTCGCCAGACCCCGCAGAAGTCACCTCGTATCGTTTGCGGCCAACCGATTGCCGTCCCCCCGCATTTCGCAGGTCTTCTGGGCAACACCCTATCATCCCTTGGAAATCCGCAATAGCGGACAGTAACCTCTGCCAGCGCAGGCCCCGGAAACCATCTCTCACCGAAGCGGGCCGGGTCGGGCGGCGTCTCCCGGGCGAAAGATCGACCGCACCATTCGGGGGCCCTCGCCTCCCCTGCCCGGCGGGGCTCCGCACCTTGCGTCCGGGCAGGACGGGCTCACGTCAGCCGCGGCGCCGATCCCACCCGCGCCCGGCCCCCTACCCGAACATCTCCCTCAGATCGACGCTGGGCCGCACCCCGATATCCTCCTTGTGCCCCTCCAGAAACCGCTCCGCCGCCGCCTGCCCCGCGGCCTTCAGCCCCGCCAGCACAGGCGGCGAAGGCACCAGCTTCGTCGCCACGCTCAGCTCCCGCATCAGATCGTCATCGGCGATCATGTGGATAAGCACGTTCTTCATCGCCCCCGCCTCGACCTTGCCCTCGGCGATCAGCCCCCGCACGAACTCGATCGCCCTCAACTCCCGCAGAAGCGAGGAATTGAAGCTCACCTCGTTGATCCGGTTCAGGATATCCTGCGGCGTCACGGGAAGGTCCGCACGCTCCAGCGGATTGATGTTCACCACCACGATGTCGTCGGGAAACTCCGCCGGAAACAGCGGGAAAAGCGCCGGGTTCCCCGCATAGCCCCCGTCCCAGAACGCCTCCCGCTCCCCCGTCTTCGGGTCGTCGAGTTCCACCGCCTGGAACAGCGTCGGCAGGCAGGCGGAGGCCAGGATCGCCTCGGTCGTGATCTCCTCGTGCTCGAAGACCCGGATCTTCCCGGTCCGCACATTGGTGGCCGACACGAACAGCGCGGGCGCGTCCCGCGCGCAGATCCGGTCATAGGCAAACCGCCGCACGATGGGGTCCAGTGGGTTGCGGTAGAACGGGCCCAGCATGTAGGGCGATGTCACCCGGCTCGCTGTCTCGATCACCGAAAACGGCAGCGAATATTCCAGCGCCTGCGCGATCATCCCCGGCGCGGGCGAAAACGCGTTCATCCAGGTCGTCATCCTCAGATCGCCCCGCGCCGCCACCTGCGCCCAAAGCCAGTCGAGGTTCTCCCGCGCGCCCTCGCGCCCGCCCTTCAGCATTCCTGCCTTGAACGCGGCGCCATTCAGCGCCCCGGCGGAGGTGCCGGAAATCGCGGCGATCTCGATATCCTCTTCGTCGAGAAGCCGGTCGAGCACGCCCCAGGTGAACGCCCCATGCGCCCCGCCCCCCTGCAGGGCGAGGTTGATGCGGCGCGGGCTCACGAAGCCGTCCAGCCCCCGTCGAGGCTGATCGTCGTGCCCCGGATCTGGTCGCCGTGGGGCGAACACAGGAACAGCGCCGCCCCCGCCACCTGCTCGATCGTCGCGAATTCGCGGCTCGGCTGCTTGACGAGGATCACCTCGCGCAGCACCGTCTCGCGATCCATGTTGTGGGTCTTCATCTGGTCGGGCAGCTGCTTTTCGATGATCGGCGTCAGCACGTAACCGGGGCAGATCGCGTTGCAGGTGATGGGTTCCTGCGCGCATTCCAGCGCCACCGTCTTCGTCAGCCCGACGATTCCGTGCTTGGCGGCCACATAGGCCGACTTGTAGGGGCTCGCCCTCAGCCCGTGCGCCGAGGCGATGTTCACCACCCGGCCCCAGCCCGCCTTCCGCATCATCGGAAGCGCGGCAGCGGTGGTGTGAAAGGCCGATGACAGGTTGATCGCGATGATCGCATCCCACTTGTCCGCCGGAAACTCGTCCACCGGCGCGACATGCTGGATGCCCGCGTTGTTCACGAGGATATCGCAGGCCCCCGCCGCCTCGATCAGCCCGCGCGCCTCGTTGCCCTTCGACATATCCGCCTTGATATAGCGCGCCGTGACGCCGTGCTCTTCCGCGATCTCGGCGGCCAGCGCGTGATCCTCCTCCGTGTCGGTGAAGGAATTCAGAACCACGTCGATCCCCTCGGCGGCAAAAGCCCGCGCAATGCCAAGCCCCAGGCCCGAATTCGATCCGGTGATGATGGCGGTCTTTCCCGATAGGCTCATGGGCTGTCTCCTGACTGGATGCTGCACGCGCAAAGGTTTCGCTGCGCGCGCACGCTACCCCGGTTGCACGGGGAGGTCACGCCCCTTTGGCGGCATCCCCCGCCTCACGGCTTCGGGATCGGCGGCGCACAGCCCGCCCGGTTCTTGGTGGACATCCCGAACGCCGTCCCGCCGCCCGCAAGCCCGTAGATATCGGGATAAACACCGACGCCGCCGCCCTCCGAGGGAAAGACCGTGAAATACCGGATCAGAACGGGCACCGGCCCGGTCTCCGCCCTCCGCGTGACGGGCCCGGCCGACATCGCCCGCACCGACGCCTCGTCGCGCTCGAGCAGCCAGGCGGCCAGCGCCGCCCAGCGCTCCACCCGGATACAGCCGTGCGAAAAGGCCCGGGTCGGCTGCCCGAACAACTCCCTCTGGTTGGTGTCATGCATGAAGACGTCGAGCCCGGGTTCAAGCTGGATCGCCAGAACCCCCATCGGGTTGTCCGGCCCCGGCGGAAACACCCGGTCGGGCACCTCGCCGCTTGCAACCATCTCGGGCGTCGGCCGCCAGGACGGCCAGAAGATCACGGCGCTGGTATAGGTCTTCATCCGTGGCGTGCGCGTCTCGGGTTTCCCCACGATCACCCGGCTGCGCAGCACCGGCACCCCGTCCTCGAAGGCGATAAGCTCGAAAGACGGGATATTGACGAGGATCGCCCGGCCTTCGGGAAGCGTGAGGGGCAGCGACAGCGCATCGAGCCGCGCCTGAAACGGCATGTCCTGCGCCACGCCCGCCGCACGCTCCGGCTCCGGCTCCGGCGCCCCGCCGCCCCCGCAGGCCGCAAGGATCAGGAAAAGGGCCGGGGCCAGCAATCTGCGGAAGAAACGGGGGAAGATCGAACGTGCCATGGTCGCCTGTCAGTCTAGGCGGAACCGCTCACCCTCCACAACACGCGCGTCCAGCCGGGGCCGGGCCGCACGAACCGCCCGGGCGGACAAATCCGCCCTGCGCCGGCGGATAATCATGGCGGATGTCCCGATGCTCCCGGATCCGTTCGAACGCATGCCCGCCGGAAGATGTCTCCGGGTCACGGGAATGCCCCCCTGTCCCGGCCTCGCCCCGGGATAATTCTTTTCACTAATTTCAGACGCCTATGGAAACCCGGGAACATTATCCCTCTGTCAACCTGAAAATCGGTGACGTCGGGTGATAGTATGGAAAGGCGAGCAGGTGCACGCGGCCGTCCCGACGGCTGCATATGTGCCGCACCCCCGGGGAACGTGCTCGGTGGGTCAAATGAAATCCAGACGCAGGCCTCCCAGTGATACGCCACCCCCGGCGGCCTGCAGGACGGAGCAAGATGGAACCCGATGTAAAGGAACGATGTGCCAATCCCGGCGCGTTCTACAGGAGTGCCGAAGACGTACTTGAAGACGAAGCTCTATCGGCCACGGAAAAGGAATACATCCTCAAGTCGATGGCTCTCGAGGCCGAGGTACTGAATGACGAGGAAGACAACCTTCGGCAGAGCGGAGAGCATCCAGCCGATGTCACCGCGATTCACAAGGCCCTGAATGAACTCGGCCAGCAATCCTCTCTCGACGGGCGCGCCGCTGATGCAGCCCAGGGTTACAGTGCCGGCCAACCGGTCTTTTCGCGGATTGTCGTGGCCTTGACCGGCAAGGGCGATCTCGACCGCAAGGTCGTCGAAACGACGGCAGCCGTCGCCAGGCTTTCGGGCGGAGAGGTGACCTTCGTAAGCGTTGTCCCGCCAAGACGGGGCCCCACGCATTACGGGGTCTCGCCTGTGAGTGGCGCTCTCGAAGCACCGATGGAAACGCAGGAGGAACTGGCGGAACGGTTAGAGGCACGCAGATCGGATTTGCGCGCCATCCTGACCGACGTCGCCGTCTCCCCGTCGCCCTTCCATTTGGAAGTCCGGCATGGAGGCGTGGACGACGAAATCTTGCGGGCCGCGGAAGAACGGCTGGCCAGCCTTATCATTGTCGGATCGCATGACCGTTCGTGGATCCAGGGCCTGTTTTCCTCCGAAACCGCTCAAAAGGTGGCAAGCTTCTCCGACTGTCCGGTGCTGATTGTCCCGGAACAGACCGAGGATTGAAAATGCGGAATGGAACATTCGTCGAGGAGGCTGCTGGGGAAAGCCTCCCGGAAAGGCTTTGCCTCGCGCGTCAGCGTCAGGATTACTCCAGGGCCGACCTCTCGAACCTGATCGGCGTAACAGAGGGGACGATCACGAGATGGGAGCAGGGACGATCCGCACCGCGGTCGAACCGGATGGCAATCCTTGCGGGGGCACTTGGCGTATCGATGCGCTGGCTTCTGTCCGGGCAAGGGGACATGTCGCAACCGGCAGATCCCGCGAACACGAAGCCCGATCGTGATGATCTGCTCCGGGAACTGACCGGCATCGCGCGTGAAGTCGACCTGTCGCTTCAGGCACTCTCCCGAATTGAAACGCGGTTGGGCGCGATGGTGCGGAACGCTCAACCGCGGCCGGACCGATCGCAAAGGCCCGGCTGGTCCAGTTCCCGATGACGCGACGCGACGAGGAAGAGAAGTCTTCCGGCTGCCCCCGCACGGGCACACGCGCGCGCCGTCCGAAGTCAACAGACAGAAAGGAAATGAGATGAGCAACCGCGACATGTACATTCAGAAAGCGAAAGCCAAATTCGACAATCTCGGGGCCGAACTGAAACGGCTTGAGGCCGAAGGCGAAGAGATGACCGCCGATGCCGAAATCAAGAGGCGAGAGCACATGAAGCTCTTGCGCAGGCAGATGGCCACGGTCGAAGACCGGATCGAAAAACTGCACGCGGCCTCCGAAGAGGCCTGGAACGATGTGAAAAATGGCTTCGAAACGGCCTGGAACGACCTGAGCGAAACGTTTCGACAGGCGCAGGCACGCTACGCCTCGGACAGCGCCAATTCCTGACCGTGACTGGCCCCACGCACCCCTGGGGTCTCTCGTGGGCTCCGGAAAACGCTCGGCGATCTTGCCCTGATGTCCGCCGGGCGGACACATTCGCCCTTGGCTTCAGAGGACTGGACGCCTCGCAATCATCTGGCATAGGCTTTCCCAAAAGTCGTGGGCATGGGGGATCGGGCGTGAATTCTGACGAAGATATCAGACGGGCGCAGACACGGGTGATGTCGGTCTTTCATCGTCGCCCCGAGGCCGCCCTGGATACAAAACACGCGGACGCCAGAATTACGGACGGTCTGACATGCAAAGTCACCGAAGGTGACCGGGAAGTCGTAATCGACATGCCCGAACCGGTGGGCGGATGCGAGTTGGGTCCCTCACCCGGCTTTCACGCGCGCGCGGCCGTATCGGGCTGCGTCGCGATTGGCATCAAGATGACGGCGGTCCGGCTCGGTATCGAGCTTCGTTCCGTCCACGTCGGCGTGGACATGGATTTCGACGACTCTGCCATTTTCGGAATGGGCGACGCGAGCGCGGCGCCCCTCAGAACGCGTCTGAAGATCACCCTCGCAAGCGACGCCGACCGGGAGACCCTGCAAGGGCTGGTGGATACCGCTCTTGAGGCCGATCCGTACTTCCTCGCCCTGCGTGACCCGCAGACGGTCGAGACAGTCTTGGATGTCGCTTGACCCATGGATGCCCGGCTTCAGATCAGGGTGCAGAGATACGGATGGGACGCGGCCGCGCCCCATTACGAGGCCGGCTGGCAGAAAGGCCTGCTGCCGGCGCAGCAGACCTTGATCTCCATGGCAGGGCTGGAACACGGCCAGCAGATCATCGAAACCGCATGTGGGTCTGGTCTCGTGACCAGAATGCTCAGCGAAGCGGTCGGTCAGACTGGATCGGTCCTCGCGACCGATCTCGCGCAAAAGATGGTCGATGCGACAGACGCCCTCGGCCTGCGGAATGTCAGAACCGCGCGGATGGGGGCGGAAGCTCTGGATGCCGACGACGCGAGTTTCGACAGGGCCGTCTCTGCATTGGGCCTGATGTACAGTCCCGACCCTCAGGCCGCCATTTCAGAAATGCACCGCGTCCTGCGGCCCGGCGGTCGGGCCGTGGCCACCGTCTGGGGCGAACGTCGAAAATGCGGCTGGGCAGAAGTCTTTCCCATCGTGGACAAGAACGTTCAGTCCGAGGTGTGCCCCATGTTCTTCGCGACCGGCGCGCCCGGCGGATTGCGCCGCGACTTCGAACAGGCTGGCTTCCGGGATATCAAGGAAGTGCGGCAATCCGAAACGCTCGAATACGCGAACGCGCGCGACCTTCTGGATGCAGTCTTGCTCGGCGGCCCTGTGGCCTTGGCCATAAAGAGGTTCGACGAGCAGACGATGCAGGACGTCAGCGAAGAATTCCTGGCGTCGGTTGCCGACCACCTGGTCGACGGGGCGTATCGCATTCCCGGCGAATTCGTGACCGTCGCGGGCCGCCGCTGACAGCGGCGCAACAACGCGCGTCTCGCCCGTCCCAACCGCCACGCCGGCCCCAGCACCGCCCTGTGCCGCGCAAAGCGCCTCTCGGCGCACAACGATCCAGCCAGCCTCTGGCCCTGCCCCGCCGCAGGCTCCGTCTCACGCCGGAACTTGAGAAACCCCGCCCCCTCATCCGCAACCTCTCCAACCTGCCGCGCCCCGAGGTTCCTGCGCGCGGGCGGCAGAAGAAAGGTCACGTAGGGAATGCGCGCGTCCGCCACCGCGAAATCCGGGGCCTTGCGGGCAATCCGCCGCCCGGGGCCGAAGACGCCGGACCGCAGGACCAGCCCGAAATCCCATTCCTCCCCTTCCTTCTGAAACCCGCCCCAGCGGATATGGCGACCATCGGCAGGGAACGCCCGGCGCCCAAGGCCGCCCCGGGCCCGGCACGCCTCCTTCCCGGCGACGACACCCGCCGCAACCTCGGCATCCCTCGCAAAGGTCAGAAGCGGCATGCGCTCGGCCGCCCGGTGGGCCGACATATGCGCCACGATCGCGGCGGGGTCCATCTCGGGCAGCCGGGCAAAGGTGACGTCCCTCGTCAGGATCGCGTCCTTCGATGCGCCTCCCCGGCGCTCATGCAGCGGCGCGCACCGGCCGCCTGCGGTGGCCCGGGGGATGGGATGATGCGCGCCCCGGAAAGCCGATCCTCAGCCGGGCCGCCCTGCCCGCCCCGATCATCACGAAGCCGCAGGCTTCCCGCCCGTCGCGGTCGGTGAAGGACGCACAGCCACTATGCGGCAACACCATCACCACGAACGCGGCGCGCCCGATCGCAAAGCGCGGGCCGCGTCACGATCGGGTCGGGCCTGCCCTCCTGCTTCGGGGCCGACAGGATCACGGGCAGCCGCGCGGCAAGACCGGCAAGGCGTCGGAACGCGGCGGGATCGACGGCAGGCTCCGGCATGTCCCGCGCCCGGCAAATCCCGTGCGCCCCGGAAACGCGAACGCCCCCCGCTAGCCTCGCGCCGCGCGCTCCATCCCGCGCCGCCCAGGCCTCGGCAAGATCCGCCAGCACGGCCCTGAACTGCCGCCGCGCCGCCAGTCTGAACAGCGCCCGGGTCAGCACGCTGCCTTTCGGCACGGCCTCGATATGGATGGTGAAGGCCGCGCCCCCGTCTTCCTCCTCGACCGACCACACCCCGTGCAGATCCGCGATCGGGTACGGGTAATCCGCCGCCTCCGTATGCACCCGGAACCCGAAGGCCCGGCCTTCTTCGTAAAGGTCGCAGGTCTCCTGCCAGTTTTCCCCCTTCGGCCCGAAACATCGCCGCCGCATGCCCAGCCCCTCGCCCGCCACGACCTCGACCTTCGACAGGTTGCGCGCCACGTCGGCATAGCCCGGGTGATCGCTCATCACCTGCCAGACAACCGGCGTAGGCGCCCCCACGGCCCGGCGGACCCGCGCGAGGATCCGGCCCTCCGAAACCGTGACGGAGGCTTCGCTCAGGGGCGGCACGATCCGCCGCGCGCCCAGGTACTGCCCGATGGCAAAGACCGCCACGATCCCCGCAACCGCGACAACCGCGCCCTGCCCGGCCTCTGAAAAAAGCGGCCCCGCAAGGATCAGAAGTCCCGCGCTTCCCAGGATCCAGCCCGCATCCATCCCCGAAACGAAAACGACCTGCCCGGCCGTCAGGAACCTGTCGCGCACGAGCAAAACGAGGCCCAGCCCGAACAGGATCAGCCCGCCCCCCAGGAGACGCAGCACCACGGGCTGCCAGGGCGCGGGATCCTGAAACAGCATCCCGGCGGCTCCCCCGGGCGCGATCAGAAACCCCACCCCCATCAGAAGCGAAAATGCGGCGTTCAGCCCTAGGAAAATGCGGGCGGTCCTTGCGGTGTCCATCGGTACGGCTCTCTCATCGGTTGGCATTCGCCGCCATTCGCGCGATTTGCCCGCCCCGTCTCAATTACCTCATGGGTAATCGAACTCCCCGCCCCGCCGTGGCAAGGTCGGGCATGGCCTACAACCCGAACATCCCCGAACCCGCCTTTCCCGTCTTCCTGAAGACCTGGCGCAAGCGCCGCAGGCTCAGCCAGCTCGATCTTTCCCTTCAATCGGGCATGTCCCAGCGCCACATCAGCTTCCTCGAAACCGGCCGCTCCAATCCCAGCCGCTTCGCCATCGCGCAGATCGCCGAGGCGCTCGAGATGCCGGCGGCCGAGGTCGATGCGATGCTCCTCTCCGCCGGCTTCGCCGCGCGCTCCTCCCGGGGCGGCCGGGATGCCGCGACGCAGGCGGCCATCGATGCCTCGATCGATCACGTCCTCCAGGGTCACGCCCCCTATCCGGCGGTGTCGGTCGATCGGATCTGGAACCTCGTGAAGGCCAACGAACCGGCCCGGGCCTTCTTCGCCCGCGTCGGCGCGCCGGGCGACGGCAACCTGATCCGCGAAATCCTGGCCCCCGGCCCCCTGCGCGACGCCATCGTGAACTGGGGCGAGGTGGCCCGCGCCCTCCTGCGGCTGCTGGAGCTTGAGGCCGCGCGCCGCCCCCATGACGCCGAGGCGCACGCCCTCCTCGCCGATCTCCTCGCCCTCGACGGGGTGCAGGCGCTGATGGCCACGCCTCCCGGCCCCCGCACCGATCCGGTCCTCGCGATAAAGATCCGCATCGGTGCGGATGTGCTGGAACTCTTCTCCCTCATCGCGACCATCGGGATGAGCGCCGATGCCGCCCTCGACGATCTGCGCATCGAAACGCTTCTGCCCGCGAATGACGCCACCCGCGCCTGGTTCGCCCGCGCCTTTGCCTGACGCTTGCCAGATGCCCATACCCCTCGCCTCCCGTTTCGGCTAAGCCCGTCCCCGACGAAAACGGAATTCGGACGAGGGGAACGACATGGGCCAAGATTTCGCGACATATCCCAGCCTGGCGGGGCGCACGGTGATCATCACGGGCGGGGCCTCGGGCATCGGCGCAGAGATCGTGAAAGCCTTCGCCGCCCAGGGCAGCCGCGTGGGCTTCCTCGATCTCGACGAGACGACAAGCGCCGCGCTCACCGACGCCACGGAAGGCGACATCGCCTTCGAGATCTGCGAC
Organism: Ovoidimarina sediminis; assembly: GCF_032586175.1. Taxonomy (NCBI): domain Bacteria; kingdom Pseudomonadati; phylum Pseudomonadota; class Alphaproteobacteria; order Rhodobacterales; family Roseobacteraceae; genus Ovoidimarina; species Ovoidimarina sediminis. The sequence goes on from NZ_JAWHTE010000001.1 coordinate 124,875, forward strand.
CTCCGCGATATTCCCGCCATGCAGGCCGCCCTCGCCCGGCTGAAGGAACGGCTCGGCCCCGCCTCGGTCCTCGTTAACAACGCCGCCCGCGACGACCGCCACGCCTGGGACGAGATCGACCCTGCCTATTGGGACGAACGGATGCACACCAACCTCCGCCACATGTTCTTCGCGATCCAGGCGGTCGCGCCCGACATGATCGCCGCCGGCGGCGGCGCGATCGTCAACATGGGCTCGAACTCGTGGTGGGAGGCGGGCGGCGGCTTCCCCGCCTACACCACCGCGAAGGCGGCCGTTCACGGCCTCACCCGCACGATGGCCCGCGATCTCGGCGGCCACCGGATCCGCGTCAACACCGTCGTGCCGGGCTGGATCATGACCGAGCGGCAGAAAACCCTCTGGGCCACGCCCGAGGCCCTTGAAAAACACCGCCAGCGCCAGTGCCTGCCGGATCTGATCGATCCGGTCTATGTCGCGCGCATGGTCGTCTTCCTTGCGTCCGACGATGCGGCGATGTGCTCGGCGAACAACTACATGGTCGAAGCGGGTTCGATCTGACGGGCCGCGCGCGGCAAAGTTCCTCACGAAGGCCACAGACCTTCCCGAAGCCGCCGGGATTATAACCCCGGCTTTCCTGCGCGAGGGGATCGGGCGGTTCGCTGCGAACGGATATGCCCACACCGGGACCCTCAGGCATGTCAGCCTCCGCAAGCGCGATCTGAAGGCACGACCCGGGGTCGCGGCCCCCTTCGCCACCCCCGATCCATCCCGGTCACGACGATCCCGCATCGGCGCTGGCCGCGCCCACCATCACGACACGGCTCTCCCATGATATCGCAGGGGCCGCGCCCCGTGCCCCCGCTGGACAAACACGCCGCCCCCCGCTTCAGTGATCCCGCCACGTGCAACCGAGGCCCCACCATGACGCTACGCCAGCCGAACATCCTCCTGATCATGGCCGATCAGATGACACCCTTCATGCTCGAGGCCTGCGGCGGCACCGGCGCGCGCACCGAACACATGTCGGCGCTCGCCGCCCGCGCCGCCACCTTCACCAATGCCTACACCCCCAGCCCGATCTGCGTCCCCGCCCGGTCCTGCTTCATGACCGGGCTCCATACCTCCACGACCGGCTGCTACGACAACGGCGATCCCTTCCCGGGCTATCTGCCCACCTTCGCCCATTACCTCGCGAACGCGGGGTACGAAACGGTGCTGTCGGGCAAGATGCATTTCATCGGGGCCGATCAGCTTCACGGCTTCCAGCGCCGGCTCAACACCGATATCTATCCGTCCGGCCACCTCTGGTCCTACCCTCTGCCGCCCGAAGACGATCCCGACGCAAAGGCCTTCGATTTCACCCCGCAATACCTGGCCGAAAACATCGGCCCCGGCTGGTCGAAAGAGCTTCAGTATGACGAAGAAACCCACTTCCGGGCGATGGAATACCTGCGCCACGCGCCGAAGAGGCCCTGGATGCTGACGGTCTCCTTCACCAACCCCCACCCACCCTACAAGGTGCCCCGCAGGTATTGGGAGATCTACGAAGACGCCGACATGCCCCTGCCGATCTATCCCGACGACATGGACGATCGCTATTCGGCCTACGATCACGCGATCCGCCGCTGGCACGGGCTCCACCTCCGGGGCGACGAGATCCGCGATCCCGAAAACCTCCGCGCCATGCGCCGCGGCTTCGCGGCCCTCGCCCATTACGTCGACGACAAGATCGGCGAATTGCTCGGCGTCCTGGAAGAGGCCGGAACCCGTGACGACACGCTCGTCATCGTCACCTCAGACCATGGCGAGATGCTGGGCGAACGCGGCATGATCCAGAAACGCAGCCTCCATGAATGGTCGGCCCGCATTCCGCTCTTCATCGACATGCCGGGGGCCGTGCCCCGCCGGATCGACACCCCCGTCTCGCTGATCGATCTGCCGGCCACCCTGATCGACATCGCCCAAGAAACGTCCGTCCGCCCCCTCGAAGGCCGCTCGCTCCTTCCGGCGATCCACGGCGCGGAACTAGCGGTGATCCCGGTGATCTCCGAATACCACGGCGAGGGCATCATGCGGCCCTCCTTCATGGTGCGCCTCGGCGACTGGAAATACCACTACTGCCACGGCACGCCGCCCCAGCTTTACAACCTCGCCGAGGATCCCGGCGAATGGGCGAACCGCGCGGGCGATCCCGATTGCGCCGAGATCGAATCCACGCTGAACCAGGTCATCACCGGCGGCGCCTTCGACCTCGACAGGATCGCGTCAGAGGTCTGGGACCGGCTGCCCATGAAAGCGGTCGTGAACGCCGCGATGAAGGCCAACGGCACGGCCTGGGATTACATCCCCGATCCCGACGCGACGGCCGGGTACCTGCGGGAATAGCGCCTCACGACGCCGCCACCGCCGCCCCGTCCCGCACCGCGCGCACCTGCCGCGCGATCTCGGCGATATGGCGCGCATCGGTGCCGCAGCACCCGCCCCAGACATTGATATGGGGAAACCGCGCCGCAAGCGCCGCCATCTGGCCGCCCAGCTCCTCGGGGTCGCCGTCCTCGAGATGCCCGAGGCTGCACAGCGACAGAAGCTCCATCGCCACGGCATTCGGCATGAAGCCTCCCAGCCGGTCCATCCAGCCGCCTGGCCCCAGCCCCGGCGCGAATTCCGTCGGATGGGCGCAGTTCACGGCATAGTACAACGGCCCCCCCCCGGTCGCGTCGTCGATCCGCCCCACCGCCTCCTCCAGCGTCGCCCCGTCATTCAGCCGCCCGCCCTTGGCGATGAAGGAAATCATGCAGGGCATCCCCGCCCCCTCCGCCGCGCGGGCGAACCCCGTCGCCTCCTCGACATTCGAAAACGTCCAGGCCGAAACCATCTCGGCCCCGGCATCGCGCATCGTCACGATCTGCTCGGAATGATAGTCCTCGGCCTCCGCCGCATCCTCCACCCGGCCCGTGTCATAGGCGTCGCCCCTGGGGCCGACGCAGCCGCCGATCACCATCGGCGTCGCCTCGCTGTGATAGTCCCGCGCAATGTCGCGGTAGAACTCGATGCCGCGCGCGGTGATCTCGGCCAGCCCCTCGCGCGAATAGCCGATCAACTCCCCCCAGTCCCGGCTCGTCCGGTAGTGCAGCCCCTCGTTGATCACGCCGAACCCGTTGGCCACCGCCGCTTCCACCAGCTTCCGGTGATAGGCCTCTAGGCACGCCCGCCCCCGGTCGTCGTCCAGAAGCTCGAACGCGCAGAAATGGCGCAGCGTGAACCCGTCGATATATTGCAGCCAGGTCTCGAACCCGCCCCCGCAGGTCATCAGCCGGCCATCCAGCTGCGGAAGCGCTGCCGCATCGGTCATGTCTCTGTCCCCCTGTTTTCAGGGAAGCATAGGGGCATCGGGCGATCCTGTCGCCCCTTCGGGCGCCGGCGAGGCCCGCCCTCAGCCGGCCAGGTCGGAATAATACCCGATATGCCGCCCGGTATGGGCCTCCAGCACCCGCAGAAGGCTTTGGTCCGCCGCCTCTGCCGCGCCGAGAGTGACGATTGCGTCCAGCACCTCCCCCGCATCGAGATCATGGGACCGGGACGGAAACGCATTCAGCCCGCCATTGTTCGCGCTTCCCAAATACCGGCAGGCAATGGCCGCCGCTCGTCCCACGGCGGGCACATGGCCGGATCGGCCTCCATCACCATTGCGTTCCATACGGCCGTCTGCCCGTCACATGTCACGCGACGTCCTTTCCCGGGGCACCGTCTGCCCCGAAGATACGCGCCGTGGCCCACGTCGCCTGTGGCGCTTGCGCGCGGGGATACAGGATCTGCCACAGTTCCGTCATCCAGCCGCGCTAGGCTGTGCCCCGGGGACGATGAACAGAACGGGTAGAATGTCGACAGCGATGCCGCTTCTCCGAACCTGGCTTCTGCTGACGCTGGCCAGCCTGCTCGCCGGGTTCGCCGGGGTGTTCTGCGCCTATGCGGTCGACGGCTCCTGTTCCCTCCCGGCGGCCTTCGGCTTCGCCTGGCCCGTGGGCCTGATCTCCGGCGGCATCGGCGCACTCGTCCTTGCCGGGCCGATCCTCACGGCCTGTTCCGGCTGGGAGGTGTTTCTTCTGGGTGCCCCGAACGAGTTCAACCTGACCGTCTTTTTCTTCAGCCTGCCCTCGACGCTGGCCGTGGCGATCCTCACCGGTGCACGCCTTCTGGAACGGGCCGTCGGACGGGATCTTCGCGTCTGGCCGCTCACCCTCTGCCTGACGCCCCTGGCCTACGCGGCGCTCACCAGCCTCGGCAACCGGGTCTCCCTGTCGTGAGCCCGGCCTCTCTCGTATCCCCGGGCGCATCGCGATGACCCCGCCGCAGCGCACGCCCGCCTCCACCCGGCACCATATCGGCGCGGGCCTCCTGACCGCCCTCCTGTCCTTGCTCTACGTCTTCGGCTCGTTCCGGCTCGCCCCCTGGGGCTGTGACGTCAGCGCATGGCTCTGCCTCATGCCCATATCGGTGCTCTACGTGTCTCCGCCCGCCGCGCTTCTCCTGCCGCTTGCGGTCATGGCCAACCGCCGCCGCCAGCGGCCTTTCCCCGACGGACTTCTCCCGCTCATGATCGCGACGGGCCTCGTGGCCCAGGCCGCGATCTCGGGCACAAGCCTGTGGCTCAGCGCCCCGCACATGCGCCACATCTTCGTCTACGACGTGCTGATCTTCCCCTACGGCTTCCTCGCGGGCGCCCTCGCGGCGGGGGTATTCCGCCTGTCCCTTTCCGCCCTTGCCCGACTTTGGAGGACGGGCTGAGCGGCGCGGGAAAGAATCCGCCTGTTCCGCCGCCCCGCCCGGGTGTAAGCGTCCTCCATGACACCCGCCGACAGCCCCGATCACGATCTGCACGATACCCGCTATGCGTGGTTCCGCCTCGCGGTGACGCTTCTCGTCGCCTGCGTCGGCAACGTGGGCATGTGGGCGGTGATCGTGATCCTGCCCGACATGCAGGCCGAGTTCGGGATCGACAGGGGCACCGCCTCGCTGCCATACACCGCCTGCATGGCGGGCTTCGCGATCGGCAGCCTCGCGATCGGCCGCTGGGTCGACCGCTACGGCATCACGCCCTGCATCATCGCCACGGCGGCGCTCATGTCCGCAGGCTATACGCTCGCGGTCCTGTCCCATTCGGTCTGGGCGCTCATCGCGCTCCATGGCGCCATCGGCTTCGGCGCGGCGGCGAATTTCGGGCCGCTCATCGCCGATATCTCGCACTGGTTCATGCGCCGGCGCGGTATCGCCGTCGCGATCACGGCGAGCGGCAACTACCTCTCCGGCGCGATCTGGCCGCTTCTTCTCTCGGGCCTCCTCGACAGCTATGGCTGGCGCGGCGTCTATGTGGCGCTCGCGGTGATCGTACCGGCGCTCGCCATCCCGCTCTCCCTCGTCCTGCGCCGCCGGATTTCCGAGGCCGCCACCGCCCGCGCCGACAGCGCCGCCGCCGCCCGGCGCGGCGCCACCGGGCTCGCCCCCGCCCAGCTTCAGCTCATGCTCATCGTCGCGGGCGTGGCCTGCTGCATGGCGATGGCGATGCCCCAGGTGCATATCGTGGCGCTTTGCGCCGATCTGGGCTTCGGCCCCGCGGTGGGCGCCGAAATGCTCTCGCTCATGCTTCTGGGCGGGGTCGCCTCGCGCCTCGTCTCGGGCTTCCTGGCCGACAGAATCGGCGGCATCCTGACGCTGCTCACCGGCTCCGTCCTGCAATGCATCGCGCTCTTTCTCTACCTGCCCGCGGGCGGGCTCACCTCGCTTTACGTCGTCTCGCTGGTCTTCGGGCTCAGCCAGGGCGGCATCGTGCCCTCCTATTCGATCGTCGTGCGTGAATACATGCCGGCGCGCGAGGCGGGGGCGCGCGTGGGCTCCGTCACCTTCGCCACCATCGTCGGTATGGCGGTGGGCGGCTGGGCCTCGGGCTGGATCTACGACGCGACCGGCAGCTACGACATGGCGTTCCTGCACGGGATCGCCTGGAACGTGCTCAATATCGGCATCGTTGTGACGATTCTCCTGCTCACCCGGCGCCGCCTCGCCCCGGCCTGACAGGGCCCAAAAAAAACGCCCGCACGAGGCGGGCGTTAAGTTATTGAGGCAGGTTTCATACAGGCAAGAAACCTATCGAGCAGTGCCCCCTTTATACGCAAGCACTCGCCCACGGCCAAGCTAAAAGTTTGAAAACCCACGAGTCCCCGACTACGCTTTCGCCCAAAGGGCATAACGAGCAGAGGAATTGTCCACAAAATGCGAACAGATTTTTTCTCCACTCTCGCCGGCGCCGCCACCGCGCTGTGCCTCTCCGTCGCGGGCGCCGCCATGGCGCAGGAGCCGGCCCATGGCATAGCTATGTATGGCGACCCCGCCCTCCCACCGGATTTTGTGTCTCTGCCGCATGCGAACCCCGACGCCCCCAAGGGCGGGCGCATCGTGCAGGGCGAGGTCGGAAGCTTCGACAGCCTCAACCCGCACATCCTGAAAGGCCGTGTGCCCTGGCAGCTACGCTTCCTGAATTACGAAAGCCTCATGGGCCGCTCCTATGGCGAGCCGTTCACGCTCTACGGCCTCCTCGCCGAATCGGTGACGACCGACGAGGCCCGCTCCTTCGTCGAATACACGATCCGCGAAGAGGCGCGATTCTCTGACGGCAGCCCGGTGACGGCGGAAGACGTGCTCTGGTCCTACGAAACCCTCGGCACCGTCGGCCACCCCCGCTACGTCGGCTCCTGGGAAAAGGTCGCCAAGGCCGAGATCACCGGCCCCCGCTCCGTCCGCTTCACCTTCTCCGAACCCGACCGCGAGCTTGCGCTCATCATGGGCATGCGCCCGATCCTGAAGAAAGCCCAGTGGGAGGGTATCGATTTCGCCGAGTCGGGGATCGACATCATCCCCATCACCACCGCGCCCTACGTGATCGACGATTACGAGGCGGGCCGCTTCGTCTCGCTCAAACGCAACCCCGATTACTGGGGCAAGGACATCCCCTTCATGCGCGGCCAGGCCAATCTCGACGAGATCCGGATGGAATTCTACGGCGACGGCAACGTGATGTTCGAGGCGTTCAAGGCCGGCGAACTCACCACCATGCGCGAAACCAACCTCCAGAAATGGGATACGCAATACGATTTCCCCGCCGTCCAGCGCGGCGACGTGGTGAAATCGGTGATCCCGCACCAGCGCCCCTCGGGCATCACCGGGCTTGTCATGAACACCCGCCGCCCGGTCTTCCGGGACTGGCGCGTGCGCGAGGCGATGATCCACGCCTTCAACTACGAATTCATCAACCAGACGCTGAACGGCGACACCCGCCCCCGCATCACCTCGTACTTCTCGAACTCGGTCCTCGGCATGCGCCCGGGTCCGGCAGAGGGCCGCGTGCGCGACTTCCTCGAACCTTTCGCCGACAGCCTCCTGCCCGGCGCGCTCGAGGGCTACACCCTCCCCGTCTCCGACGGCAGCGAAAGGAACCGCGCCAACATCCGCGCGGCGCTCGTGCTTCTGGAAGAGGCCGGGTGGACGGTTCAGGATGGTGTCCTGAAAAACGCCTCCGGCACCCCCTTCGCCTTCGAAATCCTGCTCCAGCAGGGCGCCAACGAACCCCAGCAGATCGTCGATATCTACACGTCCGCGCTCGCCCGCCTCGGCATCACGCCCACGCTGTCGATCGCCGATCCCGCGCAATACAAGGAACGCACCCAGGTCTTCGACTTCGACATGACATGGTACACCCGCGGCATGTCGCTTTCGCCGGGCAACGAACAGGCGCTCTACTGGGGATCGGAAGCCGCCGAAACCGAAGGGTCGCGCAACTGGATGGGCGTGCAAAGCCCCGCGATCGACGCGATGATCGACAGGCTTCTGAATTCCACCAGCCAGGAAGATTTCCTCGCCGCCACCCGCGCCCTCGACCGCACGCTGATCTCGGGGCGCTACGTCATCCCGATCTGGTTCGATCCGGTCGCGCGTCTTGCCCATGCCAAAGAGCTTCGCTATCCCTCGACCCTGCCGATCTATGGGGATTGGCTCGGCTTCCAGCCCGAACTCTGGTGGTATGAGGAGTAGGCCATGCTTCGTTTTCTCTTGATCGTGTTCCTCGGTTTCGCCGTGGCCGGATGCGCCACCGTCGAAGGGATGGGCGAGGATATCTCGGGCGGCGCCCGCAAGGTCCGCGCGGCCCTATGACCGGGGGCCGGGCCGCCCCGGGTTAACGAAAACCGACCCGACCGATCTTATCGGATTGTTTACACCTGCCGTGCAGGCTTCCCGGCATTCCTTGGGAGGCTGCCGATGACCTGGACCGATATTCAAACCGCCTGGAACGATTTCGCCGACGACATCATGGCCCACTGGCCCGAACTCCACGGCGAAAAAGTCGTCGCCATCGCCGGGGACCGGGCGGAATTTGCCCACTACCTGTCGACGTCCTACGATCTGACGCTGGCCGAGGCGGCGGATGTGATCGACACCTGGATCCGCCGGATCACCGCGAAGGTGGATGCCGCGAAAGGCGCCGCCGCCGCCTGAGGCAGCCGCCGCCACCCGGATCGCATTGCCAGCGGCGCCCGCGCCGCGCGCCTCTGGCTTGCCAGCCCCGGCGATCGGGGCCACCATCGCGCTCCCATGCTGTCGATCGATGATCAGGGGCCGCCACCGGCCTGCCCCGCCCCCTTCAACCTTGCGGAATACGTGCTGGCCCCGGCCGGGGACCGGCCCGACAAGATCGCCCTGGCCGTCTTGCGCGTCTCGGGCGCGGACCGGTGGAGTTACGCGCGCCTCTCCGCCGCCGTCACCTCCGCCGCCGCCCATCTCGCGGCCCGGGGCATCGGCCCGGGCGACCGTGTCGCGCTGCGGCTCTCGAACAGCCCCGATCTGCCCGTCGCCTTCCTCGCCGCGGCCTGGATCGGCGCGGTTCCCGTCCTCATCCCCGAACCCTGGACGCCGCCGGAAATCGCTGCGGCCCTCGCCCTCACATCCCCCGCGCTCATCCTCAACGATCCGGCCCTCGCCCTGCCCGACCGGGCGGCCCCGATCCTCCCCATCTCGAACCTCCGCCACGACGCCCCGGCCCCGCCCCCGCACAGGGGCGACCCGAACCGCCCCGGCTACATCGTCTTCACCTCCGGCACCGAAGGCCGGTCGAAACCCGTCCTCCACGCCCACCGCGCGATCCACGCCCGCCGCATGATGTGGGCGGGCTGGTACGGCCTCACCCCGGATGACCGCATCCTCCACCCCGGCGCCTTCAACTGGACCTATACGCTCGGCACCGGTCTCCTCGATCCCTGGGCGGCGGGCGCCACCGCGCTGATCCCCGCGCCCGGCACCGACGCGCGCGCCCTCGCCCTCCTCCTCCGCCGCCACGACGTGACGATCTTCGCCGGCGCCCCGGCGCATTACCGCCGCCTCCTCGCATCCAGCGCGCCCCTCGATCTGCCCACCCTCCGCCACGGGCTGTCGGCGGGCGAAAAACTCTCCGACACGCTCCGCGAGGCCTGGAACGCCGCCACCGCCCGCCCGATCTACGAAGCCTTCGGGATGAGCGAATGCTCCACCTTCCTCTCGGGCGCCCCCGGCCGCCCCGCCCCGCCGGGCACGCTCGGCCAGGCCCAGCCCGGCCGCCGCATCGCGATTCTCGACGAGGCCGGCACGCCCGCCCCGCGCGGCACCCCCGGCCGGCTGGCCATCGACGCAACCGACCCGGGCCTCATGCTCGGCTACCTGGGCGATCCGCCGCTTGCGCGAACCGGCTGGTACGTCACCGCCGACATGGCCGAAATGTCCGAAACGGGCGCCATCACCTATCTCGGCCGCGCCGATGACATGATGAACGCCGGTGGCGTCCGCGTCAGCCCACAGGAAGTTGAAGCGGTTCTGCGCAGCTTTCCGGGCATCGACGATTGCGCCGTCATGCCGGTCACGGTAAGGGCCGAGACATCGGTGATTGCCGCATTCTTTCAAAGCGCTGCCGCCCCCGACATGGCGGCGCTCGAGGCCCACATGGCCGCCCGGCTCGCCGCCTACAAACGCCCGCGTCTTTATGAGCGTCTCGACGCGCTCCCCCGCACGGCGACCGGAAAACTCAATCGCCGCGCCCTTCGGGACGGCTGGAAGGCCAGGACATGATCAAGCTCGATATCCTTTCGGATCCGATTTGCCCCTGGTGCTATATCGGCAAGGCCAATCTCGACCGCGCGCTCGAGGCGCACCCGGATCACCCCTTCGAAATCGAATGGCATCCGTTCCAGCTTAACCCCGACATGCCCGAAGGGGGCATGGACCGGCGCGAATACCTCGAAACGAAATTCGGCGGCCGCGACCAGGCCGTTTCGGTCTATGCCCGCATCGCCGAGGCGGCGGAAGCGGCGGGGCTCACCCTCAACTTCGAAGGCATCGCCCGCACGCCCAACACGCTCGACGCCCACCGCCTGATCCACTGGGCCGGGCTCGAAGGGCGGCAGACGGCCGCCGTCTCCGCCCTCTTCCGCGCCTATTTCCAGGAGGGCCGCGATATCGGCGATCACGCCGTCCTCCTCGACATCGCCGAAAGCGTCGGCCTCGACCGCGCGATGATCGAACGGCTTCTCTCCAGCGACGCCGATGCCGAGGATATCCAGGCCCGCGACGCCCACACCCGCGCCCGCGGCGTCACCGGCGTGCCCACCTTCGTCGTCGCCAATCAGCATGTCGTCCCGGGCGCCCAGCCCCCCGATCTCTGGGCCCGCGTGATCGAGGAGCTTGGGGAAAACGCCGACGGGGTCGCATGACGACCGACCGCGCTCTCTCCAAGCCCGAATTCATTGCGCTGATGGCGATGCTCTTCTCGACCATCGCGTTTTCGATCGACGCGATGCTGCCCGCGCTGCCCGAAATCGCGGCGGAACTGACGCCGGGTGCTCCGAACCTCGCGCAGCTCATCGTCACCAGCTTCGTGCTCGGCCTCGGCGTCGGCACGCTCTTCAGCGGGCCCATGGCCGATGCCTTCGGGCGGCGGCGCGTGATCGCGGGCGGTGCGCTCCTCTATATCCTCGGCGCCCTCCTCGCCTGGCAGGCGGCCTCGCTCGAACTGATCCTCGCGGCCCGCGTCCTTCAGGGGCTCGGCGCCTCGGGCCCGCGCATCGCCGCCATGGCGATCATCCGCGACAAGTTCGAAGGCCGCGAAATGGCGCAACTCGTCTCGCTGATGATGATGGTCTTCACGCTTGTCCCCGCGCTCGCCCCCGCCATGGGCGCGGGCATCATCGCGATGGCGGGCTGGCGCGCGATCTTCCTCGCCTTCATCGTGTTCTCGGCGATCTCGGTCATCTGGCTCTCGCTCCGCCAGCCCGAAACCCTCACTCTCCCGGCCCGCCGCCCGTTCCGCCCCGCGAAGCTCCGCGACGGGTTTCTCGAGGTGATCGCCAACCCCATGGTCCGGCTCTGCCTCCTGTCGCTGATCCTCACCTTCGGCGCGCTCTTCTCGGTGCTCGTCACCGCCCAGCCGATCTTCGACGTGACCTTCGGGCAGGGCCACAAATTCCACTGGTGGTTCATGCTGATCTCGGTCATCGGCGCCATGGGCAATTTCGCCAACGCCAAGCTCGTGATGATCTGGGGCATGCGCCGCGTGGCGCTCACCGCCTTCGCGGTCCAGACCGGGGCCGCCATCCTCATGATCCTCGTCTCCCTCTCCGCCCCCTGGAACGCGCCCTGGGCGCTCTACGCCTATGTCGCCTGGGCCGCCGTCAACTTCACCGTGCTCGGCCTCACCATCGGCAACATCAACGCCATCGCCATGACGCCCATGGGGCACATGGCGGGGATGACGGCCTCGATCCTCGGCTCCATGTCGACGGTGGGGGCGGTGATCGTCGCCGTGCCGCTGGGCCTCACCTTCAACGGCACGCCGCTTTCGGTCGCGATCGGCATCGCGATCTGCGCGGGCGCGGCTTTCGTCATCGCCTCGGGTCTGAAGGATCCCGAACCAACCCCGATCAAGGAAGCCCTGCCATGACCCGTCTTCTCCCGCGCCAGCCGGTGCCCGACCTCAGCCTTCCCACCACCGGGGGCGGCACCTTCACGCTGTCGGCCGATCACGGCGCGAACGGCACGATGCTGCTGTTCTACCGGGGCCTCCACTGCCCGCTCTGCCAGAAACAGCTGAAGGCGCTCGCCGCCCTCCTGCCCGAATTCGACCGCCGCGGCATCCGGCCCGTCGCGATCTCGTCGGACGGGGCCGACCGGGCGGAGGCCATGGCAGAGGAAGTCGCGGCCCAGGGTCTCCCCATCGCCTACGACCTGCCGCTCACGGCGGCGCGCGACGACTGGGGGCTTTATACCTCCACCTCGCGCGGCAAGACGTCGATCGGGATCGAAGAGCCCGATCTCTTCATCGAACCCGCGCTCCTGCTGGTTGAGCCCGACCGCTCGCTCTACTACCTCTCGCTCCAGACGATGCCCTTCGCCCGCCCGCCCTTCGAAGACATCCTGGGCGCCATCGATTTCGCGATCGAAAAGAACTATCCGGCGCGCGGGCATTACACCGGCGATCTCTGATCGTCACAAACAAGCCGCGCAATCGCCAGACCGCGGGCTGGCGGCCCGGACGGCTGTTCGATGTGCTTTATCCCGCAGTGTCAGGGCTTCGTGGAGACGGCGCGCCCAGCCTCATCCTATCGCCAGACCGATGGGGCGGTCTGGCGATTGCGCGGCGGCTGCGCCGCTATTCGCGCTGGCCAAGGCTTGGCGCTGTGGCCATTGCACGGGCTCACCGCCCCTGCTTCTCCGCGCCCTTCGCGAACCCCGCCAGATCCCGCGCGATCGCGAAAGCGCCCTTGATCTTGTCGCTGTCCTTCTTCCAGTCCCGCCGCACCACGATCTTGTTGTCCTTCACCTTCGCCAGCCCCCGCTGGTTCTGAATGAAAACCACCAGCCCCTGCGGATTGGGGTACTTGTCGTTGTGAAACTGGATCGTCGCGCCCTTCGGCCCGGCATCGAGCCGCGCGATCATCGCCTTCTTGCACTCCGCCTTGATCCGCACCACCAGAAGCAGCGTGTTCACTTCCTTCGGCAGCTTCCCGAACCGGTCGATCAGCTCGGCGGCGAACCCTTCCAGCTCCACCTTCGTCGTCAGATCCGACAAGCGCCGGTAAAGCCCCAGCCGCACATCCAGATCCGGCACATAATCTTCGGGGATCAGCACCGGCACGCCCAGGTTGATCACCGGCGCCCACTGCCCGTCCATCTCGGTCAGGCCCTCCATCTCGCCCGACCGGATCTTGGCGATCGCCTCCTCCAGCATCGACTGGTACAGTTCGTAGCCCACCTCGTTGATCTGCCCCGACTGTTCCTCGCCCAGAAGGTTCCCCGCCCCGCGAATGTCCAGGTCCTGGCTCGCCAGCGTGAACCCCGCCCCGAGGCTGTCAAGCGACGACAAAACCCGAAGCCGCTTTTCGGCGGTCTGCGTCAGCTTCGCGCGCGGCTTCGTCGTGAGGTACGCATAGGCCCGCGTCTTCGACCGCCCCACGCGCCCCCGGATCTGGTAGAGCTGCGCGAGGCCATACATATCCGCCCGGTGAATGATCATCGTGTTCGCGGTCGGGATATCGAGCCCCGATTCCACGATCGTCGTCGCCAGAAGCACATCGTACTTGCCGTCATAGAAGGCGTTCATCCGGTCATCGAGCTCGCCCGCCGCCATCTGCCCATGGGCCGAGATGAAGGTGACCTCGGGCACCTCCTCGCGCAGGAATTCCTCCATCTCCGCCAGATCCGCGATCCGCGGCAAGACGAGAAACGACTGCCCGCCCCGGTAATGCTCGCGCAAAAGCGCCTCGCGGATCGTCACCGTGTCGAACTCGCTCACATAGGTCCGGATCGCCAGGCGATCGACCGGCGGCGTCCCGATGATCGACAGGTCCCGCACCCCGGTCAGCGACAGTTGCAGGGTGCGCGGAATGGGCGTCGCGGTCAGCGTCAGCACATGCACATCCGAGCGAAGCTCCTTCAGCCGCTCCTTGTGCGTCACCCCGAATCGCTGCTCCTCGTCGATGATCAGAAGGCCGAGGTCGCGAAACTTCACCTGCTTGGCCAGAACCGCATGGGTCCCGATCACGATATCGACCGTACCATCCGCCAGCCCCTCGCGCGTCTTCGCGGCATCCCGTGCCGACACGAACCGCGACAGGGGCCGCACGTTCACCGGAAAGCCCCGGAACCGCTCCGCGAAAGTCTTGAAATGCTGCCGCGCCAGAAGCGTCGTGGGCGCGATCACCGCCACCTGCACGCCTGACATCGCGGCGACAAACGCCGCCCGCATCGCCACTTCCGTCTTGCCGAAGCCCACGTCACCGCAGATCAGCCGGTCCATCGGCGTGCCGCTCGCCAGATCGGTCATCACATCCTCGATGGCCGACAGCTGATCCTCGGTTTCCTCGTAGGGGAACCGCGCCGAAAACGCCTCCCACATCCCGTCGGGCGGCTCGAAGATGCGGCCTTTCCGCAAATGCCGCTCGGCGGCCACGCGGATCAGCCGGTCCGCGATCTCGCGGATCCGCTCTTTCAGCCGCGCCTTCTTCGCCTGCCAGGCGCCACCGCCCAGCCGGTCAAGCAGCCCCTCTTCATGGCCGTAGCGCGACAGAAGCTCGATATTCTCGACAGGCAGGTACAGCCGGTCGCCGCCCGCATATTCCAGCAGCAGGCATTCATGCGCCGCGCCAAGCGCGGTCACCACCTCAAGCCCCTGGTACCGGCCCACCCCGTGATCGACATGCACGATCAGGTCGCCGGGGCTCAGGCTCTGGTGCTCGGTCAGGAAGTTCTCGGCCCGCCGCTTCCGCCGCGTCTTCCGGATCAGCCGGTCACCCAGCACATCCTGTTCCGATATCACCGTCAGCCGCCGGCCGGGCGCGTCCTTCAGGGGGCCTTCGAAGCCCTGCTCCAGCCCCCAGATCATCAGGTGCAGGCCCTCGGGCCCCACTTCCGTGAAATCGCGGACAGGCGTCGCCCCCACGATCTCCTGATCTTCCAGAAGGCCCTCAAGCCGCTCCCGCGCGCCCTCCGAATAGCTGGCAACAACCACCGGCCCGTCGCCCGCCTTCGCCTGAATATGCGCAGCCAGCGCACTGAAAAGGCTGATATTCTCCTGCTGCCGCTCCGGCGCGAAATCGCGCCCCAGCCGCCCGCCCGCGTCCGTCACACCGGGCCCCGTGGGCTGCGGGCTGACCGCAAGCTGCACGACGCGGGCATCGGCCACCGCCGCCATCCAGGCCGGATCGTCGAGGTACAGAAGCCCCGGCGGCACGGGCTTGTACACCGTGTCATGCTTCGACTTCGATTTCAGCGCCTCGCGCCGCGCATCATACTGGTCGGCGATCCCCTCCCACCGCGACAGGCGCTGCGCCGTGATCTGGTCGTCCAGAACCACCGTCGCGCCGTCGAGATAGTCGAACACCGTCTCGAGCTTTTCGTGAAAGAACGGCAGCCAGTGCTCGGCGCCCGCATGTTTCCGCCCCGCGCTCACCGCCTCGTAAAGCGGGTCGTCGGTGCCGGCGGAACCGAACTCGGCCCGGTAATTCTGCCGAAACCGCGTCACCGCCGCCTCGTCGAGGATCACCTCGCTCACCGGCGCCAGTTCCACCCTTTGAAGCGCCTCGGTCGTCCGCTGGCTGCCCGGGTCGAACCGCCGCGCGCCGTCCAGCACATCGCCGAACAGATCCAGCCGCACCGGCCCCGCCTCGCCGGGCGGGTAGATGTCGATGATCCCGCCCCGGATCGCGTAGTCGCCCGGTTCCGTCACCGTCGGCGCCTGCGAAAACCCCATCCGCACCAGGAAGGCGCGCAGCCCCGCCTCGTCGATCCGGTCCCCCACCCGCGCGGCGAAAGACGCCTCGCGCAAGACCTCGCGCGCCGGCACCCGCTGCATCGCCGCATTCAGCGTCGTCAGAAGAACGAACCCCTTCAGGCCGCCCGCCGCCAGCCCCGCAAGCGTCGCCATCCGCGCGGCCGAGATATCGGGGTTGGGCGACACCCGGTCATAGGGCAGGCAATCCCAGCCCGGCAGGCGCATCACCGCCAGGTCGGGGCGGTACAGCGCCAGCGCCTCGTGCATCGCCGCCATCCGCTTGTCGTCGCGCGCCACATGCACGACGGCCCCCGCCCCCCGGTCGAGTTCATCGATCAGGATGCGGGCGTCGAAGCCCTCCGGCACGCCGGAGACCGTGATATGCGCTCTGTCCCCCATGGTCCCTGTCTAGAACGGCCCGGTCACAAGCATGTTCCGGCTCATTCCCCAGACTCCGGTCACGAAGATCCAGACAACACCCATGCCCTGCACGATCCGCCGGTGCCGCCACATCAGCGTGTAAAGCGCCGCACCCGCCGCCTCCGTCGCCCGGATCTTCCGCGCCGTCCAGACGTTCAGCGCCCCGATCAGGCTCATCGGCGCCACCAGAAAGAACGTCGCCTGCGCGAATTCATAGCTGTAGAAGAAGCCAAGCGTCACCAGCATCGCCAGAACCAGCGCGATGAACCCGGTGGCCCCCGTCCCGGTCGAGGTCATCAGGTACAGGATCCGGTTCACGTTGATCCGCACCAGGTCGTTCAGATCCGTCTCCGCCTCGCCGCCATAGCGCGAGGCCCGCTGCACCAGGTCGAACGGCACGCCCAGAATCCAGTGGCTCGAGGTCGACCACAGGACGGCCAGCGCAATCCAGTACCAGAGGTTCGAAAAAGACCGCAGGTCGATAAGCTCGAATACGGTCTGATACCAGTCCAAAGTCGCCAACTGCCCTGCCCGCTTGCCGAGGTTGGCGGACCCTATCGCGCACACATCTGGAAGACCATACTTGAGGGCTCGCTCTTTCCATGACAGTCGTTTGGAAACGACACTTCAGGGACGGACAGGCCGATGACCACCGGATCGTTTCCAAATACGCGCTTCCGGCGCACCAAATCCTCCGATGCGCTCCGGCGGCTGACAGCGGAAAACACGCTCTCGGTGGATGATTTCATCTGGCCCGTCTTCGTCCGCGACGGCGAAAACGAAACCACCGCGATCCCCTCCATGCCCGGCGTCGAACGGCTCACCGTCGATCGCATCGTGCGCGCCGCCGAAGAGGCCGCGACGCTCGCCATCCCCGCGATCTGCCTCTTTCCCTACACCGATCCCTCGCTGAAGACCGCCGATTGCGCCGAGGCCTGGAACCCCGACAACCTGACGAACCGCGCGATCCGCGCGATCAAGGCCGAAGTCCCCGAAATCGCGGTGATGACCGATATCGCGCTCGACCCCTACAACATCGACGGCCATGACGGCTTCGTGCGCGACGGCATCATCGTGAATGACGAAACCGTCGAGGCGCTGGTGAAGATGGCCCGCGCCCAGGCCGAGGCGGGCGCCGACATCCTCGGGCCGTCCGACATGATGGATGGCCGGATCGGCGCGCTCCGCGCCGCGCTGGAAGACGACGGCCACGTCAACGTCGCGATCCTCTCCTACGCCGCCAAATACGCCTCCGCCTTCTACGGGCCGTTCCGCGATGCGGTGGGCGCCTCGGGCGCGCTCAAGAGCGACAAGAAAACCTACCAGATGAACCCGGCCAATGGCGACGAGGCGCTGCGCCTCGTCGAACGCGACCTCCGCGAAGGGGCCGACATGGTGATGGTGAAACCCGGCATGCCCTATCTCGACATCTGCCGCCGCGTGAAGGATGCCTTCGGCGCGCCCACCTACGCCTACCAGGTGTCGGGCGAATACGCGATGCTGAAGGGCGCGGCCGCCAATGGCTGGCTCGACGGCGACAAGGTGATGGAGGAAAGCCTCCTCAGCTTCAAACGCGCCGGCTGCGACGGGATTCTCACCTATTTCGCGCCGGCCATGGCGAGAATTCTCAACGCGCGCAAAGCCTAAGCCGCGGCAGGGCGGCAACACACAAGAACTAATGACACCCGCAAGGTAAACCGCTATACTTTGTGGCATTGGCCAGATAAGGCCGGATTCTGAGGTAAAACAGGCAAGATAAGGGATTTCCCCATGACACGCATCACCCGCCGCGGCGTCGCCTTCGGCGCTCTCTCATCCGTCCTCCTCGCGGCGGCCTGCGGCAACGGCGTCGGCTCCAACGGCGCCCAGATCATCGACGCCCGCGTCGATTCCACGCTGAATTTCCTGGAAAGCACCTCGCCCGCCACCCGCGACCTGCGTGAAAAATCGGTGGGCATGCTGGTGATGCCGCTGATCACCGAGGCCGGGCTCGGCATCGGCGGAAGCTACGGGCGCGGCGCGCTTCGGGTGAACGACGTGACCGTCGATTACTACTCCGCCACCCAGGCCAGCTTCGGCCTCCAGATCGGCGCCCAGCAATACGCCCACGCGCTCTACTTCATGACGGAAGAGGCGCTGGCCGATTTCCGCTCCTCGCCCGGCTGGGCCGCGGGGGCCGATATCGAATACACCGTCTCGAACCGGGGCGAAAACATCTCGGCCGAAACCACCACGGCGCTGTCGCCGGTCATCGCGGTGGTCTTCGGGCAGGCCGGGCTTCTCGCCGGCGCCTCCGTCGAAGGCACCAAGTACAACCGCATCATCCCCTGACGCGCGCCTCCCTCGGCGCGTCACCCGGGGCCCGCCGCGCAATTGCCTTCAGCCCCCGCACGGCACGGCAATTGCGCGGCGTAATTCACTGGTACGGATAAAAAAATCCGCCGCACTCCCTCTCGGGAGGCGGCGGAAGTGGCGTGTCTGTATCGGTTCGGTCAGAAGGGTGGGAAACCCGGGCTCGGATCCTTGGCAGGGACAGGACGCCGTCAGATCCTTGGGCGCTTCATGGAATGGGACAGGGAAGCGCGACCGGTACGACAGACCGCAGGCAGAACGGGCCGTTACATCATCCCCGGCAGGTGCAGGGCAACGACGAAGACGACGGCCAGCGCGGCGACGCCGGCAAAGTCGGCCAGAAGCGCACCATGCTGGCGGATAACGGCGGATTTCAGATCATTCATCATCGGGGCAGGTCCTTGGCGGGGGCTGTCTTTGTTGCTCCTTTGTTCTCATATCCGCCGAAACCTGTAAAGAACTTTTTAAGAACATTTGCGAACAAATTAAGATTGACTGGGCTAACCCACTGAAATCAAACGAATGGCCTTGTCCTGCTCCATCAGCCACAGAAGAACGCGCGCCGCCTCTCCACGGGGGCTCGTCAGGCGCGGGTCCGCCTCCAGAAGTGCCCGCGCATCGCGCTGCGCGGTGGCCAGAAGCCCGGTCTGCCGCTCCACATTCGCGATCCTGAACACCGGCAGGCCCGACTGCGCGGTGCCGATCACGTCGCCCGCGCCGCGCATCGCCAGATCTTCCTCGGAAATGCGGAACCCGTCATCGGTCTCGCGCAGGATCTCAAGACGCCGCTTGCCCCCCTCGCTCAGGGGCGGCTGGTACATCAGAAGGCAGGTCGAGGCCCCGGCCCCCCGCCCCACGCGCCCCCGAAGCTGGTGCAGCTGCGCCAGCCCGAAACTCTCCGCCCGCTCGATCACCATGATCGTCGCATTGGGCACGTTCACCCCCACTTCGATCACCGTGGTCGCGACCAGAACCTTGGTCTCGCCGGCGACGAACCGCGCCATCGCGGCATCCTTCTCGGCATGGGGCATCTGCCCGTGCACCAGCCCCACGACGCCTTCGCCCAAAGCGGCCCTCAGCTGCTTGAACCGCTCCTCCGCCGCCGTCATGTCGACGACCTCGCTTTCCTCGACCAGCGGGCACACCCAATAGGCCTGCCGCCCCTCGGCCACCGCCGTCCTCAGATGCGCCACCACCTCGTCCAGCCGCCCGGCGGACACAAGCGCGGTCTTCACCGGCGTCCGCCCCGGCGGCTTCTCGTCCAGCACCGACAGGTCCATATGCCCGTATTGCGCCAGGCTCAGCGATCGCGGAATGGGCGTCGCCGTCATCACCAGCACATCCGCCGCCTGCCCCTTGGCGCCCAGCTCCATCCGCTGCGCCACACCGAACCGGTGCTGTTCGTCGATCACCGCCAGCCGCAGGTCGTGAAACGCCACATCGCCCTGAAAAACCGCATGGGTGCCCACGAGAATCCGGATATCGCCCGCCGCCAGCGCCGCCAGCTTCGCCGCCCGTTCCTTCCCCTTGTCGCGCCCGGTCAGGATCTCGATCACCACATGGGCGTCCTCGGCGAGCGGCCCCAGGCTTTCCAGATGCTGCCGGGCGAGGATCTCGGTGGGCGCCATGATTACGCCCTGCCCGCCCGCCTCCACCGCCGTCAGCAGGGCAAGGAACGCCACCAGCGTCTTCCCCGATCCCACATCCCCCTGAAGCAAGCGGTTCATCCGCGTCGGATCGGCCATATCGGCCTCGATCTCCGCCACCGCCCGCGCCTGCGCCCCGGTCATCTCGTAGGGCAGCGCCTTCAGAACCCGCGCCTTCAGCGCACCAGTGCCCACCGTCGCCACGCCCTTCGCCCGCCGCGCGGCGGCCCGCGCAAGCGCCAGCGTCAGCTGGTGCGCCAGAAACTCGTCATAGGCCAGCCGCTGCCGCGCCCGCGCATCCGGGCTCACATCGCCCAGGCCCTCGGGCGCATGCGCCGCCTCCACCGCCTCCCGCCAGCGGGGCCAGCCCTCCCGCGCCAAAAGCGCGGGGTCGATCCATTCCGCCAGCTCCGGCGCGCGATGAAGCGCGCCTGCCGCCGCGCGCCCCATCACCCGCTGGCTCACCCCGGCGGTCAGCGGATAGACCGGCTCGAATTCCGGGATCGCCTCCGCCTCATGCGGCAGCAGCATGTGATCGGGATGCACGATCTGCGCCACCCCGTCGAACAGCTCCAGCTTCCCCGACACCACCCGCCGCGCCCCGGGCGGCAATTGCCGCATCAGCCAGTCCTCGCGCGCATGGAAGAAGACAAGTTGAAAGGTCGTGCCCGCATCCGTCACCTCCACGCGGTAGGGCCGCCCCTTCCGCGCGGCCGGAACATGCCGGCCCACCTCCACCTCCACCGTCACCACCTGGTTCGGGGCCGCGCCCTGCACCGTCTCGCGCCGCCGCCGGTCGACAACGGCATAGGGCAGCGTGAACAGAAGGTCGCGCGGCGTGGCGATCCCCGCCTTTTCCAGCGCCTGCGCCGTCTTCGGGCCGACACCCTCAAGCCCCGTCAGATCCGCAAACAGCGGAAACAGGATCTCGGGCCGCCCGCCCCCGCTCATTCCGCCCCGATCAGGCGAAACCACCCGTCCTCGTCGATCGTCTCGATGCCAAGCTCGGCGGCCTTCTTCGCCTTCGATCCGGCGCCGGGCCCGGCCACCAGCAGATCCGTCTTCGCCGAAACCGAACCCGCAACCTTCGCCCCCAGCGCCTCCGCCCGGGCCTTCGCCTCGGCCCGCGTCATCCGCTCCAGCGTGCCGGTGAAGACAACCGTCTTCCCCGCCACCGGGCTGCCTTCGGTGTCGGGCCGGCGCACCTCCGTCACCTCAAGCTCGGCGATCAGCCGGTCGATCGAGGCGCGTTCCGCCTCCTGCTGCATCGAGGTGACAAGCGAGGCGGCCATCACCTGCCCCACCCCGTCGATCGCGATCAGATCCTCCCATTCCGGGCCCCGGCCCACCTCCGCCGCCGTCACGGCGGCCTCGAAGGCCTTCCAGGTCCCGTAATGCTGCGCCAGAAGCCCCGCGGCGGCCTCTCCGACATGGCGGATCCCAAGCGCGAAGATCACCCGATTGAGCGGAATGGTCCGCCGCTCCTCGATCGCGTCAAAGAGGTTCTCCGCCGATTTCGCGCCCCAGCCTTCGCGGTTCTTCAGTTCCGTCAAGTTCCCCGGCCCGTACCGCGCCTCCAGCGTGAAGATATCCGCAGGCTCCCGGATCCACCCGTCGCCATGAAACTGCTCCACCTGCTTCGCCCCCAGGCCCTCGATGTCGAAGGCCGCCCGGCTCACGAAATGCTTCAGCTTCTCGACGGCCTGCGCGGGGCAGATCAGCCCGCCTGTGCACCGCCGCACCGCATCCCCGGGCTCCCGCACCGCCTCCGATCCGCAATCGGGGCAGGTCTCGGGAAAGACGTAAGGCACTGCCCCCCCGGGCCGCCGCGACAGATCCACATCCGCCACCTTGGGGATCACGTCGCCCGCGCGGTAGACCTGCACCCAGTCGCCCACGCGAATGTCCTTGCCGTCCCGGATCGGCGCGCCCGTGGCATCCCGCCCCGCGATGTAATCCTCGTTATGCAGCGTGGCGTTCGACACGACGACGCCCCCCACCGTCACCGGCTGAAGCCGCGCCACGGGGCTCAGGGCCCCCGTCCGCCCCACCTGGATGTCGATCGCCTCCAGCCGCGTCCAGGCCAGCTCGGCGGGAAACTTGTGCGCGATCGCCCAGCGGGGCGTCGTCGACCGAAAGCCGAGCCGCCCCTGCAGCCCCAGATCGTTCACCTTGTAAACCACCCCGTCGATGTCATAGCCCAGCGTCGCGCGCTGCGCCTCGATCGCGCGGTAGACGGCCAGCATCTCCTCGATCCCCTCGCACAGCCGCGTCAGGGGGTTCGTCACGAAGCCAAGCGCCCCCAGCCGTTCGATCGCCCCCATCTGGGTCTCGGCCAGCGGCGCGCTCACCTCCCCCCAGGCATAGGCGAAAAAGCGCAGCGGCCGCGCCGCCGTGATCTCCGCATCAAGCTGGCGCAGCGATCCCGCCGCGGCGTTCCTGGGGTTCGCGAAGGTCTTCTGCCCCGCCTCCGCCTGCCGCGCATTCAGCGCCTCGAAATCGGCGTGGCTCATATACACCTCGCCCCTGACCTCCAGCACCTCGGGCGCATCCCGAAGCGTCCCGGGAATATCCCCGATCGTGCGCGCGTTCCGCGTGACGTTCTCGCCTTCCGCCCCGTCGCCCCGCGTCGCGGCCTCCACCAGCGCCCCGCCCTCATAGCGCAGGGACAGGGAAAGCCCGTCGATCTTCGGCTCTGCGGTATAGCCCAGCGCCGCCTCGCGCCCCAGATACCGCCGCACCGAGCGGTCGAAATCCGCCACATCCGCATCGTCGAAGGCATTGCCAAGGGACAGCATCCTGACCCGGTGCCGCACCTTCTGAAAGCCCGAGGCGGGCGCCGCCCCCACCTGGTCGGTCGGGCTGTCGGCGCGCTTCAGATCCGGAAACGCCGCCTCGATCGCCGCGTTCCGCCGCTTCAGCGCATCATACTCGGCATCGCTGATCTCGGGCGCGTCATGGGTGTGATAGGCCGCATTCGCCCGCCCCAGCACGGCGGCCAGCCGCTCCAGCTCCGCCGCCGCCGCCTCCGGCGTCAGCTCCGAAGGATCCCGCTCGTCTTTCTGCCCGCCTGCCACTCCGGCCTCCGTCATTTCCCGCGGATGAAGTGTTAGGAGCCTCCCGCCCCCCCGTCCAGCCGCGGGGCGGGAGAATCGGGCCTCGCAGGCAGAAGAGGCCCCGATCCCCCCGATCTCCCCCAGAATCTCCCCCCGAATCTCCCCTGGGCACCAGCCCGGCCCGCGCCCGTCCCGGGCGCCACCCCCGCCCCTTCATGTGGCCCGAAATATCCCGGGGGAGGCCTCGCGCCCCGCGAGGCCGGGGGCAGCGCCCCCTCCCGCGGCCGGCCAGCCGACCCACCCGGCAGTTGTCCCCGACAGAATTCCCCGACAGAGATCCCCCGACAGCTCTGCATGGCGCTGCCCCTCGCCGCCTGCACGGGGCCCCGGCAGACACGGTGGCAAACCCGCGCCACCCGGCCAATCGCGACGGCGCCTCGACAAAGCCCCCGGAGCCCGACGCAGACGGGGCGGCCCCCGCCACCTCCGCATCCCCCAACGCCGCGCCTCTCTCCCGCAGCCGCGCGCGTCACCTGCGCGCCACAGCGGTCGGGGCCGGAAAGCCCGCCCCTCCGAAGCACACCCGGCCCGCCGAACGCCACGCTCCCCCACGCACCGGATCCCGCCCTTCCGGAAGGCCGCCCCGCCGCATGCGGCCGGCCTCCCGACCGCAAACACCCACAGGCCACCGACGCGCTTCACCCCAAGTCAGGACCCCTCGCGCGCCCGACCTTCGAACCGCGCCCGCCCCCCCGAAGCCCACGCCTCCATCCAACAGCCATAACCCCCACCCCCCCGAAAGATCCCCCGCCCAAAGCAGCCGAACCGACACCAAGCCGCACCCGCCCGGCCACTCTCCCGCAAGCACACGCACGCATCCGGCACGCCGTATCTCCCGAGACAGCCCCCCCCGCGCCCCGTCACTCCCGAAGCGCTCCCAGGGCCCCGAAGCGCCATCGTGCCCGCGACAGATAAACCTGCGCCCCGTCACTCCCGAACCGCTCCCAGGGCCCCGGAACCGACACCTCCCTCAAACCGCTCCGGCCCCCGCACCCCCGAAAGATCCCCCGCCCAAAGCAGCCGAACCGACACCAAGCCGCACCCGCCCGGCCACTCTCCCGCAAGCCCCCGCACACCACCGACGCGCCGTATCTCCCGAGACAGCCCCCCCGCGCCCCGGCACTCCCGAACCGCGCCCCTCGCCCCGCGCCCGGAAGCGCAAGCCTGCCTCGGACCGTATCAGCCCCCGCCCCCCGAAAGATCGCCCCCACCCAAGGCTGACCCCACCCAAGGCTGACCCCGAGGGCCTCGCGTCCCCTGCCCCCGCGCGCCCTGCCCGCACACCCGACCCGCGCATCAGGTCACCCGACGCCGGCCTCACGACGCCGGCCACCAGACGCCGGCCACCCGACGCCTGCCATCGCCGCGCCTCACAAAAAAAATCGGGGCGCCCCCGCGCGCCCGGAACACACCCGGGCCCCGAAGGGCGCCCCGCTGCCGGAGTGCCGGCGGGGGTCAGAATTCGGTCCGGGCCGCCGCCGCCCCCGTCCGGGGGCCGCGCGCCCGTGGGGCCGCGCGCCTCAGGCGCTGGCGGCCATCGGGGCCTCCTCGAGCGCCGGTTCGGGATCGCGCAGCACATAGCCGCGCCCCCACACCGTCTCGATGTAATTGTCCCCGTCCGTTGCCTGGGCGAGCTTCTTTCTCAGCTTGCAGATGAAGACATCGATGATCTTCAGCTCCGGCTCGTCCATGCCGCCGTAAATGTGATTGAGGAACATCTCCTTCGTCAGCGTCGTGCCCTTCCTGAGCGAAAGGAGTTCGAGCATCTGATATTCCTTGCCCGTCAGATGCACGGTCTTGCCGCCCGATTCCACCGTCTTCGCATCGAGGTTGACGGCGATCTTGCCTGTGTGGATGACCGATTGCGCATGGCCCTTCGAGCGGCGGATGATCGCGTGGATCCGCGCCACGAGCTCTTCGCGGTGAAACGGTTTCGTCAGATAGTCGTCGGCCCCGAATCCGAAGCCCTTGATCTTGTTGTCGGTGTCGTCCGACCCCGAAAGGATCAGAATCGGCGTGTCGATCCGCGCCAGCCGCAACTGCCGCAACACGTCATGCCCGTTCATGTCGGGCAGATTGAGGTCCAGAAGGATCAGGTCGTAATCGTAGAGCTTCGCAAGATCGATCCCCTCTTCTCCCAGATCCGTCGCATAGACGTTCAGGTTGGCGTGGGTCAGCATCAACTCGATACTGCGCGAGGTCGTTGGATCGTCTTCTACCAGGAGGACGCGCATGAAACCGCTCCGCAACAATTGCTTCGTTCAGATTAACCATCCGTCATAAAAGTTAATCCGGCGTTACTCGTCCCAGTTTTCTAGTAAAACAACCTAAGGTTGTCTATAGCGCTGTAAAGCCGTCGCTTTCAGCGCGGCCTCCCCGTGCTCCTCAACCGCAGATTGCCAGGCGTCAAGTTCCTCGTCGGTCAGCCCATAGGTCTTCAGCGCCTCCTCGCGCGCGATCAGCCCATAGGCCACCGCCCGCACGACGGCGGCCTTCCGGCTCGCCACCCAGCGCCGGGTCTTCGGGTCCGGCAGATCGGCGCGCGTCATCGCCGATCCGTCCGGCAAGGTCACGGCCCGCGGGCCGTCGATTTTCTTGAGGTACATGGCCACTGCCCCATGATGCTTGGGCATCTTCTTCGCGGGATCTGTTTAACGCCCGGTGAAGCGGGGCCTTGAGAGTAGTTCGCATTTTCCTATATTGCGCCCGTTCCCTCCTGACCGGACCCGTCGCCATGGCGCTCGATACACGCCCCCCTCTGAATTCGCTCGGGATGCCGAAGGCGCCCGCTGATACGCGCGTGGTCGTGGCCATGTCGGGCGGCGTCGACAGTTCGGTCGTGGCCGCGATGCTGGCCGAGGACGGCTATGATGTGGTGGGCGTCACGCTCCAACTTTACGATCACGGCGCAGCACTGGCGAAAAAGGGCGCCTGCTGCGCGGGGCGCGACATCCACGATGCGCGCCGCGTGGCCGAGGATATGGGCTTTCCCCATTACGTGCTGGATTACGAAAACACCTTCCGCGAGGCGGTGATCGACGAATTCGCCGACAGCTATCTCGCGGGCGCGACGCCGGTGCCGTGCATCCGCTGCAACGAACGGGTGAAATTCAGGGATCTGCTCGAAACCGCCCGCGATCTCGAGGCCGATTGCATGGCGACGGGCCATTACATCCAGCGCCGGATGGGGCCTGCGGGGCCGGAACTGCACGCGGCCGCCGATGCCGCGCGCGATCAAAGCTATTTCCTGTTCTCGACGACGCCGGAACAGCTCGATTACCTGCGCTTTCCGCTCGGGCATCTCGCGTCGAAAGCCGAAACCCGGGCGCTCGCGGCGAAATACGGGCTGCCGGTGGCCGACAAGCCCGACAGCCAGGATATCTGCTTCGTCCCGAACGGCAATTACGCGGCGGTGATCGAAAAGCTGCGCCCCGGCGCGGCGGAACCGGGCGAGATCGTCCATGCGGACGGGCGCGTTCTGGGCGATCACCGGGGCGTCATCCACTACACGATCGGCCAGCGCCGGGGCCTCGGCATCGGCGGGCTCGACGAGCCGCTTTACGTGGTCAGGCTCGATGTCGATGCGCGCCGCGTGATCGTCGGCCCGAAGGAGATGCTGGCCACCCGCACCGTCCCGGTGCGCGAGATCAACTGGCTGGGCGACGGGGCCTTCGATGCCGCCCGCGAACGCGCGATCTCGGTCCGCGTCCGCTCCACCCGCCCGCCGGCGGAGGCGATCCTGCGGCCCCTCTCGCCCACGGAAGCCGAGGTGGAGCTTCTGTCGCCCGAACAGGGCGTCTCGCCGGGTCAGGCCTGCGTCTTCTATGAAACCGGCGGAACCCGGGTTCTGGGCGGCGGCTGGATCTGGCGCGGGGCATGAGCCCGCCCCGGATCGCCGTCGCCCCCTACGCGCTCAGGCCCGGCCCCGGGCTTCCCGATACCCTGCTCGACCGGCTCGTCTTTCCCCTGGGCGATGCGCCGTCCGGGCGGCTTGCCGATCTGGGGCCCGAAGATCACGTGATCTTCTACCCGAAATCGGGCTTCTACCTGCCCGGCGCCTTCCGGGGGATCCGCGCACAGCCCTCGCTCGTGATCGCCGAACCGCGCGCCGTCCATGGCTGGCACATGCGGCTTCTGCGGCTCTTTCACCGCCGCTTCACGCGGATCCTCACCCGCGATCCCGCCCTTCTCGCCGCGCTTCCCAACGCCGTCGCGCACAGCCACACCTTCGCCTCCCTCACCCGGGCGGAACAGCCGGTGACGGAGAAGACCCGCGCGGTCTCGCTCATCGCGTCGGGAAAGCGCGATCACCCGGGTCACAGGCTGCGCCACAGTCTCGTCGAACGGATCCGCGCAGAGGGGCTCGACGTCGCGGTGATGGGGCGCGGCTATGCGCCCTTCGGCAACAAGGAAGAGGGGCTTTTGCCCTTCCGCTTCTCGGTGGTGATCGAGAACTGCCGCGAGCCGGGGTATATCTCCGAAAAGCTCCTCGATGCCTGCCTCTGCCGCACAGTGCCGATCTACTGGGGGGCGCCCGATGTGGGCGACTATGTCGATCCCCGGGGGCTGGTGATCTGCGAGGGCGAAGACGCGCTGATGACGGCGATCCGGGAGGCCGCGGGCGGCGATGCGGCGGGTTTCGCCCCGTATCTGGAAGAGAACCGCCAGCGCGCGCTGGCGCTTGCCGATGCCGACCGGCGCGCGGCGCTGGCGCTCAAGGCGGCGCTGGGCTGAGAGTGCCGCGGCCCCGAGCCGGGCGGGCGCCTGCCCGTGGGGTGGCGCTCCGACGCCCGGAACGAAGCGCTTTATGGCAGAGGGGTCGCCGTCGGTCACCGATAGGCGCAGGGGGCAGCAAAGCGCCAGCCCGCCGGGACGGGCAGGCGCTCGCCCGGCGGGCCTTCGGCCCTTGTTCCGGGCAGCCACGCTCTTTTGGTCTCGGCGCCTCACGGCGCCGATCCGCCGGGGCTCTGCCCGTCGCCATTGTCGCTCGGACCAATGGCGCACCAATGGCAACCCCGGAGTATTTCCGCCAAAATGAAGGAGGGATCAGCCCGTCTTCAGCCCGTCAAGCACCGCCCGCGCCGCCCTCAGCCCCGGGGCCTCGCCCCCCCGGCCCAGCCGCTCCATCGTCAGCCGAAGCGCCTCCGCCTGTCCTTCGGGATGGTGGAGAAGATCGAGAAGCGCCGCCCCGATCGGCCCGGGCCGGCACTCCTTGCCCAGGAATTCCGGCACCGCGCGGGTCTCGCTCACCAGGTTCACGAGCGTCACCGTATCGATCCTCAGCATCGCCTTGATGATCTGCCGCGACAGCCAGGCCATGTCATAGGCCACCACCATCGGCGTCCCCGCCGCCGCAAGTTCAAGCGACACCGTCCCAGAGGCCGCCAGCGCCACATCCGCCGCCCGGAAGGCCGCGCGCTTTTCGCCAAGGCTCTCGGCCAACGTCGTGTCACGGGGGTCGAGCACCACCGGCTCCCCGGGCCAGCCCGCGACCGCCTCGATCACCGGCCCCGCCACCGGCGCGGCCGCCGGCACGACGACGCGCGCGCCGCCCCGCGCCGCCAGAACCGGGCGCAGCGCCTCACCGAAGATCGGCGCAAGCCGCGCCACCTCGCCCCGGCGCGACCCGGGCAGCACCAGCACCACCGGTGCCGCGCCCAGCCCGTGTTCGGCGCGAAACGCCGCCGCCGCCTCCGCGCCCGCCTGGCGTTCCGCCACAACCGGATGGCCGACGAAATCGGCCCGCATCCCGGCGGCTTCCATATAGGGCGGCTCGAAGGGGAAAAGCGTCAGCACCTGGTCGACAAGCCCCGTCATCTTCTCCGCCCGGTGCGGCCGCCAGGCCCAGACGGTGGGGGCCACGTAATGCACCGTGCGGATCCCCGGCGCCTCGGCCCGCACGCGGCGCAGCACGCGCAGGCAGAAATCGGGGCTGTCGATCGTCACGATCACATCGGGGCGCGCGGCCACCGCCCGCGCCGCCGTCTGCCGCATCCGCGCGTGAAGCTGGGGGTAGCGCGGCAGAACCTCCGCGATCCCCATCACCGAAAGCTCGCTCATCTCGAACAGGCTCGAAAGCCCCTCGGCCTCCATCTCGGGCCCGCCCACGCCTTCGAACGTCACACCGGGGCAAAGCGCCTTCAGCCCCGCCATCAGCGCCCCCCCCAGCCGGTCGCCCGAGGGCTCGCCCGCGATCACGAACACCTTCATCGCGCCCGGGCCCAGAGGAAAAGCCCCGCCTCGTCCGCCGCGCCGATCACCGCCTCGCGCTCCAGCACCATGACGCCGCCCGCCTCGATCACGATCCCGTTGAGCCCGGCGGCCGCCGCCCCCTCGACCGTGCGGGGGCCGATCACCGGCAGGTCCACCCGCCGGTCCTGCCCGGGCTTCGGCGCCTTGAACAGGATGCCGCCCCCGGGCCCCGCGGGCCGCTCCGCGCCCAGCGTCCGCAGCATCCAGTCGGTGCCGCCGAGCGTCTCGACGGCCAGCGCCTGGCCCGCGGCCACCACCACCGCCTGGCCCAGATCCACCGCCCCCATCGCGGCCAGGATTTCCGCGGCCCGGGCCGCATCCTTCCGGTCCCGCTCCCCGGGCCGGGCGGCCGTGGGGCAGCCTTCGGGCAACAGCAGGTCGGGCAGCACCTCATGCGCCGCCACGATCCTCAGCCCCGCCTCCTCGAAGATCGCCAAAACCGCGCGCAGCGCCGCATCGTCGCCCTTCCCGATCGCCGCCATCACCTTCGGCACCAGCGGCAGGGTGCGCGCGTCGATCCGCTTCGGGTCAAGCTTCGGCCGCCGCACGGCGCCCGCGAAACACACCTCGCTCACCCCGCGCGCCTTCAAATCCTTCAGGAAACTCCCCAGCCGCTCCACCTCGAAGATCAGCGGATCGGGCAGGCCCGAGGCAAAGCCGCGCATCTCGCAGACCACCACATCGGGGGCAAGGCGCGCATGCACCAGCCCCGGCAGCGCCCCCTCTCCTGCGATCAAGGCCAGCATCGGCGGGCTATCTCGGGGTCAGGAAATGGCGGTCGGTTCCGGCGAGGATGAAATCGACGATCTCGCGCACGTAAGGGCTGTCGGTTTCCTCGCCGAGGCGCCTCGCGCGGTCGGTAAAGGCCCCGTCGCCCTGCGCCAGCATCTGGTAGGCGGCGCGCAGCGCGGTGATATCCGACCGCGCCACGCCCTTCCGCTTCAGGCCCACGAGATTAAGCCCGTCAAGCGCCCCGCGCGGCGCCTGCACAAGCCCATAGGGGATCACGTCATTCGTCACCATGCTGACGGCGCCGATGATCGCGCCCCGCCCGATGCGGACGAACTGGTGAATGCCCGACAGCCCGCCGATGATCACGTCATCCTCGATCACGCAATGGCCCGCGATGGCGCCCTGGTTCGCCACGATCACCCGGTTTCCCACGATCGCGTCATGGGCCACATGCGCGCCGGTCATGAACAGGCAGTCGTCGCCCACGCGGGTCAGGCCGCCGCCGCCCTCGGTGCCGGTGTTCATCGTCACGCCTTCGCGAATCCGGTTCCGCGCGCCGATTTCCAGCCGCGTGGCCTCGCCCTTGAACTTCAGGTCCTGGGGGATCTCGCCGATCACCGCGCCGGGGAAGATCACCGTCTCCTCGCCCACCGTGGTGCGGCCGGTGACGACGGCATGGGGCTTCAGCTCCACGCCCGGGGCGAGCACCACTTCGGGGCCGACCACCGCGAAGGGGCCGATCCGGCAGCCGTCGCCGATCACCGCCCCCTCCTCGATCACGGCCGAGGGGTGAATCGTGCTGCCGGACGCCCCGGTCACGCGCCGCCCTTCGGGATATCCATCATCGCGGTGATCTCGCATTCGCAGGCCAGTTCGCCGTCCACCTCGGCCCGGCCCGCGAATTTCCACACCTTGCCCCCGCCCCGCTTGGTCTCGACGTGAAGCTTCAGCACATCCCCGGGCACAACCTTGCGGCGGAACTTCGCGCCCTCGATCCCCATGAAATAGACAAGCGCGTTCTTGTCGGCGAGGTCCATCGCCACGCCCACCAGAACGGCCGCCGTCTGCGCCAGCGCCTCGATGATCAGCACGCCGGGCATGATCGGCGTGCCGGGGAAATGGCCCTGCAGATGGGGTTCGTTCATCGTGACGTTCTTGATGCCGGTGGCGCGGTCGGCGCCCTCGATCCCCTCCACCCGGTCGACGAGCAGGATGGGATAGCGATGCGGCAGGATCCGCTGGATGAGCGCCAGGTCGGCGGTGGTTGTCTCTGTCATGGTGGTGTCCCTAGCAATGCTCCATTTCGCTGACAAGCGCGGGCTCAGTTGGCGCCGGTCGCGCTGTTTTCCGCCGGCGGATCCTCCGGCAC
The DNA here is from genome assembly GCF_032586175.1 of Ovoidimarina sediminis. Lineage (NCBI taxonomy): Bacteria > Pseudomonadati > Pseudomonadota > Alphaproteobacteria > Rhodobacterales > Roseobacteraceae > Ovoidimarina > Ovoidimarina sediminis. Next base: position 156,600 of record NZ_JAWHTE010000001.1, read on the forward strand.
GGTCTCGTCCGGGGCCTCCACCTGCACGTCCGGCGCGGGCGCCTCGGGCGCGGGCGGGCCCGATCCGTCGCCGATCGCGGCATCGATCCGGCGGATCAGGTCGTTGGTGACGTCGATCGCCTCGGCCGACAGAACCACGTTGCGCCGGTCCAGCACGATCACCGCCTGCCGCTCGGCAAGGATCGCGGCCAGAACCCCGCCGATCTGCCCGAAGAAGCGCTGCCGCTCCCGGTCGCGGAAATTCTGAAGCGCGTCCGCCTTCGCGTCCTGCTCGGCGCGGATCCGGTTCACCTTCTCGTCGAAAGCATCGGCCAGCGCGCGGAACTCTTCCGTGGCCAGCCCCGCGCGCCGTTCCGTCAGGTCGCGCTCCTCGGCGATCAGTTCCCCCTCGATCCGCCGGTTCTCGGCGGCCAGCCCGGCGGCCTGGCGTTCAAGGTCGCGCTGCACCCGCTGGCCGAAGGCGGTTTCCTCGAACAGGCGCTCGGGGTCGATCGTCAGAATGCCGGTGACGGGCAGTTGCGACGGCACGGGCGCGGAGGTCTGGGCCCCCGCCTGCCCCTGCGGCGCGCCCGTCACCACCGGGGCCAGCGCCAGCGCGATGGCCAGGATCGGGGCGCCCGCCCATCGCCGCATCGTCAGAACCGGGTAGAGACGGTCACATCGAAACTGCGGGTCTTGTCGTAGCTTTCCGACTTGATCGCTTCGCTGAAGTTGAAGACAAGCGGGCCAAGCGCGGTTTCCCAGAAGATCGACAGGCCGATCGACGACCGCAGGTTGAACCCGTCATCCACCGAATCGACGCCGCCCGCGCCGTTCGTGTTGTCGAGGCCCCAGACCGATCCGACATCGAGGAACAGACCGCCCGAAATCCCGGCATCCTCCACCAGCCCGATGGGGAAGCCGAATTCGAACCGGGCGGAGACGAAGTTGTTGCCGGCCAGCGGATCCTGCGCCACGGCGTCCAGGTCCCTGGGGCCCATGCCCCGGAAGTCGAAGCCGCGCAGCTGCGAACTCGACAGGAAGAAGCGGTCGTTCACCGTCGTGATGTAATCGCCAAGCCCGGTCACGTTGCCCGCCTCGAAGACCGCGCGCACGGTGTAATCCTCGTTCCGGAACCGGCGCTGCGCGATCGCGGTGCCCTGGGTGCGGATGTATTCCACATCCCCGCCCACGCCCGCGAATTCCTGGCCGAACTGCAGAAGCACGCCGGCATTCCGGTCGATCCCGCGGTTCCGCGTGTCATAGGTCCAGGTATAGCCGATCGAGCTCTTGGTCCGGCTGCCCCGCTCCGCCTGCAGGATGGGAGAGTTGTTGGCACTCAGCTCGCCCAGGTCCTGGCTCAGGAAGGTGTAGGAGGTCGACAGCCGCGAGAACCGCCCGGTCGGGAAGCCAAGCCGCGCCTGTGCGCCCGTGCTCCGCGTCGTGAAGCTCGCGTTGTTGTTGTCGGTCTCGCGGTTGAAGATCGACAGCGTCAGCGCCAGGTCCCGGCCCAGAAGCGCGGGCTCGGTGAAGCTCAGCTGCGAGGTGCCCGATTCCGAGGTCGTATTCAGGTCGAAATTCAGGATCTGCCCGCGGCCCAGGAAGTTCCGCTCCGAAAAGTTCAGCGCCAGGCCAAGCCCGTTATCCGACGAATAGGACGCGCCCGCCCCAAGCGATCCGGTGGGCACTTCTTCCACGTCCACGTCGATCACCACCTGGTCGGGGGCCGAGCCTTCGCGCGAATTCACGTCGACGGTCGAAAAATAGTTCAACGCCCGGATCCGGTTCGACGCGGCGCGGATCTCGCGCGGGTTGAACGGGTCGCCCTCGACGGTGCGGAACTGGCGCCGGATCACCCGGTCAAGGGTGGTCTGGTTGCCCTCGATGTCGATCCGCTCCACGAAGATGCGCTCGCCGCGCACGATCGAGAACTCGATATCCAGCGTCTGGCTCCGGTCGTTCCGCGTCACCCGCGGATCGACCCGCACGAAATCGAGGCCGTCTTGCGTCGCAAGCTCCTCCATCCGCTCGATGGCGTTCTCCAGAAGCGTCGGCGAATAGACGGCGCCTTCGCGCAGCTTCGCCACCTTCAGATATGCCTCGGGGTCCACGGCATCGAGGTCGCTCGTGGCGCTCAGCGCGCCGAAGCGGAACTGCTGGCCCTCGCGCACCTGGAAGGTGATGAAGGTCGCGTTGCGCTCGCGCGCCAGTTCCGTGCTGACATCCAGCACCTCGAAATCGATATAGCCGCGCGACAGATAGAAATCGCGCAGCACGGTGATGTCGAATTCGATCCGGTCCGCCACGAACACGTCGTTGCGGAAGAAGGCGCGCAACAGCCCGGCCTGCTTCGTCTCCAGCACCCGCCGCAGCCGGCGGTCCGAATACACGCGGTTGCCCACGAAGGACACGCGCTGGTTCTCCACCACCCGGCCTTCCGTCACCTCGAAGACGAGGTCGACGCGATTCTCGCTCCGCCGGATGATCTTCGGCGTCACGGTCGCGGCCAGCAGGCCCTGGGATTCGTAGGCATCGACGATGTTCGACGCATCCTGCTGCGCCTGGGTGGGCGAGAACACCCGCCGCGGCGCGGACCGGACGACCTGCAACAGGTCCTCTTCGTCGAGCCGCCGGTTGCCTTCGATCGCGATGCGGTTGATCGTCGGGAATTCCTGCACCCGGATCAGAAGCGTGCCGCCCTGGGGCACAAGCTCGACACTCTCGAACAGCCCCGAATCCATCAGGTCCTGGAAGGCCTGGTTCAGCGCGCCGCTGCCGACGGTCTCTCCCGGCGCGATATCGGCATAGGACAGCACCGTCGCGTTATCGACCCGCTGGTTACCCTCCACCACGAATGTGCCGAACCGGTAGGACTGCGCCAGCGCCCCGTTCGGCACCGCGGAGACAAACACCGCCAGTGACAGAAGAAAGACACAGGCCGCCATCCAGCCTGCACGCCGGTCAAAGCGCCGGAAACCAGCGCTCCCCCACCATATATTGGTCATTACCGCTCGTTCCGCATAAACCTCGTGTGTTCACTGCGTAAAACGAATGCGGGGGGATGTCAAAACAGATGGGCCCCGCAGGGCCCGAATGTGTGGATTTTCGGGATCAGGTCCGGGGCCGCGCGGGGCGGCTCAGAACACGCCGATTTCGGCGATCAGATAGCTCGCGGCGAAAAGCGACAGCGCGATCAGCGCGACCGATACAAGATGGTCCTTGTAAAGATCGGTCATCACGGAAAATCCGGTCTGGGTCTCATTGGTGCGCATGGCGGGCCTCGCAGGAGGAAATAACACTATTCCCAAGGGGTAACCGCCGATTGTGGCCTGATTGCGGCTGAACCCTGCCGTTTCAGGGGCAGAAGAAATCGTTTGTCAGCGCGAACAGCATGAACGACAGCAGGATCGCAAGCCCCGCGCCCATCAGCACCCTGAGCGCGCGGTCGTTCGGCGGCCGTCCGCGCACCGCCTCGTAGGCGTGGAACACGAGATGCCCGCCGTCCAGCACGGGAATCGGCAGCAGGTTCAGAAGCCCCACGGCGGTCGACAGTACCGCGATGAAGCCGATGAAGTTCTCCCAGCCCATGCTGATCGTATCGCCCGAAACCCGCGCGATCGTCACCGGGCCGCGCACGTTGCAGGCCTGAATCTGCCCCGCCACCACGTTGTACAGCACCGACAGGCTCGACGTCGCCACGCCCACCGTCTGGTCCACGGCCCGCCCGAAGGCGTCGATCGGCCCCGCGGCTTCCGTCGCGGGCTCGAAGAACATGCTCCCATGGATGCCCAGAAGCCACCGGGTCTCGAACCCGCCTTCGTCCAGCGGCAGGTCCTCGCGCTTGGGGCGCACCGCGAATTCAAGCTCTTCCCCATCGCGCCAGACCGACAGCATCAGAACCCGCCCGTCGCTCGTGCCCACGTGGTCGCGCAATTCCTCGAACCGGATAACGGGCGCGCCGTCCACGGCGGTGATGACGTCGCCTTCCTGAAGGTCGACGGCCAGCGCCGCCGATTGCGGGTTCAGCCCGCTCACCACCGTCGGCAGCGGATGCGGCGCCATAACCTCGATCACCGCGCCGTCGCGGCGCACCTCGTAGGCCAGGAAAGGCTCCTGCGGCAGCGTGTCGAAATAATCGCCAAGCTCGTCGATGGGCGGCGTCGGTATGCCGGCGATCGATACAAGCTCGTCGCCCTCCAGAAGCTCCATGGGCTGAAACGGCATCGGCGCGATCAGGTGCACGGTCAGCGGATCGCGCGGCGCCCCGTTATAGAAGATCAGCCCCATGAAGACGATGATCGACAGGATGAAGTTGAACACCGGGCCCGCCGAGACCGTCAGCGCCCGCGCCCACAGCGGCGCGCCATGCATCGTCGCGCGGCGTTCCTCCGCCGACAGGCCCTCCACGGCCCCGGCATCGGGCGCACTCGCGGCATTCGCGTCGCCCTTGAATTTCACGTATCCGCCCAGCGGAATCGCGGCCACCTGCCACTGCGTCCCGCGCTTGTCGGTCCGCCGGAACAGCACCGGGCCGAACCCGATCGAGAACACATCCGCCCCGATCCCGGTCCACCGGCCCACGATGTAATGGCCGTATTCGTGGATCGCCACGATGATCGACAGCGCGACGATGAACGCCACGGCGGTCGTAAGGAAATTACCGAACGACGGGATCAGCCCGACCATATCCATGCGCTATGCCTGCCCTTTCGCCACGTCTTCCATCGCAAGCCGCCGTGCCTCCGCATCCGCGGCCACGACGTTGTCGAGCGTGATTTCGGCACTGATGTGGCGTCCGGCGGACATCTTTGCAAGAACTCTCTCGACGATATGCGCCATGTCGAGGAAGCCGATGCGCTCCGCGATGAAGGCGTCAAGCACCGCCTCCTTCGCCCCGTTGAACACCGCCCCGGCCAGCCCGCCGGTCTCCATCACCTCCCGCGCAAGCCTCAGCGCGGGCGAGCGCTCGGGGTCCGCGGCCCGGAAATTCAGCTGCCCGAGTTGCGCCAGATCCAGCCGCTCCACCGGCAGATCGCGCCGGTCGGGCCAGTTCAGCGCGAACCCGATCGCATGGCGCATGTCCGGGGGGCCCAGATGCGCCATCAGCGCCCCGTCGCGAAAACCTACCAGCGCGTGAATGATCGATTCCGGGTGAATGACGGTCTCGATCTGATCGGGCCTGACGCCGAAATATTCCTTGGTTTCAATCAGCTCCAGTGCCTTGTTGAACATGGTGGCACTGTCGATCGTGATCCGCTGCCCCATGTCCCAGTTCGGATGCGACGAGGCTTCGGCCAGCGTCGCACGCCGCAGCTTCTCCAAGGGCCAGTCCCGGAACGCGCCCCCCGAAGCGGTGATGATCACCCGCTCGACGGCGGCCATATCCTCGCCGATCAGCGCCTGGAACACCGCAGAATGCTCGCTGTCGACCGGCAGCACGGTCGCCCCGTGCGCCGCCGCCGTCGCCATCAGCAGCGGCCCCGCGGTCACGAGGCTTTCCTTGTTCGCAAGCGCCAGCGTCCGGCCCTGCTCCAGCGCCTTCAGGCCCGGCGGAAGCCCCGCGGCGCCCACGATCGCCGACATCACCCAGTCCGCGGGCCGCTCGGCCGCCTCGCAGATCGCGCCCGCGCCCGCGGCCGTCTCGATCCCGGTCCCGGCCAGCGCCTCCCGCAGATCGGGCAGGCAGTCTTCATGCGCCGTCACCGCGAGCCCGGCCTTCAGCGCCCGCGCCTGCCCGGCCAGCTTCGCCACGTTCCGCCCGCCGGTCAGCGCCACCACCTCGAAATCGTCCGGCGCCTCCGCGATCAGCGACACCGTGTTGCAGCCGATCGAACCGGTGGCGCCGAAAATCGAAACCCTGCGCGTCATGCTCCAGCCCTCTACAGGATCGGCGGCGGCGGAAAATCGACGATCTGCTCGATCAGCAGAAGGAAGATCGACGCGCCCAGCATCGAATCGAACCGGTCCAGTAGCCCGCCATGCCCCGGGATCAGCGCCGAGGAATCCTTGATCCCCGACCGCCGCTTCAGCGCGCTTTCGGCCACGTCGCCCAATTGGCTCGCCATCGACAGCGCCACCGCGATCCCCAGAAGCTCCCAGCCCACGCCCGCCTTCTCGGTGACAAAGGGGATCGACACCGCCCCGGCCAGCACCCAGCCCGCCACCGTGCCCGACCACGTCTTCTTCGGGCTCACCTTGGGCCAGATCTTCGGCCCCCCGATGATCCGCCCGGCGAAATAGCCCCCCACATCGGTGGCCACCACCAGAAGCGCCAGCCACGCCATCCAGATGAACCCGAATTCGTCGCGCAGGAACATCAGCCCGTAGCCCGCGATCATGATCGCCACGGTGAAGATCGCGTATTGGGTGCGGTTGCCGCGCATCCCCTCGGCCCGGAACAGGCCCGGCGCGATCAGAAGCGGCAGGGCAAACCCGCCGGGGATCTCGCCGGCCACCAGCATCGCGGCGCCCGCGCCAAGCGCGGGCCAGAGCGCCCTCTCCCCCGCCCCGGTCATCCGGGCAAGCTCCCAGACCATCACGGCCGACAGAAGGGCGACGAAGATGTGAAACGGCAACCCGCCCAGCCAGACGGCGCCCAGCCCGATCCCCGCCATCAGCGCGCCCGACAGAACGCGCGACACGAGGTCGTCCCATCGCCCCCCAGCGGTCGGCCTGTCCCTATCCCCGGACGGCGCCAAACCTTCGCTCTCGTTTTGAGAAGCTGCCGACCACCCGGGCAAACTCGTCGCGCGAGAAATCGGGCCAGAGCGTGTCGATGAACTCGTATTCCGAATAGGCCGACTGCCAGAGCAGGAAGTTCGAAATCCGCGCCTCTCCGCTCGTGCGGATCACCAGGTCGGGGTCGGGCAGCACATAGGTATCGAGGTATCTCGCCAGCGTCTCGGCATCCACCGTCTCGGGGTCCAGCCGGCCCGCCGCCACCTCCCGCGCCAGCCGCTTCGTGGCCCGCGCCACCTCGTCGCGCCCGCCATAGTTCAGCGCGATGGTCAGGTGCACCGTGTCGTTATGGGCGGTCACAAGCTCCAGCTCGTCCATCAGCCGCACCAGCGTCTCGTCCAGCCGCATCCGGTCGCCGATGAAGCGCACGCAGATGCCGTTGTCGATCAGATTCTGCGATTCCCGGGTGATGTAGCGGCGGAACATCTTCATCAGGCCCGACACTTCCGCCTGGGTCCGCTTCCAGTTCTCGGTCGAGAAGGCGAAGACGGTCAGGTATTTCACACCAAGATCGGGGCAGGCCTCGACGATCTCGCGCACCCGCTTGCCGCCGGCGTGGTGGCCGTAAAGCCGCGGCCGCCCCCGCGCCTGCGCCCAGCGTCCGTTGCCGTCCATGATGATGGCGACGTGCTTGGGCCCCTCGGGGCGATGGGTCTTCGGCGTCGTGCTGCTCGTCACGGGGCCTGTCCTTTCGGGTTCAGGGAGGCAGAGGCAGGTCAGACCTGCATGATCTCCTCCTGTTTCGCCTCGAGCGCGGCATCGATCCGCTTGATCTGCGCGTCGGTCAGCTCCTGCACCTCGTCCGCCCAGATCTTGTGATCGTCCTCGCCCATGCCCCCCGCCTTCAGCTTCTTCAGCTGGTCCATCCCGTCCCGCCGCACGTTGCGGATCGCCACGCGCGCGCTTTCGGCGTATTGCGCCGCAACCTTCGTCAGCTCCCGCCGGCGCTCTTCGTTGAGCTCCGGAATGGGCAGCCGGATGATCGTGCCGTCGATCACCGGGTTGATCCCCAAACCCGATTCCCGGATCGCCTTTTCCGCCTTCGACACGATCGCCTTGTCCCAGATGTTGATGGTCAGCATCCGGGCTTCTGGCACGTTGACCGTTCCAACCTGGTTAATCGGCGTCATCGCCCCATAGGCGTCCACCATGATCGGCTCGACCATGCTGGCCGAGGCGCGCCCCGTCCTCAGCGACTGGAACTCGTGGCGAAGCGCGGTCATCGCGCCCTCCATCCGCCGCTGCAGATCGTCAATATCCAGCTCTTCGTCCGACACCCGCTGACCTCATCTTCCTGAGAACGGCTTTTACCGCAGTTTTCAGCGTTATAGCGGCAGGACTGAGGCAATGTATAGGCCTTGAACGGTCATCGGCGGCCGCCCCCGCCCGAAATCGCCGGGACGAGCGGGTCTGCGCCCGCGTCGCGCCGGGCTCAGGCGCTATTCGATCCTGAAGGCGCCCGGCGGGCCCTGGCGCGTCCCGTAGACGAACCTGACCTCGACGGTCATCTTCAGCCGGACGTGATCCCTGGGCGCGCCGTCGAGCCAGGCAAAAAAGACACGGGCCGTTCCGCCCCCCTCGTCACTCCGGAGCGCGATCGGCACGTCGGGAAAGATGTGATACGCATCGTCCCCCTCCACGACGTCAAGCAGCAGCCCGAATTCCCCGATCCCCGGTTCGAACCCGTCCGGAAGGCCAACCCGGAAGCTCAGGGTCCCGGCATCGTCGCATGAAGATCCCGGCGGCTCGGTGCCCCGCGTCAGGTGCGCGTCGGACAGGATCGGGCGCGGGATGTCTCCGATTGCGATATCCCCCGTGACGACACCCGGCTCATAGGGGCCACCGACATCGAAGCTGCAGGCCAGCGCGGAAGTTGCAGACAGCGACAGGGCAAGGGCAAGCACAAGGCGCAACATGTCCACCGGCCCTCCAGGAATTCGTCTCACGCCTGCCTCCCATCGATCCAAAGGGCCACTTGCAGTCCACGGGTACACGCCACCGCCCGGTCGTCAGGACCATTGCCATGACCGCAAAGGCCCGCCCGCCCCTTCATGTGGCCGTAAATATCCCGGGGAGCGCGAGGGGCTGGCCCCTCGCTCCTCACTCGACGATCGTGAACGTCCCCTTACCCGCCAGGATGCCCCGGAACCCCCCGGGCTCATCGAGCGAGAACACGATGATCGGCAGGTCGTTGTCGCGCGCCAGCGCGATCGCCGAGGCATCCATCACGCCCAGATGCTGCGCCAGCACGTCGTCATAGCTGATCCGGTCGAAGCGCTTGGCATCCGCATGGGCCTTCGGGTCCTTGTCATAGACGCCATCCACCTTCGTGCCTTTGAAGATCGCCTCGCAACTCATTTCATTGGCACGCAAAGTCGCCGCCGTATCGGTGGTGAAATAGGGGTTCCCGGTGCCCGCGGCAAAGATGCAGACCCGCTTCTTTTCGAGGTGCCGCACCGCGCGGCGCCGGATATAGGGCTCCGCAACCTCGTCCATCCGGATCGCGCTGATCACCCGCGTGTGGATGCCAAGCGCCTCCAGCGCGGCCTGCATCGCCAGCGCGTTCATCACCGTCGCCAGCATCCCCATGTAATCGGCGGTCGTCCGCTCCATCCCCTGCGCGGATCCCTGCAGGCCGCGAAAGATGTTGCCGCCCCCGATCACCATGCAGATCTCGACGCCAAGCTCGTGCACCGATTGCACCTCGCGGGCGATCCGCGCCACCGTCGGCGGGTGCAGGCCATAGCCCTGGTCGCCCATCAGCGCCTCGCCCGAGATCTTCAGAAGCACGCGGGAATAGCGCGTCGCGGGGCCATCCCCGGAGGTGTCGTCTGTCATCGTCTGCGCGTCCATCCCTGCCCTCGCTTTTCTTGGCGCCGAAAATGTCGGAAAACGCCGCGGGCTTCAACGGCGAAGGTGAGGGACGGGGGTGCTGGAGCGGATCGACGACATTCTGAACCGGCTCGACCCCGGAGAACCGGTGCTGATCGCGGGGCCGACGGCCAGCGGCAAGTCGGCGCTCGCGCTTGCCATCGCCGAGGCGCAGGGCGGCCGGATCATCAATGCCGACGCGCTCCAGGTCTATGCCGACTGGCGTATTCTCACCGCGCGGCCCGGGGCGGAGGATCTCGCCCGCGCCCCCCACGCGCTTTACGGCCACGTCCCGGGCGACCGGCCCTATTCCGTGGGCGACTGGCTGCGCGATCTGAAACCTCTCCTCGACGGCCCCCGCCCGATCGTCACCGGCGGCACCGGGCTCTATTTCACCGCGCTCACCGAAGGGCTCGCCGATATCCCGCCCACGCCGCCCGGGATTCGCGCCCGCGCCGATGCGCGGCTGGCGGAAGACGGCCCCGAAGCGCTTCTGGCAGAGCTCGACCCCGAGACGGCCGCCCGCATCGACCGGCAGAACCCGGTCCGCATCCAGCGCGCCTGGGAAGTCCTGCGCACCACCGGCCGCGGCCTCGCCGCCTGGCAGGACGAGACCGGCCCGCCGCTTCTGCCCCTGGCCGACACCCAGCCACTCCTCCTCACCGCCGAACGCGACTGGCTCACACCCCGCATCGAACGCCGCTTCGACGCCATGCTGGCCGAGGGCGTTCTTGACGAGGCGCGCGCGAACCGCGCGTCCTGGCGCCCCGATCTGCCGTCTGCCAAGGCGATCGGCGCGGCCGAGCTCATGGCCCATCTCGACGGCCACCTCTCCCTCGACGCGCTGAAAACGGCGGTGTCCACCCTCACGCGACAATATGCCAAACGGCAACGCACCTGGTTCCGAAGCCGCCTTTCGGCCTGGCCGACCCTTCCCTGCCATTGACGCGCGGGCGAAATTAACCAAGAACGGGCAGGTCTGTTTGCGGGCCCTGCCAGGCCCCTATCAAGAGTGCCGAGGCTGGGGGGCTTCGCATGCTGAAACTGAGGGATCCGAACGCGGAGTTCCGCGTGGCCTCGCTGATGCGTCTCAGCCAGGGGGGGCGCTGGCGCACGGAAGCGCAGCGCAGCTACGTGCGCCCTCTGCTCATCTGGTTCACCCGCGGCCAGGGCCGCTTCACCGTCGCCGGGCAAACCCGCGGCTACGGCCCCCACAACGCGATCTTCGTGCCGGGCAACACGATGCACGGCTTCGACATGCTGGGCCAGGTCCTCGGCACGGCGATCTTCTTTCCCGAAGATCTCAAGGCCGAACTGCCCGACGAACCGATGCACCTGAGGCTGCGCGACGGGTTCCTCCAGGCCGAGCTCACCGCCCTCGTCGACGCGCTCGAACGCGAGGCGACGCAGCAGAAACCCGGCGCCGAACGCGCCATGATGCACTATGGCGGGCTGATCGCAGTCTGGCTCGAACGCCACGGCGATCTCTCAGATCCGGCACTCGAACCCACCGCAAGCCAGCGCCTCACCAACGCCTTCGCGGCCCTGGTCGAGCGCGATTTCCGCTCCGGCAAGGGCGTGTCGCACTATGCCGAAAAGCTCGGCGTCACGCCCACGCACCTGACCCGCGCCTGCCGCCAGTCGAACGGCAAAAGCGCCTCGCGCTTCCTCGCCGACCGCGTGCATTACGAGGCCTGCCGGCTTCTCAGCGAAACCGACATGCCGATCAAGGATATCGCCCGCCGCCTGGGCTTCGGCTCGGCGGCCTATTTCAGCCGGACGTTCTCGGGCGCGGCGGGCCAAAGCCCAAGCGCCTTCCGCGCCAGAAGCTGACGCAAGCGCAACCGCCTTCGGCGCACCGCCCAAACCCCTGAAACATCACGCCAAATCCGGCCAGCCTCGCGCCGCCCATGTCGGTTTTGAAACAGGCCGATGTCGTTTTTTTGCGCAGATGGGGCGGTCACAGGCGTTGACCTGCCGGGGTTTTCCATGCCGAATACAGGCAGAGGGGGTGCGCGCCTGCAGAACTTCGCGACGCCGCGGCGGTCCGCCGTACGGGGCCTCGAAACACCGCAGGCCGGGTACAGCCCGATAACAACGAATAAAGTCTCACAGGGAGAAGCACGAGACATGCGGAGAAGAACTCTTACCGGCAAGCCCATGCACCGGGCCGCCGAAATGTACATCAGGGATTTCAAGGCAGGCAAAATGAGCCGCCGCGAATTCATGACATACGCCACCACCGTCGGCCTCACCGCGGCCACGGCTGGCTCGATCATCGGCGCGCGGCCTGCCCGCGCCGGCGGCCACATCCAGCAGGGCGGCACGCTCCGGATCCAGATGGAAGTCCACGGCATGACAGAGCCGCGGATCTACCAGTGGTCCGAAATGGGCAACCAGACCCGCGGGCTTCTGGAACATCTCGTCCACTACAACGCGGACGGCTCGTTCACGCCCGTCCTGCTCGACAGCTGGGAAATCAACGACGACGCCACCGAATACCGCCTGAACCTGCGTCAGGGGGTGAAGTGGAACAACGGCGACGATTTCACCTCCGCCGACGTGGCGGCCAACTTCGAAGGCTGGTGCGACACCACCGTGGAAGGCTCGTCCATGCCGGGCCGCATGGGCTCGCTCGTCGATCCCGACACGGGCGTCCTGCGCGCGGGCGCGATCGAAACGCCGGATGATCACACCGTCGTCCTCAAACTGCCCACGCCCGACATCACCATCATCGCGGGCATCGCCGACTATCCGGCCGCCGTGGTCCACCGCACCAAGATCGGCGTGAACCACATCGACGAAGGCGGATCGGCGCTCGGCACCGGCGCCTACATGCTCGAAGACTACTCGGTGGGCGAAAAGTCGGTCTGGGTGAAGAACCCCAACCACACCTGGTGGAACGCCGACAACGGCGCCTATCTCGACCGGGTCGAGTTCATCGATTACGGCACCGATCCGGCGACCATCCTCGCCGCCGTCGAGGCCGAGGAAGTCGACATGGTCTATGAAACCGTGGGCGATTTCGTCGACATTCTCGACGGGCTCGGCCTCGTCCGCTCCGAGGCGCAGACGGCGGCCACGATCATCTGCCGCCCGAACGCGATCACCGAGGTGGACGGGATGAAGCCCTATGCCGACGTCCGCGTCCGCAAGGCGCTGGCCATGGCGGTCGACAACGCGGTCGTGCTCGAACTGGGCTATGCGGGCCGCGGCAACGTCGCCGAAAACCACCACGTCTCGCCGATCCATCCGGCCTATGCCGAACTGCCGCCGCTCACGGTCGATCCGGCCGGCGCCGCGGCGCTGATGGAAGAAGCGGGCATGATGGATTACGAGCACGAGATCCACTCGCTCGACGACGGGTGGGAACGCGACTCGACCGATGCCATCGCCGCCCAGCTCCGCGACGCGGGCTTCAAGGTGAAGCGGACGGTTCTGCCCGGCTCGACCTACTGGAACGACTGGCAGAAATATCCCTTCTCCTCGACGACCTGGAACCAGCGGCCCTTCGGCACGCAGGTCCTCACCCTCGCCTACACCTCGAACGCGGTGTGGAACGAGACGGGCTTCGCGAACGAAGAGTTCGACCGGATCCTGGCCGAGGCGAACGCCATCGCCGACGCCGACCAGCGCCGCGAGAAGATGCGCCGGCTGGAAGAGATCATGCAGGAAGAAGGCGTGATCATTCAGCCGTTCTGGCGCTCGATCTACAACCACTACACCGAGAACGTGGTGAACGCGGAGATGCATCCGCAGTTCGAGATCAAGTACCAGCACATCGGCCTCGCGGGCTGATAGAAAACCGGAAGGGCCGCCGCGGTGATCGCAGCGGCCCTTTCCGCAAGGGAGGAACCGATCGCCGGACACGCGGCGACGGCACGCCAACGGGGACTATCAGATGGCTCAATTCATCCTGCGCCGCTTCGGCGTGATGATCCTTACCGCGCTCGTCCTGACATTCATCGTCTTCCTGCTGACGAACCTCTACCCCAACCTCGAAAAGGTGGCGAAGTTCGAAGGCAACGTGCGGATGACCGATGAACAGGTCGCAAGCTGGCTGAACAAGAACGGCTACACCCAGCCGGTTCTGAAACGCTACGGCGAATGGCTGGGCGTCATGCCGGGCTGGACGCGCACGGAAAACGGCGTCACCACCGGGCGCTGCGTCAAAAGCCCGGAAACAGCGGCCGACGCGCCCACCTTCTGCGGCGTGCTGCAGGGCGACTGGGGCTATTCCACGGTGTTCAAGGACGATGTGGGGCCGATCATCTCCGAACGTCTCGGGCTCACCGGCAAGCTGATGTTCTGGGTCATGGTGCTCATGGTCCCCTCCGCCCTTCTCGTGGGCGTGCTGGCGGGGATGCGCGAAGGCTCCCGCCTCGACCGTTCGCTCTCCACCTTCTCGATCGCCTCCACGGCGACGCCGGAATACGTCTCGGGCGTCATCTTCATCACGATCTTCGCCTCCTCGGCCACCGGGCTCAAATGGTTCAAGGGCACGGCCACCGCCGCCGCCGACAACGCGACGTTCGAAAACTTCTTCCTGCCGGTGCTGACGATCGCGCTCTACGGCATGGGCTACATCGCCCGGATGACGCGGGCCTCGATGACAGAGGTGATGACGGCCCAGTACATCCGCACCGCGCGGCTGAAGGGCGTCTCCTTCCGCAACATCGTCCTGAAACACGCGCTCCGGAACGCGCTGATCGCCCCCTTCACGGTGATCATGCTGCAATTCCCCTGGCTCCTGAACGGCGTCGTCATCGTCGAGACGCTCTTCAACTACAAGGGCTTCGGCTGGACGCTGGTGCAGGCCGCCGGCAACAACGACATCGAACTCCTGCTGGCCTGCTCGGTCGTCGCGGTCTTCGTCGTCCTCGTGACGCAGCTCATATCCGATATCGGCTACGTCTTCCTCAACCCACGCATCCGGATCGCATAAGGGAGGCCTGAGACATGGACGTACTTACCTGGACAGGCAGCCTCGGCCCGATCCTCAACCCGATCTTCCTCGCGGTCGCCGGGGCAATGGCCGTCTGCATTGTGGCCCAGATCCTTCTTGGTCTGATCCCAAGCGCCACCTATGTCACCGGCTCCGCCATGGCGGCGAAACGGGGACCGAGCGACTATGCCGCGCTCGGCACCAAATACACCTTCATGGCGCTCGTGGTCTTCGCGCTGATCTACCTCGTGGGCGGCATCCTGCAGCCCTCGATCGAGAACAAGGGCATCATCGGCGCGATCTCCACCCGGCTCCTGCCGGTCTGGATCTCGCTCGTCGTCCTCTTCGCGGTCTCGATCACCTTCAAGCGCAAGCTCGGGCTCTACGGCAAGCTCTTCGACTCGCCCATCGGCATGATCGGCTTCGGCATGGTGATGTTCTGGGTCTTCACCGGCATCTACGCGGGCTTCGGCTGGATCCTCACCCACGAACCGCTGGTGCAGGTCTCGGGCATGAAGAACAAGGTGCCGGGCACGGCGCTGACCGAGGAAGGGCTCTACCCCTATTACCTCCTCGGCGGCGACAACCTCGCCCGCGACGTCTTCAGCCGCATGATCGCAGGCTCCACCGAAGTGCTGAAGATCGCACCCTTCGCGACCGTCTTCGCCTTCATGGTCGGCATCACCCTGGGGCTTCCGGCGGGCTATTATGGCGGCAAGCTCGACACCTTCCTGTCGTTCCTCGCGAACCTCGTCCTCGCCTTCCCGGTGATCCTGCTCTTCTACCTCCTCGTGACGCCGGAGATCGTGCTGACGGGCATCCCCACCTACATGGCGGCGGTCCTGTTCCTGTTCCCGATCATCTTCCTCTGCATCCTCTTCAACTCGCGCTTCTTCACCCAGCCGCAGAAGCGCAACGTCTATATCGGCGTCACGCTGGTCGTCGGGCTCTGGATCTATCTCGGCATCGCCTGGGATGCCGATCCCCTCGGCATCATCTCGCTGCCCGCGAACATCCTCGTGGTGTTCGTCTCGGTCGTCTTCGTGAACTCGCCCACGGTCTTCCGGATCGTGCGCGGCCTCGTCCTCGACATCCGCACGCGCGATTACGTGGCCGCCGGGCAGACCCGGGGCGAAGGCCCCTGGTACATCATGCTGTGGGAAATCCTGCCGAACGCACGCGGGCCGCTGATCGTCGATTTCTGCCTCCGGATCGGCTACACCACGATCCTGCTCGGAACATTGGGCTTCTTCGGCCTCGGGCTCTCGCCCGAAAGCCCGGACTGGGGTGCCACGATCAACTCGGGCCGCCGGCTTCTGTCGGTCTACCCGCATCCCGCCCTCGCGCCCGCGCTCGCGCTCATGAGCCTCGTGCTCGGCCTCAACCTCCTCGCCGACGGGCTCCGCGAAGAAAGCCTGAAGGACTGATGGCGCATGCCCCGCAGTCGCCAGGTGGTGTGTAGCGGAAGGTCAGCGGCCTTCCGCGGGCACCACACCCACGAAGTTTAAGAACCCGAAAGGGAACCAAGATGGCAAAATGGGACTACGACGGCCCGATCCTCGAAATCGAGAAGCTCTCGATCAGCTTCTTCACGCGCCTGCGCGAAATCCCGGCGGTGATGGATTTCTCCGCCACCGTCATGCCGGGCGAGGCGCTGGGCCTCGTGGGCGAGTCGGGCTGCGGCAAATCCACCGTGGCCTTGGGCGTCATGCAGGATCTGGGCGTCAACGGCCGGATCGTCGGCGGCTCGATCAAGTTCAAGGGCCGTGACCTGGGCGAAATGTCGATGGAAGAGCTTCGCGATATCCGCGGCTCCGAAATCGCGATGATCTACCAGGAGCCGATGGCCTCGCTGAACCCCGCCATGCGGATCGGCAAGCAGCTCATGGAAGTGCCGATGATCCATGAAGGCATCGGCGAGAAAGAGGCCTACGAGCGCGCCCTCGAAGTCGTCACCGACGTGAAACTCCCCGACCCGAAGCGCATGCTGAACTCCTTCCCCCACCAGCTTTCCGGCGGGCAGCAGCAGCGCATCGTGATCGCCATGGCGCTCATGTCGAAGCCCTCGCTTCTGATCCTCGACGAACCCACCACCGCGCTCGACGTGACCGTCGAGGCCGCCGTCGTCGAACTCGTGAAGGATCTCGGCAAGAAATACGGCACCTCGATGCTGTTCATTTCGCACAATCTCGGGCTCGTGCTCGAAACCTGCGACAGGCTCTGCGTGATGTATTCGGGCGAGGCGGTCGAACGCGGCTCCATCGCGGACGTGTTCGACAAGATGCAGCACCCCTATACCCAGGCGCTCTTCCGCTCGATCCCGCTGCCGGGGGCCGACAAGAACTCCCGCCCCCTCGTGGCGATCCCGGGCAACTTCCCGCTCCCCCACGAACGCCCCCCGGGCTGCAACTTCGGCCCCCGCTGCGATTACTTCCAGGAAGGCCGCTGCGACGCGCAGGATATCCCGATGTTCGAGGTCGACGGCGACGACCGCCACCACACCCGCTGCCTCAGGTTCGAGGAAATCGACTGGCACGCCCCCATCAAGGCCGGCAAGCAGTTCGAGAAGACCGAACCGGGCCAGGTCGTGCTCAAGATGCAGAACCTCAAGAAATACTACGAGGTCGCGGCCAATGCGCTCTTCGGCGGGGCGGAAAAGAAGGTGGTGAAGGCCAACGAAACGCTGTCCTTCGAAGCCCGCGAATCCGAAACCCTCGCCATCGTGGGCGAATCGGGCTGCGGCAAATCCACCTTCGCCAAGGTGCTCATGGGGCTCGAAACGGCCACCTCCGGCCGCATCATGCTCGACAACCAGGAAATCCAGGATACGCCGATCGAGGAACGCGACACCAAGATGGTCTCATCCGTCCAGATGGTGTTCCAGAACCCGTTCGACACGCTGAACCCCTCGATGACGGTGGGCCGCCAGATCATGCGCGCCCTCGAAATCTTCGGCATCGGCAAGACCGAGGAGTCGCGCCGCAAACACATGCTCGAACTGCTCGACCTCGTGAAACTGCCGCGTGAATTCGCCGACCGGATGCCGCGCCAGCTCTCGGGCGGGCAGAAACAGCGGGTCGGCATCGCGCGGGCCTTCGCGGGCGGCGCGCGCATCGTGGTCGCTGACGAACCGGTCTCCGCCCTCGATGTGTCGGTTCAGGCCGCTGTCACCGACCTCTTGATGGAAATCCAGAGAAACGAGAAGACGACCCTTCTCTTCATCTCCCACGATCTTTCCATCGTGCGCTATCTCTCCGACCGGGTGATGGTCATGTATCTGGGCCACGTGGTCGAAATGGGCTCGACCGAGGAGGTCTTCGCCCCCCCCTACCACCCCTATACCGAGGCGCTTCTCTCCGCCGTGCCCATCGCCGACACCTCGATCGAGAAAAAGCACATCGTCCTCGAAGGCGATATCCCCTCGGCCATGAACCCGCCGCCGGGCTGCCCGTTCCAGACGCGCTGCCGCTGGAAGGACAAGGTGCCGGGCAATCTCTGCGAG
Source organism: Ovoidimarina sediminis (assembly GCF_032586175.1). Classification (NCBI taxonomy): domain Bacteria; kingdom Pseudomonadati; phylum Pseudomonadota; class Alphaproteobacteria; order Rhodobacterales; family Roseobacteraceae; genus Ovoidimarina; species Ovoidimarina sediminis. Next base: position 174,635 of record NZ_JAWHTE010000001.1, read on the forward strand.
AAAGAGGTGCCGCCGGTCCGCAAGCTCGGGCCGTCCGGCCACCAGATCAAGTGCCACCTCGCCGACGAGGTGCTCGAAGAGATGGAGCCGGTGATCAAGGTCGCCGCCGAATAACCGCGCGTCGGGGAACCATACCGCGCGCCGGGCCGTTGACCCTCCGTTAATCCGGAGGAGACGCCCCATGTCGGCAAAGGATTTTTCCTGGGCCATCCCGCTGATGCGTGCAGGCTATGCAGGCCGCGGCATCGTCTATCTCGCGATCGCGGGGATTTCGCTCTGGGCGATCTGGTCCGGCGGCTCGGCGCAGGGCACCAGTTCCACCTTCGCCCGGCTCGAACATTCGGGCTGGGGAATCGCCGTCCTCCTTCTGATCGCGCTCGGCATGGTCTGTTACGCCGCCTGGCGCATGCTCGACGCCACCTACGATCTCGAAGATTACGGCAATGACGCCAAGGGCTTCGTCGCCCGCGGCGGCCAGATCACCACCGGCCTCATCCACGGCGCCATCGGCCTGGCCGCGCTCGCCACCGTGCTCGCCGGCTCCGTCACGGGCGACGGCGAAAGCGCCATCGCCACCGCGACCCGCTGGGTCAAGTCGCTGCCCGCGGGCATCTGGCTCGTCGGCATCGCCGGCGCGCTCACGATCTCGGCGGGCCTCTACTATGCCGCGAAGGCCTGGAACGAAAGCTACCGCGACCACGTGATCGGCAACGAGGTCACCGCCCGCTGGAACTGGGTGCTGAAGGCCGGCGTCCTGTCGCAGGCGGTGATCGTCACGATCATCGGCGGCTTCCTGTTCTACGCCGCGATGACGGCCGATCCGAACCAGGCCGGCGGGCTTGGCCAGGCCTTCGGCTGGCTTCGCGACAAGGCCTATGGCCAGATCCTCGTTGTCCTGGTCTGCCTCGGGCTCATCGCCTTCGCCGTCTTCTGCTTCATGAACGCGCGCTACCGAATCGTGCCCCGCGCGACCGCCGGGGATGTCGGCGTCACCTCGCTGAAACAGAAGCTCCGCACCGCCTGACCCGCCCGCAATCCCCGGTAGATAGGAGATTTGGGGGATATCCCCCAGGTTTCCGCGCCGCCGCGCGCAGACACTGTGCAGCGCTTTTGACAAGATGCCGCAGGTTTTACTTCCCAGACCGTACGAAGCCGCTACCTTAAGCGGTATTACCAACAGGAAAGGTCCGTGTTTTCATGTCGCTACTGTCCAAGACCGCCCTCCTCGCCACCGCGGCCACCCTCGCCGCCGGCGCCGCCCTCGCCGGAAGCCATTCTGCCGAAAACCCCGCCGTGAAGGCCCGCAAGGCCCATATGCAGCTTTATTCCCACAACATCGGCATCCTCGCCGGCATGGCCCGCGGCAACACCGAATACAACGCCGACGCCGCCGTGGCAGCCGCGTCGAACCTCGCCGACCTCTCGCATATCAACGAGGCGTCCTACTGGGTCGAAGGCACCGACAGCGAAAGCATCGAGGGCACCCGCGCCCTGCCCGCCCTCTTCGCGAACATGGGCGACGTGCAGGCCAAGATCGATCAGCTGAACGCCGCCTCCGTCGCGCTGTCGGAAACCGCCGGCAACGGGCTTGAAGCGGTGCAGGCCGGGCTCGGGCCCATCGGCCAGGTCTGTGGCGCCTGCCACGACGCCTACCGCGTGCCCAACAACTAAATGCGCCGCATCCTCGCGGTTCTCGCGGCCCTGATCCTGATCGGGGCCGCAGGCCTGTTCGCCCTGACCCGGCCCGCCACGGTGCCGGAGGCAGCGATTGCCGCCATCACCCCCGATCTCGCGCGCGGCGAAGCGGTGTTTCACGCCGCAGGCTGCGCCTCCTGCCACGCCGCCGACGGGGCCGAGGGCGAGGCGCGCCTGATCCTCTCGGGCGGCCACAGCTTCGCCACCCCGGCGGGCACCTTCGTCGCCCCGAACATCAGCCAGGATCCCGAACACGGGATCGGCGCCTGGTCGAAGGCGGATATCGTGACGGCGGTGATGAAAGGCACCTCGCCCGACGGGCGCCACTACTTCCCCGCCTTCCCCTATGCCGCCTACGCCAAGGCCGAGCTTTCCGATATCGTCTCGCTCGCGGCCTATCTGAAGACGCTGCCCGCCGATCCGACGCCCAGCCAGCCGCACGACCTCGCCTTCCCCTACTCGATCCGCATGGGCGTGGGGGCGTGGAAGCTTCTGGGGGTGAGCGAAGGTTTCGCGGTCGATCTCCCCGACGACCCGCAGATCCGGCGCGGCCAGTACCTCGCCGAGGCGCTCGCCCATTGCGGCGAATGCCACACGCCCCGCACGGCCACCCAGGCGCTCGACACCGCCCGCTGGTTCGCGGGCGCGCCGAACCCCTCGGGCAAGGGCTCGATCCCGAACATCTCGCCCGCGAAACTCAGCTGGAGTGCTGCGGATATCGCCGCCTATCTCAAAAGCGGCTTCACCCCGGAATTCGACGCCGCGGGCGGCTCCATGCGCGACGTGATCACGAGCCTCGCGAACCTCCCTGACGAGGATCTCGCGGCCATCGCCGCCTATCTCAAGGCCGTGCCCCCGGCGGAGTGACGGGGCACGGAACGCGGGCCGATCACCGCCCCCTCGTGCTGAGCCTGGCCGGCGCAGGCCCGTGGGCAGGCGCGCCCACCCTCCGAGCGGCGCGCTTTATCCCGCAACCCCGCGCCACCCAGAGCGGCAAAACCACCGCGCAACAGCGCCTGCCCGCCGGAACGGGCATGCGCTGGCCCGGCGGGGCTGCGCCCCTTGTCCCGGGCCAGCGAAAGTAATAGCGACTCGCTATCATCTCACCCGGTAGTAGCGACTCGCTATCAGTTCCGAACCGTACGCCCGGTTCAGAAACCGCCCGATCCCGATGTCGTGCATTTTCTGTGTACGCCCGGTGTACGCCCTGTGTACGCCGGGTGCACACGGCCGTTTCCGGCCGCAAACCCGGTTAACCCACCGTGCGCAGGCCCCCCGGCTCAGCCTTCGCCAAGCCGCTTCAGCCGCGCCTCGCGAAGCCGCGCGAAATCGTCGCCCGCATGGTAGGACGACCGCGTCAGCGGCGTGGCGGAGACCATCAGAAACCCCTTGCCCCAGGCCGCTTTTTCATAAGAGGCGAACTCCTCGGGCGTCACGAAACGATCCACCGCGTGATGTTTAGGAGTGGGCTGTAAGTACTGGCCAATGGTCAGAAAATCGACATCCGCCGCCCGCATGTCATCCATCACCTGCAAGACGGCCTGCCGGTCTTCCCCAAGCCCCACCATGATCCCCGACTTGGTGAACATCGCCGGGTCCAGCTCCTTCACCCGCTGCAGCAGCCTGAGCGAATGGAAATACCGCGCCCCGGGCCGCACTTCGGGGTAAAGCCCCGGTACCGTCTCGAGGTTATGGTTGAACACGTCGGGCTTCGCCTCGACCACCTTTTCAACCGCAGACGGTGCACATTTGAGGAAATCCGGCGTCAGGATCTCGATCGTCGTCCCCGGGCTCCGGTGCCGGACGGCCCGGATCGTCAGGGCGAAATGCTCCGCGCCGCCATCGTCCAGGTCGTCGCGGTCGACCGAGGTGATGACAACGTGATTGAGCCCCAGCGTCTCCACCGCGTGCGCCACGCGTCCCGGCTCGAACACGTCAAGCGCATCGGGCCGCCCCGTCGCGATGTTGCAGAAGGTGCAGCCCCGGGTGCAGATCTCGCCCATGATCATCATGGTCGCGTGCCCCTGGCTCCAGCATTCGCCCACGTTGGGGCAGCCGGCCTCTTCGCACACCGTCACCAGCTTGTTTTCCCGCATGATGTCACGGGTCTTCTTGTAGCCTTCGGACACCGGCGCCTTCACCCGGATCCAGTCGGGCTTCTTCGGCTGGGGGTTGTCCGCCCGGTGCGCCTTCTCGGGGTGGCGTTCGCCGGGGATCTTCAGGTCTCTCGGGGCCATGCGCGGTCCTCGCAATCGGTATTGCGCAGACATCTATCGCGCGGGCCACCCCATGTCCAACGGGCGCGGTGCCGCACATAGCGGCTATGCCCCCGGCGCAAAGGGATAGACCACATGCACTTGATCGCACAACATTCTGTTTTAAAATGATTTTCAGGAAGCCGGCAGGATAACGGTGAAGGTGCTGCCTTCGCCCGGCACGCTTTCGATGCGAAGCCGCCCGCGATGCCGGTTCACGATATGCTTCACGATCGCCAGCCCCAGCCCCGTGCCGCCCTTTTCCCGCGAGCGGTGGCTGTCGACGCGGTAAAACCGCTCCGTCAGCCGCGGAATATCGTGCGGGTCCATCCCTTCGCCGAAATCACGCACCACCACCGACACCGCCGGCCCCTGCACCGCCGCCGCATGGGCGGGCGGCGTCAGCGTCACCTCGATCCGCCCGCCCGCGGCGCCGTATTTGAGCGCGTTCTCGATCAGGTTCGAGGCCACCTGCAGAAGCTGATCGGCATCACCCCTGATCTCCACCGGCACCTCCGCGCCCGCCAGCGCGATCGCCACCCCCGCCTCCTCGGCCATCTGCCGAAGCGAGGCCACGGATGAGCGCAAAAGCCCTGCGATATCAACGCGTTCCGTAGGGCGAACGCGTTCCTCCGCCTCCACCCGGCTGAGCGACAGAAGATCCTTCACCAGCCGGTTCATCCGCCCCGCCTCGCGCTCCATGATCTCAAGGAACCGGGCCCGCGCCGCCGGATCGTCCCGCGCCGCGCCACGTAGCGTTTCGATGAAGCCCATCAGCGCGGTCAGCGGCGTCTTCAGCTCGTGGCTGACATTCGCCACGAAATCCCGCCGCATCTGCCCGGCCTCCTGCAATTCGGTGGTGTCGACGAAGCTGACAAGGATGCCCGGGCCCTCCTCCAGCTCAACCCGCGCCGCGATCGTCCGGTAGCTGGTATCCCGCGAGGCCCGCGCCGACAGAAACGCCGCCTCCGCCCGCTCGGCCGTGCCGCCCAGAATCGCTTCGATCCCGTCCAGAAGCGTGGGCTGGCGCAGCGCCGCGATGTAATGACGCCCGACGATCCCGGGCCCCAGAAGCTCGAGCGCCCCGGCATTGGCCGCCAGAATCCGCTCCGACCCCGATATCACGATCTGCGGCAAAGGCGCGGCATCGATCAGTGATTCTACGTATGTCGTCGGCACGCGCGCGCCCTCATAAGCCCGGCCTCTCTGCTAGGATACGGGGCCGGGCTTGGCAACGCACTTACTTTAAGGCGAGTAAATTTTGAAAATAACACTCTAGACTTGTGCCGCATTCGTCTGCAACACTTGGAAGACGTAGAACAGAGGGTTTAAGTTTGTGACCCGTAGACGATTGCAGCTCTAAGGGGACCCAGCCTTGGCGGGCAAAGGGGAACGGGACAATATGACTTCAAGTGAACGAATCGTGGCTGCGCTCGGTGCGTCCGCCACCTCCAAGCGTACGCCGAAGATCCTCGCAATCGGCGATGTGAACCTCTGGCGCAGAAGCTTCGGTGTGTTGCCGGTGCATCAGGGCATCCAGTTTGCCGGGCTCGACGATCTGAACGGCCCCGCCCTGTCGCTTGCCTGCCCCGATCTCATCGTCTCGCCCATCGTCACGCCGCTGTTCGATTGCATCGACGTGGCGTTCCGGCTTTCGGCGCTTCACTATTCCGGGGCCTACCGTGCCCTCACGCGCGACCTGCCGAACCCCGCCATGGTCCGGCGCGAAGTGCGCGCGCTCTATCCTGACCTTGATTTCGATATCGTCCACGTGCTCGACGACGGCGTCATCCGCTTCTGAGCCGGTTGAGTGCGGCGAGGAACACAGGCGCAACCGCGCCCGCCTCCTCGCATCCAACCGACACCCGGAAGAACCCCTCTCCCATGCCATGCGCCTCGCGCGCCTCGGCCGTCAGCCCGCGATGCGACGAGGTGGCGGGATGGCTGATCGTCGTCGTCACATCCCCCAGCGTCGGCGCGAAGGGGATCGCCGACAATTCCCGGATAAACCGCTCCGCCCGCGCCCGGCCCCCGCCGATATCGAACGACACCATGTGTGAGCCGCGGTTGCCCAGAAGCGCCACCGCCCGCGCCCGGTCGGGGTGATCGGGGCTTTGGGGGTACAAGACCCGCTCCACCCCGCCGTGGCCCGCCAGCGCGCCCGCAAGCTCGGCGGCATTCGCCTCCGCCCGGTCATAGCGCAGCGCGAAGGTCAGAAGCCCCCGTTCCGCCAGCCAGGCGTCGAACGGGCTTGGCGTCAGCCCCATCGTCACCGCAAGGGTCACGATCCGCTCCCGCACCTCCGCCTCCCGCGCCGCGACATAGCCCAGCGTCGTGTCGGAATGGCCCGACAGAAGCTTCGTCACCGAATGGATGACCAGATCCGCCCCATGTTCGAAGGGCCGGAAGGCCCGCGGCGTGGCAAAGGTGTTGTCGACCAGAAGCCGCAGGCCCCGCGCCCGGCAGAGCGCCGCGATGCCTGCTATATCGGGGATCCGGATCGTCGGGTTCGATACCGTTTCGATCAGCACCGCGCAGGTGTTCTCCCGCAGCGCCGCCGCCACCCGGGCCGCGTCGCCCGTCTCCAAAAGGCTCGTTTCGATCCCGAGGCCGGGCAGCGTCTCGTTCAGAAGCCTGAGCGACCGGCCATAAAGCTGATCGCTTCCCACCACGTGATCCCCGGCCCGCGCCACGGCCAGAAGCGCGGCCGTCACCGCCGCCATGCCGGAGCCCGTCAGGATCCCGCCCTCTGCCCCTTCCAGCCGGTCGATCATCCCCGCCGTCACATCGGCATTGGGATGGCCCTCGCGCGCATAGGTGTAGCCCGAGCCCTGCCCGTAGATCGCGTCCAGCGCGTCGGGCCCCTCGCTCGTATAGACGACCGAGGGCTGAAGCGGCGACACAAGCGGCGCAGAGGCCGAGCGCGGCCAGGGCGGGCGCCCCGTCTTCGGCCCGCTCATAGGGCCGTCAGATCGGCCCGGAACCGGCGCATATTGGCAAGGTAGCGTTCGGCAGAGGCCGTGAGCCCCGCGATCTCCTCCTCCGACAGCCCGCGCCGCACCGCGCCCGGCGCGCCGACGACAAGGCTGCCATCGGGGATTTCCTTGCCTTCCGTCACCAGCGCCCCGGCCCCGATCAGGCAGTTGTTGCCGATCTTCGCGCCATTGAGCACCGTGGCCCCCATGCCGATCAGCGTATTGTTCCCGATGGTGCAGCCGTGCAGCATCGCCTTGTGCCCGATGGTGCAACCCCGGCCCACGGTCAGGGGAAAGCCCGCATCGGTGTGGCAGACGGTGTTTTCCTGGATATTCGTGTTCTCGCCGATGACGATCGGCTCGATATCGCCGCGCAGCGTGGCCGAGAACCAGATTCCCACGCCCCCGGCCAGCGTCACGTTGCCGATCACATGCGCGCCGGGCGCGATCCAGCTGTCTTCGTCGATTGCAGGGGTCAGCCCCCCGAGGGCATAGGTCGTCATGGGCGTTCCTCGAATTCGGCCTGCAATGCGCGCACATGCTCCAGCAGCCCTGGCTGCTGGCTGGCGCGCAGGCGTTCGGCGGTCACGATGGTCTTTAACTTCTCTTCCGTAGCGTCGAGATCATCGTTCACCAGCACATAGCTGTAGCTGTCCCAATGACTGATCTCGTCCCAGCTTTTCTGCATCCGCTTGCCGATCGTCTCGTCGGTGTCCTGGCCGCGGCTGATCAGGCGGCGGCGCAATTCGCCGATCGAGGGCGGCAGAAGGAAGATCGACAGAACGTGGCTGGCAAGATCGCTTTTCTGGATCTGCTGCGCCCCCTGCCAGTCGATGTCGAACAAGACGTCGCAGCCATCCGCGATCGCCTCTTCCACCGGGCCCGCGGGCGAGCCGTAGAAATGGCCGAACACATGGGCGTGTTCCAGCATGCGCCGGTCTGTCACCATGCGGCGGAAGGCCTCTTCGTCGACGAAGTGATAATCCTTTCCGTCCTCTTCGCCCGGGCGCGGGGCGCGCGTGGTGGCGGAGACCGAAAAGCGGATCGACGGATCCCAGTCGCGAAGGCGGCGCGCCAGCGTCGATTTCCCGGCGCCCGAAGGCGAGGACAGGATGATCAGAAGGCCCCGGCGCTGTCCCATCGTCACTCCAAGTTCTGGATCTGCTCGCGCATCTGATCGATGGTGTGCTTGAGGTCAAGGCCAAGGCGGGTGAGATCGGGGAAGCCCGCCTTCGAACACAGCGTGTTGGCCTCGCGGTTGAATTCCTGGCAGAGGAAATCGAGCTTCCGGCCCTTCGCGCCCTTGAGGTCAAGCAACTCGCGCGCCGCCGCGACATGGGCATCCAGCCTATCGAGTTCCTCGGTGACATCCGCCTTCACGGCGAGAACGGCCAGTTCCTGCGCGATGCGCGCCTCGTCCATGCCCTCGGTGCGCGACAGGATCTTGGCCAGCGCGTCGCGGAAGCTTTGCTCCATCGCCTCGCCCCGGGTCTTCAGAAGCGCGCGGGCGGCGTGCGTCGTCTTCTCAACCGCGTCGATCTGGCCCCGGAGCACGGATTCGAGCGCCGCACCCTCGCTGGCGCGCATCTCCGTGAACGCCTCGATCAGCGGCGGCAGGTCGGCCAGGATCGCGGCCCTGAGCGGCGCGGGATCGGCCTCCTCGCCGGCATCGGCCGTCAGAACACCGCGCATCGTCGCGATATCGGCGGCGGTGGGGTGGACAAGCGTCAGCCCCGCCTCTTCCGCCCTGACCTCGATCTCGCGCAAGGTCGAAAGCACGGTGGTCAGCGCGGCGGCGTTCAGCGTCGCCACGCCTTCGGCATCGGCGCGGGTGAGCCGCAGGGCACAGGTGACGTTGCCGCGCTGGGCGGCCTTGGAGAGGGCCGCGCGCACCTGGGGCTCGATCTCTCCCGGCCAGTCCGGCAGCCTGAGGCGCAGATCGAGCCCGCGGCCGTTGACCGATCGAAGCTCCCACGTCCAGCGCCAGCCTTCGCCCGCGCCGTCGCGCGTGGCGTATCCCGTCATCGAATGGGTCACCTGAATGCTCTCCCCCCAATGCCGCGCGGTTTCCGCGCGCGCGTTAACCATTTGATAAGGTTTTCTTACACTGCATGGCGCAATTGTGGCAGATTAACAGTCTAGAAACCATGACGCCAAGCGTCAGCCCCGCAGCAAGGCCAGAGGTGTATCGATGAGTGCCGATATCGTCGTTCTTCCCCAACCCGGACCAAGCCGGTCGCACCCGGTTCTGGGCCAGGTGGAACGCTACTGGGACGAGCTTCGGAACGGCCGTCAGGCGCCCGCGCGGGCCGAGGTGCACCCCAAGGGCCTGAGCGGGGCGCTGGCCGATTGTTTCATCCTCGAACGGATCGCGCCCGGTCTCGCCCGGGTCCGCGTCGCCGGGCGCGGCGTGGCGGGGGTTCTGGGGCAGGAACCGCGGGGGCTGCCCTTCGGTCTGCTGTTCGACCGGACTACGCGGGAAGAGATCGAGCCGGTGCTCGAACGCCTCTTCACCGGGCCGACGGTGGCCGATCTTTCAGTTACCGCGCGGGGCGCGGGGCGCGGATCGTCGGTGCCGGGCGAAATGCTGCTTTTGCCGCTCAGGGACGATCTGGGCGGGATCACGCGGGTTCTCGGTTGCCTGAAGATGGCCGGAACGATCGGGCGCGCGGGCGCCGCGCTGACCATCACCGGAACGCGCGAGCGCCCGGTGCCGAAAGGCCGCGCCCTGCGCGAGGCGCCCCGGCTTGAACAGGAGGCCGCGCCCTCAGCCGAAATTCTGCGCTTCCCGGGCCCGGCGGACTGAGGCGTTCGGGGGCGCTGTTTCCAGGGCGAAGACAATCCGCCAATTTGTGAAGAATTGTATTTAACATACTGAAATTTTAACCTTTTGTGTGGCAGATCACAGAAGCCCCCGGCGCGACCTGTCATAGTAAGGGCGTAGCAAACTCAACGAGTGTCAAAATGACCAGTGCCAGTTACCCCTCTCACCGCTTTCCGCCGGTGGACGAAATCTCGTCCCGGCTGAGCGGAAATATCGTAGAGTTCAAGGAACCCGAGGAAGAAGAGAAGCCGGAAACGGGACGCGTGAAGACGCGGTTCCTGAACTTCAAGGCGCCTTCAAATCCGATCACCAAAGCCCTTGCCCGCCCGGCTAGTCGGCCCGCGCGCAACGCCGAAACGCTGGGCTGGCTGAACGTCGTGGATGGCCCCGGCAACGGAACGCAGATCCCGCTCACCAGACCCATGGTGCAGATCGGTCGCGACGACGATCAGGACGTGCAGCTTGCCTTCGGAGACAACTCGATCTCCCGCGAAGGCCATGCCTCGATCACCTATTACGGCAGGCAGGTGGGCTTTCTGATCCGCGACGGGCTGAAGCCGAACCCGATCCACGTGAACGGCAAGATGCTCAGGGGCGAAGACAGCCTGATCGACGGCGACCTGATCCGGATCGGCGAAACGACCCTTCAGTTCGCAGAGGCCTGAGCCCGGCGAAGCGCCGGGCGCAAGCCCTTGTTTTCACGCATCAAACGGCGGCAGCCGCCGATCCGTTGGTGCGGCGCGCCGACAGTTCCTCGGCGACGAGGAACGCCAGTTCCAGCGACTGGCTGGCATTGAGCCGCGGGTCGCAGGCGGTGTGGTAGCGATCCGACAGATCCTCGTCCGTCACCGCGCGTACACCACCCGTACACTCCGTCACGTCCTGTCCCGTCATCTCGAAATGCACCCCGCCCGGGATCGTGCCTTCGGCATTGTGGACCTGGAAGAATTCCTGCACCTCGCGCAGCACGCTGTCGAACGGCCGGGTCTTGTAGCCCGAGGACGACTTGATCGTGTTGCCGTGCATCGGATCGCAGGACCAGACCACGTTGGCGCCCTCTTCCTGAACCGTGCGAATGAGGCGCGGCAGGTGCTCGGCCACCGTGCCCGCACCGAAACGCGCGATCAGCGTCAGCCGGCCCGCCTCGTTCTCGGGATTGAGCTTGGCCATCAGCACCTTAAGGTCCTCGGCAGTCGTCGTCGGCCCGCATTTCAGCCCGATCGGGTTCAACACCCCGCGGGCGAATTCCACATGCGCCCCGTCAGGCTGGCGCGTGCGGTCGCCGATCCAGATCATGTGGCCCGAGCCTGCGAGCCACTTGCCCGAGGTGGAATCGATCCGTGTCAGCGCCTCTTCGTATTCAAGCAGAAGCGCCTCGTGGCTGGTGTAGAAATCGACCGTCGACAATTCGTGGTTCGTCTCGCCCGTGAGGCCGGCGGCCGACATGAAATCGATCGAATCCTGGATCCGGTTCGCCATGTCGCGATATTTCTCGGCCTCGTCGCGATCGGTGAACCCGAGCGTCCAGGAATGCACGTGGTGCACATCGGCGAAGCCACCTGTCGAGAAGGCGCGCAAGAGGTTCAGCGTGCCCGCCGCCTGGGTGTAGGCGCGCAGCATCTTGGCGGGATCGGGGATCCGCGCCGCGGAGGTGAAATCGAGCTCGTTGATGATGTCGCCGCGGTAGGACGGCAGTTCCACGCCGTCCTTCACCTCGGTCGGGGCCGAGCGGGGCTTGGCGAACTGGCCGGCCATCCGGCCCACCTTCACCACCGGCACCTTGGCGCCATAGGTGAGCACCATGGCCATCTGCAGCATGACCTTGAAGGTGTCGCGGATCGGATCGGCCCGGAATTCGGCGAAGCTTTCGGCGCAATCGCCCCCCTGGAGGAGGAAAGCCTCCCCGCGGGACGCGGCGCCGAGTTCGGCCTTCAGCCGGCGCGCCTCGCCTGCGAACACGAGCGGAGGATAGCTGGACAGTTCGGCCTCCACGGCCTGAAGCGCGTCTGCGTCCTGATAGTCCGGCATCTGCACCCGCGGTTTGGTGCGCCATCCGTTCTTCTGCCAGTTGCCCATGATCTCGGTCCTGTCGTTTCGGCTTTGAAGCGACGGGCCTTATAGACCGGGCCCGACCCGTTGGAAACCGCCAATTCCGCCCCATTCGGCCCCTTTGGTCGCACAAGTTTGTCCACGTGACGGGTTGAACGCCCCTTAAAATCCTGTTTCGGTCCCGAAGGTGGCGACGCACGGGGTGACGGTTGGCTGAGACGGGACATGGCAAGGAACGGGACGCGGGAGGCCTGCGTCCGCGCCGCTTTGTCTTCGTCCTTCTCGATAATTTCACCATGCTGTGCTTTTCGAGCGCCGTCGAATCCCTGCGGATCGCGAACCGGATGGCCGGCGAGACGCTTTATGAATGGCGGCTCGTGGGCGAAGGCGGGGATTTCATCACCTGTTCCGCCGGCACCTCCTTCAAACTGGACGACGACCTGTGCGAACTGTCGCGCGACGACACGGTGCTGGTCTGCGGCGGGATCGACGTCGGCAAGGCCACGACGAAGAAGATCCTGAACTGGCTGAGGCGCGAGGCGCGGCGGGGGGTGACCATGGGGGGCCTTTGCACCGCGGGCTACACGCTCGCGAAGGCGGGGCTTCTCGACGGGAAGAAGGCGACGATCCACTGGGAGAACCAGGACAGTTTCGCCGAGGAATTCGAAGAGGTGACGCTGACGAAATCGGTCTTCGTGGTGGACGGGAACCGGATGACCACGGCGGGCGGCACCTCGTCGATCGACCTGATGCTGAAGATCATCGCCGACGACCATGGCGAGGCGCTGGCGGGCACGGTGGCCGATCAGCTGATCTACACCTCGATCCGGACCGACCAGGACACGCAGCGCCTGTCGGTGCCGACGCGGATCGGCGTGCGCCACCCGAAGCTGAGCCGGGTGATCCAGATGATGGAAGCCAATATCGAGGACCCGATTTCGCCCTCGAACCTCGCGCGCGAGGTCGGCATGTCGACCCGGCAGCTCGAGCGGCTGTTCCGGCGCTATCTGAACCGGAGCCCGAAGCGCTATTACATGGAGCTGAGGCTTCAGAAGGCGCGGAACCTTCTGATGCAGACCGATATGAGCGTGATCAACGTGGCGCTGGCCTGCGGCTTCGCCTCGCCATCGCATTTCTCGAAATGCTACCGGGCGCAGTATTCGACGACGCCCTACCGGGAGCGGGGCGCGCAGGCGGCGCGGCTGTCGGTCTGAGAGGGCTCGGCGCCTGACGGCGCCGAGCTGCCGGGGCTCTGCCCGTCGCCATTGTCGCTCGGACCAATGGCGCTCCAAAGGCGACCCCGGAGTATTTTTGCCAAAATGAAGAGGGGTGGCATGGCGGGACATGGCTATGAGGGCGGGCGGCTCGACCTGCCGTTCGTCGGGATCGCGACGTTCGGGAAACGCCCGGTGGTGAGCGACTGGTCGGATTTCGAGGCGGATGCCGCCATCCTGGGCGCGCCTTTCGATGCGGGCACCCAGTGGCGGGCCGGGGCGCGGTTCGGGCCGAGGGCGGTGCGCGAGGCCTCGACGCTGTTCAGCTTCGGCCATGCGGGCGCCTATGACCACGAGGATGACCGGGTCTACCTCGGCGCCGATGTGCGGATCGTCGATATGGGGGATGCAGATATCGTCCATACCGACACCGAGGCGAGCCATGCCAATATCGAGGCCGGTGTCAGGGCCGCGCGGGCCGCGGGCGCCCTGCCCGTTCTGATCGGGGGCGATCATTCGGTGAACATCCCCGCGATCCGGGCGATGGAGGGGGCGGGCGCGTTCCATATCCTGCAGATCGACGCGCATCTCGATTTCGTCGACGAGCGCCACGGGGTGCGGCACGGGCACGGCAACCCGATGCGCCGGGCGGCCGAGCGGGACTATGTGAGCGGGCTGACGCAGGTGGGGATCCGCAACGTTTCGTCGACCGCGCGGGAGGGCTATGAGGATGCGCGGGCGATGGGATCGGATATCCTGTCGGTCCGGCAGGCGCGCAGCCTGGGCCCCGGGGGCGTGGCCGGGCGGATCCCGAAGGGCGCGGCCGTCTATGTGACGATCGATATCGACGCCTTCTGCCCCTCGATCGCGCCGGGGACCGGCACGCCGTCCCATGGCGGGTTCCTTTATTACGAGGTGCTCGAGCTTCTGCAGGCGGTGGCGCGGGCGCATGACGTGGTGGGCGTCGATCTGGTGGAGGTGGCGCCCGATTACGACCCCACGGGATCGACCGCGATCCTGGCCGCGCAGATCCTGTTGAATTTCCTGGGCTTCATCTTCGACGCGCGCGCCGCGGGCGGGGTGTAAGGTTTTTGCTGGCATCCCGGGCCGGAGCCGCTAGTTTACCGACCACAGCAAATCCAGAAGAATTTGCACCTAGGGAGAAATACGATGAACAACCTTCTTGGCCGCGCGGCCGTTGCCGCGCTGATCACCGCATTCGCCTCGGAAGCCCTGGCGACGGAATGGAACGTCTCGCTCTGGGGACAGCGGCGTGCGTTCACCGAGCACGTGCACAAGCTGGCCGAGCTTGTGGAGGAGAAGACCGGCGGCGCCTTCACCATGAACATCAGCTATGGCGGCCTGTCGAAAAACACCGAGAACCTTGACGGGATCTCGATCGGCGCCTTCGAGATGGCGCAGTTCTGTGCCGGCTATCACCGCGACAAGAACCGGGCGATCACCGTCCTGGAACTGCCGTTCCTGGGCGTCGGAAACCTCGAGGAAGAGGTGGCGGTGAGCCACGCGATCTATGCCCATCCGGCAGTGACCGAGGAAATGGCGCAGTGGAACGCGAAGATGCTGATGACCTCGCCCATGCCGCAGTACAACCTCGTCGGCACCGGCGAGCCGCGCGACAGCCTGGAAGAATTCGACGGCATGCGGGTGCGCGCCACCGGCGGGCTTGGCGAGGCGTTTTCGGCGGTGGGCGGGGTGCCGACCTCGGTAACCTCGTCGGAAGCCTATAACGCGATGGAATCGGGCGTCGTCGATACGGTCGCCTTCGCGCAGCACGCGCACCTGTCGTTCCGCACCATCGACATCGCGTCCTGGTGGACCGAGAACCTGAACCCAGGCACGGTGAACTGCCCCGTGGTGGTGAACATCGATGCCTACGAGGCCCTTTCGGACGACGAGCGCGCGGCGCTGGATTCGAGCGTGGACGAGGCGATCGCGCATTACCTGGCGAATTACGGCGAGCTTCTGAAACAGTGGGATTCGATCCTGGCGGAGAAGAACGTGACCCGGGTGACGGTGCCCGAGGAAGAGATCGCCCGCTTCCGCGAGGTGGCGAAGCCGATCCACGACGCGTGGATTTCGGACATGGCATCGCAGGGCTTCCCGGCCCAGGAGCTTTACGACCTGGTGCAAAGCACGCTCGACAAAGAGCGGATGTAAGCGGGTCGAACCATTCCCCGGGCCGGGCGGCGTGCCCCCGGCCCGGGATCATCGGACAAGAAGACTAACACGAACGGGGGTCTGGGCATGTCCTCATCTTCGGTTCTGACCGACGAGAGCGCCCTGTCGCGGGCAGACCGGACCTGGCTGAAGCTCGAGGCCTTCCTGAACCTTCTGGGCGGAATCGTGATCTTCGCCCTCGTGGTGCTTGCGGTCGCCAACGTGCTGGGGCGGAAGTTCGCGGGCCTGCCGGTGCCGGGCTATGTCGACTGGACGCAGCAGTTCATGGCCGTCTTCGCCTTCCTCGGTCTCGCCTATTGCCAGCGCGAGGGCGGGCATATCCGCATGGATATCCTGATGGGCCAGCTTCGGGGGCGCACCCTGTGGCTGGCGGAATGGCTGGGCATCCTGTTCATGCTGATCCTGACAACGGCGCTGATCTATGGCACCTGGTTTCACTTCGCGCGGTCGTTCGACTGGTCGGCCCCGCTCTGGTCGCGGGATTCCTCGATCGATATCGCGCTGCCGCTCTGGCCCGCGAAGCTGTTGGTGCCGTTTGCGCTGGGCGTTCTCTGGATCAGGCTCGCGCTGCAGCTCTGGGGCTATACCCGGGCGCTTCGGACCGGCGAGGAGCGCCCCGTGGCGGTGCCGCTGATCGAGGATGCGGCGACGCTGGCCAACAAGGAAGCGAAGACGGTCGAGGGCGCCGATGGATAATCTCATCGACATGAAGGCGCTGCTCGAGGGCGTCGATATCTTCAACCTCTCGCTCTGGCTGTCGGGGCTTCTGATCATTCTGGTGGTGATCGGGGTCAGGGTCGCTTTCGCCACGGCCTTCATCGGGTTCCTGGGGCTGTGCCTGTTCTTCATGCAGAAGCAGGGGTTCGACCGGGGGCTGGTGACGGCGATGAAGCTGGCCGGCCAGGTGCCGCATTCGAAATCGACGACCTATGCGCTGTCGCTGATCCCGACCTTCATCCTGATCGGATATCTTGCCTATTACGCGGGGCTGACGCGCTATCTGTTCGAGGCGGCGAAACGCTGGGTGGGCTGGCTTCCGGGCGGGCTTGGGGTGGCGACGGTCTTTGCGACGGCGGGGTTTGCGGCAGTCTCCGGCGCCTCGGTCGCGACATCGGCGGTCTTTGCGCGGATCGCGATCCCCGAGATGCTGCGCGAAGGCTATGACAAGCGCTTCGCGGCGGGGGTCGTGGCGGCCGGCGGCACGCTCGCCTCGCTGATCCCGCCTTCGGCGATCCTCGTGATCTACGCGATCATCGTGGAGCAGTCGGTGGGCAAGCTTCTGCTGGCGGGCTTCCTGCCCGGCCTCGTCTCGGCGCTGATCTATGGCGGGCTGGTGATCGGGCTGGCGAAGGTGCGGCCCAGTCTCGGCCCCCGGATCACCGGCTTCACCTGGGGGCAGCGCTTTGCCTCGCTGCCCGGCGCGCTGCCGATCCTCGTGGTGGTCTTCATCATCGTCTATTCGATCTATTTCGGCTGGGCGACGCCCACCGAGGCCGGCGCCCTCGGGGCCTTCGTGGTGCTTCTGATGGCGCTTTGGCAGGGGATGAAATGGGGCCAGCTCAAGGGCGCGCTGATGGAGGCGGCGAAGCTGACGGTGATGATCTTCACCATGATCTGGGGGGTGCTGATCTATGTGCGCTTCCTGGGCTTCGCGCGGCTGCCGGATGTCTTCGCGGACTGGATCGGGACGCTGCATTATTCGCCCTACACGATCCTCCTCTGCATCCTGCTGGTCTATGTCGTCCTGGGGATGTTCATGGACGCGATCGGGATGCTGATCCTGACCCTCCCGGTGACCTTCCCGGCGATCATCGCGCTGAATGGCGGCGAGGGAGTAAGCCGGGCCGACAGCGCCTTCGGGATGACGAGCGAGGAATGCGCGATCTGGTTCGGGATCATCGTGGTGAAGATGGCGGAGCTTTGCCTGATCACGCCGCCCATCGGGCTGAACTGCTTCGTGGTGGCGGGCGTGGCGCAGGATTCGAAGATGCCGATTTCGGTGCAGGATGTGTTCCGGGGCGCAACGCCCTTCTTCGGGGCCGACGTGGCGACGGTCTTCGTGCTGATCCTGTTCCCGGGGATCGTGCTCTGGCTGCCGGGGCTGCTCTAGGCCCCCGCCCCTTCATTTTGGCGGAAATACTCCGGGAAGTCCCGGGGGGTCCGGGGGGCTGGCCCCCCGGCCCGGCCCCGTCAGGGGATGTTCCTGAGCCGCTTGAAAAGGCTCGAGGTATCCCAACGCCCGCCGCCCATGTTCTGCACGTCCTTGTAGAACTGATCGACCAGCGCCGTGACCGGCAGGCTGGCCCCGTTTTCCTCTGCCGTCCGCAGGCAGATATCGAGATCCTTGCGCATCCAGTCGACGGCGAAACCGTGGTTGAAGTGATCGTCCACCATCGTTTCATAGCGGTTCGCCATCTGCCACGAGCCGGCGGCACCCTGGCTGATCACCTCGACCACAGCCTTGACGTCGAGCCCGGCCTTTTCGCCAAAATGAAGCCCTTCGGAGAGGCCCTGAAGCAGCCCCGCGATGCAGATCTGGTTGACCATCTTGGTCAGCTGGCCCGCGCCGCTTTCGCCCAGCCGCTTGCAGGCCTTGGCATAGACTTCCATCACCGGTTCGGCGGCGGCATAGGTGCCTTCGTCGCCGCCGCACATGATGCCGAGCTGGCCGTTTTCCGCGCCCGCCTGGCCGCCCGAGACGGGGGCGTCGACGAAACCCACGCCCTTGTCTTTCGCCGCGGCGTAGAGTTCGCGGGTCACGGCCGCCGAGACGGTGGTGTGATCGACGAAGATCGCGCCCGAGGCCATGCCGGCAAGGGCGCCGTCATCGCCCAGGACGACCGAACGCAGATCGTCGTCATTGCCGACGCAGGCCATGACGAATTCGGCCCCCTCTGCCGCCGCGCGCGGGGTGGGCGCATGAGAGCCGCCGAATTCGCCGGCCCATTTTTCGGCCTTCGCCGCGGTGCGGTTGTAGACGGTAACATCGTGGCCGGCCTTCTGGAGGTGCCCGGCCATCGGGTAGCCCATTACGCCCAGTCCGAGAAATGCAACCTTCGCCATGGCTTTCCTCCTTTTCGGAAATCGCTATTCTGGCCCCTAAGTAACGGACCCAAACGCCCCGTCAACTCGAGCAGGTCTACGTGGCACGTGTCTTTCGATGGCTTCTGCGGTTTGTAACCGCGGTGATCGTGCTGGCGCTCAGCACGGTGATGCTTCTGTATTGGTTCGCCTCGCGCTCGATCCCCGATTACACCGCGACCCACGAGGTCTGGGGGCTGGGCGGCCCCATCGAGATCGTGCGGGACAATGCGAACGTGCCCCATGTCTTCGCCGAAAGCGACGCGGACGTCTACTATGGCCTGGGCTTCGCCCATGCGCAGGACAGGCTGTGGCAGATGATGACGCTCAGGCGCACCGCGCAGGGGCGGTTGAGCGAGATCTTCGGGGCGCGGACGTTCCGGGTGGACGATCTGATGCGGCGGCTCGATCTCTACACGCTGGCGGTGCAGTCGGTGGCGGCGCAGGACGAGTATACCCGCGCGGCACTCGAGGCCTATGCGGCGGGGGTGAATGCCTGGCTTGGCGCGGTGAACGAGGGCGCGCGCGGGCGCGGGGCGCCGGAATTCTGGCTTTTCCCGCCGCAGATCGCGCCCTGGCAGCCCGCGGATTCGATCGCGGTGACGCAGCTTATGGCGCTGCGCCTGACCGATTCCGCTCAGGACGAGGTGTTGCGGGCGCGGGTGTCGCTTCTGCTTGACGAGGCGCGGCTGTCGGACATCCTGCCCGACGCGCCGGGGACGGGCGTGGCCGCCCTGCCCGATTATGCCGCCCTTGTGCCCGGCGCCGGCACGCGGTTCGCGGCCCTTGCCCCGCCCGCCGCATACGACCCGCTCGATCCCGTCAGTCCGCGGGGGATGGCGGGGGCATCGAATGCCTGGGCCGCAAGCCCCGCGCGATCGGCGAGCGGGGGCACGCTTCTGGCTAACGACCCGCATCTTGGCTTCGATGCGCCGGGGATCTGGTATCTGGCGCGGCTGGAACTTCAGAGCGGCGGCGTGATCGGTGGCACCATTCCCGGCATTCCCGCCGTGCTGGTGGGGCGGAACGACGACATCGCCTGGGGGCTGACCACCACGAACGTGGACGATCAGGATATCGTCATCGAGCGGCTGAACCCCGAGAACCCCGAAGAGGTGATGGCGCCCGGGGGCTGGGAGCGGATGCGCACGCGATCCTCGATCATCCAGGTGAAGGACGGCGAGCCGCAGACGGTGACCCTGCGCTGGTCGGCCAACGGGCCGATCCTGCCCGGCCATCACTATGACCTCGCGACGATCACGCCCGAGGGCCATGTGGCCGCGCTTGCCTGGACCGCGCTTACGGGGCGGAACAGTTCGGTCACCGCCGCCATGGGGATCATGCGGGCGGAGACGGTGGAAGAGGCGCTGGCCGCGGGCGAGGCCCATGTGGCGCCCGCGCAGAATCTGACGGTGGCGGACCGGAGCCGGATCGCGATGAAGGTGGTGGGCGCCCTGCCCCGCCGTTCTGTCCGGCATCAGAGCCGGGGGCGCCTGCCCACGCCCGGCTGGCGGGAGCAGAACCTCTGGCAAGGGGTGATGAGCTATGGCGGGAACCCTGAATTCCTCGACCCCGACGGCGGCATCCTTGGCAACACGAACAACAAGATCATCGACCGGCCCTTCCCCTTCCACGTCACCTATGACTGGGGCGACACGCAGCGGGTTGAGCGCTGGCGGGGCCTGATGCAGAGCCGCGAGGTGCATACGCGCGACAGCTTCGTGGAAGCGCAGCTTGATACCGTGTCGTTCTCGGCCCGCGCGCTTCTGCCGCTTGTCGGGCGCGACCTGTTCTTTACCGGCGATCCCGCGCCCGAGGGCACGCCCGAACGCCGGCGGCAGGACGCGCTGACGCTTCTGGCGAACTGGAACGGGGAGATGAACGAGCATCTGCCGGAACCCCTGATCTATGCCGCCTGGATGCGCGCGCTGCAGGACCGGCTGATCCGCGACGAGCTGGGCGGGACGCTGGCGGCGGAGTTCACCCATGTGGAGCCCTTGTTCATCGAGCGCGTCTTCCGCGACGTGGAGGGCGCCTCGGTCTGGTGCGACGTGCTGCGATCGAGCGAAACCGAAACCTGCGTCGAGATCGCGCGGCAGGCGCTGGACGATGCGCTGATCTGGATCGCGGAGCAGTATGGCGACGATCTTGCCTCGCTGCGCTGGGGGGATGCGCACGAGGCGGTTCATGCCCATCCGGTTCTGGGGACGACCGCCGGGCTCGACTGGGTGGTGAACATCCGGCAGTCGACCTCGGGCGGGGACAACACGCTGTTGCGCGGGCTGACCGCCGGCACCGGCGACGCGCCGTTCCGGAACGTTCATGGCGCGGGGTATCGCGGGGTGTACGATCTGGCCGATCCCGACAGCAGCGTCTTCATCATCGCGACCGGCCAGTCGGGCCATCCGCTGTCGCGGCATTACGACGATCTGGGCGAGTTGTGGCGGCGGGGCGAGTACATCCCGATGTCGCTGGAAGAAACGCTGGCGCGGGCCGCGGCGGTGGGGGTCACGCGCCTCGTGCCGCACCGGGGTAACAGACAGCCCTGATAATTTGCAGCCGGGCTACTCCGGATTGGGTTCCAGGCGTAGAATGCCCCAAAATATAAGGGAGCAGTACAGATGTTGCGTTTCTCACTCGGCGTGGCTGTGGTGCTGTTGCTGGCGGGCTGTGGCGGCCGGTTCAGCACATCTTACGAGGGACCTCTTCAAGCGGATGTTGCGCGGAACTGGAGCGTGGTCGACGTGCAGGTCGACGTGCCCGACACCCTTGTCGTCAACGATGCGAACGTGCTGGCCCCGCGGGGCGATATCGTCTGGCACGGCGACCCGGCGGGCGACCGGCGGGCGCAGGTGGCGACCGTCGTGGAAGCCGGCGTTCGCGAGGGCGTGGCGCCGCTATCCGGCGCGAACCCGGTGATCTTCGGGGTTACGGTGCAGGAATTCCATGCCGTGACGCCGCGCGCGATCAATTCGGCGCCCGCGGCGGTGCACAATATCTCGTTCACCGTGCAGGTCTTCGATGCCAACACCGCCGTGCCGCTGTCGCCGCCGACGCTGATCGAGGCCGATCTGGAGGCACTGGTGGGCGCAGGTGCGCTGATCGCCGCGCAGGAGGGCCGGACGCAAAAGGTTCGGATCACGCGGCACATCGCGCAGGTGATCCAGGGCTGGCTGGGGATCGGGCCGGATCAGCGGCGGAAGTTCACGTCTCTGGGCCGCTGATCTCGTCGCGCCAGCGTTTCTTCTGGCGGGCCGTCCACTGGACGGTGAGCACCCAGGCCTCTTCGGTCTGCTCTTCCCCCGTGACGATGCCCTGATCGTAGGCCCAGGCGCGGGCGCGGCCGTCGGTGAACGGGATGGTGAGCGTGTCTTCGGTGCGCTCGTCGTCCAGGGTTTCGGTGATGGCGGCAAGCAACGCCTCCATCCCCTCGCCCGTGAGCGCCGAGAGGGTGAGCGTGCCGGGGGTGCGGGCGGCGATCGTTTCGAGCGTTGCGCGGCGATCGGGATCGACCGCGTCGATCTTGTTCCAGACTTCGAGAACCGGCGTCGCCTCGTCCACGCCGAGATCGGCGAGGATGCCCTGCACGTCCTCGGCCTGTTCCTCGGTCTCGGGGTGGGAGATGTCGCGGATGTGGCAGATGAGATCGGCCGCCAGCACCTCTTCCAGTGTGGCGCGGAAGGCGGCGACGAGCTGGGTCGGCAGATCGGAGATGAAGCCCACGGTGTCGGAGAGGATGACCTCGGCCCCGGTGCCGAGGCGCACCGCGCGCATGGTGGGATCGAGCGTGGCGAAGAGCATGTCCTTCGCCATGACCTCGGCCCCCGTGAGGCGGTTGAAGAGCGTGGATTTGCCCGCGTTGGTGTAGCCCACGAGAGCGACCACCGGATAGGGCACCTTCGCACGGGCGGCGCGGTGGAGGGTGCGGGTTTTCACGACCTTGGCAAGCTGGCGGCGCAGGCGGGTGATCGCCTCGTCGATGGCGCGGCGGTCGGCCTCGATCTGAGTTTCGCCGGGGCCGCCCACGAAGCCCAGGCCGCCGCGCTGGCGTTCGAGGTGCGTCCAGGCCCGGACGAGGCGGGTGCGCTGGTAGCTGAGGGCCGCGAGTTCGACCTGGAGGACGCCTTCGCGGGTGCGGGCGCGATCGGCGAAGATTTCGAGGATCAGGCCGGTGCGATCGAGAAGCTTCACCCCCCAGGCGCGTTCGAGGTTGCGCTGCTGGACGGGGGTGACGGGGCCGTCGATCAGGACGAGCCCGACCTCTTCCGCCTCGAACAGCGCCTTCAGTTCCCCGATCTTGCCGGAGCCGAAGAGCATCCCCGGCTGCGCCTTCTGGAGGCGCACGATCGAGGCCCCCGCGACGGTGAGATCGGGGAGCGCAACGGCAAGGGACACGGCCTCCTCCAGCGCTGCTTCGGGATCGCGGCGGCTGGCGGAGGCCTGAATGTCGGGGTGCAGGACATAGGCGCGCATGGCGCCCGGGGCCCCGTCGTTGGCGTCAGTTATTCTTCGCCCTCGTAGAGGTTGATGGGCTGCGACGGCATAATCGTCGAGATCGCGTGCTTGTACACAAGCTGAGACTGTCCGTCGCGGCGCAATAGCACGCAGAAGTTGTCAAACCAGGTAATAACGCCCTGCAGTTTGACGCCGTTGATGAGAAAGATTGTTACGGGGACCTTCGTCTTGCGGACGTGATTGAGAAACGCGTCCTGGAGGTTCTGTCTGTCAGAAGCCATTTTATTATATGCCTTTATTCTTGCTGATGCCTCTTTCTGAGGGCCGGCGGCGCCACTATGGGGCGAGACCGGACGGGATTCCAGCCTAAAAATCATGCGCTTGGGTCGAAGCCTGTGGGTAACTGCGTCAGGAGCGCCAGAAATCGGGGTTGAGAAGGGCGATGATCGCCAGTGTCTCGAGCCGTCCGACGACCATGGCCGCGATGAAGACCGCGCGCACCGCGGGGTCGGCCGTGCCGAGCGCGATCGGTTCGCTGGCCGCGGCGTCGATCAGCGGGCCGGTCGTCGTCAGCGAGGCGATGGTGAGAACGAGCGCCTCTTCGAAGGGGACGCCGGCGAGGGCAAAGGCGCTCATCACGCCTGCGATGGAGATCGCGAAGAGCATGAAGAAGATCCAGGCCACGTAGGCGCCCTGCCGCCGGGTGCGGCGCGCGGTGCGGCCGGCCCCGCCCACGGAATGGGGATGGACGAGCTTTTCCATCTCTCTCAACCCGTGCTTGTAGAGGGCGTGGACGCGCAGAAGCTTGACCCCGCCCGCCGTAGTGGCAACCCCGCCGCCGAAGACGGCGAGCCCCATGAGGATGAGGCCCGGGGTTTCGAGGCCCGACCAGCTTTTGGCGCCTTCCCAGGCCGCGCTTTCAAAGCCGGTGGTGGTGAGGAAGGACATGACCGTGAAGGCCCCGCCCCAGAGCGTCTGGACGACCACGAGGAAGGAGGTGCTGCCCGGAAGTTCGAGGGCGCCCACCGTGTGACGCAGGAGCATGAAGACCGGGATGATCGCGACGAGCAGGAGGCCGAGGCGCAGTTCTTCGTCTTTCCAGATCGACTGCGCCCCCTCGGCGCGTTCGTCGGAGGAAAAGGTGAGCCGGCTGAGGCCGAAGATCAGGAACAGGAAGATCAGCGCCTCGCCACCGAAGCCCGAGCCCGCGCCCACGGTGCCGCCGATGGGCGAGATGCCGGAGGTGGCCATGGTGGACATCGCGTGGCAGAGCGCGACGAGCGGCGTGTCGCCCAGGATGTAGAGCACCGCCCAGAGGATGAGCGTCAGCCCGCCATAGACCGGAAAGAGCCGCCCGGCGAAGCGGGCGAGCCGTTCGGAGGGATCGGCCACGCGGGTGATCTGGGTGGTGCCCGCCGCGCCCTGCCCGATCTCGGCCTCGTTTCCCCTGACCTCGAAGCCGCCGAGGTTCATCGGCGCGAGCACCGCGACCGCCGTGACCCAGACAAAGAAGCCGCCCATCCAGCCGACCTGCGCGCGCCAGAGATGGGCCGTCGATGTCAGCCGTTCCGGCACGAAGAGCGTGGCGCCGGTGGTGGTGAGGGCCGAGACCATTTCGAAATAGGCGTTGAAGAAGGTGGTGGTGCGCACCGCCTCGTAGAACGGGACGGCGAGCATGACCGGCACGATCGTGTAGGTGGCCAGAAGCGCAAGCAGGTGGCTGCGCCCCTGGCGCCGGATCGTGGTGCCCGAAACGGCGATGGCCAGAAGCGTGAAGAGGATCAGGAACAGGATCGCGAAATAGAAGAAGGCGCGGGCCGAATGGTGATCGTCGGTGACGAGCGCGTGCAGGGCCGGGACAAACATCGACGCCGCGCCGAGCCCCATGACGAGGACGATGAGCGGCAGCGTGAGAAGCCGCGCCAGCATCAGAAGAAGTCGATCGAGACCTGGAAGAGACGCTCGACCTCGGGCACGTCGGCGGCCATGGCGAAGAGCGCGATCACGTCGCCCTCTTCGATCCGGGTGCTGCCGTCGGGCTTGATGACCTTGTCGCCCTTCATCACCGCGCCGACGAGCACGCCTTCGGGGAAGTCGATTTCGCGGATCGTCTTGCCCGCGATGGTGGAGGTGGAGAGCACCTGGGCCTCGATCACCTCGGCTTCGGCATCGCCGATCGAATAGACGCCGCGCACCCGCCCGTGGCGGATGTGGCGCAGGATCGAGGAGACGGTGGTGGCGCGGGGGTTGATATGCGCGTCGATCTTCAGGGGAGCCATGAGCGGCAGGAGCGTGGGATCGTTCACGAGGCTGATCGCGAAGGGGCAGCCGCCCGATTTGGCGCGGACCGCCGCAAGAAGGTTCGTCTTGTCGTCATCGGTGACGGCGAGCACGGCGTCGGCGCGATCCACCCCGGCCTCTGCCAGAAGTTCCATCGACAGCCCGTCGCCGTGAAGCACGATGGTGCGTTCGAGCGCATCGGCGGCGCGTTCGGCACAGGCGCGGCTTTTCTCGATCACCTTGACGCGGACCCGGTCGGCCCGCGCTTCCAGCGCCTGGGCGACCGCGAGGCCCACATTGCCGCCGCCGACGATGACGACGCGGTTCTGCTTCTTCACAGTCTTGCCGAAGATTTCGACCGTGCGGTCGACATCGTCGATATGGCTGAAGACGTAGATCTGATCGTCGGCGAAAAGCTGATCCCCCGGTTCCGGCGCGAAGAGCCGGGTGCCGCGGCGGATGCCGACGACGATGGCGCGGAGGGTGGAGAAGAGATCGGTCAGCTGGCGGAGCGGCGTGTCGAGAACCGGGCAATCCTCGTCGAGGTGGAGCCCGAGAAGCTGGGCCTGCCCGTCGAGAAAGCTTTGCGTGTCGAAGGCGGCGGGGGCCGACAGGCGGCGCAGCGCGGCCTCGGCCACCTCGCGTTCGGGGGAGATCACCACGTCGATCGGCATGTGATCGCGCCGGTAGAGATCGGAATACATCTGCTGGAGATAGCTTTGCGAGCGGATGCGCGCGATCTTGCGGGTGACGCCGAAGACCGAATGGGCCACCTGACAGGTGACCATGTTGACCTCGTCGGAATAGGTGGCCGCGATCAGCATATCGGTGTCGCGGGCCCCGGCGCGGTCGAGCACTTCGGGATAGCTTGCGAAGCCCGAGATGCCCTGCACGTCGAGCGTGTCGGTGGCGCGGCGGACGAGATCGGGGTTGTTGTCGACGACGGTTACGTCGTTCGCTTCACCCGAGAGGTGGCGCGCAATCTGCCAGCCGACCTGGCCTGCGCCGCAGATGATGACCTTCATTCCGCCGTCCCGCGTTCCGCACCGTTCCGGAGGTGAGTGTGACCACAATCACCCCCGGGAAGGCAATGGGCCCCGTGGGGCCTATTCCGCTGCCTCTGCCTCGCCATCGACATGGGCGATGCGGGCGCCCGACTTGTTCGAGGTGACGACGTTGAGGCTTTTGAGTTTGCGGTGGAGTGCGGAGCGTTCCATGCCCACGAAGCTGGCCGTGCGGCTGATATTGCCGCCGAAGCGATTGATCTGCGTGAGCAGGTATTCGCGTTCGAACATCTCGCGCGCTTCGCGAAGCGGCAGTGTGGCAAGGCCGCCTGCGAGGACCATGCGCCCGTCGCCTTCGCTTTTCTGCTCGGGCTGGGGCAGTTCCTCGGCGGTGATCGCCTCTCTCTCGGGCCCGAGGATCAGGACCCGTTCGATCACGTTCTTGAGCTGGCGGACATTGCCGGGCCAGGGCATCGTCTGGAGAAGGGCCTGTGCCTCTTCCGAGATCGGGCGGAGCGGAAGGCCCTGTTCGCGGTTCAGGACCGCGACGAAATGTTCGGCCAGCATCGGGATATCCTCGCGCCGTTCCTCGAGCGAGGGGACGGAGACCGGCACGACGTTGAGGCGGTGATACAGCTCTTGCCGGAAACGGCCCGCCGCCACCTCGGCCTCGAGATCGCGGTTCGTCGACGAGATCACGCGGATATCGACGCGCACCTTGTCGACCCCGCCGACACGCGTGAACTGCTGGTCGGTGAGGACGCGCAGGATCTTCGACTGGGTGCCCGACGGCATATCCGCCACCTCGTCGAAATAGAGGAAACCGCCATGGGCCTGTTCGAGAAGGCCCGATTCCACGCCCCGTTCGGGGGTTTCGCGGCCAAAGAGCACCTCTTCCATACGCTCCGGCGCGATGGAGGCCGAACTGACGGTGACGAAGGGGGCCTGGGCGCGGGGGCTGCCGGCATGCACGAAGCGGGCCGCGGTTTCCTTGCCCGCGCCGGCGGGACCGGTGAGCATCACGCGGCCGTTCGAGGCGGTGACCTTGTCGAGCTGGGATTTCAGCGTCTTGAAGGCCGCCGAGGCGCCGAGCATTTCGGCCGACTGCACATCCTGGCGCTTCAGCGCGATGTTTTCGCGGCGGAGGCGCGAGGCTTCCATCGCCCGGGTGATGACGACCATAAGCTGATCGATGTTGAAGGGCTTCTCGATGAAATCGTAGGCGCCCTGCTTGATTGCGGCGACGGCGATTTCGATGTTGCCGTGGCCCGAGATGATGACGATCGGCACCTCGGGGTTGTCGCGCTTCACCGTCTTGAGGATGTCGATCCCGTCCATCTGGCTGTCTTTCAGCCAGATATCGAGGATCAGAAGCTCCGGCGGCTCCTTGTTGATTTCAGCCATCGCGGCGTCGGAGGTGCCGGCGAGACGCGGAGTGTGGCCCTCGTCGCGCAGGATGTCTCCGATCAACTCACGGATGTCGCGTTCGTCGTCTACGATCAGGATGTCGCCCATAACTCCCTCGATCCTTTCTGCTCATGTACCATTGTTTTTTGCCTCAAGGGGTAAAGGTAGGCGAATTTCCGCCTTTGCCCCGATTTGCCCGGTTTGATCCGGATCCGCATCGAGGAGGGCGAGCGTACCGCCGTGTTCCTCGATGATCTTCTTTACGATCGGGAGGCCGAGCCCTGTGCCCTTTTCCCGGGTCGTGACGTATGGCTCGAAGAGCCGCGAACGGTCGGCCGGAAGACCGATGCCGTTATCCGATATCGTGATGACAGCCGCCTCGTCGTCAGTGGCGAGCGTGACGTGGACGCGGCCCTGGTGGCCTTCTGGTGCGCCTTTTTCTCGAAGGGATTCAATTGCTTCGCCTGCGTTCTTGATCATGTTGGTCAGCGCCTGGCCGATCATGGTGGCGTCGATTTCCATCGTGAGCGGGGTGTCCGGCAGATCGGCGGTGACGGAGATGTCTTCGAGCCCGGTATCCTGGAGGACGACCGCGTCGCGGATCAGGCGGGTGAGATCCTCGCCCCGGCGCTCGGGTTCCGGCATGCGGGCGAATTTCGAGAACTCGTCGACGATGCGGCGCAGATCGCCGGTCTGGCGGACGATGACGTCGGTGTACTGGGCGAGCGCGTCGGCCTCGTCGCCCACCGCGGCGGTGAACTTGCGCTTGATGCGTTCGGCGGAGAGCTGGATCGGGGTGAGCGGGTTCTTGATCTCGTGCGCGATGCGGCGGGCCACGTCGCCCCAGGCAGCCATGCGCTGGGCCGAAACGAGATCGGTCACGTCGTCGAAGGCGACGACGTAGCCTTCGAGCGCGCCGTCGGCGCCGCGGCGCGTGGCCATGCGGACGAGGAGGTTTTCCTGGCGGCCGCCGCGGATCAGGCGGATCTCTTCCTGGGCGACCTCGGCCCGAGTGGATTGCAGCTTTTCGAGAAGCGGGCCGAATTCGGGGACGGCGACGGAGAGGCGGGGGGCGCGGCCCAGGATGTCATCCTCGTGCAGAATGCGTTCGGCGGAGCGGTTGGCGAAGGAGACCGTGCCGTCGGCGTCGAGGCCGATAACGCCGCTGGTGACCGAGGACAGCACCGAATCGAAGAGCCGGCGGCGGCGTTCGATCTTGCGGTTGGTTTCGAGAAGCGCCTCGCGCTGGCCCTTGAGCTGGCGCGTCATCTGGTTGAACACGCGGCCCAGCATGGCGATCTCGTCATCGCCCTGTTCTTCGCGCACGTGTACGTCGAGATCGCCCGCGCCGACCTGTTGCGCCGCGCCCGCGAGACGGCCCACGGGGCGCGAGAGGCGTTCGGCGAACCATAGGCCGAGGAGGATCGCGGCGAGGATGAGGATCACGGCGAAGCCAAGGTAGAGAAGCCCGAATTCGAAGACCATGCGGCCCCGTTCGCTTTCAAGCTGATTGTAGAGGCGCGCGGTTTCCTCGGCGTCGTCGAGAAGGCCCAGGATGCGGCCATCGACGTCGCGGCTGACATAGAGGAAGCGGTCGGAGAAGCCTTCAAGCCGGAGGAGCGCGCGGTATTCGTGGTTTTCCAGATCCTCGATCAGGACGGTGCCGCCGGTGCGGGCCTCTTCGATCCGATCCTCGCCGGGGTGCTCGTAGTCGAAGAGATAGGAGTTTTCGCCCCTGGCGCGGATCTCGCCCGTTCCGTCGATCACGTAGGATTCGCGAAGGCCGCGCTGGATGAGTCCCTGCCCTTGCGTAAGAAGCTGCCGTAACTCGCTGTCGGACAGGAAGAAATCGGCCTCGCGGGCGGCGGAGAGAAAGCGCGCGAGGGAGCGGGCGTCGGTGTCGAGATCGCGGCGGTGATCTTCCTGGTAAGCCTCTGCCGCCGCGATGGAGGCGCCCACCACGCTGCGCACCCGGTCGGAGAACCAGCCTTCGAGGCCAACGTTGATGGTGAGGCCCGCGAAGATCGCGACGGTGACGGTGGGGACAAGCGCGATGGTGGCGAAGACCCCGGTGAGGCGGAGGTGGAGGCGCGAGCCCGCAGACCGGGCGCGCCGCGCCGCGATCATCCGGGCGATCGTGCCGAGGACGAGGGCAGCGAGGACGAGGACGTAGACGAGATCGGCGAGAAGAACGAGGCGCAGCGAAAGCGTGGAGGCACCCTGATCGAAGGGGCCGAGAACGAGGAAGGTGGCAAGCGCCAGAAGCGGCCCGAGCAGCACGAGCCCGAACGTCGCGACGTTCTGGACGCGACGTACCCGGCGCAGCCGGACCAGCCGATCAAATGTTGTTCGTCCTGCGACACCTGCCACGAACAGCCCTCAACCCGATGTGGCGCGCAATTGCGCCTAACGCCAGATCTGGTTGCCGTTGCCCGCAACATGCGGATCGGCAACTCTTATGTTGCTGTTTTACATCAATTTGCGGCGGCGCGTAACCCTAATATCGAGGTCGGTGATCTTCTTTCTGAGGGTATTTCGGTTGATGCCGAGCAGATCGGCGCATTTCGCCTGGTTTCCGCCTGTTGCGTCGAGGGCGATTTCGATGAGCGGGGTTTCCACTTCGCGGAGGATCCGCTGGTAGAGGCCCGGGGGCGGCAGGACGCCGCCGTGAAGATCGAAGTAGCGGCGCAGGTGCTTGGCCACCGAGACCGAAAGCTTTTCGCCGTCGCCGCCGCCCACCAAGGGCTCCATTGCCGGCTGGTTGCCGAGGACGAGTTCGGTTTCGGCGCGCCCGATCTCTTCCTCCGCCCCGGTGACGACGAGGCGGCGGACGGTGTTTTCCAGCTGGCGGACGTTGCCGGGCCAGCTGTAGGCGCGGATCAGATCAAGGGCGGCGGGCTCGAACCGGCGGAGCGGCAGCCCTTCGCGTTCGGCACGGGCGAAGAAATGTTCGGCCAGAAGGGGGATATCGTCGACCCGTTCGCGGAGCGAGGGCACCGCGATGGTGACGCCGCCCAGACGGTAGAACAGATCCTGCCGGAACTGCCCCGCCTCGAGCTTGCGGGACAGATCGGCCTGGCTGGTCGCCATGATGCGGGGCGCGTTGTCGGTGAAACTGTCGAGCATGCGGACGATGCGGGCCTGGGCCTCTTCGTCGAAATCGCCCACCTCGTCGAACAGGATCGATCCGCCGCGGGCGCGGCTGATAATCGTGGCGGGGCCTTCCATGGTGGCGAGATCGGCGGCGCCGGCCACGACAAAGGGCAAGGTGCGCCGGTCGGAAAGATCGTGAATGGCGCGGGCGATGAGGGATTTTCCGGTGCCGGATTCGCCAGTGATCAGCACCGGCAGATCGGTGTTCATCACCCGGGCGACCAGCCGGTAGAGGGCCTGCATCGCCGGGGTGCGGCCGACGAGGGGAAGATCGTCGCTTTTTCCGGTCTCCGCGCCCTGCGGCTGGGGCGCGGGAACGCGGCGCTTGACCTCGAGCGCGCGGGCCGCGCGTTTCATCAGATCCGGCAGGTCGAAGGGTTTCGGGAGGTAATCGAACGCATCCGCCTCGGCGGCCTGGATCGCCGTCATGATGGTGTTCTGGGCGCTGATCACGATGACCGGCAGGCCCGGGCGGGCTTCGGCGATCTTGGGAAGCTGTTCGAGCCCGTTGCCGTCGGGCATGACGACATCGGAGATCACGAGATCGCCCTTCCCTTCCTCGACCCAGCGCATCAGCGTGACGATCGAAGAGGTGGCGTGCACCTTGCAGCCCGCCCGGGTCAGCGCCTGGGTCAGCACCGTGCGGATCGTGCGATCGTCATCGGCGACAAGGATTGTTCCGTCCATTGTTTCAGTCTTCCTCGTTCACAGTCTCTTTGGGTGCCAGCGGCAGGGACACCCGGAACACCGTCCGCCCCGGGACGCTGTCCACTGAAATCCACCCGTCATGGTCGGCGATGATCTTCGACACGAGCGCGAGGCCGAGCCCGGTGCCGTTCTCGCGCCCCGAGACGAAGGGTTCGAACACGTTGCTTGCGATCTCGGGCGGGAGGCCGGGGCCGTCGTCGATCACCTCGACATGGAGCGGCAGGGCCGCCGTGCCATCCTTCCGCCGAAGCCGCAGGGAGGTTTCATAGAAGGTGCGGATGCGGATTTCGCCGCCTTCCTTGCCCGCCGCTTCGGCCGCGTTCTTCATCAGGTTCTGGAAGACCTGGAGAAGCTGATCACCATCGACCCAGGTGGGCGGCAGCGAAGGATCGTATTCCTCGACGATCTTCATGTTGGCGGCAAAGCCGATCGATGCCGTCTTGCGGGCGCGTTCGAGCAGGTCGTGGACGTTCCAGGCCCGGCAGGCGGGCGGGCGCAGGTTGCCGAACTGTTCGACCTGTTCAAGGAGCGCGAGGATACGGCGGGCCTCGGCGACGATGAGATCGGTCATCTCCTGGTCTTCGCCGCCGAGGTTCATCGACAGAAGCTGTGCCGCGCCGGTGATACCGGCGAGCGGGTTCTTGATCTCGTGGGCCAGCATCTCGGCCATGCCGATCGCCGATTTCGCAGCCGATTTCGCGGATTGGGCCCGGCCCAGGCGATCGGCGAGCTGGCGCGGCTCCATCAAAATCAGGACGAAGCCCGGCATGGCGTTCATCGGCGCGATCTGGACGTTGCATTGCTGGGGCTTCAGATCGCCCGTGCCCACATCGACATCGTTGATCGAGAGCGAGGCCTGATCGGAGCGGACGCGGCGGAAGGCATCGTCGAGCGGCGCATCGATCATCAGCTTGTCGAAGACGGGCGCGCCGCGGAGCGAGCGGGCGGAGGCGTTGAGGAAGCTTTCGGCGGCCGGGTTGACCTCGGCGATCACGTCGCCCGGATCGAGGAGGAACGCGGGAACGGGAAGGGATGTCCAGATCGCTTCACCGAAGACGACGGGCTTCATGCGAGCGCCTCCTCTGCCGCGAGGGCATCGGGCAGGAGTGCCAGCACCGCCTCGGGCCGGGTTTCGGTGAGGACGCGGCGGCGGAGGGCGGCGGGGGTGCCCGCCGTATCCATGTACCAGCCCAGATGCTTGCGGATGACGCGGGCGCCCAGAGCCTCGCCGTAAAACGACAGCGTATCCTCGTAATGCTCGGCGACGAGGGCGGCGAGCGCCCTGCCCCGCGGCGCCGCGGGCACGGGAGCGCCGGCAAGCGCGGCGGTGATCTGGGACAGAAGCCAGGGCTTTCCCTGCGCGCCGCGGCCGATCATCACCCCGTCGGCGCCCGAGGCCGCAAGCGCCTGGCGCGCCGTGCGGGCATCGGTGATGTCGCCATTGGCGATGACGGGCACGGGCACCGCATCCCTCACCGCGCGGATTGCCGCCCAGTCTGCCCGGCCCTTGTAGAACTGGCAGCGGGTGCGGCCATGGATCGTGACCATGGCAACCCCTGCCTCCGCCGCGCGGCGGGCGAGCCCCGGGGCCACGCGATCGGCATCCCAGCCGAGCCGGGTTTTCAGCGTCACCGGGACGGAGACCGCGCCCACCACCGCCTCGATCAGCCTGAGCGCGTGGTCGGGCGTCTTCAGGAGCGCCGAGCCCGAGAGGCCGCCCGTCACCCTTTTCGCCGGGCAGCCCATGTTGATGTCGATGATGCGGGCCCCGTTCGCCTCGACCATGCGGGCGGCTTCGGCCATCCAGTGCGCGTCGCGCCCGGCAAGCTGCACGGCCGTGTTTTCCTGCCCGAAGCCCAGTTCGGCCCGTTCGCGCATACCGGGCCTGGCCTGAACCATTTCCTGGCTCGCGACCATCTCGCTGACCACGAGCCCGGCGCCGAAGCGGGAGACAAGGCGACGGAACGGCAGATCGGTGATCCCGGCCATCGGGGCGAGGAAAACCGGGCTGACGCTTTCGCTGATTGCCGCTCCGCTGAACAAATGCTTAATCCTTGTGCACACGTGACTGACCTAGGCCAGTCCTTTGAGAATGGCAAATTTCCGGCCCCGCCCGGCCCCCGTGATTATGCTGTCTGCCTAAATTTTAGGCGACAAATCCCAAAAAGTGGACCCCATTGTCAGGCTGGCGTGCATGCCATAGACGAAACGGTGGAAGATCGGCGGACCGGACCAGATGACAGAGAACGCGTTCGACATCCGACTGGGCAACGGCTTTGACGTGCACCGCTTCGGCGCGGGGGGCGCGGTGATCCTGTGCGGAATCGAAGTGCCCTTCGAGCGCGGGCTTCAGGGCCATTCGGATGCCGATGTGGGCCTGCATGCGATCACCGATGCGATCTATGGCGCGCTGGGCGATGGCGATATCGGGAGGCACTTCCCGCCAAGCGAGCCGGAGTGGAAGGGCGCGGACAGCGCGGTATTCCTGGAGCATGCGGCGGGGCGCGCGGCGGAGGCGGGTTATCGGATCGCGAATGTGGATTGCACGCTGATCTGCGAGCGGCCGAAGATCGGGCCCCATGCCGGCGCGATGATCGCGCGGGTGGCGGAGATCCTGGGCATCGCGGAGAGCCGCGTGTCGGTGAAAGCCACGACCTCGGAACGGCTGGGCTTCACCGGGCGCGAGGAAGGGATTGCGGCGCTGGCGACAGCGGCGCTTGTCAGGGGCGGCTGAACATGGTGGCACGGCTGATCGCGACATGGTTTTACGTGGGCTACCTGAGGCCCGCGCCGGGCACCTGGGGATCGGTGGCCGCCGTTTTGCTGGCCTGGCCCATTCATGTGATTGCGGGGCCCCTGGGGCTTGTCGTGGCGGCACTCGCGGCTTTCGGTCTCGGGCTTTGGGCCACGCGGGATTACATGGCGGCGACAGGGACGCACGACCCGTCGGAGGTTGTGGTGGACGAGGTGGCGGGCCAGTGGATCGCGCTTCTGCCCGTCAGCATCGGGGCGGCCCATGCCGGGGCCGATCTTGCCGCGCTCTGGCCCGGCGTACTGACCGCGTTTCTGGCTTTCCGGCTTCTCGATATCGCGAAACCCGGGCCGATCGGCTGGGCGGACCGGATGGAGGGCCCGATGGGCGTGATGCTGGACGACGTGATCGCGGGCTGGATCGCGACGCTGTTCGTGGTGGTCTTCGCCTTCGTTTACCACGGGATGCTGGGATTGTGACCGGGCCCGCCGAGGTGCTGGACGCCGCGCGGGCCCACGGGATGACGATCGCGACGGCGGAGAGCTGCACCGGAGGGATGATCGCCGCGCGACTGACGGATATCGCGGGATCGTCGGATGTGGTGGACCGGGGGTTCGTGACCTATTCCAACGCGGCCAAGGTGGAGATGCTGGGCGTGTCGGAGGTGACGCTTGCGGCCCATGGCGCGGTATCCGAGGAGGTTGCGCGCGAGATGGCCGAGGGGGCGCTCAGACACTCGCGCGCGGATCTGGCCATCGCGGTGACGGGGATCGCGGGGCCCGGCGGATCGGAGCACAAGCCCGAGGGCCGGGTCTGTTTCGGGCTGGCGGCGAAGGGGCACGCGACGGACCTCGACACCGTGGAGTTCGGGGCGATCGGGCGGGCCCGGGTGCGGGAGGCGTCGGTGCGCCATGCGCTGGGGCTGCTGATGGGGGCGATCCTGAGAGGGTGAGGCGCCGCCGTCCATGCCGGGACGTCGGGCGCGGTCTAGCCGTAAAGCTCTTTCGCGCGGCGTTCGAAGGCGCGGACGATACGTTGCATCGCATCGTTGAACACGACCCCGATCACCGATTGCAGGATCGCGTTGCGGAATTCGAAATCGACGTGGAAATCGACCTCGCATCCCCCCTCGGCCTCCCGGAAGGCCCAGGTGGAAACCATCTTTCGGAAAGGCCCGTCGATATAGCGGGTGTCGATCCGGCGGGCGGCCTTGTCGAGCGTCACCTCGGAGGTGAAGCGTTCGCGGAATACCTTGAAGGAGATCACGAGATCGGCCGTCATCACCTCCACCTTCCCTTTCGGAACGACAGAGCGGATGCGGGCGGCGGCGCACCACGGCAGGAATTCGGGATAGTGCTTCACGTCGGCGACGAGGGCGTACATCTGATCGGCACTGTAGGGGAGCGTGCGGGTTTCTGAGTGCGTGGGCATTGCGGATCGGCATTTGTGACTTTCACGGGATTTCGTAAGGTGCCGGCGGAAGTCAAGGAAGAGGGGCACCGTGACGCAACCCTATGTGATCGACCGGATGATTTCGGCGAAACGGATCGACGCGCGGATCGAAGAACTGGCGCGCGAGATCAAGGCGGCCTTCGAGGGCACGGAAAAACTTGTGGTGGTGGGGCTTCTGAGGGGCTCTTTCGTGTTCATCGCCGATCTGGTGCGGGAACTCGACATGCCCGTGGAGGTCGATTTCCTGGAAGTCTCGTCTTACGGGGACAGCATGGAAAGTTCGCGCGAGGTGCGGGTGCTGAAGGATCTGAGGGGCGAGATCGCGGGGCGCGACGTGCTGGTCGTCGAGGATATCGTGGATACCGGGCACACGCTGTCGCATGTGGTGAAGTTCCTGAAGAACCGGGGGCCGAGAAAGCTTGAGACCATCGCGCTTCTCGACAAGCCGTCGCGCCGGGAAGTGGAGATCAAGGCGTCCTGGACCGGTTTCGAGATCCCCGACGAGTTCGTCGTGGGCTATGGGATCGACTATGCCCAGAGGGACCGGAACCTTCCCTATATCGGGAAGGTCCGTTTCGTGTGAGGCGGGTTATTCGGCCTCGTCCATCCTGGTGGCGTTGAGCTGTTCGTAGCGTTCGCCGCCCAGACGGTTGTAGAGATCGAGCTGGGTTTCGAGGAAATCGATATGGCCTTCCTCGTCGGCCATCAGATCCTCGAACAGGGCCATTGAGACGTAATCGCCCGCATCGCGGCAGACGTCGCGCGCTTCCTTGTAAAGCGCGCGGGCGTCGATTTCGGCCGCGAGATCGCATTCGAGCGTTTCCTTCGCGGTCTGGCCGATGCGCAGGGGATCGAGCTTTTGCAGGTTCGGGTGGCCTTCGAGGAAGATGATCCGCTCGATCAGCTTGTCGGCGTGCTGCATCTCTTCGATGCTTTCCTCGCGGCTTTTCTTCGCCATCGCACCAAGGCCCCAGTCTTCCTGAAGCCGGTAGTGCAGCCAGTACTGGCTGACCGCGGTGAGTTCGTGCCGCAAGGCCCGGTTGAGGTAATCGAGGACTTTGTCGTCGCCTTTCATGGTGTCTTCCCTGTTCTGGCTGTGTGCCGGAGGTTCTGGAGTTCTGCGGGGATTTCGAGGTTCGCGTTCCCGCGCATGGTGGACAGGAACAGCGGCATGCAGCCGCCGCAATCGGCGGATTTGCCCAGCGCGCGGTAGACTTTCCCCGGGGTGATGAGGGTGTCTGGATCGGCCGCGCGCATCCAGTCGATCGCCGCGTGGATGTCGGTGTCGGAAATGTTCGTGCAGTGGCAGACGATCATGCCGGGTTCCGCGCGGGCCTCTGTAATCCGAGTCTTTTAATCAACAAATGCGACAATACCTGACTATTTCACTTTGAAAAGAGGTTTGTCGTGGCCGGACGAATTTTCGCGAGGGCGACGTGCCGTCTTGCACGGTCCCGAAACAGTGATGGGCCCGCATGCGGCGGCGTCTTGCATGCCTGCTTGCAAGACGGCACCCTGCCGGCCGGAGGTCCGGGTTCGGGCAGGAGACACCGAGGTGATTTGATGGACCGGCGCGCGCTGATCCTGTCGGGACTGGCCGCCGCCCTAGCCGGGGCGGGGGGCGCCCATGCGCAGAGCTTCGAGCGGCGGCGCGAGGTGCCTTCGGATCTGCGCCCGCGGATCGTGCGCATCTCTGGCCCAGGCCCCGGGGAAATCCACGTGGTGCCGCGGGATTTCGCGCTTTACTGGACGCTCGGGGACGGGAACGCGATCCGCTATGCCTGCGGGATCGGGCGGCCCGGGCTGTACCAGGCCGGCACGTTCTATGTGGGCGACAAGAGGAAGTGGCCGCGCTGGACGCCGACGCCGGGGATGATCGCGCGGGAGCCCGAGATCTATGCGAAGTGGCGGAACGGGATGCCCGGGGGGCCCGGCAACCCGCTTGGGGCGCGGGCGCTGTATCTGTACCGGCCGGGCGGCGGGGATTCCTTTCTGCGCATCCACGGATCGCCCGATCCGGGCGGGTTGGGACGCGAAGTTTCGAACGGCTGCGCGCGGCTGATGAACGAGCATGTGATCGCGCTTTACGATCAGGTGCCGTTGAGAACGACGGTGGTTCTGCACCCCAAGGGCTGAGGCCGCAGATGGCCCGAAGCCGGGATTCGTGGTAGACTGACACATTGCCGACCTGAGCGGAGGCGCCCCTTCGCCGGGCCATTTCAAGCTTGCAGGTTCGTTATGCGCCATTTGATATTTCCCGCCCTTCTGGGGCTTGCGACCGTATTTTCCGGAACCAGCGCCAGCGCGGAGGAGCACACGGGCCGCTGGCAGGAGACCGGGGAGCGGATCGCAATGCGCGCCCTGCCCCGGAGAACCCCTGCCCTTCCCGGCCGCGCGATACCGGCGCAGGCCGGCTATATCTGCGGGCCCGATCTGACGACCGAGCTTTACGGGCTCCTTGACCAGGTGATCTATGATTTCCGGTATACGCTGATCGTGGACAGCCAGCAGAGGCTGCGGTGCGATGCGCTCGTTGACCTGCGGCCGACGGAACGGGGCAGCACATTGGGCGAGGTGGCGTGGGATCTGAAACCGTTCTTTCCGCCCTACAGGATCGTCGAGATCATCGACTATCACGAATCTCCCCGCCAATGCGCGACGCCCTGGGACCAGAGCGACGGCGCGGCCTTTCCCTGCGGCGGCACGATCGCGTTCGAGGGCGAGTGCGTGCATGCCTCGGTGGCGAACTACATCTTCTGGGGGGTCGCCTTCGAGCTTTGCGGCGAGATCGATGCCGATTACCGGACGGAGATGGCGACGCTGGAATACATCCGCAACAACCTGTTCAAGCGGCTGGGGAACCTTGTTTCGTCGGACGGCGTCCCAGATCAGTGGATCGAGGCCATGACGGAAAGCCAGGACCTGATGATCGATCTAGGCGCCGTCTATGCGGCCTACCGGAGGGCGATGTTCGACATCGAGGATCTGAAGCGCGAGGGGCTTGAGGGGACAGACGACCTGAGGGATGCCGTGGACGTTGCGCGCGATGCGCTGGAGGCGTTCGAGGAGGCGCGGGAGGAATACGTCGCGGACCTGAACGACATCGAGGGGCTGCGGGAGCGGGCCTGCGCCACGACCTGTTCGATTTCGGGGCGGACGATGGATGCGATCCGCGGCAGGCTCGATTACCGGTGGCTCGAGTCGGCGTCGCCGCGCTAGGGCCGCTATTCCTCGAGTTCCGCGTCCCAGTAGAGGAAATCGAGCCAGGTTTCGTGCAGGTGGTTGGGCGGGAACTTCCGCCCCTGGTTGCGCAGCTCCTCCGCCGCCGGGCGGCGGGGGGCGCGGCGGAGCGACATGCCGACCTGGCCCAGGCTTTTCGAGCCCTTGCGCAGGTTGCATTTGGCGCAGGCCGCGACGACGTTTTCCCAGCTTGTGATCCCGCCTCGGGCGCGGGGCACGACGTGATCGAAGGTCAGATCCCCACGCGAGCCGCAATACTGGCAGCAGAAACCATCCCTCAGAAAAAGATTGAAGCGCGTGAAGGCCACGCGCTTCTGGGGTTTGATATAGTCCTTGAGCACAACGACCGAGGGTATTCGGATCTCGGTCGAGGGGCTTCGGACAACTTCGTCATATTCCGCGAGAATTGTCACCCGGTCGAGCCAGGCGGCCTTCACAGCCTCCTGCCAGGGCCAGAGCGAGAGCGGGTAATAGGAGAGCGGGCGGTAATCTGCGTTCAGGACAAGCGCGGGGTTGTGGCGCAAGCTGTTCGGTTCACGTACGAAACTCGTCCTGAATTCTGCGTTCATCTGCGACTCCGTTCCCGCCCTGTCTGCCTCGCTGCCCGGCACCAGAGCGGGACATCCCGCCCCAGCTTAGGCAAACTATATATGGCGTTATCCGCCTGACAACCCCTACAGTTTGTGAGCTGTCCGGGCAGATCCGTTGCATGGGCAGATGACAGGCATGTGACGGGTGTCCACAGAGTTATCCACAAGACGGTCAGGCGGCCCAGTCCGCCATGTCCCGCCCGCCGAAGACCACGCGGCGCATTTCGCGGCGGTGCCCGTGGTAATCGTTGATGGCGTAGTGCTGGGTGGCGTAATTGTCCCAGATCGCCGTCATGCCCGGGTGCCAGCGCAGGCGGAGCGTGTGTTCTGGCAATGTGGCGTGGGCCTGGACCTGGGCGAGGATGGGCTGGCTGGCCTCCTCGCTCATCCCTTCGATGCGAAGGGCGTAGGTGGGGTTGAGGAACAGCCCCTTCCGCCCGGTGACCGGATGGGTCAGGACGGCGGGGTGCCAGCGTTCGCGGTCGGCATCGGGATCGCCGCGTTTCGTGCTGCGCTTCATGGCCTGTTCTTCGAGGGGTGGCGCCCAGCGAATGCCGTAGGGCTTGCCCACATGGGCGACGCGCGCCCCGTCGAGAAGGGATTTCAGGGGATCGGGCAGAGTTTCCCACGCCGCCTGCTGGCTGGCGAACATCGTGTCGCCGCCCTGGGGCGGGATATCTATGCCATGGAGGACGGAGCCGCCGGGGGGTGTGTCGAGGAAGGACAGGTCGGTGTGCCAGCCGCCGCCGAAGACGCCGGTGCGTTCATGGGCTTCCTTGACGACATGGGTCATCTCGGGCGCCTCGGGCGGGCCCGGGGCGTAGGGGTTCACCTCCGCCGGGCCGAAGACGCGGGCGAGGCGGCGCTGGGCCTCGACCGTCAGCGGCTGATCGGGGATGACGATGACGAGATGGTCGGCCAGCGCCTGACGGAGGGCTGCGGCGAGATCGTCGGAGATCGGCCCGGTGACGTCGAGCCCGGTGAGTTCGGCGCCGAAGGCGCCGGTGATTCTGCGGATGTCCATGGGGCGAGTGTAGGCCCCCTGCCCCGGGATGTGATCAGCCGATGCCGAGCTTGTCGCGCATGAAGGCGAGCGCGACGGAGAGCCCGTCGGGCGCGATGCCGTGGCCGGTGCCCTTCATGACATGGGCGTAGACCTCGAAATCAGCGGCGGTGAGCGCCTGGCCCGCCTCGTGCATCGAGGCGAAGGGGACGACATCGTCGGCATCGCCGTGGATCAGCATGATCGGCGGGCGGGAGACGGTTTCGGCGGCAAGCGCCTCGGGCACGAGGAGGCGGCCAGAGATGCCGACGACGCCGCCCACGGGCGCGCGCCGGCGGGGGGCGACGTGGAGCGAGATCATGCAGCCCTGACTGAACCCGAAGAGGATCAGCCGGTCGGGCGAGAGGGAAAGCTCGGCCAGCAGCCCGTCGAGCATCGCGTTCACATCGGTGATGGAGGCCTGCATGGCGGCGGAGGCCTGTTCCTCGCTCGAGCCATCGAGCCAGGGAATGGGCGACCACTGGAAGCCCATCGGGTTGTTGGTGCAGGGATCGGGGGCGTCGGGGGCGACGAAGGCCGTATCGGGCATGTGCGGGCCCAGGGGATCGGCGAGCCCCAGAAGATCGCGCCCGTCGGCGCCGTAGCCATGCAGGAAGACGACGAGCGATGTGGCCGTGCCGGAGGCCGCGTCGCGGCGGTGAAGGGTGAGTTCGCGCGTCATGGGGTGCCTTTCGGGTTCCGGGTGCCCCCGGGTGTAGGCGGTGGGAGGATGGGGTGCAATGGCGGGAGAGGGATTGCGCGCGGCAGGTGATGTGCGCTGCCTGAGACGGCGCGGCCTGCCTAAGGTTTCAGCCGTATCGCCTTCTGGAGCCGCATCGTTGGACTGTCGCGCCGCCCGCCTCGCGTGTCTTGTGAGTTTCCGGTCGGCGGTTCTGCTTGTCTGCCTGCAGGTCGCCTATGCGGTGATGCTGACATCGGGATTGCTGGCGCGGGTGGCACCGGACAGGCCCATAGGCGATCCCTATTTCACGCGCATGGAGGGCCTTGTTCTTGCGATCATGCCGGCCATGATCTGCTTTGCGGCGGGTGTTCATGCGCTGACGGAGCCGCAGCGCAGGGTGTTTTCGCTGGCCGCGCTTGTCTTCCTTGCCGTCGCAACCGCAATCACCTTGTCCGAGCATGGTGCGATCCTGTTCCTGAGCCGGGACCCGGCCTTTGCGGGGGTGGCACATGTCTTTGCGTTCGAGTGGCCCTCGGTCGTCTATCTGCTGGACGTGCTGGCCTAGTATTTCTTCTTTGGCCTCTTCGCGCTCTCGCTTGCCCTGTCATTCGGGCGACATGGGCCTGCGGAATGTCGGGATCCCGGGCTATGTGGGCGTGTTCACCGTTGCGGTGGCGCTTGTTGCGTGGCGCATCGGGGGCCGGTTGCGACAATCGGCACACTCGCCGGGATCGGCTGGATAGATCCTCAGGGCGCCGGGGGCGTGAGGGCAGCGCGGTAATCCTCGATCCAGCGGCGTTCGCACCAGGCGTTTTCGCCGTTGCGCGCGATCTCTTCCAATTCGCGTTCCGGGGTGAGGCCGCGGGACCACGGGAGAATGCGGGTTTCGGCGATCTCGCGCAGCGTGCGCAGCCGGTCTTCGACCTCGCGGGCGGGCGCGGCAGCGAACTCGAGCGTGTCATAGCCGTAGCGGCCCCTGTTCTTCGGACGGTAAGGCTGGTGCCGTCAGCTGTCGCCCGAGAAATCGTAGAAGGTGAGCTTTCTGGGGAAGTCCGACACGTCGAGGGTTTCGAGACCGGGATCGTCGCTTCGGACCGGGCGCAGGACGCTGTGGCGAAACACGATCACCGTGCGGATCGTCCCCGGGCGGGCGAAGCGGCCGCGGAGCCGGAGGATCCGGAGATCGCGGCCGTCCTCGAGATGCTTCAGGGATTTGCCGCGCCCGACCCGGGCGAAACCGAGAGCCAGGAGCGGATCTTCGAAGACCCGGGTGTAAAGGGCGTTGAAGTCGTGGTTCTTCATCCTAGCGCACCCCCTCCCGCTCCTTAGCGACGCGGTAATAGGTCCAGAGGAGCCGCGCCGCGACGCCGCGCCAGGGGGACCAGGGTTCGGCGAGGGTGCGCAGCGCGCGTTCGCTGGGCCGGGCGTCGAGATCGAAGAGGATGCGGGCGGCTTCCTGGAGCGCGAGATCGCCCGGTGCGAAGACATCCGCGCGGCCGAGAGAGAACATGGCGTAGATCTCTGCCGTCCAGCAGCCGATGCCGGGCACGGCGATCAGGGTTTCGATCACCTCGTCGGTGGGACGGGTGCGGAGATCGGCATAGCGGATGCCCGAGCGGGCGAGTTCGCGGGCATAGCGGATCTTCTGGCGGGAGAGGCCGCAGGCGCGCAGGTCGTCCTCCGAGGCGCGG
This sequence comes from Ovoidimarina sediminis, assembly GCF_032586175.1. Taxonomy (NCBI): domain Bacteria; kingdom Pseudomonadati; phylum Pseudomonadota; class Alphaproteobacteria; order Rhodobacterales; family Roseobacteraceae; genus Ovoidimarina; species Ovoidimarina sediminis. The sequence continues at coordinate 217,383 of NZ_JAWHTE010000001.1, forward strand.
AGAATCTTGCGCGGGCCGACATGGCCCGCCGCGCGAAGCCGGTTCCAGATCGCATCGGCCGCGGCGACCGAGACCTGCTGGCTGACGATGGCGTCGAGGAGCGCGGCGAAACCATCCTTCCGGAGGCGCAGCGGGAGCGGCCCGGTTTCCTGAAGCGCCCGCGCGAAGCGGGGTTCGCGGGCCGCGAGATAGGCCGCGCCCTCGGCGACGCAGTCATGGGTCTGGATGATACGGCCGATCGTCATGGCCCCGACCCTTACAGCCGACGGCGCACCCAGGCCAGCGCTTCGGAGATTGTGCGGATGCGGGGAACCTCGGGCTGCGGCGGGCGGCGGACCATGCCGACGGGAAGGCCCAGCCGCTGTGCGGCCTCGATCACCGGCATGGAGCCCGTGCCGCCGGAATTGCGCGCGACGATCCAGTTGACGCCGAGGCTGCGAAGCCCCGCGATCTCGTTCGTGACGGGAAGCTGGACGGGGCGATGAATGAAGGCGCCTTCTTCGAAGGGAAAGGGATCACTGCCGCGATCGCGGACGCGGACGAATATCGGGCGCTTGCCGAGGGCGCGGAACGCCTCGAGCCTGCGGCGGCCCGTCATCAGAAGGACGCGAGCCGCGTCGGGGACGTGGCCCGCCGCTTCTTCCTCGGAGTTGAGGAACACCCAGTTGTCGTCGCGCCCCGGCGTCCAGGCCGGGCGGAGGAACTGGACATAGGGCACGCCGAGATCGGCGCAGACCGCCGCGGTGCGCGAGCTGATCGAGACCGCGAAGGGATGGGTGACGTCGAGGACCGCGCCCACGTTTTCGGTCGTCATCCAGTCGTGGAAGCGGTCGACCCCGCCCCAGCCGCCGATCCGCATCGGCACGTTCATCGCAAGCGGGGCCCGGGAAGCGCGTGCCATGGACGCGGTGACAGACACCCGGCCGTCACGCGAAAGCGCGTGGCCGATCTCCACCGATTCCGGCGTTCCTGCCAAAAGCAGCAGGCGCATCGTGTTTCCTCCCGTTCCGCAGGGCTCACTTATCGCAGTTTGCGATCTTCGCGCGCGCAACCCTGGCGGATATTAGCAAGGTTACGCGCACGCATAAAGTTCTCCTCCGTGGCAACACGTCGCGCCCCTCGCCTGTGCTTGTCGCCCCCCGTGCAAGGGCGTAGATCGGGGCAATGGAGGACACTCCCGCAGACAACCGGCGCGCCTATCGCAACATCGCCGTCCTGGTGGCGGCACAGGCGATTCTGGGCAGCCAGATCACCATGAGTTTCGTTGCGGGCGGGCTTGTGGGACAGATCCTGACACCGAACCCCTGCCTCGCCACGCTGCCGATCACGATGATCGTGCTTGGCTCGATGTCGACCGCGCCGTGGCTGTCGCGGGTGATGCAGCGCTGGGGGCGGCGGGCGGGGTTTCTCGCAGGCGCAAGCGGCGGGCTTCTGGGCAGCCTCGTTGCGGTGACAGCGATCGGGATGGAGAGTTTCGGGCTGTTCCTGCTGGGCAGCTATCTGACCGGCATCTACATGTCGGCGCAGGGCTTTTACCGCTTCGCGGCCACCGACACGGCCTCGGCTGACCTGAAGCCCAAGGCGATCAGTTATGTTCTGGCGGGCGGGCTGGTGGCGGCGATCCTTGGCCCGCAGCTGGTGTCCACCCTGACGGCCGGACAGGCCGCGGCGACGGCGGAGCGGTTCATGCCGGTCTATTACGCCGCGATGACGATCAACTTCCTCGGTATGGGGCTGTTCTTCCTGCTGGATATCCCGAGGGTGCCGCCGCCAGCGCCCGGTTCGGATACGGGCCGGTCGGTCAGGGCGCTGATCACCACGCCCGCGATCGCGGTGGCAGTGATCTGCGGGGCGGTGAGCTATGCGCTGATGAACCTCGTGATGACCTCGACCCCGCTTGCCGTGGTTGGCTGTGGCTATGCTGTGGCGGATGCGGCCAACGTGGTGAGCGCCCATGTGCTGGCGATGTTCCTGCCGTCCTTCTTCACCGGGCACCTGATCGCGCGGTTCGGAGCGCGGACGATCGTGGCGACGGGGCTGGTGATCCTGGCAGGATCCGGGCTGGTCGCCTTGCAGGGCGTGGAACTCGGCCATTTCTTCGGCGCGCTGATCCTGCTGGGCTTCGGCTGGAATTTCGGCTTCATCGGGGCGACGGCGTTGCTGACCGAACTGCATTCGCCCCAGGAACGGGGCCGGGTTCAGGGGATGAACGACATGATCGTCTTCGGCAGCGTGAGCTTCGCCTCGCTGATGTCGGGGGGCCTGCTGAACTGTACCGGAAGCACCACGCCCGCGGGCTGGGCGGCGGTGAACATGGCGATGATCCCGTTCCTGGTGCTGGCCGGCGCGGCGCTGATCTGGCTGAGCCTCAGGCCGCAGGCGCCGGAGCGGCGCCCGGGCTGAGCCCTAGAGGCGATCGGTGCCGAAGGTGTCACACTGCCGGATGTCGCCGCTTTCGAACCCGGTAAGGAACCAGCGTACGCGCTGTTCGCTGGTGCCATGGGTGAAGGTGTGGGGGCGCGGCACCTGGCCTGCGTTGCGTTGCAGCGTATCGTCGCCGATCTGGCGGGCGGCGTTGATCGCCTCTTCGATATCGCCGCGTTCGAGCGAGCCGAAGCGGGCCTGCGCCTCGCGCGCCCAGACGCCGGAGAGGCAATCGGCCTGAAGCTCGATCCGGACGCTGATGGCGTTCGACTGCGCCTCGCTGGACTGGGCGCGGATCTGGTTGGCCTGACCGAGAATGCCAAGCTCGTTCTGGACGTGATGGGCGACCTCGTGGGCCACGACATAGGCGGCAGCGAAATCGCCGCGCGCGCCGAGGCGACGCGACATGGTGGTGAAGAAAGCCGTGTCGAGATAGGCCTTTTCATCGAGCGGGCAGTAGAAGGGCCCCGTCGCGCCCGACGCCCCGCCGCAGGGCGAGCGGGTGACGCCCTTGAAGAGAACGAGGGTGACGGGATCATAGCTTTCGCCAAGCTGGCGGCTGAAGATATCGGCCCAGATCTCTTCCGTATCGGCGAGGGTGACGGAGACGAACTGCCCCGCCTCCTGATCGGCCTGGGTGAGTTCGACCTGGCCCGCGGGCACCGCATAAGGATCGCCGCCCGACTGGCCGGTCAGAAGCGGCGTGACATCGATACCGAGAAACCAGCCGATCAGAAGGATCGCGATGAGCCCGAACCCGCCGATTCCGCCCGTCGCGGCCATGCCGCGGCCACCGGCCCGGCGGCGATCTTCGATGTTCCGGCTGCCACGCCGTCCGCGCCATTTCATCAGAGAGCCTCCACCCCACACAACATTCCTTGACCTTAACTCATCTCCGTGACTTTTAGTTCATATAATCGGGCAGATGGCATGATCAGGCGGCTTTACGACTGGACGATTTCGCTTGCGGGCACACGCCACGCAATGTGGGCGCTTGCGATCGTGGCCTTCGTCGAAAGCTCTGTTTTCCCGATTCCGCCCGACCTTCTGATGATCCCAATGATCCTGGCCCGGCCGCGCATGGCGTTTCAGATCGCAGCCCTCGCGACGGTGTGTTCCGTGCTTGGCGGGCTGGCCGGGTACTGGATCGGGGCGCAGGCCTTCGACCAGATCGGGCGGCCCGTGCTCGAATCGCTTGGGAAGGGCGATGCGATGGCCGAGTTCAACCAGAGGTTCAACGATTTCGGCTTCTGGCCGGTATTGATCGCAGGCGTGACACCATTTCCCTATAAAGTGGTCACGATCATGTCGGGGTGGACGGGATTGCCGCTGGGCACTTTCATCGTAACCTCGATCATTGCCCGTGGGCTGAGGTTCTTCGTTGTAGCCGCACTTCTCTGGAAGTTCGGGGAACCGATCCGAGAGTTCATCGAGAAGCGGCTGGGCCTTATGTTCATCCTGTTCATCCTGCTTCTTTTGGCCGGGTTCTATGTTGTGAGGTTCCTGTGACGCGCCGATCGCTGATTCTAATGGCTGCCGGGGGATCGCTTGCGCTGTTGCTGGGCGCGTGGGCGTTCCAGCACATCGGCGGGCTTGCGCCCTGCAAACTGTGTATCTGGCAGCGCTGGCCGCATGGGGCGGCGGTTCTGATCGGCGGCGCGGGGCTTTTCGTGGGCGGCGCGGTGCTTCCCCTGCTGGGCGCGCTTGCGGCGGCGGCGACAGCGGGGGTTGGCGTCTATCACACCGGCGTGGAGCGCGAGTGGTGGGAAGGCCCCACAAGCTGCAGCTCGGGCTCGATCGAGGGGCTGACGCCCGAACAGCTGATGGACCAGATCATGGGCGCCCCGCTTGTGCAGTGCGACCAGGTGGCCTGGGAGATGCTTGGATTGTCCATGGCATCGTGGAATGCCGTTCTGTCTGTGGCCTTCGTCACGCTTTGGCTGGCTGCAGCCGTCAAATCCCGCGCCTGACGCCCGATTTCCGCCACGATTCCCGCCTAGCCATTTTCCGTATCGGATATGGTTATCGGTGAAGCCTGTGACAGATCGTGACGAGACGCCCCCCGACCCGTCGGCGACGGAGCATGAAACCCCTGCGGAACCCGTGCGCAAGCGCACGGCGGAAGACGATGCGCTGTCGCAATCGCTGATCCAGCAATTGATGGCCGCGGAGGCGGAGCGCGCCGAAACCGAAGCGGAAGAGGCCGAAGCGGCACGGATCGCCGAAGAGGCCCGGCTGGCCGAGGAGGCGCGGATCGCCGAGGAGGAGGCGCGCCAGGCCGAGGCGGCCCGGAGCGAGAGGGCGGCGCGCCTGGAAGAAGAAGCGCGGCTTGAGGAAGAGGCGCGGCTTGAGGCGGAGGCGCGGGAGGCCGCGCTGGCGGCCGAAGCCGAAGAGGACATGCCCGATCGCGAAAGCTGTGGGGCCGCGCTGATGGATGCGCTTGATCTCGAGGCGCCGGAAGTGTCGGAGGGCCATGCCCCCGAGGACGCCGTTCCGGCCGATGCGGCCCCGGCGGCGGCGGTTCTGCCGCGTCGGGAGTTCGCAAAGAAGGAAACGCCCGCCCAGCCGCGAAACTGGGACATGCCTGCCGATCACGAAATGAGCCGCAAAAGCCGCCGCGTCTGGCAGGTGGCGATCTATGGCGGGCTGATCGCCGCACCGGCAGCGCTTTTCGCGCTGAGCCCGTTCGGACCGCGCGACACGGTCGGGCACCATGTTTCGGTCATGGGATGCCAGTTCGCCGCGCTCTTCGACATGGAAAACGCCGAGGAAGGCATGCCCGGCTATCACGCGAGCCTCGACGAGGATGGCGACGGCGTGGCCTGCGAAGAGAAGAAAGGCACCAGGATTTCAATGGGTGGTGGCGGGTCCCGCTTCGTCAAGCCGTAGCCCTGGGGGGTGCGGATGACGGTATTTTTCGGGGACGGTTTAGGAGTAGAAGGGTTTGGAACATCAACCAGATTACGCTGGCAGCGCCCTGCCGCGCATCGCAACACTCGACGAATTCAGGCTCGCCCCCCTCGGCCCCGATTGTGTCCAGGAAGATTTCTATGTGGTGGTTGCTTCGGAGGCCGTGCTTGTCGGCGTCTTCGAGGATGACTGGCCGCTTGGCCTGACGCTTCGGAAGAATCGCGGAGACCTTGAGCGCCATGACCGGGAGTTCCGGGAGGGGACCGCGTTTTCATGGGTGATCCGCAACGAGAGCGGCCGGTATCTTGGCTGCGCCTATGTCTATCCCGACAGGTATGGCGACGAGATCGGCCGGATCTTTACCTGGATGCGGGCACGGGCGGATCGTGAAGAGCTTCTTGACCGGTTCAACCGGGTTTTCGAAGCGTGGCTTTTGCCGCAAATGCCGGATGCCCGCGACATGCGCTGGCGGTCGAATTACGACGCCGACCTTGACGCGTGGCGCGACGAGGGTTCGCCCGGGATCAGTGCAGCGTGAACTCTCCGCTGACATGACGCCACTCGCCAGGGGAGATCATCTTCCGGTGGGTGAAGCGGACGGAATGCAGCGGGCCTTCGATCTCGTCCTGCCAGTATTCGATGAAGCGGAAGAGCTTCGGATGATCGGGGGCGAGATCGTATTCCTGCCAGATGAAGGTGTTGAGCACGTTCTGGAAGTCGGGCATGCGGTAAAAGAACTCTGCGGTCGTCAGCCCGTAGCCCGACAGCATCAACTCGGTCTCGGATCTTTCCATGCTAGGCCTCTTCGTTGATTCTTTCTGGAATTGAGCCAACAGAATTGTGGCTTTTCAACGAAAACAAGCTGTTAGCAGTCTCATACCCCGGCTGCTGAGGCCTTTCGCCCGCGCGTGTTGCACCCCATATCCACTGTCTGATAGACTACGAACAACAAGATATAGCAGGCCCGCGCAAGGACGCACTTTCACGTGAGCGACACGCCAGAACCCCCTGAAACAGGGGAAGAAACTCCCGAGCGCCCGGTCTGGGGCGGCCCCTCGATTTCGATCGAAGACGAGATGCGCACCGCGTATCTCGATTACGCCATGTCGGTCATCGTCAGCCGGGCGATCCCCGACTTGCGCGATGGCCTAAAACCTGTGCACCGGCGCATCCTTTACGGGATGAACGTGCAGGGCAACAGCCACGACAAATCCTATCAGAAATCGGCGCGGCCGGTGGGATTCGTGATGGCGAACTACCACCCGCACGGGGATGCCGCGATCTATGACGCGCTGGTGCGGATGGCGCAGGATTTCTCGATGTCGGTGCCGCTGATCGACGGTCAGGGCAATTTCGGATCGATGGACGGCGACCCGCCGGCGGCACAGCGATATACGGAATCGCGACTGGAGAAGGTGGCGCAGTCGCTTCTGTCGGATATTGACAAGGACACGGTCGACTTTCAGGACAATTACGACGGCAAGGACACCGAACCCACGGTGCTGCCCGCACGTTTCCCGAACATGCTGGTCAACGGCGCCGAAGGGATCGCGGTGGGGATGGCAACGCGGATTCCGCCGCACAACCTTGGCGAGGTGATCGACGGGACGCTGGCGCTGATCGAGAACCCGGATCTGTCGTCGGAAGCGCTGATGGAGCACATCCCTGCCCCGGATTTCCCGACGGGCGGGCAGATCCTTGGCCGGTCGGGGGCTCGGAAGGCCTATCTGGAAGGCCGGGGCAGCGTGATCATCCGGGCGAAGACCCGGGTCGAGGAGATCCGCAAGGACCGGTTCGCGATCGTCATCGACGAGATCCCCTATCAGGTGAACAAGGCCTCGATGATCGAGAAGATCGCGGACCTTGTGCGCGAGAAGAAGCTTGAAGGCATCGCCAACGTCCAGGACGAGAGCGACCGGGTGGGCGTGCGCGTGGTGATCGAGCTGAAGCGGGATGCGACGCCGGACGTGGTGCTGAACCAGCTGTGGCGGTTCACGCCGATGCAGGTTTCGTTCGGCTGCAACATGCTGGCGCTGAACGGCGGGCGGCCCGAGCAGCTTACCTTGCGCGATTTCCTGACCCATTTCATCGCGTTCCGCGAAGAGGTGGTGGCGCGGCGGACGGCCTACCTGCTGCGCAAAGCGCGCGAGCGGAGCCACATCCTGTGCGGTCTGGCCGTGGCCGTTTCGAACGTGGACGAGGTGGTGGCGACGATCCGCGCCTCGGCCGATGCCGCGGAAGCCCGCGCGAAGCTGATGGAGCGGCGCTGGCCCGCGCAGGACATCGCCGATTACATCAAGCTGATCGACGACCCGACGCACACGATGAACGAGGACGGGACGTATAACCTGTCGGAGACGCAGGCGCGTGCGATCCTCGAGCTTCGGTTGCAGCGGCTGACGCAGATCGGCGTCAAGGAAGTGACCGACGAGTTGGAAGAGCTGGCCGCGAATATCAAGGAATACCTCGATATCCTGCGGTCGCGGGAGCGGATTCTGGCGATCATCTCGGACGAGCTGCGTTCGGTGAGGGAAGAATTCGCCGTGCCGCGGCGGACGGAAATCGCCGAATGGTCCGGCGATATGGAAGACGAAGACCTGATCGAGCGCGAAGACATGGTCGTGACGGTCACGCAGTCGGGCTATATCAAGCGGACGCCCCTGAACGAGTTCCGGTCGCAGCGGCGCGGCGGCAAGGGCCTGTCGGGGATGGCGACGAAGGAAGAGGATGTGGTGACCACCCTCTTCGTCGCAAACACCCACACGCAGCTTCTGTTCTTCACGACGGAAGGCATGGTTTACAAGCTGAAGACCTGGCGCCTGCCGCAGGGCGGGCGCACGTCGAAAGGCAAGGCGATCGTCAATATCCTGCCCATTCCCACGGGCGTGTCGGTGGCCGCCATCATGCCGGTCGACGTGCCGGAGGAGGATTGGGAGAACCTGCAGATCTTCTTCGCGACCTCGGACGGCGATGTGCGTCGGAACGCGCTGAGCGATTTCACCAACGTGAAGTCGAACGGGAAGATCGCGATGAAGCTTCCCGAGGGCACGAGCCTCGTGAATGCGCGGATCTGCACCGAAGACGACGACGTGATGCTGGTGACGGCCGGTGGCCGGGCGATCCGCTTCCCGACGACCGAGGTGCGGGTGTTCAAGGGCCGCGATTCGACCGGCGTGCGGGGCATCCGGCTGGCCGGTGGCGACCGGGTGGTTTCGATGTCGATCATCCGGCATTTCGAGGCGACGCCGGCGGAGCGGGCCGCGTACCTGAAGATGCGGCGCGCGATGGCGGGCCTGACAGACGAGGCCGAGATCGAGGCGGACGAGGACGAGGAAGCCGTCTCGGACGCGGTCGAGATCGATTACCCGATCATGTCGGCGGCGGAAGACCTGATCCTCACGATCACCGCGGGCGGGATGGGCAAGCTGTCGTCATCCCATGACTACCCGGTTCGTGGCCGGGGCGGTCAGGGCGTGATGGCGATGGACAAGGCGATGCGGGGCGGGCCTCTCGTGGCGTCCTTCCCGGTGGCGGCGGATGACCAGATCATGCTCGCCACCTCCAAGGGCCAGTCGATCCGGGTGCCGGTGGACGGGATTTCCTTCCGCTCGCGGGCCGCGGGCGGCGTCAAGGTGTTCGACACCGGGGCGGGCGAGGTGGTTGTGTCGGTCGCGTGGATCGCGGACCAGGGCGAGGAAGAGGCCGAAGCCTGACCTTGCAAATTCGCACAGATTCTGTGTGGATCCGCCGTATTTAAGGCCCCAGGGCACAGCGCTAGGTCGGTTCCGGCAACGGATTTCGGAGACGACCTATGACCAACTCTCTCAACGACACCGCGCTTCTCGTGGCGCGTATTCTTCTCGGCGCGCTGTTCGTGATGGCCGGTATCGGCAAGCTTGGCGATGTGGCCGGGTTTGCCGGTTACATGGCCTCGGGCGGCGTGCCGGCCTTCCTGGCCTGGCCGGTGATCGCCTTCGAGATCATCGGCGGGCTTGCGCTGATCGTCGGGCTGCAGACCCGCGTCGCGGCGCTCGCGCTTGGGGCGTTTTCGCTTGTGTCGGGGGCGATGTATCACTTCGTGCCCGCCGACCAGATGCAGATGACGATGTTTCTGAAGAACCTCGCGCTGACCGGGGGGTATGTGGCGATGGCCGTGGCCGGGGCGGGCCGGTTTTCGGTCGACGCCTGGACGGGCGGGAAGACAGCGGCCGCCTGAAGTATCCCCTCCCTCGCAAGACTGCGGGCCGCTCCGTTCGGGGCGGCCCTTTTCTTTGCCGGATTGCGTTACGTTTAACTGTTAACCAAATGATAAGATTACTCTTTCGTTAACGGGTGTCGATCTGGCACAAGGACGGGGACCGGGCCATCTGGGGGCGGCCGGGCCGCGTAACGAGTAACCTGAGTACCCGGAGTGTCCCATGAAACCTGCTGTTCTTCTTACCGTTCTTGCCGCCACGCTGGGCACCCCGGCGCTTGCACAGTCGAGCCTCGGGCTGACCGGGGCGGTTCTGAGCTTTGGCCAGGATGACGGCACGGGCGCGGGCGCGTTCGGAACGGTGGCCGGGGATTTCGCGATCACCGAGCATCACGGGATCCAGTTCGATCTTGGTCTCGAAGAGACGCGGGCGGGCACGATCGGCACGGCGGGCGCGCATCTCTACATGACCCCGCAGGCGGGCCAGAAATACGGGATCTTCGCGGCGGTCGGGGATATGGACGGACGGTCGGCGACCTACGGCCTTCTGGGGGCCGAAGGGATCTTCGCCGTGGCCCCCAGAACGGCGCTGGAGGTGCGGGGCGGCGTGGGCGTAGCCTCGCAATCGAGCCTCGACTTCCTGTTCGTGGAGGGGGATCTTTACCACGACCTGACCGATGACCTGAGCGTTCATGGCGGACTGACGCTTGCGGAGTTCGACGAGATCGGGTTGTCGGCCACGGGGTATGAGGCGCGTTTGGGCGTGACCTACAAGCCCGAGGGGCAGCCCTGGGGTGTCTTTGCCGAGGTGGCGCGTGACGGGCTTCACGGGTTGACCGGGGACGCGCCGGTAACCTCGGTTCGGGTGGGCGTGAGCTTCGAATTCGGGAACACGCGGCGCGGCGGCCCCGCCTCGCGGCCCTTCCGGGCGCCCGATCCGGTGGGGTCACTGCTGCGTCGGGATATGTTCTGAGGCATGAAATGCGTGGCGCGGGCCTTTTCAGGGGCCCGCGCTTGGCGTATCTCCCCCGCCCATGAGCGAACTTCACATCATTGGCGGCGGCATGGCCGGGTCGGAGGCCGCCTGGCAGGCGGCGGAGGCCGGGGTGCGCGTCGTCCTGCACGAGATGCGGCCCGAAGTCGGCACCTTTGCGCACAAGACGGGCCAGCTTGCCGAAATGGTCTGTTCCAATTCGTTCCGGTCGGACGATGACGAACAGAACGCAGTGGGGCTTCTGCACTGGGAGATGCGGGAGGCCGGCGGCCTTCTGATCCGCATGGCGGACCGGCATCGGTTGCCCGCCGGCGGAGCGCTGGCGGTGGATCGGGACGCCTTTGCCGACGAGATCACCGCGACGCTGAAAGCGCATCCCAACGTGACGGTCGAGCATGGCGAGATCACCGCCCTGCCCGAGGACGGGCAGTGGATCATCGCAACGGGGCCCCTGACCTCTTCGGCGCTGGCGGAGGCCATCCTGGCCGAGACCGATACGGAAGCGCTGGCGTTCTTCGACGCGATCGCGCCGATCGTCTATGCCGAGACGGTGGATATGGACGTAGCGTGGCGGCAATCGCGCTATGACAAGGGCGAGACGGAGGAGGAGCGCACCGCTTACCTCAACTGCCCGATGACGAAGGCCGAATACGAGGCGTTCATCGACGCGCTTCTGGCCGCCGAAAAGACCGAATTCAAGGAAGGCGAGACGGCGGGCTATTTCGACGGCTGCCTGCCGATCGAGGTGATGGCCGAGCGCGGCCGCGAAACGTTGCGCTTCGGGCCGATGAAGCCCGTGGGCCTGACGAACCCTCACCAGCCGGAGCAGAAGCCCTATGCGGTGGTGCAGCTGAGGCGCGACAACAAGCTGGGCACACTCTACAACATCGTGGGCTTTCAGACGAAGATGAAATACGGGGCGCAGACAGAGGTTTTGCGCATGATCCCGGGGCTTTCCGAGGCGAAATTCGCGCGACTGGGCGGGATTCACCGGAACACTTTCCTGAATTCGCCCCGGCTTCTCGACGATCAGATGCGGCTGCGGTCGCGGCCCCGTATCCGGTTCGCCGGGCAGATCACGGGGGTCGAGGGATACGTGGAATCGGCGGCGATGGGCCTTCTGGCCGGGCGGCTGGCGGTGGCGGAACTGCGGGGTGAGACCCTGGCGCCCGTGCCGCCGACGACGGCCACGGGGGCCCTGGTGACACATATCACCGGGGGCGCCGATGCGAAGACGTTTCAGCCGATGAACGTGAATTTCGGGCTGTTCCCGCCGGTGGATGCGAAGGGCGGGCGCAAGGGGCGGCGCGACCGTTACAAGGCCTATACCGACCGGGCGAAGGCGGATTGGGCGGCGTGGCTTCGTGGCGCGGGGCTGGACGCTCAGGCAGGCGCCGCTTAACGTCGCCCCCCATGGGCGAGGAGATTTTCGAGAAGATCTATCAGGCGCGCTCTGCCGAAGCGCAGCGGGAGATCTATGACACGTGGTCGGAGACCTACGACGCCGATGTGAAGGCGCAAGGTTACGCGACCCCGGCGCGGATGGCCGCGGCGCTGGCCGGCGTGATGGAGCGCTACGATGCGCCGATCCTCGATTTCGGCTGTGGCACGGGGTTGTCGGGCGCGGCGCTGGCCGGGGTCGGGTTCACAGTGATCGATGGCGTCGATATCTCGGAAGGCATGATGGCGTCGGCCGGGGCGCGCGGGGTCTATCGCGACCTGAGGGTCATTCCCGTGGGAGAGCCGTTTTCGGTGGCGCCCGGTACCTATGGTGCGATTGCCGCCGTGGGCGTAATCGGATCGGGGGCAGCGCCCCTATCGGTTCTGGATGACCTGGCGGCGTGCCTTGCAAGCGGGGGATATCTGACCTTTTCGTTCAACGACCACACGTTGGAAGACCCGGCCTATGAAGCCTGGGTGCGGGGCGAAGTGGATGCGGGACGGATGGGGTTGCGGCACCGGGATTATGATGCGCACCTGACCGGGCTCGACATGAAATCGGCCGTCTATATCCTTGAAAAATCCTGAGTTTCGCACGCGGTTTGCGCCTTCACCCACGGGGCCCCTGCACCTGGGGCATGCCTATTCGGCGATGCTGGCCCATGACATGGCGCGGGCGGCGGGCGGTGCGTTCCTGCTGCGGATCGAGGATATCGATCAGGCGCGGGCGCGGGACGAGTGGGAGCAGGCGATCTATGAGGATCTGGCGTGGCTTGGCCTGACATGGGAAACGCCCGCTTTGCGGCAGTCGGAGCGGAGCGCGGTGTATCGGGAGGGGGTGGACGGGCTTTGGGCGGAGGGGCTTTTGTTCGCCTGTTCCTGCAACCGGCGGGACGTGCGCGCCGCGGCGGCCGCACCGAACGAGGGGGAGCCTGTCTTCGGCCCTGACGGGATCGTCTATCCCGGGACGTGCCGGGCGCGGAAGAGCGAGGGGCACGGGCCTCCGCCAGAGGGCTATGCATTGCGGCTCGACATGGCCGCGGCGCTTGAGCGGGCCGGGATCGGGGCCGTGGCCTTCGAGGAAACCGGCACCGGCCCCGCGGGCGAGACGGGCCGGATCGAGGTGGGCGGCGCAGAGATGATCCGGGGCGTCGGGGACGTGGTTCTGGCGCGGCGGGATATGGGGACGTCTTACCACCTGTCGGTGGTGATCGACGATGCCGCGCAGGGGATCAGCCACGTGGTGCGGGGGCAGGATCTGTTCGAGGCGACGCAGATACACGTGGTGTTGCAGCGCCTGCTGGGGCTTCCGACGCCCGTCTATCACCATCACCGGCTGATCCGGGACGACGCGGGCAAACGGCTGGCGAAGCGGGACGATGCGCGGGCGATCCGGACCTATCGCGCCGACGGCGCAAGCCCGGCCGACATCCGCTGCATGGTGGGGCTTTAAGGGCGGCGGGAGGCCCGCGTTTCGGACGGGGCCTCGCCGAACATGCGGCGGTATTCGGAGGCGAAACGCCCGAGATGGGTGAAGCCATAGGCGAAGGCGAGGGTCGTGACCCGCGCCCCGGGATCGCCGAGAAGCGCGGCACGGACGGCGCGCAGGCGCTCGCGGCGCAGATAAGTCATCGGCGGGAAGCCGGTGGCGGCGCGGAAATGGGCGTTGAGGGTGCGGGCGGGCACGCCTGCCACGGCCACCAGATCGCCGAGCGTGATCGGCTGATCGAGCGCGGCATGGATGTAATCGATGACCCGGCGGACATCGCGGCTGATCGCACCGCAGGCGGGCGCGCCGAGGAGCGCCGCGTGGGAATGGGGGTGATAGAGGAGGAGCGCCCCGGCCACCGTCGCCTCGAAATGCCGCCGGCGGCAGGGATCGTCGAGCGGGTTTTCCCCGTCGGGGATGCCTGCGGTGAGCATCCTAAGGGTTTCGGACAGGATGCGGTCCGGGCGCCCGGTGAGGTCGAGCGCGCAGTCGAAGGTCACCGCGCCCTGGACGTGGTGGCAGGAGAGACGCTCAAGCTCGCCCTCGATCAGGCGGCGGGAGAGCATGAGCGAGACGCGCGAGGACCCTGCCGGGATCGAGAGCCGGGTGTCGGCGGCGGGCGAGGTGATGCCGCCTCGCGCGCCAGCACAGGTGACGCCGTCGCCCTTGCTGTCGAGCCGCATGGCGCCCGCAACCGGCAGCGAGACGGTGTAATCCCCTGCCCCGCCCGGCATGGAGATATCGACATCGGCGCCATAGGACAGCTCTGACACATAGCTGTCGGTGGCGCGCCAGACCGCGACGCGGCTCAAGCGGCGCGCATCGCGTTGGCCCACGGATGTGAGGCGGAGGTGCTTGGCGGCGAGGAAGGCCGAAAGCTCATCGGGATCGGCGGTGTCGAGGACCGTATGGGTGTGAGGGATCATGGCGCGGATTTCAGCGCAGGCCGCCCGACCGGCAAAGGAAGACGTTGGGTCACTTCCCCGCAGAAACCTGCCGAAAGCGGATAGTCCTGCCGTTGCCGGATATCGGCATGGGGTGCGGACGGCCACCGTCCCGTCGACGCGACGGCCAGACGGAGACTCCCATGCGCCCCTTTTCATACCACCACGGAACGTTGATCGACCGCCTTGTCGCGGCGCGCACCGCGGCCCCGATGCTGGAGCGGATGTGCGCCGATCCCCGGCGGGATGTCTTCTTCGACAGGTCGGACTGGGTGAGCGTCTATGCCGATGCGGCAAACACGGTGCGGCGGGATCAGGGGCGGCTGACGGCGACCCGGGCGATCACGCTGCAGGGGCGGATGATCTGGCTGGTGCGCGCGCGGGCGTTCAAGCGGGCCTATCATTCGCGGGCGGGCACCGCAGAGGCTGCATTCCGGGATGCCGAAACCGCCTGGAGCCGGAGAGCCGCGATGCGGGTGCATCGCGACGAGTTGCAGCGGGTCGTGCGGGATCTGCGGTTCGGGCGGGTGCGGTACCCGATCACCGTCGACGATGCCTATGCCTCGCCCCTGTGCGAGGAGGGGGTGGACGGGTTTCTGCGAAGCTTCGGACTGGGCCGGTTCAGAACCTTCCCCGGCTGGTTCATCGCCTGGGCCTTCGCGCTCGACCGGCAGGTCGGCTTCGTGATCTGGGAGGCGCACCTGCGACAGGCCGGGCCTGCCCACGGCGAGGAGGCCGCGCGCGGGTCCTAGGCCTCGGGCTCCATGAGTTCCACCTCCGCCCCGTCGCGGACACTCGTGTAGAAGCAGGTGCGGCGGTTGGTGTGGCAGGCCGGGCCGGTCTGACGGACGATAAGGAGGAGTGTGTCGCGATCGCAATCGACGCGGAGATCGGCCAGTTCCTGCACGTGGCCGGAGGTTTCACCCTTGACCCAGAAGGCCTGACGGGAGCGGGACCAGTAGGTGACGCGGCCGGTTTCGAGGGTGCGGGCCACGGCTTCAGCGTTCATCCAGGCCATCATCAGGACTTCGCCCGAGGCCTCGTCCTGCGCGATGGCCGGGATCAGGCCCTGGGCGTTGTAACTCAGGCTTGAAGGATCGAAGGGCATGGCGCGTCTTTCCCGTTGCGGTCGAATGCCCTATCTAGGGGCAGACGACGGAAAGGGCCATGGCAGAGACCGACCTCATAAAGCTTTATTCCGGGAAGATCCTGGCGCTGGCGGCGGAGATTCCGCATACCGGGCGGCTGGATGCGCCGGACGGAACCGCGACCAAGCGGTCGCCGCTGTGCGGATCGAATGTGACGGTCGACGTGCGTGTGGCGGATGGCCGGATCGCTGATTTCGCCCAGGATGTGCGGGCCTGCGCGCTGGGCCAGGCCTCGGCCTCGGTGCTTGGTGCGGTAGCGATCGGGCGGACGCGGGACGAGATCGAGCGGGCGCGCGATGCGCTTGAGGCGATGCTGACGGCGGACGGGCCAGCCCCCGAGGCCCCGTTCGAGGGGTTCGAGGTGTTGATCCCGGCGCGGGAGTTCAGGAACCGGCACAAATCCATCCTGCTCGCGCTGGAGGCCACGGCGGAGGCGATGAAGCAGGCCGAGCAAGCGGCCTGCGCCTGAGCCCCTAGCCCCCCGGCACCATCCGGTAGGCCGCGCCCTGCCCCACGGACAGAAACCAGATCGCGCCATCGGGCGCTTCCACGATATCGCGGACGCGGGCGGTTTCGTCGTCTTCGATGCGTTCGGCTTCGGTGAGCCTGTCGCCGTCACGGTCGAGCCGGGAGATCAGCCCGAACTTGAGCGAGCCGACGAAGATATCGCCCGCCCATTCGGGCCAGAGCGCGCCGGAATAGATCATCATGCCCGAGGGTGCGATCGAAGGATCCCAGTAGTGGACCGGCTGTTCCATGCCGTCCTGCGCCGTGCCGATGCCGATCTTCGCGCCGCTGTAATGGGTGCCGTAGGAAATGATGGGCCAGCCATAGTTGGCGCCCTTCGCGATCCGGTTCACCTCGTCCCCGCCGCGGGCGCCGTGTTCGTTGACCCAGAGCGTCCCGTCAGCGTCGAGGGCCGCGCCTTGCGGGTTGCGGTGGCCGTAGGACCAGATTTCGGGCTCAGCGCCCGGGGTGCCGGTGAAGGGATTGTCGGCAGGCACGGAGCCGTCGCGGGCGATGCGGATGACCGAGCCGTTGTGGCGCGAGAGATCCTGTGCCGAGGGCCGATTGCCCCGGTCGCCCGTGGTGAGGAAGAGGTGGCCGTCGGCGGCCTCGACAATGCGGCTGCCGAAATGGCGCCCGCCGGAGGAGCCTTCGGACATCTCGAAGATCACGCGCGTGCCTTCCAGCGCGGTACCGTCGGCAGACAGGCTCCCGGCGGCGAGCGCGGTGCCTGCCCCGTCGTCTTGGCGGATCGAGAAGCTGAGAAAGACCTCGCGGGTTTCGGCGAAATCGCGCGGGACCATTACGTCAAGAAGACCACCCTGCCCCTCAGCCTCCACCTCGGGCACGCCCGAGACGTCAAGGCGCGTGCCGTCGGGCCGGATGTGCAGGAGGCGCCCGTCACGCTCAGTGACAAGGATGCCCCCGTCAGGCAGGAAAGCGATGCCCCATGGCTCTTCCAGGCCGGTGATTTCGGCGGTGACCGCGGCCCTGCCGGCGGATGTGTCGAGCGCGAGGGCGGGCCCTGCGAGGAGCGCCAGGAGGGCGGCGGCGAGGAGGGATCTCAGCATGTCGTACTCCGGGATTGGGGGATTTTCCTTTGAGATAGGGGTATTGACGCCCCGTGCCACCGGAAACTGACCTTAGGTCACGGAGATTTCATGCCCTTTTCAATTGCGCCTGTTGGAATTAACGTCGCGTCCAGTCGAACAACAAAAAACGACATGGGAGATACGAATGAAAACTTTCCTGACGGCGACAGCCGCGACGGCCATCATGGCAGGTGCGGCGTTTGCGGGCGGTCATTCCGAGATCAAGATCGGTGTGATCCTGGGCTTTACGGGCCCACTTGAATCGATCACCCCCGACATGGGTGCGGGCGCTGAGCTTGCGATGGCGGAAGTCAGCGAGTCCGGTGCGCTTCTGGGTGGTGCCACGGTGACGCCGGTGCGCGGCGATTCCACCTGCATCGATGCCGCGGCGGCCACGACCGCTGCCGAGCGCCTTGTCACCAGCGAAGGCGTGAATGCGATCATGGGCGCGGACTGCTCTGGCGTGACCGGTGCGATCCTGTCCAACGTCGCGCTGCCGAACGGCATCGTGATGATTTCGCCGTCGGCGACCTCGCCGGGCCTGTCGACCGCCGAAGACAACGGTCTGTTCTTCCGCACCGCCCCGTCGGATGCGCGCCAGGGCGTCGTAATGACCGAAGTGCTGATGGAAGAAGGCATCAACGAAGTTGCCGTGTCCTATGTGAACAACGACTACGGCAAGGGCCTTGCGGATGCGTTCCAGGCGGCGTTCGAAGCTGCAGGCGGCAAAGTGACGATCTCTGCCGCGCATGAGGACCAGAAGGCCGACTATTCGGCTGAAGTCGGCGCACTGGCGGCGGCGGGCGGCCAGCGCCTTGTGGTTGCCGGCTATGTCGACGGCGGCGGCTCGGGCATCGTGCGTTCGGCGCTCGATTCTGGTGCGTTCGACACGTTCCACTTCCCGGACGGGATGCTGGGCCAGGCGCTTGTCGACAACTTCGGCACCGAGATCGACGGCTCGACCGGCCAGAACCCGGGCACCGACAGCCCCGGCGCGGCGCGGTACAAGGAGCTTGCGGGCGATGCCTTCGACCCGACCGGCCCGTTCTCGCCGGAAAGCTATGACGCGGCTGCGCTGATCATGCTGGCGATGCAGGCGGCGGGTTCGGCCGAATCCGGCGACTTCAAGGATCACGTGATGGACGTGGCCAACGCGCCGGGCGAGAAGATCTATCCCGGTGAGCTGGCCAAGGCCCTCGAGATCCTCGCGAATGGCGGCGAAGTCGACTATGTCGGCGCCTCGGCGGTGGAACTGATCGGACCGGGCGAAAGCGCCGGCAACTATCGCCAGTACGTGATCGAGAACGGCGACTACAAGACCGTCAAGTATCGCTGATAACCCGATGAACTGACACGGAAACACCCCGGCCTGAACCCCCGGGGTGTTTTCATATCCGACGGGACGCTATGCCATGATCAGGGTTGAGAACCTTCACAAGCATTTCGGCGGCTTCCGGGCCGTGGACGGGGCCAGCCTGGAGATCGGCAAGGGCACGATTACCGGCCTGATCGGGCCAAACGGCGCCGGCAAGACGACGCTGTTCAACGTGATCGCCGGGCGCCTGCCGCCGACGGACGGGCGGGTTACGATGGAGGGCGAGGACATCACCGGCCTTCCGCCGCATGACCTGTTTCACAAGGGCCTTCTGAGAACCTTCCAGATCGCGCACGAGTTTTCATCGATGACGGTGCGCGAGAACCTGATGATGGTGCCTTCGGGCCAGTCGGGGGAGACGATCTGGAACGCCTGGTTCGGGCGGGGGCGGATCGCCGAAGAGGAAGCCGCACTTCTGAAGAAAGCGGACGAAGTGCTTGAATTCCTGACGATCGACCACCTGAAGGAGGAAAAGGCGGGGAACCTTTCGGGTGGGCAGAAGAAGCTTCTCGAACTCGGGCGCACGATGATGGTGGACGCCAAGATCGTGTTCCTCGACGAGGTGGGCGCGGGCGTGAACCGAACGCTTCTGAACACGATCGGGGACGCGATCGTGCGGCTAAACCAGGAGCGCGGCTATACCTTCTGCATGATCGAGCACGACATGGATTTCATCAAACGGCTGTGCGATCCGGTGATCGTGATGGCCGAAGGGAAGGTTCTGGCCGAGGGATCGGCGGAAGAGATCATGTCGAACGAGAAGGTGATCGAGGCCTATCTGGGCACCGGGCTTAAGAACAAGGCAAAAGCTGGGGCGTAACACGCCCCTTCCCCCCACATATAGCGGGAAACAGTGCGTCAACCGCAAATTCGGGCGTGACCTACGGCGAATCTTCGCGCAGGATACGGGGGAACAGACCAGGGAACCGGCCTTCGGGCCGTGGCCTGTGACAAAGGGGGCAACGGTGCGTTTCGGACCACCAGAAGACGAGGGCCTGCCGGGCCCGCGCCGGAGGCGCGGATGAGCGGCAATCCCTATCAGAACGACAGGGGCAACAAGGACCTGTCGATCGCGAACCCCGCGAAACAGGGCTCTCTTCGGGCCGCCACGCAGCACGGCACGCCGCGCGAGGGCACAGCGGGCGAGCCCTACCTGATCGGCGAGGCGATGACCGGCGGCTATGGCCGGGGCGCGGATATCCTGCATGGCTGTACGATCGCCGCGGATGCGGGTGAGATCGCCGTGATCGTGGGCCCGAACGGGGCCGGCAAATCGACCGCGATGAAGGCCGTGTTCGGGATGCTCGACCTGCGCGAGGGATCGGTAAGGATCGGTGGCAAGGATATCACCGCCCTGTCGCCGCAGGACCGGGTCGCCGAGGGCATGGCCTTCGTGCCGCAGACCTCGAACATCTTCACCTCGATGTCGGTGGAAGAAAACCTCGAGATGGGCGCGTTTCTGAGACGCGACGACATCAAGGGGACGATGGAGCAGGTTTACGAGCTGTTCCCGATCCTGAAGGACAAGCGCCGCCAAGCGGCGGGTGAGCTTTCGGGCGGGCAGCGCCAGCAGGTGGCCGTGGGCCGGGCGCTGATGACCCAGCCCAAGGTTCTGATGCTGGACGAGCCGACCGCGGGCGTTTCGCCCATCGTGATGGACGAGCTGTTCGACAGGATCATCGAGGTGGCGCGCACCGGCATCTCGATCCTGATGGTGGAACAGAATGCGCGGCAGGCGCTGGAGATTGCAGATACCGGCTATGTGCTGGTGCAGGGACGCAATGCGTATACCGGGACCGGTCAGGACCTTCTGGCCGACCCGGAAGTGAGGAGAACGTTCCTCGGAGGGTAGACAGGGAAAGCATGGAGGGGGCTTAAGCCATGCTGACGACTTTGATAGTAACCGCGCTGATCGACGGGTTCTCGATCGGCCCGCCATCGATGGCCTGCTCATTCGTGAGCCCGGAGCCGGGTGAACCTCCCGTCGAAATCATGATGATCGGGCGACCGTCGCTCAAGGACCTGCCGGGGCTTTACCGGGTGGAGATGGATATCAACGGGCGCGGCCTGAAGGGTGCGGCACAGCCGATCATCGCCACCGAGGGCCGCGACGTCCTGGTCAGGGCCCGGCGGGGGGAAGATGTGTTCTATGCCATCGGCTTCGACGAAAGCGGGACAGCGGCGCTGAACATCGTCTGGGGCATGGCCGGGGAAGAGCCCGAGAAGCGGGCGACACTGACCGGGAAATGCCGCAACCATGAGAAATACATTCAGGTGTGGTCGGCCCAATAGGGCCGGCGACACTCGACTGAACGGGCCGAACAGGCTAGAGCGGAATACCACGGGGCGGCAGGGCGCCCCGGTACGACAGCCGGGACAACAGAAAATAAAGAAGACTGCCCCATGGACTTGCTGAACGCGATTGTCGCGCTCTCGAACTTCGTCATCATTCCCGCGGTATCCTATGGCAGCCAGCTTGCGCTGGGCGCGCTTGGGGTAACGCTGATCTACGGGATCCTCAGGTTTTCCAACTTCGCCCATGGCGACACGATGGCGTTCGGCGCCATGGCGACCATCCTCGTGACATGGTGGATGCAATCGGTGGGGATCTCTCTGGGCCCCCTGCCGACCGCCCTTCTCGCCCTCCCCTTCGGGATCGCGGCGACGGGCCTTCTGGTGCTGGCGACCGACAAGACGGTTTACCAGTTCTACCGAAGACAGAAATCGTCGCCCGTGATCCTTGTCATCGTGTCGATGGGCGTGATGTTCGTGATGAACGGGATCGTGCGGTTCATCATCGGGGTGGATGACCAGATCTTTGCGGATGGCGCCCGGTTCGTGATCACGGCGCGGGATTTCCGGGAGATGACCGGCCTGAGTGAGGGGCTGGCGCTTCGGACTTCGACGGTCATTACGGTTGTGACCGCCGTGCTGGTCGTGATCGCGCTGTTCTGGTTCCTGAACAACACCCGCACGGGCAAGTCGATGCGGGCGTTTTCGGACAACGAGGATCTGGCGCTTCTGTCGGGGATCAATCCGGAGCGGGTGGTGATGATCACATGGCTTCTGGTGGCCGGGCTCGCGACCATCGCGGGCGTGCTTTACGGCCTCGACAAGTCGTTCAAGCCGTTCACCTATTTCCAGCTTCTTCTGCCGATCTTCGCCTCGGCGATCGTCGGGGGGCTTGGCTCTCCCATCGGGGCGATTGCGGGCGGTTTCGTGATCGCCTTTTCAGAAGTCACGATTACCTATGCGTTCAAGAAGGTGGCGACCTATGTGCTGCCCGAGTCGCTGGAGCCTGACGGCCTCGTCCAGCTTCTGTCCACGGACTACAAGTTCGCGGTGTCCTTCGCGATCCTGATCATCGTCCTTCTGTTCAAGCCCACGGGCCTCTTCCAGGGGAAAGCGGTATGACGACACGCGACTTCGGACTTTTCGCCCTCGTCCTCGGGCTTCTCGTGCTGACCGGGTTCACGCAAAGCTGGAACGTGGCGCTGACGATCTTCAACATGGGTCTGATCAGCGCGATCATGGCGTTGGGCGTGAACATGCAATGGGGTTACGCGGGCCTGTTCAACGTGGGTGTCATGGGCTTCGTGGCGCTGGGCGGCCTTGGCGCCGTGATCGTTTCGATGCCGCCGGTGGGCGAGGCCTGGGCGGCCGGTGGCCTGCGGGTGATCCTGGGCCTGATCATGGGCGCAGCGACGATCGTTGGCGCGATCCTGTTCTGGAGCCGGATGCCCCCCGGGCGGCTGCGCGTGCTTGGCATGATCGCGATCCTGATCGCCGGGTTCTTCCTGTTCCGCCAGGTGTTCGATGGCGGCGTGGCCGCTGTCGAGGCGGTGAGCCCCGCCTCGACCGGGTATCTTGGCGGGCTGGGCCTGCCGGTGCTGCTGGCCTGGCCCGTGGGCGGGGCGCTGGCGGCCGGTGCGGCCTGGATCGTGGGCAAGACCGCGCTGGGCCTCAGATCGGATTACCTGGCGATCGCGACGCTGGGGATCGCGGAGATCATCATCGCGGTTCTGAAGAACGAGGACTGGCTGGCGCGGGGCGTGAAGAACGTGATCGGCATTCCGCGGCCCGTTCCCTACGAGATCGACCTGCAGAACGATCCGGGCTTTGTGGAACGGGTGACGGGCTGGGGCTTTGACCCGGTGACGGCATCGACCATCACCGTGAAGCTGGCCTATGCGGGGCTGTTTCTTGCGGTGCTGGTGATCATCCTCTGGCTTGCGCAGACCGCGCTCGCCTCGCCCTGGGGCCGGATGATGCGGGCGATCCGCGACAACGAGGTGGCCGCAGAGGCGATGGGCAAGGACGTGACGCGCCGCCATCTGCAGATCTTCATCCTGGGCAGCTTCGTCTGCGGGCTTGCGGGTGCGATGATGACGACGCTGGACGGGCAGCTGACCCCCGGAACCTACCAGCCCCTGCGCTTCACCTTCCTGATCTGGGTGATGGTGATCGTGGGCGGATCGGGGAACAATTTCGGCGCCGTTCTGGGCGGGTTCCTGATCTGGTTCCTCTGGGTGCAGGTGGAGCCGATGGGCCTATTGCTGGTCGAGACGATCACCGCAGGGATGCCGGACGGATCGGCGCTGAAAGCGCATCTTCTGGACAGCGCCGCGCATATGCGGCTTCTGACCATGGGGCTTGTCCTGCTGCTGGTGTTGCGGTTCAGCCCGCGTGGCCTGATCCCCGAGCGCTGAGGCCGCCGTTTCAGGACAGCGTCAGACGCTCAAGCTTCGCGAGATCCGGGAACAGCGTCAGGATCTCGCGGCGCCGGTCGGCCGCGCCGGGCCCGCGGGCCGTGCGGCCCGGGTGGAAGGCCTCGATCCAGAGCCCGTTGATCTGAACGAGCACCTGTTCGGCGCAGAAGAAGTGGACGTAGCTGACGCCCATCGCTTCGACCAGCGGCTGTTTTTCGCGGGCGCAGAACTGTTCTGCCGAAATCAGGGCCGGATCGTCGCCGCTGCGGCCCAGGGGCGGCAGGAGGCGGTGGCAGGGCGAGAGTGTGATATCGTCCTCGGGCAGGCCCGGGCCAAGGCAACCGCGGCGGATCACCACCGGACGAAGCGCGGGGGCCTTGCGGAGCGCCTGCCAGTCGAGATCGACGCGCTGGACCCACTCGACGGTCTGAAGCCCGTGATCGCGGGTCAGAACCTCGTCGCCCGTCTCAAGCCGCCAGAGCGGCTTCACCCCTTCGGAGGTGGTAACGCGGAGCGAGCGAAGGCTGCCGTGGCGCACGGCCTCCTCGGGGCCGCGCGGCATGCTGGCGGGCCGGGGCGGGACACGGCGCGGGGCGACCCGGTTCGCCTGCGCGAAATCGATGTGGTGAACCTGTGCGCTTGGGGGCGCGATGGTCGGCGCGTCGATGCTGTCCGACAGCGTGGTGGTTTCGATGCGGCCATGGAAGAACGGGGCGACCCCGCCCGCGGCGGCGCCGAAGGTGAACTTGTGCGTGCCGCGGAGGTCGACGCGGGCGCGGAGCGGCAGGGCCGCGACGAAGCCCGCCGCGGGATCGAACGGATCGCGATCGCGCCGGTCGAGATTGACCGCGGTGAAGGTGCCACCGTTGCCGGCCGACAGGGTGAGCTGGACCCGTTCGCCGATCGCAACGAACCCTTCTGGCGAGCGCAGGCGGAACGGTGTGCCAGATCCGTCGGTGCAGCTGAGGCTGACCGCGCCCGCATGGGTAAGAACGAAGGTGAAGGCCCCCGCATCGCGGCCCGGCACGCCGTGGGCGAAGATGGCGGAGCGGTGCAGGCGTTCGGTGGCGAAGACCAGTTCGAGGGTGCCCGCGCGGGGCGAGACCCCGGGGTCGAGGCAGACCTCCGCAAAGAGTGTGGAGCCGTCGAATTCGGCCTCTTCCCCGAATTCCCAGACTGCGACTTTCGCCATGACGCCCCCCAACTGAAGCGCGGTGCGCGACCGCGGCACCAGTGTTCTTCCACGGGCGCATTCCGGCGACTGGCCGGATTGGCCCAACTCGTTACCCGTGGGGAGAATGCGCCGGCCCGGATAGCGAGTGTCAGCACCATCCGGACCGGCTTTAGCGATGCAAGACCAGGCTTCCCCACAAGCCGATCCTGCACCGTGGTGACCCGAAGCAGCGTCCGGGTCAGCCCCCACAGCAGGCATGTTAGAAGCGGCCCTGACGGGTGCGAAAGTCAAAAGTGGCGGAAACGTGGCAAGACGGTGGCGGAACTCAGACGGGACAGGTCGAGCCGGCCTGTTTCGGGGTCGGGACGCGGGAAAGTATTGTTTTTTTTGAAGGAACAATTCGGGTTGTTCGGGCGAGTACGTTTCGCTGGCGGAAACAATGGCCCGTCGAATCTGCCAATACCGCCGGGATGCAGGGCGGATCAGGGCCCGGCTTGGCGGTGTCCGCCAGAGCCGCCTCGGGCGCCGGAACGGTTCACGTTTCTTCGTCGAATTCGGCGAAATCCGGTTTTCGTTTCAGATCCGGAAACAAACGGGACGCCCGAATCGCGTCAGCGCAGGTAAGCGTTCAGGAGCGACATCGAGAGGCGGGTGCCGGGGCGGGGCACGTTCTGGCCAAGCGGGCTCGACTGTTCGACGCGCCAGTCAAAGGTCTGACCCGAGAGATCGAGCCGCAGAACGGGGCCGGCGGGCCGCTGGAACACCTCGCGGACGGTAACTTCGAGCACCGCGAGCGCACCGGAGGGCCCTGGCGTGTCGCGGGAGAGCAGAAGGCCGTTTTCGGGCAGGCCGATGCGGCGCGCGTCACCCGGTCTGCCCTGACCGGGGAGGAAGAAGCTTGCGGGGCCGAGTTCGACCCGCACGCGATCGCCCCGCTTTTCGGCAATCGAAACGGCGAGATGGGCGGGGGGGACGCCCCAGCCGGCAACGCGGCCCTTCTCGACCAGCAGAAGGCGATCGGCGAGGCGTGTGACCTCGTCACGCGCATGGGTGACGTAGACGACCGGGATCCCTGCCCCGCCGATGGCCTGGGCGAGATAGGGCAGCACTGCCTCCTTCGCGAGGCTGTCGAGGCCGGAGAGCGGTTCGTCGAGAAACAGGATTTCGGGGCCGGATGCGAGGGCGCGGGCGAGGGCCACGCGCCGCGTCTCGCCGCCCGAGAGCGTGGCGGGCTGACGGTTGATCAGCTCGCTGAGCCCGAGCCCTTCGGCGATGCCGTGAACGGCCGCGGGCGAGACGCCCCGGCGGCGCGCGCCATAGGCGATGTTTTCGGCCACCGAGAGATGGGGAAAGAGCCGCGCGTCCTGAAAGACCATGCCGATGCGGCGGGCGTTGGGGGGCATGTGATAACGCTGTCGGGACCAGACGACTTCGCCGAAGCGGACATCGCCCTGGGCCTGGGGTTCGAGGCCAGACAGCATCATCAGAAGGCTGGTCTTGCCGCTGCCCGAAGGCCCCATCACAGCGGTGACGCCTTCGAGCGGGATTGCGCCCGCCATGTATATCGAGAGGCCGGGCCGCTTCAGGGTAAGGTCGAAGGCAAGTTCAACCATAGGTGCGCACCCCGCGCCCGTTCACGACATAGACAAAGAGCAGGACGAGGAAAGAGAACCCCAGAAGCGCGGCGGACAGGATATGGGCCGTCTTGTAATCGAGGGTTTCGACCGCCGTGAAGATCTCGATCGCGATGACGCGGGTCTGGCCGGGGATGTTGCCGCCGACCATGAGAACGACGCCGAATTCCCCGAGCGTATGGGCGAAGCTGAGGACGCTGGCCGTAAGCACGCCCCGGCGGGCGAGCGGCAGGGCGATGGTGCGGAAGGCATCCCAGCGGCCCGCACCGAGCGTGCGCGCGGCTTCCATCGCGCCGCGGCCCAGGACGGAGAAGGCCGCCTGCATCGGCTGGACCGCGAAGGGGAGCGAATAGAGGCAGGAGGCGATGACGAGCCCCGTGAAGGAGAAGGTGAGCGTATTGCCGGTCAGCGAGAGCCAGAAGTCTCCGAGGGGAGCGTCAGGGCTGAAGAGGATCAGGAGATAGAAACCGAGGACCGTGGGCGGCAGGACGAGCGGCAATGTCGTGATCGCCTCGATCACCGGCCGGACGCGGGAGCGTGTGGTCGCGAGCCACCAGGCAAGCGGGAGGCCGAGCACGATCAGGATCACCGTGGTGACCGCTGCGAGCTTCAGAGTGAGGAAAATCGCGTCCCAGGGCATCACTCCGCCCTCTCGTATCCGGCCGCGTCCATCGTGGCGCGGGCGGCCTCGGTGGCGAGGAAATCGTAGAAGCCGCGGGCCGCCGGGTTGTCGGCGCCGCGGGCAAGGAGCACTGCGTCCTGAGCGAGCCGGCCTTCGGGAACGTCGAAGCGGTGCACGTGGATGGTGCCGTCGAGGGACGGCAATTGAGAGCGGGCGAGAAGGGCCAGATCGGCATTGCCGGTGACGAAGAGGCTGGCGGCCTGGCCGACGCTGTCGCCCATCCGCGCCTCAAGCCCCGCACAGTCGCCGCCGATGGCCGCAAGCGCGGCGCAGGCGGTGGCGCCGTAGGGCGCGATCTCGGGATTGGCGAGGGCGACGCGCGTGCTGTCAAGTTCGGCGAGGGGATCGGCGATGGGGGTGCGGGATACGAGGACGACTTCGCCCACCGCGTAGGTCATGCGGGCCACCGCGACGCCCCTGGTTTCGAGATCCGCCGGGCGGGCCTGATCGGCGGCGAGGAACAGATCGAAGGGGGCGCCCGCAAGGATCTGGGCGTAGAGGCGTCCGGTGGAGCCATGTGCGAGAATGAGATCGTGGCCGCTTTCCGCCTCATAGGCCTCTGCCAGAGTCCGGGCGGTTGTAAGGAAGTTTGCGGCAACCGCGATGGTTGCCTCCTCTGCCCGGGCCGGAAGCGCGATTGCGAGGAGACCCAGACACATCAGCCCGCGCGCGGCGCGGCCCGGCTGTCTTCCTCGGGATGGCGTTCGTCTCGTCGGCATCGCGTAGCATGTGAGCCCGGGTGACCCCGGCTTTCTGTCCCGTTTTCAGCGCCTTCACCCAGACGGGCCATCCCTAGCACCTCCGCCCGGTGCTCGCCATAGGCTTTGGCTGCGGCGCCTTGTCAGGCGAGGCTCGCACGGTACTCCGCCGCGATCGGATCGTCGCCTAGCTCGACATCGGCGAAGGTGAGCGCGGTGCCGGCAGGGACGTCGGTGGTGAGCGGGATGCCATGGGCGAGGCCGATGGGAAGCGCCTCGCGCCCCTGCGCGACCGGGCAGGCCCGGCCCCAGACGGTGTAGCCCCCTTCCCCGTCGAGGATCTCGCCCGCCTTGAGATCGCGCTTGGCGACGGCGGCAACGGTGCCGCGCGCCTCGCGCGTCGATCCCGTGGGTTCGCCCCGGAGCGCGGCGGAGAGGACGGAAATCGAAAGTTCGAGCCCGATGAGGTGGAAGGGTTTGTACATCGAGGCAAACCGTCCCGTGGCGTCGGTGGGAAGCCCGTATTGCCGGAAGCAGGCCGCGGCGTAATCATTCGGCGCCTCGAGCACGACATAGACGCCCCAGCGGAGATCGCGGAAGACAGGGCGCCCGTCGCGTTCCAGGGAAGAGACGGCTTCGACCATGCCGTTGCCGTCGAGCACACCGCCCAGATCGCGGGGGCGCAGGATGTGAGCCAGATCATCGACGCCGCAGGGCGGGAAGAGAAGCCCTTTCCGCGGCACGTCGAGGCCGCAGGCATTGGCGATGGCGACCATCTCGATCGCGCTTTTGGTGCCGTCGAGGAAGGAGTTGAACATCTGCGGGTTCATCCCCGCGCGGGCGGCCTCTTCGGGGGTGAGGCCGTAATGGGACCAGACTTCGTCGGGGGTAACCGAATGGTAGCTTGGCAGATACTTGGTGCCTTTCCCCGCCGCTGCGACGCTGAACCCGGCGGCGCGGGCCTCGGCCGCGAGGACGGGGCCGAGCAGCACATCGGCTTCCACATTCACCATGACGATGTGCTTGCCCGCCGCCATCGCCGCGCGGGCGTGGCGGATACCGGCGCGTGGGTTGCCCGTGGCCTCGATCACCACATCCACATCGTCGCGGGCGAGCGCCGCAGCCCCGTCATCGGTGAAGGCTGTGGCGGCGATGCGGGTATCGTCCCAGCCGACCGTGGTGCAGGCGGTTCGCGCCCTGTCGGGATCGAGATCGGCGATGGCCGTGACTTCGAGCCCGGCGATGGTGGGGACCTGGGAGAGGAACATGGAGCCGAACTTGCCCGCCCCGATCAGGGCGGCGCGGACGGGGGTGCCGTTGGCGGCAGCTTCGGCGGCGAGGCGGGCGAGGTTCATGGAATTACTGCCTTTTCTGTCGGGGCGCCGGGATCAGACCGCCGCATCTTCGGCGTCGGTCAATCGGCGGCTCGGGACGAAGGCATAGCCCTCGTCGCTGAGGATCACGCATTCGCGCAGCCCGTGGGGCTTGTTTGCGGGGGCCTGGAGGATGTGGGCGCCGAAAGCCCTTGCCCGGGCGGCGGCGGCATCGGGATCGGTCTCGTAAAGCCGGATCTCGATCCCAGCGCCGCGGGCCCCGGCCTCGGGCAGCAATGTCGGCAGTGGGTGGGCGGCGAAGGTGGCGTCGGAGTGAAGCTGAAACACCTCGCGCCCATATGTGACGATGGCGAAATCGGCGCTGGCCTGGTGGGCCGTCATGGCGAAAACCTCTTCGAGGAAGCTGACGAGACGGGGCACATCGCGCGTGAGGAGGTTCAGGCCGATCCCAGAGAGGGATTTGCCGAAGGCGGGGGCGGAGACGGTGGTGTAATCCATGGTGCCACTCCTTGCCCGGGGGACGCCGGGTGGGTCAGGCATAGCATGCTGGAGAGAGGGCGCCAGTGGTGTCGGGCCAGTCGGCACGGCCCGGCCAGGTTTGATGTGGTGCCCGAGGTCGGACTCGAACCGACACGCCTTGCGGCGGGGGATTTTGAATCCCCTGCGTCTACCATTCCGCCACTCGGGCACACGTCTGATCGCATACTCAATTCGCGGGCGGCTTGGAAGGTGAAAACGACCCGGGCCCTACCAGCGGCCAAGGAGACCGCAGGCGAGGAGACCGGCGCGGCGGCGGAACTCCGACAGTGCGAGTGTGCCGTCGGCCACGGTTTCGGGACGGGCGGCGGCGCGGGCGAGGAGCGGACCGGCCTGCCAGGCCGCGTAGAGCGCGGGACGGGCGGCGCGCGGGATGCCGTGACGGGAGCGGCGGGCGGCGGCGAGCCGCTGGCGGCCTTCGCGGGCGAGCATCTGTACGGCGCCGGGGCGGCCATCGGGCAAGGGATGCTTGCCGCGCGCTTCGAGCGCTGGGATGGCTTGGAACCAGCTGGCCAGTGCCGTGGCGGTGCCGAGATTGCGGATCAACTGTTCGGTTTCGGCGGGGGCGCCGAGGGCGTGGGCCGAAGCCCACATGAGCGTGCCGCCCGTCCGATCGAGATGGGACCAGAGGGCGGCCGTATCGTCGAAGCCCTTGTCATGAATGTCCCAGAGGCGGCCGTCGACGACCCCGGCAAGGATCAGGGCCGTATCGGGCCCGATCGCCTCTGCCAGCGGGGTGGCGACCTCGTGGCGGCGAACCGGCCCGTCTTCGCCGATCTCGGTCAGGACATCGCGCCACCATTGCAGTCGCATTTCGGCAATCATCGGTTCTGCCGTGACCCAGGGGGCGCGGGCGACCTCGAGATTGAAGGCGTAGATGGGGAAAAGCACCCGCCGGGCCGGGACCGGGGCGGCCATGGCGGCGGCGAAGCGATCGGGGTCGCCGGTGCCGACGAGGGCGGTGCAGGCCTCGATGCTCATCGGCGGCGTCCGATGACGAGGAGGTAGCCCGTCTCCTCCTTCGCCTTTGCCCATGCGGCGGCTTCGGCGCGGGTTTCGGCGATGGCCGGTGCGAGCGATGGTTCGGTTTCCAGCCGGGCGGCGCGTTCCAGAAGCGGGGTGTAGTAAGCCTTCCAGGCGGCATCGGGGAGCGGCCGGGCCGCGACAGGGAGGAACCCAGCCGCCTGGAATGCGGCGCGGATGTCATCCTCTGTCGGGATGGGTAGGTCTTCGCCCTTCCAGAACGCCTTTGCCGCTTGGCTGGGCGGCGTGCGGAAGTGGCAGGGATAGCTGATGGCGAGGCTGCCGCCCGGGGCGAGGAGATCGTGCATCCGGGCGAGGCCCTCGGCGAGACCTAGAAAATAGAGCGCCCCGGCGCACCAGATCAGATCGAACGGGGCGCCGGGGGGCTTTGACATGTCGCAGGTCACCGACGTGACGCGCGGCTCGCCCGAGAAGCGCACTTTCACGGTTTCGATGAAGGGGGCGTGGCTATCGACGGCGGTGACATGGCCGTCGGGGGCGTGGGCGAGGAGCCCGGCGATGTCGCCGCCAGGGCCGCAACCCGCATCCAGGATCCGTGCCGTGGCGGGAAGGTTTGCATGGCCGAGCGCCCAGTCGAGCGTGGCCCGATCCCCCGGCCCTTCGCGGGGGAGCCCGTCATGGAGGCGGAAGAACCCTTCCCAATCGGTCACGCGGCCCCTGCCCCGTCGCGCACGAGTTTCCAGGTGATTGCGTCGAGAAGCGCCTCGAACGAGGCATCCACTATGTTTGGACTGACGCCCACGGTGGCCCAGCGGCGGCCCTGCCCGTCTTCGCTGTCGATGACGACTCGGGTGACGGCCTCGGTGCCGCCTTGCGTGATGCGCACCTTGAAGTCGACAAGGCGCATGTCGTCGATATGGGGCTGGTAGGGCCCAAGATCCTTCGCCAAAGCCTTGGCGAGCGCGTTGACCGGGCCCCGGTCGGCGCCGGTTTCATCGAGAGATTCGGAAACGGACAGCATCTTGCGGTCGCCGATCTTCACCACGACGACGGCCTCCGACAGGCTGACCATCCTGTTGTACTTGTTCTTGCGGCGTTCGACGGTGACCTTGTAGCGCTTGACCTCGAAGAAATCAGGAAGCTGACCGAGTTCTTCGCGGGCCAGGAGTTCGAACGACGCCTGGGCGGTGTCGTAGGAATAGCCTTCCGCCTCGCGCGCCTTCACCGTCTCCAGGATACGGGCAAGGGCCGGATCGCCCTTCCTCGCCTCGATCCCCATGGCGGAAAGGCGGCGGATCAGGTTCGACTGTCCCGCCTGGTTCGACATCGGCACGATGCGGGCATTGCCCACTGCTTCCGGCGCGATGTGTTCGTAGGTTGTCGGATCCTTCTGGATCGCACTGGCGTGAAGCCCCGCCTTGTGCGCGAAGGCCGAGGCGCCGACATAGGGCGCGCTGCGAAGCGGCACTCGGTTCAGGATATCGTCGAGCTGCCGCGAGATGCGGGTGAGGGATTTCAGGCCCTTGGCCGTGACGCCGGTGTCGAAGCGGCTTGCATAGGGCTCTTTCAGCAGCAGCGTCGGGATCAGGGTGGTGAGATTGGCATTGCCGCAGCGTTCGCCGAGGCCGTTGAGCGTGCCCTGGATCTGGCGCGCACCGGCCTCTACCCCCGCGAGGCTGCCCGCCACCGCGTTGCCGGTGTCGTCATGGGTGTGGATCCCGAGCCTGTCGCCCGGGATGCCCGCGGCGATGACCGCAGCGGTGATGTCGCCGATTTCCGCCGGGAGCGTGCCGCCGTTCGTGTCGCAGAGGACGATCCAGCGGGCACCCGCCCCGAGCGCGGCTTTCAGGCAGTCGAGGGCGTAGGGTGCGTTGGCCTTGTAGCCGTCGAAGAAATGTTCGGCGTCGAACAGCGCTTCGCGACCCTGCGCGACGGTGTGCTCGATGCTGGAGCGGATGCTGTCGAGATTGTCGTCAAGGCTGACACCGAGGGCGGTGGAGACGTGGAAGTCATGTGTCTTGCCGACGAGGCAGACGGTGCCGGTGCCTGCGTTCAGCACGCCCGCCAGCACATCGTCATTATCCGCCGAGCGGCCCGCGCGCTTCGTCATGCCGAAGGCGGTGAAGCGGGCCTTCGTCTTCGGGTTCTCGGCAAAGAAGGCGTCGTCGGTGGGATTGGCCCCGGGCCAACCGCCTTCGATGTAGTCGAGCCCGAGTTCATCGAGCATGGCGGCGATCTGGTGCTTTTCCGGAACGGAGAACTGGACGCCCTGGGTTTGCTGGCCGTCGCGGAGCGTGGTGTCGTAGAGGTAAAGGCGTTCGCGGGTCATGTGAGCGCCTCGAGCCTGGCGGGGTCGAAATCGGGGCCAATCTCCCATTCCGCGCCCTCGCTGGTATCCTTCACGATGAGCCCCGCCGCCGCGAAGCCATCGCGCAAGGCATCGGCGCGGGCGAAATCCTTCTCGGCCCGCGCGGTGCGGCGGGCGTCGATCAGTGTTTCGATAAGGGTGCGAACATCATTGGGGATCTCGCCCGCCGACTCGGGCGGCAGGAGACCGATGCCGAGGATGTCGAGCCCGGCGGCGAGGCCCGCCGCATCGCCGTCGCGGGCGAGGCGATGAAGCTCGGCGATCGCGCCTGCGGTGTTCAGATCGTCGGAGAGCGCGTCAATGACCGCCTCGGGCAGGTTACCCGGCGCGGTATCGCCTACGATGCCGTGCCACTTGCGAAGGGTCGCTTCCGCCTCGCGCGCCTTTTCGGTAGTCCAGTCCATCGGCTTGCGGTAATGCGTGGACAGCATGACGAAGCGGATCACCTCGCCCGGGACGCCCTGATCGAGGAGGTCGCGCACAGTGAAGAAATTGCCGAGCGATTTCGACATCTTCTTCCCTTCGACCTGGAGCATCTCGTTATGCATCCAGATCCGGGCGAAGGCGTGGTTCATGCATTTCGACTGGGCGATTTCGTTTTCGTGGTGGGGGAAGATCAGATCGTTCCCGCCGCCATGGATATCGAAGCTTTCGCCCAGAAGATCGGCGGCCATGGCGGAGCATTCGATGTGCCAGCCCGGGCGGCCCCGGCCCCAGGGGCTGTCCCAGCCCGGTTCCTCGGCGCTTGAGGGTTTCCAGAGGACGAAATCCATGGGGTCGGCTTTGTAGGGCGCGACCTCGACGCGGGCGCCGGCGATCATGTCATCGACCGAGCGGCCCGAGAGTTTGCCGTAGGCGTCGTAGGAGCGGACGGCGAAGAGCACGTGGCCTTCCGCCTCGTAGGCATGGCCGCGCTCGATCAGGGCCGCAATCATGGCGACCATCTGGCCGATGTATTCCGTGGCGCGGGGCATTTCGTCGGGTTCCGAGACGCCGACTGCGGCCATATCCTCGAGATACCAGGCGATGGTTTCATCTGAGCGGGCGCGGATCAGCTCTTCCATCGTGCCGGGCGTGCCCGCTTCCATGCGGCGGCGGGCCTCGGCGTTGATCTTGTCGTCCACATCCGTGAAATTCCGGACATAGGTGACGTTTTCCGCCCCGTAGGTGTGGCGGAGAAGCCGGTAGAGCACATCGAACACGATTGCGGGCCGCGCGTTGCCGAGATGGGCGCGGTCGTAGACCGTCGGCCCGCAGACATACATCTTCGGGTGGCCCGGGGTGACGAGCGGCTCGAGCGGCACCTTGGCGCGCGCGGCGGTGTTGTAGAGCTGGATCTCAGCCATGCCTTGCCCTTTCGAAGCCTGCGCCGAAGACAGGCGTCCCGCGGGCCTTAGCAAGTTCGATCTTTGAGGAAAAGAGGACCGGCCCGCGCGACGACTGTCAGCGGATAATGCAGCAGATAATCTGGACGATGTGCCCGGTCATGGGGGCGTCATAGCCGATCGGGGGGCATCTGCCAATCCTTTCGGGGCTTCGGAGACAAGGCGCGCTAGCCATCGCCGGCCACGAAGCGGTCGAAGGCATCGGCCCAGTCCGGGTGCCAGCGCGACAGGGCGGGCCGGTTTTCGATAATGTCGCCGATGGCCCAGGCCATGCGCTTTTCATCCAGGTCGCGCGGCACGTCGTTGTCGGGGCAGAGAATGTAGAAATCGCCCGCCGCGAGGCTGTCGAGCATGAAATCGGCGGTCTGGCCCGGCGTCCAGGCGCTGTCGGGCTTTTCGGTGCGGCCGCGGCTCGTGAGCCCGGTAAAGACGAAGCCCGGGATCAGGAGATGGGCCGTCACCTGATTGCCGTCGGTATTGCGAAGTTCGTAGGCCACCGCTTCGGTGAAGGTTTTGACGCCGGATTTCGAGACATTGTAGGCAGGATCGCCCGGCGGCGTGGTGATGCCCTGTTTCGACCCCGAACAGATGATCGCGCCGGGGCGGCCGCGGGAGGCCATGCGCGGGCCGAAGGCCTGTACGGTGTTGATGATGCCCCAGAGGTTGACGCCGATGGTCGCATCCCAGGCCGCCGGATCGCCGAAGAGGCTGCTGCCCGGCTGGATGCCGGCGTTTGCCAGAAGGATATCGGTGCCGCCCCAGCGTTCGGCGATCTCGACCTCAAGCTCGGCGAGCGCGGTGCGGTCGCGGACATCGACGCGGCGGGCCAGCGTATCCCCTGCCCCTTCGGCGGCGAGATCGGCGCGCGCGGCCTCGAGTGCGGCGTCGTTCTGATCGATCAGGGCGACGCGCATGCCCGCGCGCGCGAAGCGCGAAGCCGCCGCACGGCCGATGCCGGAGGCGCCACCTGTGATGACGGCCACGTTGGAAGGGGCGATGGCGGGATGGGGCATGGCGATGTCTTTCGTCAAAGGAAGTGCTGTCGCCGGGCAGCCTAGGGGGTTTGGGCGGACCGGTACAGGTTTCCCGCTCCGCCCGGTGTCATCAGCTGTCTGCCGGGGTTTCCTCGACCTCGCGGATGATCTCGATCCTGACCCGGCTGACCAGTGCCGCGATCGCGCCGATGGCGGCAAGCGCCGGGGCTGCGAGGACGACGGCGCCGCCGGCGATGGCGCCCACGGTGAGCGGAATGTCGACGGCGACATCCCCGTCGGGTTCGATGATGCGCAGGCGCTTCACACGGCTTTCGCTGGCCAGTTCCTTGACCTTGTCGATCAACCGGTTTCCGTCGACTTCAATTTTTTCGGTGGTTTCGGTGGTGTCGGTCACGATCACCCTCCTCTCAAGATGTTAACGAATCTCGTGGGCGGGAGGATGGCCGGTTTTTCGGGGCAGTGATTGATAACGGTCAAGGTGCGGAACGTGCCGGGGGGATGCCGCAAAGAAAAAGGCCCGCCGCGCGGGCGGGCCCTTTCGTAATCTCGGGATGCCGGATCAGCGCTTGGAGAACTGGAAGCTCTTCCGCGCCTTGGCCTTGCCGTATTTCTTCCGTTCCACGACGCGGCTGTCGCGGGTCAGGAAGCCGGCGGCCTTGAGCGCCCCGCGCAGCGAGGGATCGTAAAGCTGAAGCGCTTTCGAGATGCCGTGCTTGACCGCGCCGGCCTGGCCCGAAAGGCCGCCGCCCTTGACGGTCGCCATGACATCGAATTCACCATCGACACCGGCCACTTCAAACGGCTGACGCAGGATCATCTGCAGCACGGGCCGCGCGAAGTAGGTGTCAATCGGCTTGCCGTTCACGGTGACGACGCCCGAACCCGGCTTGATCCAGACGCGGGCCACCGCGTCCTTCCGCTTGCCGGTTGCATAGGAGCGGCCCAGGTCGTCGCGCTGGGGCTCGCGGTTGATGGTCGGCTCTGCGACCGCCTCTGCCGCGGCGTCGCCGCCGACAGCCTCTTTGAGGTCTTCGAGGGAATTGACTTGATCGGCCACGTGCTTCAGCTCCGCGTGTTTTTGGAATTCATCGACTTGACGTCGAGCACTTCGGGGCTCTGCGCCTCGTGCGGATGATCCGCACCGGCATAGACCCTGAGGTTCGTCATCTGCTTGCGCGACAGGCGGTTGCCCGGCAGCATCCGCTTCACGGCCTGTGTGACGACACGCTCGGGATGCGCACCCTCGAGGATTTCGCCCGTGGTGCGGCTTTTGATGCCGCCCGGGTAGCCCGTGTGCCAGTAGTTCGGCTTCTCGCGCTTGTTGCCGGTGAGCTGAACCTTGTCGGCGTTGATGACGATCACGTTATCGCCCATATCCATGTGCGGGGTGAACGTCGCTTTATGCTTGCCGCGAAGGCGGGTCGCCACGATAGCGGCAAGGCGGCCCAGAACGACGCCTTCGGCATCGATCAGGATCCATTTCTTGTCGATATCCGCAGGCGTTGCGGTAAAAGTCTTCATTGGTTGTCCTCTTCGAACGCGCAAGCCGCAGGAGGGATCCTGCGGCGAGTACGGGATTGCAGTGTTCTAAGCATTGCGCGGGATTGGTCAAGGCGTGTTTTTCTTAATAAATAGTTTTATTTCAGGGGTTTAAAAATAAGGTATTATTTTACCCCAAGAATATCCGAATTTTTTCGGCTTTGTGATCTGGTTCGCAGAACGATCCACCCCGCCACGGTAACTTCCTTCATGTGTTTT
The DNA here is from genome assembly GCF_032586175.1 of Ovoidimarina sediminis. Lineage (NCBI taxonomy): Bacteria > Pseudomonadati > Pseudomonadota > Alphaproteobacteria > Rhodobacterales > Roseobacteraceae > Ovoidimarina > Ovoidimarina sediminis. The sequence continues at coordinate 254,158 of NZ_JAWHTE010000001.1, forward strand.
GACGATTGTGCGGAGTTTCCGATGGCGACCACCCTCTTCCTGATTTTCACGGCCCTTGGCATGGTGAGCGCGGCACTTGTGCTGAACGTGTCGGGCATGCCGTTCCTCGTCGCCGGCGGCGCGCTTGCGATGCTGTTCGTCGGGCTTGTCGTCGCCGAGATCCGCGACGCCGCCGCCTAACTCGCGTTCGGGGGTATCGCGTAGGTGAGGCTGGCTCGCGCGACGATATCGTCGCTGCCCTCGGAGCGGATCAGCACATCCCCCACCGCGAGGCGCCGCCCGAGCTTCAGAAGGCGCCCCTCTCCCAGAAGATCCCGACCCGCGGCCGGTTTCCGCATGAAATCAATGGCGCAGTTCGTCGTCACCGCAAGCGCCACCGGCCCGATCCGGGACAGGATCGCCAGATAGATCGAGACATCCGCCAGCGCGAAGATCGTGGGGCCCGAAACGGTGCCGCCCGGGCGCAGGTGCCTCTCTGCCACGCGGTGGCGGATCACGATGCGGCCGGGGGCCAGGCTTTCCACCGAGAAATCCTCGCAGACCTGCGGGAATTCCGCCGCAAGGAAGGCGTGCAGATCGTCGGGTGTCATCTTGAGGTCCATGCTTCCTCCACCGTCATTCGGGACTTAGAGTTCGCTGAACCCGGCGGGGAGGACAAGATGAAAGCCCATGTGAGGGACGCCGAGGCCTATGTCGCTGCGATCGAGCCGGAGCGGCGGCGGGAGGAGGCCGTGACGCTTGATGCGCTGTTCCGGGACGTGACCGGGTTTCAGCCGAAGTTATGGTCGGGCCGGATGATCGGGTACGGGGAATACGCCTATTCCTACAAGTCGGGGCGGACCGGGCGGTGGCTCGCCACCGGCTTTGCCGCCGCGCCGCGACAGATCACAATTTACATCATGCCCGGTTACACGAGCTTTCCGGAGATCATGGGCCGGATCGGGCCGCACAAGATGGGCAAGTCATGCCTTTATATCGCGCGGCTGGAGGCGATCGACGAGGGTGCGTTACGGGAACTGATCCGTGCCGGGCTTGACGATCTGGCGACGCGCTGGCCGGTCGAGCCGACCTGAGCGCCCTCGCTCAGGTCGCCGTCGCCTCGCGCATGCAGTCGATGAGCGCCTGTTTGTGTTCGAACCCGATGCCCGGGGCGTCGGGAAGGCCCACACGGCCGTTTTCGACCCGAATCTCGTCGGCGAAGCCGCCGAAGGGCGCGAAAACCTCCGGATAGCTTTCGTTGCCGCCGAGCTTGAGACCGGCAGCGATGTTAAGCGAAAGCTGGTGGCCGCCATGGGGGATCACGTTGCGGGTCGTGAATCCGTAATCGGGCAGAAGCGCCAGTGTGCGGAGATATTCGACGAGGCCATAGGACAGCGCGCAATCGAATTGCAGCCAGTCGCGATCGGGGCGCATGCCACCGTGGCGCAGGAGGTTGCGGGCATCCTGATGGCTGAAGAGGTTTTCGCCCGTGGCCATGGGGCCATCGTAGTGGTTGGCGAGTTCGGCCTGCAGGGCATAGTCGAGCGGATCGCCCGCCTCTTCGTACCAGAAGAGATCGTAGGGGGCCAAAGCCTTGGCATAGGCGATGGCGGTATCGAGATCGAAGCGACCGTTGGCGTCGACGGCGAGGCACCTGCCCTCGCCCACGATTTCGAGCACCGCCTCGATCCGGCGGCGATCTTCGTCGATCGACGCGCCGCCGATCTTCATTTTCACGACCTCGTAGCCCATGTCGCGGTAGCGGCGCATTTCGTCCTGCAACTGCCGGTCGTCCTTGCTGGGGTAGTAGTAGCCACCCGCGGCATAGACGAAGACGCTGTCGTCATGGCTGCCGTCGCCTTCGGTGTCGGCGAGGTAGCGGTAGAGGGGGACGCCGGCGATCTTGGCGACCGCATCCCAGATCGCCATGTCGATCACGCCGACCGCGACGGAGCGTTCGCCATGCCCGCCGGGCTTTTCGTTCGCCATCAGCGTGGCCCAGACCTTGCGGGGATCGAGGTTATCGCCCGCGTCGGTGAGGAGGGAGGCGGGATCGGCCTCGCGCAGCCGGGGCATGAAGCGTTCGTTCAGGAGGCCCGAGGCGGCGTAGCGGCCGTTCGAGTTGAAGCCGTAGCCCACCACCGGCTTGCCGTCGCGAATGACATCGGTGACGACCGCGACCACCGAGGCCGTCATCTTGGAGAAATCGATATAGGCGTTGCGGATAGGGCTTGAGATCGGAACGACGCCGTCCCGGATGTCTGTGATGCGCATTTTCGGGCCTTTATTCGGCGGCTTCGCGGGTGGCCTCGATCTCGGCCGCTTTCTTTTCCACCTGCTCGACGATGTGTTCGACCATTTCGTCATTCGAGAGTTTGTGGCTTTGCTTGCCGGCGAGATAGACCATGCCGGAGCCCGCCCCGCCACCGGTGAAGCCGACATCCGTCATCAGGGCCTCGCCCGGCCCGTTCACCACGCAGCCGATGATCGAGAGCGACATGGGCGTCTTGATGTGTTCCAGGCGCTTTTCGAGGGTTTCGACCGTCTTGATGACGTCGAAGCCCTGCCGCGCGCAGGATGGACATGAGATGATGTTGACGCCGCGGTGGCGGAGGCCGAGGGATTTCAGGATCTCGAAGCCGACCTTCACCTCTTCCACCGGATCGGCAGAGAGCGAGACCCGGATCGTATCGCCGATGCCCATCCAGAGGAGATTGCCGAGGCCGATGGCGGATTTGATCGTGCCGGAGACAAGGCCGCCCGCCTCGGTGATGCCAAGATGGATCGGGGCATCGGTGGCTTCGCTGAGCGCCTGGTAGGCGGCGGCGGCGAGGAAGACGTCGGACGCCTTGCAGGAGATCTTGAATTCGAAGAAATCGTTGTCTTCGAGGATTTTGATGTGGTCGAGGCCGCTTTCGACCATCGCCTCGGGGCACGGTTCTCCGTATTTTTCCAGAAGGTGCTTTTCGAGGCTGCCCGCGTTGACGCCAATGCGGATGGCGCAGCCGTGATCCTTCGCGGCACGGATGACCTCGCGAACCCGATCTTCGGAACCGATATTGCCCGGGTTGATCCTGAGGCAGGCCGCGCCCGCCTCAGCCGCCTCGATGGCGCGTTTGTAGTGGAAGTGGATGTCGGCGACGATCGGCACGGGGCTTTCGCGGACGATTTCGGCGAGCGCTTTCGTCGATGCCTCGTCGGGCGTGGAGACGCGGACGATATCTGCGCCCGCCTCCGCCGCCGCCTGGACCTGGGCGATGGTGGCGGCCACATCCGTTGTGGCGGTGTTCGTCATGGTCTGGACGGAGATCGGGGCATCGCCGCCGACGGGGACGTTGCCCACCATGATCCGGCGGGATACGCGCCTGTCGATATTGCGCCAGGGGCGGACGGGGTTGTGGGTCATCGCGTCAGTCGGGCCTTCACTCGGTCAGTTGAGGCCAATCTAGGGGATGGCCCGCGCCGCGACAATGCGCACCTCTGCCGCTACTGGACGGGTTCTGGGGACTGGGCCTCGGCCACCGCCACGAAGCGGGCGAGATCGGCGTCGGCCTCGGGATCGGCGAGCGCGTAGGTCTGCGGCAGCACGGTGGCGGACAGGGCGACGTCGCGCACGACCGAGGCGCCATCGCCGGCGGGCCCGAAAGTCTGATCCCCCACGGTGAAGTAGAGTGAACCCGCGTTGCCGGCGCGCAGGCTGTGGGCCTCTTCCGTCTGGGGAAGGACGAAGCGTTCGCCGGCGTCGAGGATCTTTTCGAAGATCACGGTGCCGTCAGACGAGCGCACGCGCACCCAGGAGGGCCGCACGGCGAAGAGCGCGACCTCGGGCGGGCCCGATTCGCTGACCTGGACCGGCGTTGCGGCCGCGAGTGCGGTGTCGATTTCTTCGGGTAGCGGGCTGGCGCCCGTCACGCTGGAGGGTAGGAAGGACGGTGCCGCGCCAGCGAGTTCAGTCCGCTCGGACGGCGGGCGGGGCGGATCGGTAAAGACGCCGAGCGAGCCCGGTTCGATGGTGGCGATCGGGCCGTCGCGGGCGACCAGTACCGGAACGTCGAGGGCCTGGGGCCGGTAGAGACGATCGAAAGCCTCGGGCGTTGGCGGCGACAGCGCCGCGATATCGGTAGACGGGTTTTCCTCTTCCCCGGTTTCCACCGCCGGATCGGGCAGCGGCGCCACGGGATCGAGCTGTGACAGGACACCCGGGGTTTCGTCGATCGGCGTGAACTGAACCTTCTGCACTTCCTGCAGAACCGACCAGCCGCCGTACCCGATGGCCGCGACGAGGGCGAGAAGCACCGCGACCGAGCCGACCGCGCCAGGCTCGATATTGGAGAAACGCGCCTCTCCCGAGGGAATGTAGGAAACCGAGGGCTGCTTGAAAGGATCGCGAATCCCCGGCGATTTCGACTGCGGGGCCTTGCCGTCCTTCGCCTTGCCGCCCCTGCCGGTTTTCCCGGTCTTGCCCGAGGGCTGAACGAGGCCCGCCTGGCTTTCGAAGGCGCCTTCTTCGCAGAAAGTCTGGAAGGCCCATTCAGGATCGAGCCCGAGATAGCGCGCATAGGAACGGACGTAGCCCGCGACAAAGCCCGGCGATTCGAAGGCCGAGGGATCGGCGTTTTCGATCGCGGCGATGTAAGTCGCCTTGATTTTAAGGTCGCGTTGTACATCGAGAAGGGATTTTCCGAGCGTCGCACGCTCCCCGCGCATGACGTCGCCAAGGCGCACGTCAAAGTCGTCGAACCCCTTCATGGATTCGAACGCGGATGCATCCGGCGTCCCGTCACGCCTTTTCATGCATTCTGCCCCTTTACTCGCTTGTCTCCGACATACAGCAGAATCGTCGGAGGCGTAACGTCCTCACCTTAACACACGCCAAAAAAATCGCACCTGTGGTGGGGTTAGGCGGAAAGGTCGGCACGATTGAGCGCACAATGGGACCAAAGTTGGTCCATCGCACGCACGAGAGCCTCGATTTCACGCGGTCCGTGAACCGGCGACGGGGTGAAACGAAGCCGTTCCGTCCCACGGGGCACTGTGGGGAAATTGATCGGCTGGACGTAGATGCCGTGATCTTCGAGCAGCATATCCGACAGAAGTTTCGTATGAACCGGATCGCCCACGATCACCGGCACGATATGCGAGCCGTGGTCGATCAGCGGAAGGCCGAGGCCCTTGAGGCGGGTCTTCAGGATCTTCGCCTGGGTCTGATGCTGGTCGCGCAAGGTCTGATCCGACTTGAGGTGGCGGACTGAGGCCGCCGCCCCCGCCGCGACCGCGGGCGGCAGCGAGGTGGTGAAGATGAATCCCGGCGCGTAAGAGCGGATGGCATCGCACATTTTCGCGCTGGCCGCGATATAGCCGCCCATCACGCCATAAGCCTTGGCTAGGGTGCCGTTGATGATGTCGATCCGGCCCATGAGACCGTCACGCTCGGCCACGCCTGCGCCGCGGGGGCCATACATGCCGACGGCGTGCACTTCGTCGATATAGGTGAGCGCGCCGAATTCATCGGCGAGATCGCAGATCGCCTCGATCGGCCCGAAATCGCCATCCATCGAGTAGATCGATTCGAAGGCGATGAGTTTCGGAGCCGCCGGATCGTCGGCTTCGAGCATCTCGCGCAGGTGACCCAGATCGTTGTGGCGGAAGATTCGCTTCTGCCCGCCGTTGCGGCGGATGCCCTCGATCATCGAGGCGTGGTTGAGCGCGTCGGAATAGATGATGAGGCCCGGAAAGAGCTTTGGCAGGGTCGAGAGCGTCGCGTCGTTCGCGATATAGGCCGAGGTGAAGAGAAGGGCCGCTTCCTTGCAGTGCAGATCCGCCAGCTCTGCCTCGAGACGCTTGTGATAGACCGTGGTGCCCGAGATGTTGCGCGTGCCGCCCGACCCCGCACCGGTGGCATCGAGGGCCTCGTGCATTGCCGCGAGGACAACCGGGTGCTGGCCCATGCCGAGGTAATCGTTCCCGCACCAGACCGTGACAGGCCGTTCGGTGCCGTCGGGACGGCGCCAGACCGCATGCGGAAAGTTGCCCTTGCGGCGCTCGATATCGATGAAGGTGCGATACCGCCCTTCGTCGTGCAGCGCCTTGAGCGCCCGATCCAACTCTGCGGTGTAGTCCACCGTCTGACTCCCTTCCTATTCACGTTTTTCTATATGTTTCGAGTCGAGATAACAACCGCGGAGATAAGGTGCCCTGACATAGATCAATTCACATTCGTCCGACTATGACCATCTGCCCGCCCTGCCCCTGTTTTGCGTGCTGTATGGACAGGACGGAGGCGGCTGATAGGGTCCGCCGCGAGAGGTGACAGGCAGGAGGCAGCGAGATGGCTTTGGAACAGGTATTGCAGCGGATCGACAGCGATCGCGATGCGGCGCTGGAGCGGTTGCTGGCGCTCTTGCGCATCCCGTCGATCTCGACCGATCCGGCCTTTGCGGGCGATGTCGACCGGGCCGCGGACTGGCTGGTCGACGATCTGAGATCGCTGGGTGCATCGGTGGAGAAACACGCCACGCCCCGGCACCCGATGGTCACCGGCCAGATCGGCGAGGGCGCGCCGCACCTTCTGTTCTACGGGCATTACGACGTGCAGCCGGTCGATCCCCTGAACCTCTGGACGCGGGACCCGTTCGATCCGGCCGTGGAAGACACCCCGAACGGCCCCGTGATTCGGGGTCGCGGCACGAGCGACGACAAGGGGCAGCTGATGACCTTCGTCGAGGCCTGCCGCGCGTGGATCGCCGCACATGGCGCCCTGCCCTGCAGGATCTCGTTCCTGTTCGAGGGCGAGGAAGAGATCGGATCGCCGTCGCTGGTGCCGTTCATGGAAGGGCACAGGGAGATGCTGACCGCGGATCTCGCGCTGATCTGCGACACGGGCATGTTCGATCCCGAGACGCCGGCGATCACGACGATGCTGCGCGGGCTTATGGGTGAGGAACTGATCATCCGGGGGCCCGACCGCGACCTGCATTCGGGGATGTATGGCGGGGCGGCGCGAAACCCGATCCAGGTTCTGGCAAAGATCCTTGCCGCGCTTCATGACGAGACGGGACGTATCACCGTCCCCGGCTTCTATGACGGGGTAACCGAACTTCCCGAAGAGATTCGCGCGCAGTGGGAGGCGCTTGGCTTCGACGGAGAGGGGTATCTCGGTGCCGTCGGGCTGTCGGAACCGGCGGGCGAGGCCGGGCGGTCGGTGCTGGAACAGATCTGGGCGCGCCCGACCTGCGAGATCAACGGGATCAGCGGCGGCTATACCGGCGAAGGCTTCAAGACCGTGCTGCCGGCGGAAGCGCGCGCGAAAGTGAGTTTCCGGCTGGTCGGCACGCAGGATCCCCATGCGATCCGCAAGAGTTTTCGCGCGATGGTCGAGGGGATGCTGCCCCCCGATTGCACGGTCGAGTTCATCGGGCACAGCACGGGAACGGCGAGCGTGATGCCGACGGATGACCCGGCTTTCGAGGCCGCGCGCAAGGCGCTGTCGGACGAATGGCCGCGCGAGGCCGCCTTCGCGGGGTCGGGCGGATCGATCCCGATTGCCGGGCATTTCGAGCGGATCCTGGGGATGCCATCGATGCTGATCGGGTTCAGCCGCGAGGATGACGGGCTGCACTCACCGAACGAGAAGTACGACCTGGAGGCGTTTCAGAAGGGCACGCGGAGCTGGGCGCGGGTGCTGGCGGCGCTTTCGCAAGGCTGAGGGTATGGAGGGGGCGCTGCCCCCGCCTGCCTCCGGTCGGCCCCACTGGAGTATTGCGGCCAGAATGAAGGGCCGCCTCACGTGACGCTGTCGAGGAACTCGCGCAAGGCGGCGCCGGTGTCATCGGGGTGCTGATCGACGAAGAAATGGCCGCCCGGCATGGCGCGCGCCGTCATCGAGGTGAGGCGCGGGACCCAGGTGGCGGGCACGTCGTAGAGGCGCGCCATGGCACCGTCTTCCCCGTAGAGAACGAAGCTTGGCAGATCGAGCGTGCGGAGGCCTTCGGCGCGATCCATCGGCCAGTCGACATCGAAGACGGCGCGGTAATCCGCCGTCATGGCGCGGATCGCGTCGGGGGTGCGCCACGCGGCGCGATAGGCCTCGAGATCGGGGAACTGGGAAAGCTCGGCGCTGCCCCAGCCGAGAAGGCAGCTTTCGTAGAAGGCATCGGGATCGGCCGCGATCATGGATTCGGGGAGCGGCGCGGGCTGGGCAAGGAACGTCCAGTGATAATAGGCGCGGCCGACCTCGGCCGACCATGTGTCGAGCAGGTGATCGGTGGGCACGATATCCATGAGCGTGAGGCTGAGGAGCCGGCCCGGATGATCGCGCGCGAGGCGATAGGCGACGCGGGCACCGCGATCGTGCCCGACGAGGTGGAAGCGGTCGTGCCCGAGGCCGCTCATCAGTGCCGCCATGTCGGCCGCCATGGCGCGGAAGCTGTAGGTATCGGGCCGATCGGCGGCGGGCTTGGGCGAGGCGCCATAGCCACGGAGATCGGCGGTGACGCAAGTGTAGCCCGGCACGAGATGCGGCAGCACGCGGCGCCACATGGCGCGGGTCTGGGGGAAGCCGTGAAGGAGGAGTACGGGGGCACCGTCCCCGGCTGTGTCGTAGGCCGGTTCGATCAGGGCGATGTCGTCTTGGGTCATGGGGCGGGATCCAGGGCGGTGCGTCAGGGGCAGGCTAGCGGGCGGCGGAAGAGATAGGAATGGCCGTTCGGAGAGGGCCGGACACGAAAAGGCCCCGCGCAGTGCGGGGCCCGTTCGATTCCTGAGGTCAGTGGCGCGGTTGACGGGGCTCGAACCCGCGACCCCCGGCGTGACAGGCCGGTACTCTAACCAACTGAGCTACAACCGCCGACTGCCTGGACCCCGATCAGTGATCGGGTGTGTCGGGGGTTCTAGGGCCGCCATGCTGGGACGTCAAGCGCGATCGCGCCTGCCGGGGGCGGTTTTTGTGCGGTCCGCCGAGCGGCATGCGTTTCCCGCGGCGAGGCCGCGCGGTCGGGTGATCCTTCAGCGCAGCGGGCCCTTTGGCGGCGGGTTGCCGAGGCGGCGTTCGCGCAGGACGACGAAGATGCCCGCGCCCGCGATCAGGACGATGCCCAGAAGCGTCTCGGGGCCCGGGATATCGTCGAAGAACAGCACCCCCCAGAGCACGGCGAGCGGAAGCGCGGTGTATTCGAAGGGCGCGATCGTAGCCGGATCGGAGATGCGATAGGCCTGCGCGATGGCGTAGCCCACGACCGCGATGAAGAGACCGATCGATACGAGGAGCAGCCAGTCGGAGGGGCCGGGCCAGATCCAGGGCCGCAGGAGGAAGAGGAGGCTTGGGTTGTCGAGCCCCTCTGCATAGCGGCCATCGCCAGCGATGAAGCCAAAGCCGAGCCCGACAAGGATGAACGTGCCCTGCACGTAGAAGGCCATGGCCGAGGCGGCGCTTTTCGCGCCAAGCAATCGGGTGAGGACCTGCATGAGCGCATAGCAGGAGGCCGCCGCGAGCGGCAGAAGGAGCGCCCAGAGCGGCAAGTTTCCTGCCCCGCCCGCAATCCCCGGCCCGAGAATGACGAGCACACCGAGAAAGCCCGCGAGCACGGCCAGGATGCGGCGAGGGCCGACCTGGACCCGCAGGATCGGGATCTGGAGGAGCGTGATCAGGATCGGCGCCACGAAGAAGAGCGCGTTGGCTTCGGCAAGGGGAAGCGTGGCGAGGGCCGCGAAATAGAAGAGGTTCGCACCAACGAGGAGAAGCGCCCGGAAGGCATGGAGCCAGGGGCGATCGGTGCGGAGGATGCGGAACCCGCCTTCCCAGCGGATGAAGACCATGGTCAGCACGATCGCGACCATGGACCGGATGAGAACGATCTGGTGCAGGGGAAAGCGATCGCTCAGCCCCTTGATCAGCATGTCGTTGATCGAGATCAGGACCATCGCGAGGATAAGCAGGAGGATCCCGCGGCTCTGCGCCGTGTCGGTCTGGTCGAGCGCCGTCATGGGGTGGGCGTGTGGTTGAAGGTGGGCGCGGTGCGCAGCGACTCTGCCCCTCCCAGGTCTTCGATCCGGCGGCGCTGGTCGGCGAAGGCGCGCGTGTTGACGGCGTCGGGATCACAGATCTGCATGAGGCGGGCGAGCCCGTCGGATCGGTTGGCGGCATGAGACGGATCGGCGCCGAGATCTCTCAGTTCGTCAGGATCGTCGGCGAGGTTGAAGAGCTGCGGGGATTGTCCCGGATAGTGAACGTATTTCCATTCCGACCAGCGGACCATGAAGGCCGCCGTGGTGGAGCCGCCGTCGTGGTATTCTGAGAAGACCGTGCGGTCGGGATCGCAGGGTGCCGATGCGAGGGTGCGGAGATCGGCCCCTTGCCCTTCGCCGGGTTCGAGGCCCGCCGCGGCCCGCAAGGTGGGCGCAATATCGAGAAGCGAAGCCGGGGTGGCGCAGGTCGCGCCTTGCAGGACACCCGGGCCGGCGATGACGAGGGGAACGCCGGCGGAGGCCTCGTACATCACCTGCTTGGTCCAGAACCCGTGATCCCCCAGCATTTCGCCGTGGTCCGATGTGTAGAGGATCAGCGTATCGTCTCTCTGCCCGGACGCATCGAGGGCCGCGAGGATCCGGCCCACCGCGCGATCCATGAAGGTGACGAGGGCGTAGTAGGCCGCGCGGGCGGCGCGGGCCGTGGCGTCGTCGAAATGGGCGCCGTAGTTGAAGAAACCTTCGATGGCGCGGAGTTCGGGGTGATCGGGCAGCGTGCCGACAGGGGGATCGAGCGTGTCGGGATCGTAGAGGGCGAGGCACTCCTCAGGCGCTATCAGGGGGTAATGCGGGCTGACGAGGGAGACGAAAGCGCACCACGGCGTGTCGTGACGTTCGGGGGCGGCAAGCCAGGCCGTCGCGGCTTCGGTGATCCGTCGGTCGTAATCGGTGTAATCGCTCGGTCCCACGCCGACATCCGCGGCAAGTTCCGCGGCGCCTGTATAGGGCGGCGGGTCGTCGCGGAGGAGGCCGACCGTCCAGCCGTTGCCAATGACATGCATCGGCAGGATCTGTTCCGAAAACCCCGTATCGTCGGTGGCATTGCGAAAGTGCAGCTTGCCTATGGAGGTAACCTCCAGACCGCTGTCGCGCAGATCGTGCATCCAGCTTCGGGGCTGGCCCGCATAGGGCGTTGCGCTGTCCCAGTGACCGATGGCATGGACGGGCCGGCCGGTGGCGAGCGCAGCGCGGGCCGGCACGCACATCGGAGAGGGTGTGTAGGTGTTCAGAAAGCGGGTGCCAGCGCCGCAGAGCGCATCGAGATGGGGCGTCTTTACATGGGAGTGCCCGGCCGCACCCATCGCATCGCGCCGGTGTTCGTCCGAAATCAGGACGAGGATATTGCGCGGTTGCGTCATGCTTTAGGGGTGGCGCGGACGGGCGGCCAGGTCTTGCCTGCCCGCGACATCGGATGCCGTTTCGGGGCGTCAACGTCCGGGGAGCGGGATGAACTCTGCACCGTCCCCGACAGGAAGGGAAAAGCGGCCCTGCCCCCAGTCTTCGCGGCGCCAGGCTTCTTTCGCCTCTTCGATGCGTTCCTTCGAGGATGCCACGAAGTTCCACCAGATGTAACGCGGGCCTTCGAGGGTTTCACCGCCGAGAAGCATGAGGCGGGCCCCGGTTTCGCCCGCCGTGACGGAGACCCGGTCGCCGGGACGGAAAACCATCATCTGGCCGGCCTCGTACATCTGGCCCGCAATGTTAACGCTGCCTTCGACAACATAGGCGCCGCGATCCTCGTGATCGTCCGGCAGAGGGAGCTTCGCTCCCGGAGCGAGGATCGCGTCGGCGTAGAACATTTCGGAGGCCACCGCGACCGGCGCGGTCTCGCCATAGGCGCGGCCGAGGATCAGGCGCACTTCCTTGCCCTCGCCGTCCATCCGGGGAAGTGCGCTGGCCGGGGCATGCTGGAACGCGGGCGCGCGGTCTTCGTGATCCTTCGGCAGGGCGACCCAGGTTTGGATACCGAAGAAGGGCATCGGATCGGTCTGCGTCGCGTCGTCGGTGCGTTCGGAATGGGTGATGCCGTTGCCCGCGACCATCCAGTTCACCGCGCCAGGTTCGATCCAGCTGTCGGTGCCGAGGCTGTCGCGATGGTGCATCCGGCCGCGGTAGAGATAGGAGATCGTCGCAAGCCCGATATGGGGATGCGGGCGCACGTCGAGGCCACGGGAGGGCAGAAGCTCTGGCGGGCCCATCTGGTCGAAGAAGATAAAGGGGCCCACCATCTGGCGGCGCGGGGCAGGAAGTGCTCGGCGCACTTCGAAGCCGCCGATATCGCGGGCGCGGGGGATAATGACGGTTTCGACGGCATTGACCGCGTCGCCGGTGGGGCAATGGGGATCCAGGGCGGGGTTCCAGCTCATGTGTCGAAATCTCCGGCTCGGGTGATGCTTCAATAGATATACCCTTGGGCCGATTTCTTCATTGGCGCTTTTTGCACAGAACCCGTTCTGCGATGCGAGGCTTGACCTTTCGCTGCGCGGGGGATGTGTAGGAGTATGGGGCTGGAGGAGGCCAGGATGTACGTCGTGCTCGTCGCGTTCGAGATTGTCGAAGGGGCCGTGGACGCATTCATGGAACAGATGGTGCGGCAGGCGGAAACTTCGCTTCGCGAAGAGCCGGGGTGTTTGCAGTTCGACGTCTGCGTGGGCGAGACGGATCCGGAGCAGGTTCTGCTTTACGAGATCTATGCGGACCGGGCGGCGTTCGAGGCGCATCTGAACGCGCCCCACTTCGCGGCGTTCGACCAGGCTGTTGCGCCGCTTGTCGCCTCGAAAACCGTAGGGACCTTTCACCGGGTCGAGACATAGGAGCGGCGGCGATGGCACCGAAATTCGGCACAAGCGGGCTTCGGGGGCTGGTGAGCGAACTCACCGATCCCCTCTGCGCGGGATATACGGAGGCGTTTCTGGCGACCACCGTAATGGATGGAACCGTCCTGATCGGCCGCGATCTGCGCGCCTCGTCGGGGAGAATCGCCGCCGCCGTGGCAGGGGCCGTCGCGGCGCGGGGGTTGAGGGCGCTTGATTGCGGGGTGTTGCCGACACCGGCCCTGGCGATGGCCGCCGCCGCGAAGGGAACCGCGGCAGTCATGGTGACGGGAAGCCATATTCCGGACGACCGGAACGGGCTGAAGTTCTACACCGCCGATGGCGAGATCACGAAGGCGGACGAGACGGCGATCTCTGCGGGTTTCGCCCCGCTCGACTGCGGGCCCGGGGCGCTTGAGCCCCATGCCGCCGCCCTCCCCGCCTACCGCGCGCGATACGGGGCCTTCTTCGGGCCTGATGCGCTTCGGGGCATGACGCTCGGGCTTTATGAGCATTCCTCGGCGGCACGGGAGGTCTTGGGCGATATCCTGAGCGATCTCGGGGCCGAAGTGGTGCGGCTTGGACGGTCGGAACAGTTCATCCCCGTCGATACCGAGGCCGTCGAGCCCGGGATGCGGGCGCGGCTGGCCGAATGGGCGGGCGCGCACGGGCTTGACGCGATCGTCTCGACCGATGGTGACGGGGACCGTCCGATGGTGACCGATGCGGAGGGGCGGATCGTGCCGGGTGACCGGCTGGGTCCGCTGACGGCGCTCTGGCTTGACGCCGATACGGTGGTGACGCCGGTTTCCGCGAATTCCTGCGTCGATCTGATGGACCGGTTCAAGGTGATACGGACCGCGATCGGGTCACCTTTCGTCATTGCCGGGATCGAGGGGACGACAGGCGGCAAGCCCGTGGGCTACGAGCCGAATGGCGGCTTTCTGACCGGGTTCGAAGCGGTGCGGGAAGACCGGAGCCTACCCGCCCTGATGACGCGGGACAGCGTGCTGCCGATCGTCGCCCCGCTGGCCATGGCGCGGGCGGAGGGCCTGAGCCTTGCCGATCTGGTCGCGCGGCTGCCCGCGCGCTTCACTGCCGCCGATCGCCTGCAGGGCATCGAGAGCGCTGTGTCCGGGCCATTCGTCGCCGCGCTCGACCCCGGGGCAAGCGGGCTGTTCGAAGGGCTTGGGCCAGTCGCGGACGTGGACCGGACCGACGGGTTGAGGGTGACGTTCGGCAGCGGACGGATCGCCCATCTGCGGCCGTCGGGGAACGCGCCCGAGTTCAGGGTCTATTCAGAGGCGGAGAGCCCGGAAGCTACAGAAGAGATCTTGCAGGGCGTCATGAAGCGTGTATCGGACGCGCTGAGCTGACGGCACTTTGCCAAGCGCACCGGCATAGGTAGGATGGGCGGCATGAGCCACGTTTTTCCAAGAAGTTGTCACAGCACCATCCCCACTGCGGTTGCGGGGGACGGGTGTTACCTCATCGACAAGACCGGCAAGCGATATTTCGATGCCTCGGGAGGGGCTGCCGTATCCTGCCTGGGCCATTCGAATACCCGTGTGCGCGAGGCGGCCAAGGCACAGATCGACACGCTGGCCTTCGCACATACAGGGTTCTTCACCAGCGAACCGGCGGAGGCGCTGGCCGATCTTCTGATATCGAAGGCGCCCGAGGGGATCGAGCGCGTATACCTCGTTTCCGGCGGTTCGGAGGCGACGGAAGCGGCGATCAAGCTGGCGCGGCAGTATTTCCTTGAGATCGGTGAAACCGAACGGCGGCACCTGATCGCGCGGCGGCAGAGCTATCACGGCAACACGCTGGGCGCGCTCGCCGCCGGCGGCAACGCCTGGCGGCGGCAGCAATTCGCGCCGCTTCTGATCGATGTGAGCCATATCGCGCCTTGCTATGAATATGCCGAACGCGGCGAGGCGGAGAGCCTCGAAGCCTACGGGCAGCGTGTGGCGGACGAGCTGGAGGCGGAGATCCTGCGGCTTGGGCCCGAGACCGTTATGGCCTTCATGGCGGAGCCGGTCGTGGGCGCGACGCTGGGCGCGGTGCCGGCGGTCGAGGGGTATTTCCCGCGCATTCGCGAAATCTGCGACCGATACGGGGTTCTTCTGATCCTCGATGAGGTGATGTGCGGCATGGGCCGGACGGGGCATCTTTTCGCCTGCGAACATGATGCGGTGCGGCCCGATATCCTGTGTATCGCAAAGGGCCTTGGCGCGGGGTATCAGCCGGTGGGCGCGATGATGTGCTCAGCCAAGATCTATGATGCGCTGGCGACTGGATCGGGGTTCTTTCAGCACGGGCATACCTATCTGGGGCATCCGGTGGCGGCCGCGACAGGGCTTGCGGTGGTCAGCGAGATCCTCGAACGGGAGCTGGTGCCCCAGGTGCGGGAGCGCGGCGAGACCCTTGCCGCCGCACTGCACGACCGGCTGGGCCAGCATCCCCATGTGGGTGACCTGAGAGGCCGGGGCCTGTTCCGTGGCGTCGAGATCGTCGAGGACAGGGACAAAAAGACGCCGTTCGAGCCGGGCCGGAAGCTTGCCGCGAAGATCAAGGCGGCAGCCCTCGAGGCGGGGCTGATCTGTTACCCGATGCCCGGCACGCGAGACGGTCGGGTCGGCGACCACGTTCTTCTCGCGCCGCCCTTCATCATGACACCGGACGATGCCGGATTGATTGCCGATCGCCTGGGCGGCGCGATCGAGACGGCCTTGCGGGCCTGAGAGGGGGCTCTGCCCCCGCCTCCCTCCGGTCGGCCCCCCGGGATATTTCCGGCCACATGAAGCCTATGGGGGCGCGAGCCGCGTGCGGAGATCCACGTAGCGGGCGTGGGCCGTATCGAACGCATCGCCCAGGACGGGATCGGGATCGACCGTTTCGGCGATGGCGGGCGGTGCGGCGATATCAGCCCCTGCCCCGGTCGCGGCCATGAGCCCGAGGCGCGCGGCGCCGAAAGCCGCGCCGAAATCGCCGGCCGCGGGCAGATCGACTGGCACGCCGAGGGCCGTGGCGATGGCAGCGCACCAGTAGCGCGAACGGGAGCCGCCCCCCACCGCTGTCAGCCGGTCGATCCGGGTTCCGGTGGCTGCGAGGGCGTCGCGGCAGTCGCGCAGCGCGAAGGTGACGCCCTCGAGGACGGCGCGGGTGACCGCCTGCCGGTCGGTCGCGTGTTCGAGGCCGGAGAAGGCGCCGCGGATGGCGGCGTCGTTGAGCGGCGTGCGTTCGCCGCCGAGATAGGGCAGGAACGTCGCCGTTCCGGGCGCTTCGAGGGGCCCTAGGCCCCGGGTCAGCGTATCGGCGCTGTCGCCCGCGATCCGCGCCCACCAGTTCAGCGCGTCGGTGGCCGCGAGGATCACGCCCATCTGGTGCCAGCGCCCTGGAAGCGCGTGGCAGAAGGTGTGCACCGCAGTTGCGGGATCGGGGCTGTAGCCTTCGGTGGCCGCGAAGAGAACACCCGAGGTGCCGA
The DNA here is from genome assembly GCF_032586175.1 of Ovoidimarina sediminis. Taxonomy (NCBI): domain Bacteria; kingdom Pseudomonadati; phylum Pseudomonadota; class Alphaproteobacteria; order Rhodobacterales; family Roseobacteraceae; genus Ovoidimarina; species Ovoidimarina sediminis. Next base: position 270,460 of record NZ_JAWHTE010000001.1, read on the forward strand.
GGGAGACGAAGGCCTCGCCGGCGCGCACGACGCCGACGCCGATGGCGGAGGCCGCGTTGTCACCGCCGCCGCCCGCCACCGGGGTGCCGGCAGGCAGGCCGAAACTGTCTTCAAGTGCCGGCCGGATGCCGCCGGAGATATCAGAGCCTTCGACAAGGCGGGGCATGTGATCGCGGGTGAGGCAGGTGGCTTCGAGGAGCGGATCGGACCAGTCGCGCGCACCGGTGTCGAGCCAGCTTGTACCGGCGGCATCGGACATGTCCGATACCGCCTCGCCTGTCAGGTAGAGGCGGAGGTAATCCTTCGGCAGGAGAACGCGGCGGAGGGCCCGGGCCGTCTCCGGCTCCTGCGCCGCGACCCAGGCGACCTTCGGGGCGGTGAAGCCGGGGAAGACGATGTTTCCGGTGATTTTTCGGAAGGCCGGATCGGCATCCATCGCCGCCGCTTCCGCATGGGCCCGCGTGTCATTCCAGAGGATGCAGGGGCGGAGCGGCCTGTCGGCCGTGTCGAGAAGGGTCGCACCATGCATCTGGCCCGACAGGCCGATGCCGCGCACGGCGGCGAGCCGGTCGCGTCCCAGGGCCGCGAGAACGGCGTCACAGGCGCGGATCCAGGCGCCCGGATCCTGTTCGGACCAGCCCGGATGGGGCCGGCTGACCTCGAGCGGTGCGGATTCGGAGGCGATGACCTCCTGATCCTCGCCGACGAGGAGCGCTTTCAGCCCCGAGGTGCCGAGATCGAGCCCGAGATACACTAGCCCACGGCCTCTGCCCCGGCGGCGATCTGTTCGAAGAGGCGGGCGACCGCTTCGGCGCCGGGATCGTTATGGCCCGCAAGCTTTTCCGCCGAAATGTAAGTGGCGCGGCCGGCCTTGGCCTGGGTGATGGCCGCGGTGGCCTCGGCGCCCTTGCGGGCGGCGGCGGCGGCAGCGTCGAGCCCTTGCGGCAGCGCCTCGAGCGCGGGGAAGAGCGCGTCGATCATGGTGCGGTCGCCCGGGCGGGCGCCGCCTACCTGCTGGATCCGGTCGAGCCCGGCCTTCAGCGCGCCGACCCCGTCCTGACCGCTGGCCGAAGCATCGCCCGCCGCGGCGAAGAAGATCGCGAGGAGGACGCCGGAGGAGCCGCCCATGGTCTGCGACAGTTCCTGCCCGATAGCGCGGTAGAGCTGCGTCAGATCGGCGAGCGGCAGGTTATCGAGCGCGTCCAGAAGGGCGCGGGCAGCGGTGGCCAGCGTTGAGCCGGTATCGCCATCGCCCGACTTGGCGTCGAGCGCGTTGAGATCGGCCTCGGCGGCGATCAGGATCGCACAGCACTGCTTGATGAAGGCCGCCATTTCGGGGTTCTTCGACGGCGTGGGCTTGATCGGGGCAAGGCCGTCGGGAAGCGAGAGGACGTTCACTTCCCCGACCGTCAGGCAGCCGGGCCAGGCCCAGGGCGACACGGGGGCGAGGAGCGCCGTTTCATCGGCCTTGGAAACCGGAAGGAGCGAGACGGAAAACCCCTGCATGTCGAGCGATGTCATCATCGGCGCGGGGCCTACGAGCCAGCGGATCTGGTCACCGAGGCGGGAGCGCGCGAGTTCTTCCGCGAGGACGGCCATTTCGAGGGGCGTGGCGCTGCCGAGGTTGTTGAGAAGCGCAACATGGGGGCCGGGGCCTATATTCGGTGCAAGCCGGTCGATCACCATCTCCATCGCTTCGCGGGCGCCCTTGAAATCGACCTGTTCGACGCCCGCTTCGCCATGGATACCGAGACCAAGCTCGGCCTTCCCAGCTTCGATCCGATCTTCCTTGGGCGAGCCCGGCACGGTGCAGGTATCAAGCGACATGCCGATCGAGACGACGCCCTTGATGACGCGGTTCGCGGCCTCGGTCACCGCGTCAAGATCGGCGCCCTGATCGGCGAGCGCGCCGGCGATCTTGTGGACGAACAGTGTGCCCGCCACGCCCCGGGCCTGCGGCAGATCCGGGAGCGCGACATCGTCGTCGACCACCACCATGTTGACCTTGAGGCCGAAAGCGCGGGCACGCTCGGCGGCGAGGCCGAAATTCAGCCGGTCGCCGGTGTAGTTCTTGACGATCAGAAGGCAGCCTGCCTCGCCGGTCACCGCGAGGATTCCGGCCAGCACCGCGTCGACCGAAGGCGAGGCGAAGACATCGCCGCAGACAGCCGCCGTCAGCATCCCCTGCCCCACGAAGCCCGCATGGCTGGGCTCGTGCCCGGAGCCGCCGCCCGAGACGAGCGCGACCTTCGATTTGTCCCAGTCCGTGCGGACCACGACCTTGATATGGGGATATCCGTCCAGGCGCGCCAGGCGGCCCCCGGCGGTGCGCAGGGTGCCGTCGATGGCTTCGGTGACGAGCGTGTCCTTGGTGTTGATGAACTGCTTCATGGGACGTCCTCCTCAGGCGACGCGGGCGCCGCTTCCGTCGAACCAGAGTGGGTTCTTTGGTTCTATGGCGACGGTGTCGCCGGTTTTGAGCGTTGTGTGTACATCGGTGAGCGTGATGATGTCGTGGCCCTCGAGCGTCAGGTGCAGGCGGGTCTGATCGCCGAGATGCTCTATGCGGGTGACGCTGGCAGGTTTGCCGCCGCCGCCCTGGGCGATGTGTTCCGGGCGAAGGCCGATGCTGCTGGCGCCCGCAGGCGCGCCGCCGAAGAGACCCGCGGGAAGGACGTTGATGCGCGGAATCCCCAGGCGCGAGGCGACATATAGGCTGACGGGGTTTTCGTAGATCTCGCGCGGGGTGCCGAACTGCACGAGGCGCCCGTTGTCGAGCACGCCGACATGGGTGGCCATGGTCATGGCTTCGATCTGGTCATGGGTCACATAAAGGAGCGTGGCGCCGAGATCGGCCTGGATCCGTTTCAGTTCCACCCGAAGCTCGGCGCGGAGTTTCGCATCGAGGGAGGAGAGCGGTTCGTCCATCAGGTAGATGTTTGGGCTCCGAACAAGGGCGCGGCCGATCGAGACGCGCTGCATCTCGCCGCCGGAAAGCTCGGTCGCCTTGTTGTCGAGCTTGTGAGGGATGCGAAGCACCTCCGCCACCTCGGCAACCCGCCGCGCGATCTCGTCCTCCGGGGTCTTGAGGATCGGGGAGCGCAGCGGGAAGGCGAGATTGTCGCGCACGCTCATATGCGGGTAGAGCGAGTATTGCTGGAAGACCATTGCGACGTTGCGCTGGGCCGGGGTTTCTCCGATGACCGGGCGGCCGGCGATCAGGATATCGCCGGAATCTGGCTTCTCCAGCCCGGAAATCAGCCTGAGCGTCGTTGTCTTGCCCGCGCCTGTCGGGCCGAGGAGAACGACGAACGCGCCGTCGGGCACCTCCATCGTCATGTCGTTCACCGCGATATCCTTGCGGAATGCCTTGGTGACGCCTTTGAGGACAACTTCAGCCATGGAACACATCCTCGTTCATGGCCGAGCGCAGGGCCTTGCCCGTTTCGCGGCTGAACAGCGTGACGGTCCTGCCGTTGAATTCGAGCCCGACCTTGTCGCCGCGCCGGGCGGGCTGATCTGAGCCGATCCGGGCCTTGATCTCGCCCGCGGGCGTGTCGACGGTGACGATCTGTGTAGTACCGAGGTATTCGGCGGCGCGCACCTCTCCCCTGTAGGGGGCCGCATCGGAAAGGCGGACATGTTCGGGGCGGACGCCGAAGACGATCTCTCCCGATGCGCCTTCGCGCATCTCGGGGATGGCAGCGCGCACATCGCCCAGCATCACGTGATCGGCACCGGGGGCGACTGTACCGCGCGCGTCGAGGAAGTTCATTGCCGGCGAGCCGATGAAATCGGCCACGAACATGGTGGCGGGTTTGTCGTAGATATCCTGCGGGGTGCCGAACTGTTCGATCACGCCGTGGTTCATCACCACGATCTTGTCGCCCATCTGCATCGCCTCGAGCTGATCGTGGGTGACGTAGACGGTGGTGGCGCCCATGCGGTCGTGGAGCGCGCGGAGTTCTTCGGCCATGTGTTCGCGGAACTCGGCGTCGAGGGCGCCCAGAGGCTCGTCCATCATGAAGGCCTTGGGTTCGCGCACGATGGCGCGGCCGAGGGCCACGCGCTGACGGTCGCCGCCCGAGAGGCCACCCACGGGTTTTTCGAGAATGTCCTCGATCCCGAGGATGCGCGCGACCTCGGCCACCTTGGCCTTGACCTGCGCACGCGGCAGGCCCTGGCTGACCAGCGGATACGAGATGTTCCGCCGCACGTTCATATGCGGGTAGAGCGCGAACATCTGGAAGACGAAGGCGATGTCGCGCTCGGTCGCGGGTTTCTGGCTGACCTCCTCGCCGTCGATCAGGATATCGCCCGAAGTGGGAAGCTCGAGCCCCGCGATCATCCTGAGCGTCGTCGTCTTGCCGCAGCCCGATGGGCCGAGAAGCATAAAGAACTCCCCGTCCTCGATGGTGAAGGAGGAGGATTGCACCGCGGTGAAATCGCCGAATTCCTTGCGGAGGTTGCGGATCACGATCTCGGCCATCAGTCATCCTCCGGGAAGTGGCTGACGACGATGAACATGACCGTGCCGACGAGCGTCGTGATGAAGGAATAGGTGTAGGCCCAGATCACGAAGGGCTGCATCAGCATGAAGACGCCGATCGCGATCAGGATCGAGGCAACCATCTCCCAGGGGCCGCGGCGGAAGCGGGCAAGGCCGTTGAGGAACCGGGTCATTTGCGCACCGCTCCGAAGGTGATGCCCCTGAGGAGGTGTTTCCGAAGCAATACGGTGAAGACGACGACCGGGATCAGGAAGAGCGTCGCACCCGCCGCCACCGCCGGCCAGTCGAGCCCGCCGATGCCGATGATCGTGGGGATGAAGGGAGGTGCCGTCTGGGCGGTGCCCGAAGTCAGCAGCACGGCGAAGGCATATTCGTTCCAGGCGAAGATCAGGCAGAAGATCGCGGTCGAGGCGATGCCGGTGGCGGCCTGCGGCAGGACAACCTTCATGAAGGCCTGGAAGCGGGTGTAGCCGTCGATGAGTGCCGCCTCTTCGTATTCCCGGGGGATCCCGTCAATGAAGGATTTCATAAGCCAGACCGCGAGCGAAATGTTCACCGCCGTGTAGAGGAGGATCATGCCCAGATGCGTATCCGACAGCCCCAGTTCGCGATACATGAGGAAGATCGGGATCGCCACCGCGATAGGCGGCATCATCCGCGTCGACAGGATGAAGAACAGAAGATCATCGGCCAAGGGTATTCGGAAGCGCGAGAAAGCGTAGGCCGCAAGCGTGCCGAGAAAGACCGACAGAAAGGTCGAGCCGAAGCCGATGATGACGGAGTTCAGGAAGCGTTCGCCGAATTTCGAGGGGCCGACGATCACCATGTCGTACTTTCGCACGATCTCGTCCGCCCAGTTCTGCGGCGGGTTCGCTTCGAGGAATTCCTGAGTCTGACGCGTCCGGGTGGTGAAAAGATTGACGTAACCTTCGAGCGTTGGCTCGAACACCACCTTGGGCGGATAGCTGATCGCATCGGAGGGAGACTTGAACCCTGTGATCCCAATCCAGACGAGCGGGATCATCGTGATCAACGCGTAGAGTATGACAAGCGTGCCCGCGATCCATTTCTGCGCGGCAGAGGGTTCGGTGATCGAATAGCTGCTCATGCGCCCCACCCAGAAGCTTCGGCGAACATGCCCGTCTTCATTTTGGCAAAAATACTCACTGTCGTCCCGCCCATGTTCAGCGCTCCTTCACCCGGTTGAGCGCCTTCACGTAGATCGAGGCCAGCCCGAAGACGGTGACGAACAGGATGATCGCATAGGCCGATGCATAGCCCGTGCGCCACTTCTCGAACGCCTCGCGCTTGAGGTTTATCGACGTGAGTTCCGTGATCGATCCCGGCCCCCCGCCGGTGAGTTGCACGACGAGATCGAACATCTTGAAATTCTCGATCCCGCGGAAGAGGACGGCGAGCATCAGGAAGGGCAGCACCATCGGCACGGTGATCGTCCAGAATTGCCGCCAGGGCGAGGCGCGGTCGATCGCCGCCGCCTCGTAGATGTAATCGGGGATGCTTCGAAGCCCGGCGAGGCAGATCAGCATGACAAAAGGCGTCCACATCCAGGTGTCGACGATGACGATGGCCCAGGGGGCTAGCGTGACAGAGCCGATCATTTCGAACGACGACGCCTCTGCCCCGGTGAACCAGGTGACGATGTAATTGAAGAGGCCGATCTGCGGCTGGTAGAGGAACGTCCAGAAATTGCCGACCACCGCCGGCGACAGCATCATCGGCAGGACGATGATCGTGGTCCAGAGATCGTTGCCCTTGAACTTCCGGTTGATGAGCCAGGCCAGCGTGAAGCCGATCAGCACCTGGAAGAAGATCGTCCAGAACAGGAAATGCGCCGTGGCCTGCATCGTCAGCCAGATATCGCTGTCCGTCAGGATTCGCTCGTAGTTTCTGAGCCCGATCCATTCGACTTCGCGGTTCGGCCGGTTGGCGCGGTAATTGGTGAAGCTGAGCCGGATCGTCCAGATCAGCGGAAAGATGTTGATGGCGAGCAGAAGGAAGATCGTGGGTGCCACGAAGATCCAGGCGATCGCCCGATCCGACAGGCCGCGGATGCGGGTCGCCACGGGGGTCGGCGTCGCACGGGCGGCGCGGTTTGCGATGCTGTCGGTCATGGCACGATCCCTCTGCCGGCAGGGGCGCAACGGACGCGCCCCTGCCGCAGGTCAGTCATGCGGGCGGGTGACCCCGCCCGACGATGCTCAGAGCTTGCCTTCGTCTTCGAAGACTTCCGTCCAGTCCTCGATCAGCTTGTCGAGCGCTTCCTGCGCCGTGCCCTGATCGGCCACGATGTAATCGTGCAGGCGCTTCTGCATGGCGAGAAGCAGTTCGGCATAGGCCGGCTCCTGCCAGAAGTCCTGCACCCCGTCCATCGCGACGAGAAAGTCGCCGGCGAAGGGCTGGCTGTCGGGGAAGCCCGGGTCGTTCAGCACGGAGTTGTGCGCCGAGTAGCCGCCAAGCTCCCACCATTTCGCCTGCACATCGGGCTGGGCGAACCACTTGATATATTCAAGCGCGGCGTCCTGCTTGTCGGAATAGGCGACCACCGAAATCCCCTGCCCACCCAGCGTCGAGGCGGCCACATTCTGCGGCGGGTTGACGAAGAAATCGATCTTGTCGCCGCCGATATCGGGATCGGCATAAAGGCCCGGGAAGAAGGCGAACCAGTTCATCGCCATGGCCACCTGGCCGGATTTGAAGGCATCCAGGCTTTCGCCCATGTAGCTGTCGGTATAGCCCGGCGGCGTGCAGCACTCGTAGAGTTCCTTGTAGAACTCGAGCGCCTCGACGGCCTCGGGCGAGTTCACCGCGCCTTCCATGTCGTAGGAGCCGGGTTCGTTTTCGTACTTGAAGCCCCAGGCATAAAGCGCGCCGGTGGCCCCCATGGTGATGCCTTCTGAGCCGCGCTCCGTGAAGATCGACACGCCGTAGCGGGTTTGCCCGTCGATCTCGCGCTCCTGGAAGAACTTGGCGATCTGCATGAGTTCGCGCTGGGATTGCGGTTCGCGCAGATCCTCGCCCGTCTCGGCCTTGTAGGCGGCCATGATGTCGGGATTGGTGAACCAGTCCTTGCGGTAGAACCAGCCGTTCGCATCGCCCATGGCCGGCAGCGCATAGTAGTTCGGCGACCCCTTGGGCCAGGTCGAATAAGCATAGACCGTGGCCGGGGCGAAATCGTCCATCGAAATGCCTTCGGCATCGAAGAAATCGTTCAGCTTCACGTAATGGCCGTTTTCGGCGCCGCCACCGATCCACTGGCTGTCGCCGATCAGAAGATCGCAAAGCTTGCCGCCAGAATTCAGTTCGTTGAGCATCCGGTCGGCAAAGTTCGGCCAGGGCACGAATTCGAAGTTCATGCTGTGGCCTGACTGGGCCTCGAATTCCTTGGAAAGTTCCACAAGCGCGTTCGCCGGGTCCCAGGCTGCCCAGCAGAGCGTCAGATCCTCGGCCTGGGCGCTCGTCGCCATTGCGCCGATGCATCCGGCCAGCGCGGTCGCGGCCAAGAGTTGTGTCGTTCTCATGTCGTCCTCCCTGTTCAGCCGCGCCGGTTGGGCGGACACGGCATGTGGAGCGAGCGTAATTGAGGTACGCCCCTCAGCGCAAGGGAATTTTCTGAGGTACGCACATCAAAAAGCCGCGGCGCCCCGATTCAGGCAGGTGCTCAGAGGTTGAGCGATACCCAGGCGCCATTTCGTTTCGACGAGCGCACGCAGGCATCGACGAAGGCGACGCCTTCCAGCCCGTCCCGGACGGTCGGAAAGGCCACGTCCTCGGGCACAGGCGCACCGGCCTGGTGCGCCCGAATCGCCGCCGCCGCCTCGCTGTAGATCGTGGCGAAGCCTTCGAGATAGCCTTCGGGATGCCCGGGCGGCACGCGGCTCACACGGCCGGCGGCCTCCCCTGCACCGGCGCCGTTCCGGGTGATCAGGCGCTTCGGCTCGCCCAGGGGTGCATACCAAAGGTAATTCGGATCCTCCTGCGCCCATTCGAGCCCGCCCTTCTCTCCGTAGACCCGCAGCTTCAGGGCGTTCTCGTTGCCGGGCGAGACCTGGCTGGCCCAGAGCATGCCGCGCGCGCCGCCCTCGAACCTCAGGCGCACCTGTGCGTCGTCATCGACACGGCGGCCCGGCACGAAAGAGGTCAGTTCGGCAGACAGCTCTGCCAGCGGCAGGCCCGTAACGAAGCGCGCGAGGTTGTAGGCGTGGGTGCCGATATCGCCGATCGCGCCGCCCGCGCCCGTCCGCTCGGGATCGGTGCGCCAAGCGGCCTGCTTCATACCGGTTTCCTCGAGAGGTGTCGACAGCCAGTCCTGCGGGTATTCCGCCTGCACCACGCGGATCGGGCCGAGCGCACCACCGGCGATCATCGCGCGGGCCTGGCGGATCATCGGATAGCCCGTGTAGTTGTGCGTGAGCACGAAAATAGCGTCCGCGCGCTCCGCGGCCTTCGCCAGAGATTTTGCCTCGGTCAGCGTGGCGGTCAGGGGCTTGTCGCAGATCACGTGAATGCCGCGCTTCAGAAAAGCCTTCGCGGGCCCGGCATGCATGTGGTTCGGGGTGACGATGGCGACAGCCTCGATCCCTGCCTTCAGCCGGCCCTCGCGCTTGGCCATTTCCTCGAAATCGTCGTAGACCCGTGCGGGATCGAGCCCGAGATCGGCGCCCGAAGCGCGCGATTTCTCGGGGGTTGAACTGAAGCAGCCCGCCACAAGCTCGAACCGGTCGTCGAGCCGCGCTGCAATCCGGTGCACGGCGCCGATGAAAGCGTCGCGCCCGCCGCCCACCATGCCCAGCCGGATCCGTCCCGTGTTCGTTTCACTCGTTCCATCGATGGGCATGGCGCCCTCCTTATTCATGTGGCTTGAAATATCCCGGGGGGGCCGCCCGGACGGGCGGCGGGGGCAGCGCCCCCTCCCACTCTAGCGATCGAGGCCGAGCATCGCGCGGTTCGCGGTGTCATCCGTTCCGCCGGCGGCGAAATCATCGAAGGCCACCTCGGTCACACGGATAATGTGGGCGCGCACGAATTCTGCTCCCTCGCGGGCACCGTCCTCGGGATGCTTCATCGCGCATTCCCATTCCACCACGGCCCAGCCGTCGAAATCGTACTGAGTGAGCTTCGAGAAGACCGCACCGAAATCGACCTGCCCGTCGCCCAGCGAGCGGAAGCGCCCGGCCCGGTCGACCCATGACTGATAACCGCCGTAGACACCCTGCCGCCCGGTCGGATTCAACTCGGCATCCTTGACGTGGAACATCTTGATGCGTTCGTGGTAGATGTCGATATTATCCAGATAATCAAGGGCTTGAAGAACGTAGTGCGAGGGATCGTAAAGCATGTTCGCCCGCGCGTGACCATCCACACGATCAAGGAACATCTCGAAGCTGACGCCGTCGTGGAGATCCTCGCCCGGATGGATCTCGTAGCAGAGATCGACCCCGTTATCTTCTGCGTGGTCGAGGATTGGACGCCAGCGCGCCGCAAGCTCGTCAAAGGCCGCCCCGACAAGCCCCGCCGGGCGCTGCGGCCAGGGATAGACATACGGCCAGGCAAGCGCGCCCGAGAAGGTCACATGGGCGCCGATTCCAAGGTTCCGGGAGGCTGTGATCGCCTTCTTCACCTGTTCGACCGCCCATTCCTGACGGGCTTTCGGATTGCCGTGCACGGAGGGATCGGCAAACCCGTCGAAAGCCGCGTCATAGGCGGGGTGGACGGCGACGAGCTGACCCTGAAGGTGGGTCGAAAGCTCCGTCACCTCGATCCCGTTCTCGGCCGCCTGTCCCTTGAAGGTGTCGCAGTAATCCTTCGACGCGGCCGCCTGATCGAGATCGAAGAGGCGGCCATCCCAGCTTGGCACTTGCACGCCTGCATAGCCGCATTCGGCCGCCCATTTCGTGATCGCATCCCATGAATTGAAAGGCGCGGCATCGCCCGCGAACTGCGCCAGAAACAGTGCAGGGCCCTTAATCGTTTTCATATATCCTCCCTTGACCTGCGCGGGTTACGGCAGGTTCTCCTTCAATACGATTTCTATTCTTATCTTTTCCTGGCTTGCGATCACCGGGGCGCCATCGCATCGGGCGCGGAGCACGCGGGCGGCGGATCGCACCAGATGCCCGGTGTTCTGATTGATGATGACGTCGACCGTTCCGGCCTCGAGCGCGGCTCGGGTGTGGGGCGTCAGGTCGTGGCCGACGACGGTGACCTTGCCGGTCAGGCCGCGGGCCGCGACGACCTGGGTGACGCCGCGCATGCCCGCGCCAACGCAATAGATGCCCGAAACATCACCGACGGAGTCAAGACAGGCGTTCAGGACCTGGGCCGTGCGTTCATGGTCGTCCCTGCCCTCTAGCGACGGGAGCGCCACGAGATGAGGGAAGTCGCGGGTCAGCACCTCGTCGAAGCCAAGCCGGCGATCGACCATGTCGCGGGCCTGGGTGGTGTTGAGCACGACGGCCACCCGGCCCGGACGGCGAGCGAAGCGCCCCATGAGATGGCCTGCGGTGCGGCCTGCCGCAAGATTGTCGATACCCACGAAATGGTCGCGCTCGGAATTCGGCTGATCCGTGACGAGGGCGACCACTGAGATCCCCCGCTCCTTGAAGTGGGCGATCATGTCCCGGACCATGGGCGTTTCGCTGGCGAGGATCGCGACACCGTCGACGCGGGCATGCTCGATGCGGTGCATGGTGCGGATCATCGCCGCCGGATCGCGAAGCTGGACGGTGATGGTGCGGATATCGGAACGATCCGCCAGAAGCCCGACCCGGGCCTCCGCGATGGCATCGCGCATCGAGTGCAGGAACTGGCTTTGCCCGTCCGGCAGAATGAAAACGAAGTTGTAGTTGCGCTGGCGCGCGAGGTTGGCCGCATAAATGTCGCGGACATAACCCAGCTTTTCGATCGCGGTGTGAACGCGCGCGGCGGTCTTCTCGCGCACTCCGGGCCGGGCGTTCAGAACGCGATCGACCGTGGCCAGGCTTACGCCGGCCTCGCGCGCGATATCGTGGACGGTCGGTTTGCCCATGGCTGCCCTTTCGAGGGCAGGTTAGGCAGGGCTTCTGAGGTACGTCAATCAGAAATCAGAAGCAGGCCTCGTAGAGCGCGCGTGTGTTTTCGGCCGTCATGGCCACGGGATTGCCGCCGACCGACGGGTCTTCGAGCGCCATGGCCGTCATTTCGTCCAACCGGTCGGTGCCGACACCCAGAGCGGTCAGCGTCGGCGGGATGGCCAGCATCTCGCGCAGCTCGAGCACCCGGTCGTAGAAGCCCGCATACCCGCCGTCTATGCCAAGATAGGATGCGGCCCCTGCCAGGCGATCTTCCACCGCCGAACGGTTGAACTCCAGCACCGGCGGCATGACGGTGGCGTTCGTCGTTCCGTGATGGGTGTTGTAGAGCGCACCGACAGGGTGGGAGAGCGCGTGGATCGCACCGAGCCCTTTCTGAAACGCGACCGCCCCCATGGCGGCGGCCGACATCATATGGGAGCGCGCCTCGATATCCGCACCGTCCGCATAGGCGCGCGGGAGGTATGTGTTCACGAGCCGCATCCCTTCGAGCGCGATGCCCTGGCTCATCGGGTGATAGTGCGGCGAGCAATAGGCCTCGAGGCAATGGGCGAAGGCATCCATGCCGGTGCCCGCCGTGATCGGCTTCGGCATGCCCACGGTCAGTTCCGGATCAGAGATCACGACGGTCGGAAGCACCTTCGGGTGGAAGATGATCTTCTTCACATGGGTGTCGGAATTGGTGATGACGCTGGCGCGCCCGACTTCCGAGCCGGTGCCGGCGGTCGTCGGCACCGCCACGATCGGGGCGATGCCATCGGGGTCGGCCCGCGTCCACCAGTCGCCGATATCCTCGAAATCCCAGACCGGGCGGGACTGGCCCGACATGAAGGCCACCATTTTCCCGAGATCGAGCCCGGATCCGCCGCCGAAGGCGACGACGCCGTCATGATTGCCCTCGCGATAGACCTTGAGCCCCTCGGCGAGGTTCAGATCGCTCGGGTTCGGATCGACTTCGGCGAAGATCGCGCGGCCCAGCCCGGCGGCATCGAGGATATCCAGCGCGGTCGCGGTAACGGGAAGCGCGGCAAGGCCCCGATCCGTCACGAGCAGCGGGTTCGAGATGCCGGCGGCCACGCAGGCTTCGGGAAGTTCGGTGATGCGGCCTGCGCCGAAGCGGATGGCGGTCGGGTAGGACCAGTTGGCGGTGAGAGCCATGTCAGGTGACTTTCTTCAGGTGATAGGATTTTGGCCGGGTGAGGTTGTGGAAGCCGATGACCGAAAGCCCCCCGCCCTTCCCCGTCAGCTTGCAGCCCGTCCAGCAGAGTGCCGGATCGAGATAATCGGCACGGTTCATGAAGACGGTGCCGGTTTCGATCCTGGCGCCGAGACGTTCAGCGCGGTCGGGATCCTGCGTCCAGAGCGAGGCGGTAAGGCCGAAATCACTGTCGTTCATAAGGCCGAGGGCCTCTTCATCACTGTCGACCTTCATGATTCCCACGACCGGAGCGAAGGTTTCGTCGCGCATAACGCGCATGGTGTGATCGACATCGGTAAGCACCTGAGGCGACAGGTAGGTGCCACCATCATCGGCGTCGAAGGGTGCGATATGAGCCGTTGCCCCGGCAGCCAGTGCCTCGGCGACCTGGGCGCGCGCCTCGTCGGCGAAGCGTTTGGCGGCCATGGGGCCGAGCGTCGTCTCCTGGTCGAGCGGATTGCCGAGCTTGAAGGCGCTTGCAAAGGCGATGGCGCCATCGACGAAGCGGTCGTAGAGCGAAGCATGGACATAGATCCGCTCGATCCCGCAGCAGCACTGGCCGGAATTGTACATCGCGCCGTCCATCAGGGTGGCGACTGCCGCGTCGATATCGGCATCCTCCATCACGTAGCCTGGATCCTTGCCGCCGAGTTCCAGCCCAAGCTGGGTGAAGGTGCCGGCGGCGGCGGCTTCCATGGCGCGGCCGCCATTCACAGACCCAGTGAAGTTGACGAAACTGAAAGCGCGTTCGGCGATCAGGGACGAGGTTGTCTGGTGATCGAGGAAGACGTTCTGGAACACGTCCTCGGGCACACCGGCCTCGTGGAAGGCGCGCGCGAGGCGTTCACCGACGAGGAGGGTTTGCGTCGCGTGTTTCAGGACAACCGTGTTGCCGGCGATCAGCGCGGGCGCGAGCGTGTTGATCGCGGTCATGTAGGGGTAGTTCCACGGCGCCACGATCAGGACGACGCCATGCGGCTCGCGCCGGATGAAGCGGCGGAACGTATCGCTGTCCTCGATGGCGATATCGGCCAGCGCGTCACCAGCGATCCGGCCCATGTACGAGGCGCGTTCATTGAACCCACCCCACTCGCCACCATAGCGGATCGGGCGGCCCATCTGCCAGGCGAGTTCAGGGATGATCTCGTCATTCATCTCGCCGATACGGGCGACGCCGGCGAGCACAAGCTCGACACGTTCGGAGAGCGGGCGCGCGGCCCAACCCGGTTGCGCCGCCTTCGCCCGGGCGGCGGCGGCGCGGGCAGCGTCTGGGCTGAGGACGGACCGTTCGGCACAAACGGAGCCGTCGACCGGGGAGATGCATTGCAATGTGTTTGTCATGGTGTGGCCTCAGGACCGCTCGAAGCCGCGGAACACCTCCCAGTCGGTGACGCGGCGGTCATATTCGGATTGTTCCCAGCGCGCCGCGTGGACGTAGTGATCGACCACATCGTCGCCGAGGGCCGCACGCATCGCCACGGAGCCATCGAGCGCGCGTGCCGCGTCCCGAAGGGTGCGCGGAATCTCTCGCACCCCTTCCCCCTGATAGGCGTCGCCGGTGAATTCAGGCTCGAGTTCGAGCCCCTCGCCGATGCCTGCAAGGCCCGCGGCAATCTGGCAGGCAAACGCGAGATAGGGGTTCAGGTCGGCGCCGCCCACGCGGTTCTCGATCCTTATGCCCTTGCTGCCCTCGCCGACGAGACGATAACCCGCCGTTCGGTTGTCGCGCGACCAGACGGCCTTCGTCGGTGCGAAGGTGCCCGCGACATAACGCTTGTAGCTGTTGATGTTGGGCGCGAGGAAGAGCGTGAGATCCGAGGCATATTTCAGCAACCCCGCGACGTAGGCCTGCATGGTAGCAGACATGCCGTGATCGGCGCTTTCGTCGAGGAAGACCGGCTTGCCGTCCTTCCAGAGCGACTGGTGGATGTGGCATGAGGAACCGGCAGGGGCATTGGCGTATTTTGCCATGAAGGTCACCGCGTGGCCCTGTGCGAGGGCATTTTCCTTCACCGCCTGCTTGGTAAGCACGTGAATGTCGGCGCTGTCGAGCGCATCGGAGTACTTCACGTTGATCTCGTGCTGGCCTGCCCAGGCCTCGCCCTTCGAGTTCTCGACGGGAATGCCCGCTTCATAGAGGTCGTTTCGGATATCGCGCAGAAGATCTTCTTCGCGGGCGGTCGTGAAGAGGTGATAGTCCTCGTTGTAAGGGCTCGTGGGTTCGAGACCGCGATAGCCCTGGTCGAAGGCCTGTTCGAAGGATTGCCGGAATATGTAGAATTCGAGCTCGGAGGCCATCATCGCCGCCATGCCGCGTTCGGCCAGTCGCGCGATCTGAGCCTTCAGGATGGCGCGCGGCGAGATGGAGATGTCGGCGTGCCCGTGATGATCCTTGATGTCGCAGAGCACGATCGCCGCCCCCGGCGCCCAGGGCGCGAGGCGCAGCGTCGAGAGATCGGGCTTCATCATGTAATCGCCGTAGCCCTGCGCCCAGCTTGCGGATTTGTAGCCCGGTACAGGCTCCATCTCCTGATCGACGGTCAGAAGATAGTTGCAGGCATGGGTTTCGTGCACACCGGCGTCGAGGAAGTGGCACGCGTGGAAGCGCTTGCCCATCAGCCGGCCCTGCATGTCGACCTGGGCCATGATGACGGTATCGATGTCGCCCTGATCGACCAGTTCGGTCAGGGCATCGAGGGTCAGGTTACCGGGCATTTTGGTGATCCGTTGTCTGAAGGGTATGCACGGCCCCGCGCAACGGGGCCGTACGACTATTATCAGGTATAGCGGTAGGGCCTACCGGCCTTTTCCATGTCCGCATTGTACTGCTTGAAGATCTCGACGACCTGCGCCTTGACCTCGGACTCCGCCGCGATCTCGTCCCAGAACACGCGCGCCGCGGCTTCGACCTGGGCCCATTCGTCATCGGGGATCGAAGTAAGCTGCATCTTGGTACCGTTCACGCGAAGGCTGGCTTCCCCGCCCCAGTACCACCACTGGCGATAGTAATGCGACTGGTCGCAGCAGACGCGGAACAGGGTTTGCAGATCCTCGGGCAGTTCATTCCAGCGATCCATGTTGGCGAAGAACGAGCCCGCCCAGGCGCCGGAGATGTTGTTGGTGAGGAAGTAGTCGGTCACGTCGGCCCAGCCAACCGTGTAGTCTTCGGTGATGCCCGACCAGGCGATTCCGTCGAGTTCGCCAGTCTGCACCGCGACCTCGATGTCTTCCCAGGGCAATGTGACGGGAACGACGCCGAACTGCGCGAGGAAGCGGCCTGCGGTCGGGAAAGTGAAGACGCGCTTACCCTGAAGATCGGCCAGCGAGCGGATCGGATCCTTCGTTGCGAAGTGGCAGGGATCCCAGGCGCCTGCCGAGATGTGCTTCACCCCGACCTTGGAGTATTCGGAATCCCAGATTTCGTTCAGCCCGTACTGGTTGAAGAGAACCGGCACATCGAGCGAGTAGCGCGAAGCGAAGGGGAAGTAGCCGCCGAAGACGGTAACTTCGGTGGGCGAAGCCATCGAGTCGTCATCCGACTGCACCGCATCGATCGTGCCACGTTGCATCGCGCGGAAGAGTTCGCCGGTCGGCACGAGCTGATCCGCATAGAAGAGTTCGATCTGCATGCGGTCGCCAGCGATCTTGTTGAACATCTCGATTGCCGGATCGATCACGTGCTCGGCCAGCGCCGGGCCCGCATAGGTCTGCATCCGCCAGCGGATCGTCGACTGCGCGATGGCGGGCGTTGCGAGGGCGGCAGCCGGTGCGAGGGCGGCGCCCTTCAGAAGCTTACGTCTTGTTGTCATATCTCACTCTCCTTGCTGGTGATTTGCGCCGTTTTCCCGGCGTTCTTGCTAGTTTCCGTAAACATATCCCGGCAGCCAGAGGGCGATTTCCGGGAAGGCCATAACGATCGTCAGCGCCAGCGCCATGACGAAGACAAAGGGGACAATCGAACGGTAGATATCGCCCAGCGTGACCTCAGGCGGGGCCATGGCGCGCATCAGGAAGAGGTTATAGCCGAAAGGCGGGGTCATGTAGGCGATCTGCGTGGTGATCGTATAAAGTACGCCATACCAGATCAGGTTGAACCCAAGCTCGTCCACAAGCGGCACGTAAAGCGGCGCGACGATTACCAGCATGGCGGTATCGTCTAGGAATGTACCCATTACGATAAAGCTGAGCTGCATCAGGATGAGGATGACCCAGGGGCTGAGGCCAAGCTGTTCGGTGAAGAGGTTCTCGATCGCCCGGACGGCACCAAGACCATCGAACACGGCCCCAAAGGCCAGGGCCGCGAGGATGATCCACATGAACATGCAGGTGATGGCAAGCGTCGAGCGGACAGTGGTTTCGAAGACCTGCCAGGTCATTCGGCCCTTCAGAACGGCGGCGAGGAAGGCCGCGAGCGCGCCGATTGCGGAGCTTTCGACGAGGCCCGTCCAGCCGTTGACGAAGGGGATCATCATCACCGCGAAGATGCCGAGCGGAAGGAGGCCGGCGGAAAGGAGGCGGTATTTCTCCGCGCGGCTGACATCCCGTTCTTCGAGCGGAAGGACGGGGCCGAGGGACGGGGTGATCCGGCAGCGAATATAGATGTAGATAATAAAGAGCGTGGCCATCATCAGCCCCGGAATGACCCCCGCGAGCCAGAGTTGCCCGACCGGCTGGCGAGCGATCATCGCATAGAGAACGAGAACGACCGACGGCGGCACAAGGATGCCGAGGGAGGAACCGGCCTGGATGACGCCGGTCACCATCCGCTTATCGTAGCCCCGCTTGAGGAGTTCCGGCAACGCGATCGTCGCCCCGATGGCCATGCCCGCAACCGATAGCCCGTTCATCGCAGAAATGAGAACCATGAGCCCGATCGTGCCCATGGCGAGCCCGCCGGGCATGCCGCCCGTCCAGACATGGAACATGCGGTAAAGATCATCGGCGATCTTCGATTCCGACAGCACGTACCCCATGAAGATGAACATCGGGAGCGTCAGAAGCGGGTACCATTTCATAAGCTTCATGGCCGCCGCGAAGCCGAGATCGTAGCCGCCCCTGTCGCCCCAGAGCAAAAGAGCCGCGACGACCGCGACGAAGCCGATCGCACCGAAGACGCGCTGCCCGGTGAAGAGCATCAGCATCATCATGGAGAACATGAGGATGGCGATCAGTTCATAGGACATCAGATCGCCTCTCGCGGAATGTCGTGGCCACGGATCCTGAGCACGTCCTTGAAGAATTCAGCCACTGCCTGAAGAAGCATGAGCGACAGGCCGATCATCATGATGCACTTGATCGGCCAGAGATAGGGACGCCAGGCCGTTGGGCTGCGTTCACCGCCGTACTGGAAACTGTAGATCGTCGAGTCGAGCCCGCCCCAGAGCATCACCACGAGGTAGAAGATCAGGAAGAATATCGTTAAGGCATCGACCCAGGCCTTTCGCCCGTCGCTCCATGCCCCGTAGAAGAGATCCATCCGCACGTTCGACCCCATCTGGATCGCGTAGGGGCCGCCCAGGATGTAATAGGCAACCATCGCAAACTGCGCCATTTCCAGCGTCCAGAGCGAAGGATTGAAGAAGGTCTTCGAGATAGAGGACCAGAGCAGGATCCCCATCATCACGAAGATCCCGTACATGACGACGCGCCCAAGGCGGCGGTTGATGGTGTCGATCACGGAGATGTAGCGCAGCATGAAGCCGGTCATGACTGAGCCTCCGCGATTGCGACACCCGCGCGGTCGAGGGCCGGAAGCAGAACCTGGGTGATCGATGCGCCCTGCGAGGCGATATCGACGGGTGTTGCGAGGAGATCGTTCCGCACTTCGATCATCAGGGGAAGCAGGCCCGCATCCTCGGCGATCCGCACGGTGTGGGTCACCCCATCCTCCGGGCCATAGGGGCTGTTGCGATCCCATTCGCGCCCCTGCTCTCCCGCTTCCTCGAGGACGATATCGGCCAGCCGCAAATCGCGGTCATGGAGAATGCCGACCGTGGTTTCGCGGCGTTCGCCGAAATAGACCGGGGTGAAGCTGTGGACAGTGATGAGGGCCCGGGCGCCGCTGTCGCGGATCGCCTGTGCAAGCGCCTCCCGCCAGGGCCGGTAGGTGGTCTCGACCCGTTCGGCGCGCGCGGTGGCGTCGAGATTTCGGTTGGCCGGAATGTCGTAGATCTCGCTTCGGTCTGGGATCGCTGCCGACACTTCCGGCGGCCGGTTCAGATCGTAGACGAGGCGTGACACGCGTGCGTTGATCAGCGGAGCGCCGAGCCGGCGGGCGATGTCGCGCGCCAGATCCAGGGCGCCGATATCCCAGGCGATGTGGCTTGACAGCGCCTCTTTCCCGAGGCCGAGATCGCCGTAGCGGTCGGGCACGTGGCGAGAGGCATGTTCGCAGACGATGAGCACAGGGGTCCCCCTGCCTTCCGTCACCGCAGCGATTGCTTCTGATGCCACTTGCCGACGCGCCCCCGTCCTGATGCCCGCGTGGCGAGCATTCCGCAGGGAGCCTGCGACGGTCAAGGCATTTCTGAAAAATTTTCTTCTCCACCGGCAAGCCTGAAGCTATGCTTACAAAATGTGCAGGACAGAGATAGGTCGGCCAGCACTGTGACCGAGAGCATTCAGGAACGGATCGCAGCCATTCAGGAGACGCTCACCCGGGCGGAACGGCAGCTTGCCGAGGCAATTCTGGCGAACTATCCGGTCTCGGGGCTCGGGTCGATCACACGGCTGGCGGAAGCGGCCGATGTCTCGACCCCGACGGTGGCGCGTATGGTGCAGAAGCTTGGCTATTCGGGTTTTCCGGAATTCCAGGATGCCCTTCGGCAGGAGCTTGAAGCGCGGATATCCAACCCCATCGCGAAGCGAGATCGCTGGACCGATGCAGCGCCCGACGCGCATATCCTGAACCGGTTCACCGACAAGGCCACGCAGAACATCCGGCAGACGATCGCCCATCTCGACCCGGGCGCTTTCGACGAGGCCGCGCGTCTTCTGGCCGATGAAGCACGCGCGATCTCGGTGACGGGGGGGCGGATTACGCACGCAGTGTCGGAATACCTTTATCTGCATCTTCAGGTGATCCGGCCGCGCGTCGGGCATATCCGCTCGACCGCGAACAGCTGGCCGCATGACCTTCTCGACATGACCGCAGGCGACGTCGTGGTGATCTACGACGTGCGGCGCTACGAGAACGCGACGCTTCGGCTGGCCGAGATGGCAGAACGGCGGGGTGCGGAGATCATTCTTTTCACCGATCAGTGGCAATCTCCCGTTGCGCGGCACGCGTCGAATGTCTTCTCGTGCCGGATCGAGGCGCCGAGCGCGTGGGACAGCGGGGTCGCCACGCTGCTTTTGACCGAATGCCTGATCGCTGCGGTTCAGGAAATACGCTGGGACAGTACTTCGGACCGCATGCGGCGCCTTGAAGAGATCTTCGACGAGAGCCGCACGTTCCGGAAGTTCGTATGATTTCAGAAGGGTTGCGCGGGCACCTTCGTGCGTTGACGGACCCGGATCGCGGTGGACGGTATCTTCTGGCAGCGGTGGCCGAGGACGGGACCGACGGACGGAACGTGTTTCTGACGGGACGGGTGCGGCCTGGCGAAGCGGCACGGGATCGTCCCGAGCTTGAAACATATTCGGTGCGGGTGGCATCGATATCCAAGGCCCTCACTGCGCGTGCCGCCCTGGAACTGGTCCAAGCTGGCCTTGTTTCGCTTGACGACTTGGTGGGCGACCGGCTGGCCCCTTACGGCTATCCAGAATGGTTGAGCGGCCGCGGAATTCGGCTCCGGGATCTTCTTTGCCACTGTTCCGGGCAACAGGACCGCGCGGGCTATGTGACGGAGCCGCCCGATGACCTGCCCTCTTTCCTTGCACGCAATGCCGCCGGCATTGTGGCGGACTGGCCAGCCGGGGCGCATTTCTTCTATGCGAACCTGAACTACGTGCTACTTGGCGCGGTGATCGAGGCGGTCAGCGGCGAGCGTTTCGACAGGGTTGTCGATGCGTCAGTTCTTCGTCCTATGAACATTGCAGGCTGGTACAACTGGGCGGGTGCGGATGCCGGGACTCGGCGGCGCCGGATCCCGCTCTTCGAGCGGCGCGGAAAACGGTATGACCCAGAGGCCGATGGGGAACCCGGGGACTGGACCGCCGACGTTATCTGGCGAAATGGGCGGGGGATTGGCCTTGGAACTTACAGGCTGGCGCGGGACAGCTTTCTATTTTCGCCCCACGCGGGCCTTCGGACGACGATTGGCGGGCTTGCCCGGCTGGCGCGGAGCATTGGCGGAGATGACAAGGCAGCGGTGGCGATGCGCGAGCAGACCTGGCGCTACGACGGGACGAACGGCACCTGGTCGGATGGCCTGTTCCCTGCCTTTGGCCTCGGGCTGACGCTTTACGAGGATCATTCGCGTATCCCCGGCCGGCTGGCGGGACATGCCGGCCATGCGCTTGGCTTCACCGGCGGCGCGTGGTGCGATCTGGAGACCGGGCGCGGCTGGGCCTACTGGCTGACCGGGTCGGAGGACGCAACAGTGGGGCAAGAGGAAGAAAGCTTTTTCGCCCACGAAGAACAGGTGATTTTTCAAACGATATGACGGCGAAAGGCCGCAAACTGCCTCTTCCCTCGCGTCACAACCACCGAAAACGGTCTTGCTATCGAAACAGAACCGCCGAAGATGGGCGGATCAATACGGCGGGACAGACCGCCGATGGCCGGTCGCTTTTAATTGCCCCGGCAGACTGCCAAACAGGGAGCACATTCATGAACCTAAAGCATCTCTTCACCTATTCGGCCGCGGCCGCCCTTATCGCGGGTGGCGCGCTGGCAATGGACACTCATCCGACGACGGGCGAGGCGCTTGCCGACAACCAGACCTTCACCTACCGCCTGCTTGACCAGTTTCCGACGCTCGACCCGCAGCTGATCGAGGAAACCGCGGGCAACCATGTGGGCCGCCAGCTGTTCGAAGCGCTGATCATTCAGGACGAGAACGGCGGCCTTGTTCCCGGTGTCGCGAGCGAATGGTCGTCGCCCGACGGAAACAACACCTGGGAATTCAAGCTGCGTCCGGAAGCGAAGTGGTCGAATGGCGATCCGGTTACCGCCCATGATTTCGTTTACGCCTGGCGCCGGGCCGCAGATCCGGCGACGGCTTCGCCCTATGGCTGGTATGTCGAGCTGTCATCGATCACGAATGCCGCACAGATCCTTGCCGGGGAGGCATCGCCCGACACGCTGGGGGTCGAAGCTGTCGACGACCATACGCTGCGTGTCACGCTTGAAACGCCCCTGCCCTATTTCCCGAACATTGTCACCTATTCGACCTTCTACCCTGCACACCAGGCGACGATCGAAGCCCATGGCAGCGACTGGACGAAACCCGAGAACATCGTGGGCAACGGCGCCTACACGCTGGAAGAGCTGGTGCTGAACGAGTTCTTCACGCTGAAGAAGAACCCGAATTACTGGAATGCCGATGCGACGATCATCGAAGAGGTAAAGGGCGTCATCATCAATGACGTGAACACCGCGCTGACCCGGTACAAAGCGGGCGAGATCGATATGCTCGAGCCGCTGCCGCCCGGGCAGTACCCGTCGCTCAAGGAGGAAATGCCCGAGCAGGCGCATTCCGTGCCGCGGCTTTGCAGCTATTACTACGCAGTGAACTTCACGGATTCCGGAAACCCGGCGCTGCAGGACGTGAACGTGCGCAAGGCGCTTTCCTATGCCATCGACCGCGACGTGATTGTGAACCAGGTACTAAAAGGTGGCCAGGCGCCCTCCTACAACTTCACACACTGGGCAACGGCGGGCTTCGAGAAGCCGACCATCGACTACTCGACCTGGACCCAGGCAGAGCGCGACGCGAAGGCAAAAGAGCTGATGTCGGCCGCAGGTTATGGCGCGGGCGGAGAGCCGCTTGAACTTCAGCTGATCTACAACACGTCGGAAAGCCACAAGGCCATCGCCACGGTCATGGCGCAGATGTGGAAGCAGAAGCTGGGCGTCGAGGTTTCCATGGAGAACATGGAGTGGCAGACCTACCTCGAGGTGCGCGGCGAGCAGAAGTTCGACGTCGCGCGCTCCGCATGGTGCGGTGACTACAACGAGGCTTCGACGTTCCTCGACCTCGTGACCACCACCCACGGCGCCAATGACGGGAAATATTCCAATGGCAAGGTTGACGAGCTTATGAAAGCCTCGAAGACCTCTATGGATCCGCAGGCGGCCTATACCGAAGTGGAACAGATCCTCGCCGACGAGATGGCGATCATTCCGATCTACCACTACGCCAACACGTTCCTTCTCGATGAAACCCTCAAGGGCTTCCCGATGAACAACGTGGAAAACAACTGGTACGTCAAGAACTTCTACCGCGTCGCGGAATGAGGACTTGAAGACAGGGGCGGCCCCGTGCAGGGGCCGTCCCGCCTCTTTGCAGAGGGCCGGTTGCCATGCTCAATTTCACGGTCAGGCGCCTTGCCGTCGCGGTGCCGACGATCCTAATCCTCATTATCGTGACGTTTATCCTGATGGAGGCCGCGCCCGGTTCGCCGTTCGCGACCGAACGCGGTGTGCCGGCGGAAGTCCTTGCGAACCTAGAAGCCAAGTACGGGCTCGATCGTCCGCTCTGGCAGCGGATCGCGATATACGTCTGGAATATCGTTACTGCCTGGGATTTCGGACCGTCCTATATCCTGAAGGACCGGGACGTGAACGACATCATCGCACAGGGCTTCCCCGTCACTTTGAAGTACGGCACGTGGTCGTTCCTCGTCGCTGTCGGGGTGGGCGTGTCGCTGGGCGTCGTCGCGGCGATCCGGCAGAATACCTGGCTTGATTACATGGCGGTGGGCATTTCAATCGGGGCGCAGGTGCTGCCGAATTTCGTGATGGCGCCCATCCTGATCCTGATCTTTACGCTCTGGCTGGGTTGGCTGCCGGGTGGCGGCTGGCAGGGCGGCCAGTGGCAATACGTGATCATGCCGGTGATCGCGCTGTCGACATCGTTCATGGCGTCCATCGCACGGATCACGCGCGCCTCGATGCTGGAGACGATGAACGCGAATTTCATTCGCACGGCGCGCGCCAAAGGCCTGCCAATGAAGCGGGTGATTTTCCGCCATGCTCTGAAGCCCGCTATGCTTCCGGTGATTTCCTATCTGGGGCCCGCCTTTGTCGGCATGATCACCGGTTCGGTGGTGATCGACATGTTCTTTTCCACCGGCGGGATTGGTCAGTTCTTCGCAAAATCGGCGCTCAGCCGGGATTACGGCGTCATGCTTGGGATAACGGTTCTGATCGGAACGCTGACGGTACTGTTCAACCTCGTGGTCGACATCCTTTACGCATGGATCGACCCCCGGATCAGGTACTGACATGCGTTCTCCCACCCTGACCCCCGCCGCCACGACAGAGGCGCTAATCACCGCGGAGCCGGTTGCCGGCCGGTCGCTTTGGCAAGATGCCCGGTCGCGGTTCTTCCGGAACCGCGCGGCGACCGGGGGCCTGATCGTCCTGATCCTCGTCGGGCTGTTCGCGACTTTCGGGCAGTACTTCGCCGCCTGGTCGAACGAGGAAGTTGACTGGAACATGCTCGGCAATGTCGCCGAGCTTGGGGCCCCGAATTTAGCCAACGGGCATTATTTCGGCGTCGATGAACTGGGTCGTGATCTTTTTGCGAGGGTCGTTCAGGGCACGCGCATATCGCTCATGGTCGGAATCATCGGCGCGCTTGTGGCCGTGATCATCGGCACGCTTTATGGCGCGACGGCGGGATACCTCGGCGGACGGCTCGACAACATCATGATGCGGATCGTCGATATCCTGATGTCGATTCCCTACATGTTCGTGCTGATCCTGCTGCTCGTTGTCTTCGGACGGTCGCTGTTCATGCTGTTCCTCGGGATCGGCCTAATTTCGTGGCTCGACATGGCGCGGATCGCGCGAGGCCAGACACTTTCGATCAAGAACAAGGAATTCGTGGAGGCGGCCGTCGCCACCGGTGTACGACCGCTGACGATCATTCTGCGCCACATCGTGCCGAACCTTCTGGGCGTGGTAATCGTCTATGCCACGCTTCTGGTACCATCCATGATTATTTACGAGAGCTTCATCTCCTTCCTCGGACTCGGCGTGCAAGAACCCAACACATCCTGGGGCGCGCTCATCAACGACGGGGCGAGCCAGATGCAGTACGGCACGCTGTGGCAGCTTCTCTATCCCCTGTTCTTCTTCTGCATCACGCTCTTCGCCTTCTTTTTCGTCGGCGACGGTTTGCGTGACGCGCTCGACCCGAAGGATCGCTGATGCTGTTATCCGTGAAAGATCTTTCGGTCGCCTTCGAGACGAATGACGGGACAGTGAATGCCGTGAACGGCGTGAGCTTTGATGTGGCTGCGAAGGAGACGCTTGCTGTCGTGGGCGAAAGCGGATCGGGCAAGAGCCAGACGGCATTCGCGATCATGGGCCTTCTGGCCAGAAACGGGCGGGCCTCGGGATCGGTCAGGTTCGGGGGTAAGGAGATCCTCAACAAGCCCGATGCGGAGTTGAACCGGATCCGCGCGGCGAAGATTTCGATGATCTTTCAGGATCCCATGACCTCGCTGAACCCCTACCTTCGTGTATCGGATCAGATGTCCGAGGTGCTCGAACTGCACAAGGGGATGAGCCGGCGGGAGGCGATGGCAGAAGCGGGCCGGATGCTCGACGCCGTGAAAATACCGGATGCGAAGAACCGCCTCGACAACTACCCCCATGAGTTTTCGGGCGGCATGCGGCAGCGGATCATGATCGCGATGGCGCTGCTGTGCCGCCCTGAGCTTTTGATCGCTGACGAGCCGACGACCGCACTCGACGTGACCGTGCAGAACCAGATCATGACGCTTTTGTCCGAGATCCGGGAGGAGTTCGGTACGGCGGTGATCCTTATCACCCATGACCTCGGAATCGTGGCTGGCTTCTGTGACCGGACCGTCGTGATGTATGGTGGGCGGATCATGGAGGCCGGAGAAACGGCTCCGCTTTTCGCCGCGCCCACGCATCCCTATACGGCGGGGCTTCTGAAGGCGATCCCGCGGCTTGACGAAGATCACGAGGTGCTGCCGACGATCGACGGGGAGCCGCCCAACATGCTTGGCCTGCCCTCCGGCTGCCCCTTCCACCCGCGCTGTGCGCGCGCGGTTGAGCGCTGTGCGTCGACGGTGCCGGCCCTCGAAGCCGACGGGACGCGTGCCTTTGCCTGCCACGTGCCATTGCGGGAGGTGGCGTGATGGCCGCATTGCTGGAAGCGCGTGGCGTCGAGGTTACCTTCCCCATCCACGGGCGGTCGGACTGGCCGTGGACGCCCCCGAAGCGGCTCAAGGCCGTCACCGGCGTCGATCTGACGCTGAACGAAGGCGAAACGCTGGGGATCGTGGGCGAAAGCGGATCGGGGAAATCGACGTTGGCCCGCGCGATCATCGGCACCGTGAAGGCCACCGGTGGCGCGGTGCTTTGGCAAGGCAAGGATCTGCTGACAATGGCGCGCGAGGAGCGGCGGACTCATTCGCGCGACGTGCAGATGGTGTTTCAGGATCCGCTCGCGGCGTTGAACCCGCGGATGACCGTCGGGCAGATCATTGCTGAGCCGCTGATCACCCATTTCCCGAAGACACCTAAGGACGACGTGCGCGCGCAGGTGCAGGATATCATGACGAAGGTCGGACTTCTGCCGAACCTCATCAACCGGTATCCGCACGAGTTTTCAGGCGGCCAGTGCCAGCGGATCGGGATCGCCCGGGCGCTAATACTGAAGCCCAAGCTGCTGATCTGTGACGAGCCGGTTTCGGCCCTGGACGTTTCGGTTCAGGCGCAGGTGATCAATCTTCTGAAGGCGATCCAGAAGGAGTTTCGGCTTTCGATCATCTTCATCGCGCATGATCTTTCGGTCGTTCGCCATGTGTCGGACCGGATCGCGGTGATGTACCTTGGCCGTCTGGTGGAGGCCGCGCCGGGGCGAGAGCTGATCGCGACCCCCTGGCATCCCTATACAAAAGCCCTGATCGCTTCGGTTCCCCTGCCCGATCCGGAGCTTGAACGCGGGCGAATGCGGGCCTCGCTTGAAGGAGAGTTGCCTTCCCCGCTAAACCCGCCTTCGGGCTGTGCATTTCGGACACGGTGCCCTGTCGCGCGTACGTCCTGCGCCCATCACGAGCCTGAGCACCGCTGGGAAGGTGCACGTATGGTGGCCTGTCCGTTCGCGCCCGAAGAGGTTGAAGACCTCGACGCGGCGCGGCCCGATGTCAGCGCGGCTTCGCGTTGAATGTGAAGAGGCGCTCACCAGCGATTTCGTAGCCGTTTATGAGCGCTTCAGCTGCTGGTGATGTCAGCCAGTCTTCGAGCTGCGTGGCGAGATCGGCCTTAACATGTGGGTGCTTGTCAGCACTGACAGGCAGGTATGCGTATTGGTTGAAGAGGACGGGATCGCCCTCGAACAAGAGCGACAGGCCCGCCTTGTTGGCGAATTTGAGCCAGGTGGCGCGGTCAGTGAGGATGTAGGCCCCGAGGCCCGCGGCGGTATTGAGGGCTGCGCCCATTCCTGCGCCGACTTCCTTGTACCAGTCGCCCTCGACCGCCACCCCGGCCGCATCCCACAGCCGTAGTTCCATCTTGTGCGTTCCGCTGTCATCGCCTCGGCTCACGAAGGCCGCCTCGGCCGATGAGATTGCACGAAGGGCGGCATTCGCGTTGTCCGCGCCGGACACGCCCGCCGGATCACCGGTGGGACCGACGATGACGAAATCGTTGTACATGATTTCGCGGCGATGAGGGGCGTTGCCCTCTGCAACGAACGCGTCCTCCGCCGCACGGGAGTGGACGAGCACCGCATCCACATCGCCCGCCGCGCCAAGCTTCAACGCCTGACCGGTGCCGACGATCAGAAGCTGAAGCTCTATCCCAGTTTCCGCCTCGATCTCGGGCAAAAGCACTTCGGCCAAACCGGAATTCGCGAAGGACGTCGTAACCGCCATGCGCATTGGATCGGCCCACCCCGGAAGGGCGAAGATACAAAGCGCAAGTGTCGCAATGGCGCGGATCATGGAATCAGTTCTCCGTTCAGATGGGCGGTTGCTTGGCGCGAGATTTCGCCACCAAAGAACGCGTCCCTGTGCGCCGCGTCAAGGAGGTGCCCGCCGTGAAGGAAGAGGATTTCGTCGGCAAGACGGCGTGCTTGGCCGATATCGTGGGTGGACATCACGATGCGGGTGCCGGCGTCGCGGGCGCTGCGCAGTATCTCTTCAATATCGCGGGTCGAGGCGCCGTCGAGATTGGCGCAAGGCTCATCCAGAAAGAGAAGTTCTGGCTTACGGATGAGCGCACGGGCGAGGGCCATCTTTTGCTTCTCGCCTCCCGAAAGCACTTCCGAGGGGCGATCCAGCGCACCGCTCAGCCCGACCTGTTCAGCCGCCCCCTCCGCCTGCCTTCGGGCCTCCCGCATGCTTACACCGTCGAGGCGCAAGGGATAGGCGATGCAATCGACGATGGAACGACGCATGAGGATCGGGGTCTGAAAGACGAAGGCCTGTGCGCGGCGGACCTCGGCTTCGTCGCCAGACCACTTGAGTTCGCCCCGGTTGATCCGCTCAAGCCCGTGCATGGCCCTGAGGAGCGAGGTTTTGCCGGACCCGTTGGGGCCCATCAGCACCGTGATCCCGTCGCCTTCAAGCGTCCAGTCGATCGGGCCCAGGATCGTGCGGCCTTGCCGGCGCAGTTCTACGCCGCGCAGCGTGAGGGGCAGGCAGCGGCTTACCATCGGCTTCCCCGTTCGGTACGGCCCAGGGCGTGGAGCGCGAGATTCACCGCCACGGAAAGGCCTATCAGAATGAAGCCGAGCGCAAGGGCCATGCCGAAATCCCCTTTGCCGGTTTCGAGGGCGATGGCAGTGGTCAGAACCCGGGTCGCATGGTCGATATTACCGCCTACGATCATGATCGCACCAACCTCGCCGATCGCACGCCCGAAACCTGCGAGAGAGGCGGTGATCAGGGGGCGGCGGCCGTCCCAGAGCAGCGAGGCGATCCGTTGCCGACGGGAGGCGTTCAGAGAGATCATGAGATCGTGATAATCCGCCCAGAGTTCGCGGATCGCCTGGTGGGCGATGGAGGCGATGATCGGCGTGATGATCAGGACCTGCGCAATGATCATCGCGGTCGGGGTGAAGAGAAGGCCGAGTACACCGAATGGCCCGGCCCGCGAGAAGAGCACGTAAACGATCAGCCCAACCACGACAGGCGGCAGGCCCATCAGGGCATTGAGGAGCGCGATCACGATCCGGCGGGCACGGAAGCGGTTGACAGCGAGCCATGCACCGAGGGGCAGCCCGATAGCTGAGGCAATAAGGGTGGCAGTCAGCGTAACATGGAGCGATCGCAGCGTGATTTCGATCAGATCGGCGTCGAGCCTCAGTATGAGCCTGGCCGCGGTCAACAGGCCTTCGACGATGTCGTTCAAGGCGCTCTCAGACCTCTGCCGCGGCTGTGTTGTCGATCCATGCCAGGATGGCATCCACGTCGGGCGACACCTGCTCGGCCATTTCGCCCGCAAAGGCGCGGAAGCCGTCGAGATGGGTCGGGCCGACGGCGCAGACCACCGGGACACCTTCGGCGAGAGCGCGGCCGATCAGCGGGCGGAAGCCCTTGCCGTCGATTTCCTGCTTGCCGAATTTGTTGACTATGCAGAGACGCGGTGATGCTTCGAGCGCGCTTTCCGCGTATCCCACGGCCGTTTCAAGCGCGCCGGTATCGAGGCGACACCCCCTGGCATAGGGACCGAGATCCTGACTGATCCGGACAATGTTGTCGGTGCCCAGGATCTGGAGATGCATATGACAGCGCCCGTCCGACGCAGCGCCCACGTTGTGCTGCACCGCGCCAGCGAGCGTCCAGCCGCGCGCCTGAAGCCGCGCCGCGACATCCGCCATCAGCGCATCGGCGCGTCCCGCGCCATCCTGTGTGACATAGCCTAGCATGTGGTGGTTCAGACGACGCCGCCCGGGTTCCCTTTTGTCGAGCGACCCTACCCGATGGCCCCCGAAAGGAAAAGCGGGCTTCAGTCGAGCCGAACGCTTGGGGCGGAGCCGCGTTCGCCCGACGAGAAGCCGGCATAGTCGAGCGCGCGGTCAGCCCCCGCGGCGATGACGGCGATGGCAATGAACGCAAGGAGCATCGGTTTCATTTTTTGGTCTCCAGAGCGGTTTCCCGTTTCAGAAAGTCGATCAGGTCGGCCCGGTCCTCGGGCTTGGCGATCTGTTGCATCGGCATCTTGGTGCCGGGGATATAGTGGTCGGGGCCGATATCGAACAACGCGTCGATCGTTTCTTCGCTCCATACGATATCGAGGGCGAGGATGGCCTCGGAATAGGGGTAGCCGTCCACCGAGCCCGCGCGACGTCCGAAGAGCCCCGCCAGCGGCGGTCCGGCTCGGCGTTCGCCATCCTCGCCCAGCGTATGGCATATGGAGCACTTGCGCAGAAACTGGCGCTCTCCATTCGGCACCGCGTCAGGGTCGGTATGGAACTCGCGCCGTATCTCGGCGAGGCGGGGCGCACTGTCGGTGCCGTCGAGCGGCCAGAGCATCGCTTCGTTGGCGATGCCGCCCGCGATGATGCCCTCGCCCGAACCGGTGAAGGCAAGCGCCCAGATCGGACCGTTGAGAGCGGCGCGGAAATCGTGCTCTACACGCCAGTTCCCCGTACCGACAATCATGATGTAACCTTCGCCGTCGCCCACCGCGAGACGCGCCCCTGCCGAGGAATGGGCGAGCGAGAGGATCGGGCGGCGACCCGCGGTTAGATCGGCCAGCGCCTCGCCAGTCTCGAGCGCGAGGATGCGAGTGCCCCCATCGAGTGCCCCGTAGGCAAGCCAGCGTTCCGCCTCGTTCAGAAGGATCACGTTGATGCCGAAGCCGTGGCTTGCGAGGCGACGTGTAACCCGCCATGTGGCGGTTTCCCATTCGAGGAGCGTACCGTCATATCCTGCGGTATAGAGACGGCGCTCGTCACCTGACCATGCGACAGCATTCACGGGGCCCTCGTGCTCCGTCAATGTGGCGTCGAGCCGGCCGTCATCCGTTGACCAGATCCGCACGCTCCCATCCCAGCTTGCCGAGGCGAGGCGTGTACCGTCCCGTGTGACGGAGAGGCCCATGACCTTGCCGGTATGGCCCTCAAGACGTTGAACTTGCCGGCCCTCGAGAACATCCCAGATGATGACGTCGAAGTCGTCGCTGCCCGAGGCGGCGCGTCCGGACGTCAGGGGGATCACCGTGTTCACCGCCGCCTCATGGCCGTCGAGCCAGTGAATGGCCTCGTCGCCTTCGAGGGACCATAGGCCGACCGAATTGTCGAAGCTCGCGCTGAGGAGGGTGCCGCCATCACCGGTTATCGCGAGCCCCATCACAGGCCCGCCGTGCCCGGCGAATGTGCGGAAATCTGCCGCACCGGCGGGAAGCGCGCCGACGACAATCGCCGCCAGCGCCGTCGCGCGGGCCAGGATCGCGATCATTCCGCGGGCTGGGCGCCGGGCGCGGCAGAGCCTTTCTTGGCCTGAACCTCTTCAACCCAGAGCGAATGATGTTCCTTGGCCCAGTTGAGATCGACTTCGCCCGTGCCCATCGCATCATAGGCGCCTTCCATGCCCACCGAGCCGATGTAGATGTGCGCGATGATGATCGCCATCATCACGAAGCTGACGATGGCGTGCCAGAGTTGCGCGAACTGCATCTCTTCATGTGGCGCGAGTTGGGCGGGGAACGCCTCCATCCCGAGAAGCCCGGGCACGCCGAAATCGTTGAGGATCGCGAAAGTCTTGGCGAACATCGGCAGCTCGAACGGGAATAGAAGCGAGAGACCGGAGGCGGAAATCGAGCCGCCAAGCAGTATCACCGACCAGAAGATGATCTTCTGGCCCGCGTTGAACTTCTTTGCAGGCGGATGCGATTTGCCGATGATCCCGCCGCCCTTGGCGAACCAGACAAGATCGTGCTTCGAAGGGAAGTTGTGAACGACCCAGAGCAAGAAGACCATGATGATCGACAACATGAAGGCCCAGGCCACATTGTTGTGCACCCACTTCGAAGCGATCGCCATGGTGGAGTAAGCCTCGTGCCCGATCAGGGGGATCAGGCCCTTACGGCCGAACAGCGTGAGCAACCCGGTGATCCCAAGAACGATGAAGGATCCCGCAAGAAGCCAGTGGGCGAAACGTTCGATTGCGTTGAAACGGAGGATCGTCACCCCGGCGCGGCCATGGCTGATCCGGATGCGTCCCCGAAGTATGAAGAAGAGCGCAAGAAATCCAAGCGTGCCGAGAAGGAGGTAGCCGCCATAAGTGGAAAGCGGGCCCTGGCGGAAGGTTTGCCACCACATGCCGCGATCCTGCATAAGAACGCGCGCCGGCGCACCGCCGGCGGAGACCGTAACATCGGCCGTGCCGAAACGCAGGGCTTCCCAGACCTCGGCGTCGGAAGCGCCGCCGCGAACACCCAGCATGCTGGTGATGCCCTGGGCTTGTTCCGTCGCGCTGTCGAAGTCCCGCGGCAGCCGGGGAACGTCTTCGCCGCGCTGGCGCGCGAGAATGCTCTCGAGATCCGAGTTTGCATCTTCAGTTGTGATGACATCGGGTCCACCCATTGAGGTCTGCGCCAACGCCGGGGTGGATGAAAGAAACGCCGCCGAAATCAGGACAAACAGACCTGCCAGAACCCTTGTCATACCAACCTCCCTAGAAGACATGCCGTCATGGGCTTTTTGCCAATTTTATGCCTGCTTACCTGTACCGGGACACCTTCAAGTCAAGGCGCTCAAACCCCTCTATCGGAGTGGCGGCACCCATTTGTTCTTGCGTACCCGGAGACCATCGAACAAGGACGCCGCGGTGTTGGCCGCGACGTCCCGAATGCGCGTGGCGCGAGGGCCTTTGGGGCGGCGTCAGCCGCCCTTCTGGCCGTAAGCCGTGCCCCAGCCCCAGGCGCCCGAGCCGAAGCCACGGGCCACGACACGCTCGCGGTAGATATCCGAGACCGTATCGCCGTCGCCGGCGAGAAGCGCCTTGGTCGAGCACATCTCGGCACAGATCGGAAGCTTGCCTTCCGCGATCCGGTTGCGGCCGTACTTCTGGAACTCGACGGTGGACATGTCCTCTTCCGGGCCACCGGCGCAGAAGGTGCACTTGTCCATCTTGCCGCGCGACCCGAAGTTGCCCGCCTGCGGGAACTGCGGCGCGCCGAAGGGGCAGGCATAGAAGCAGTAACCGCAGCCGATGCAGAGATCCTTCGAGTGAAGGACCACACCGTCATTGGTCTGATAGAAGCAATCGACCGGACACACCGCCATGCACGGCGCATCCGAGCAATGCATGCAGGCGACCGAGATCGACCGCTCGCCTGGCTTACCGTCTTCGATGGTCACGACCCGGCGCCGGTTGATGCCCCAGGGCACCTCGTGCTCGTTCTTGCACGCGGTAACGCAGGCGTTGCATTCGATGCAGCGCTCAGCGTCGCAGAGGAATTTCGCTCTTGCAGCCATTTTTCTTCATTCCTCCCTTTACGCCGACCAGATCTTGCAGAGGGTGGCCTTGGTCTCCTGCATCTGCGTCACGGAGTCATAGCCATAGGTCTGCGCGGTGTTGCAACTTTCCCCAAGAACGTATGGATCCGCCCCCTCGGGATATTTCGATCTTCGATCTTCGCCCTGCCAGTGGCCACCAAAGTGGAATGGCATGAAGGCAACGCCGGGTGCGACCCGTTCGGTGAGCATGGCCTTGACGAGGACCTTGCCCTTCTCGGGACCTTCCACCCAGACATCCGCACCGTCGCGGATGCCAAGGTTGTTGGCGTCCCGCGGGTTCACTTCGACGAACATCTCCTGCTGGAGTTCGGCGAGCCACGGGTTGGACCGGGTTTCGTCGCCGCCGCCCTCGTACTCCACCAGTCGCCCGGAGGTGAGGATGATCGGATACTCCTCGGAGAAGTCGTTCTTTTGGATCGACGAGTACATCGTCGGGACCCGCCAGAACTTCTTGTCGTCGTAGGTTGGGTAATCGGCCACCAGATCGCGGCGGTTCGAATACAGAGGCTCGCGATGCAGCGGCACGGGATCCGGGAAGGTCCAGACCACCGCGCGAGCTTTCGCATTGCCGTAGGGCGCGCAGCCGTGCTTGATCGCCACCCGCTGGATGCCGCCAGAGAGGTCGGTCTTCCAGTTGGTGTTCGGCCCCGCGACGGCGTCGATTGACGCGCGTTCCTCGTCGGTCAGATCACCGTCCCAGCCGAGATCCATGAGCATCTGCATGGTGAACTCGGGATAACCGTCCTGGATCTCCGATCCGACAGGCGCAACGCCCTCGGCGAGCAGGTTGTCGCCGTCACGCTCCACCCCGAAGCGGGCACGGAAGCCCATGCCGCCATCGGCAACGCGCTTGGAGATGTCATAGAGGTTCGGTGAGCCCGGGTGATTGAGTTCGGGCGTGCCCCAGCTTGGCCACGGCAGACCATAGTAGTCGCCATCTGCCGGCCCACCGTTCGCACGAAGCGTCGTGCGGTCGAAGGTGTGCTGGTTCTCCATGTGCTTGCGAAGACGCTCGGGCGACTGGCCGGTGTAACCGATCGTCCACATGCCGCGGTTGAACTCGCGGGTGATGTCTTCGATCAGAGGCTCGTCGCCGTTGAGGGCGATGTTCCGGAAGATACGGTCGGTGAAACCGAACTTGTCGGAGAAGAGCTTCATGATCTCGTGATCGGTCTTCGATTCGAAGAGCGGATCGATCACCTTCTCGCGCCACTGGAGCGACCGGTTCGACGCGGTGACCGAGCCGTAGGTCTCGAACTGTGTCGTGGCGGGAAGAAGATACACGCCATCCGTGCGGTCGTTCATGATCGCGGTGACCGTCGGGAATGGATCAATCACGACCAGCATGTCGAGCTTCTCCATCGCCGTCTTCATTTCCGGCAGACGGGTCTGCGAGTTCGGCGCGTGGCCCCAGAAGACCATGGCCCGGGTGTTGTCGGGCTGGTCGAGGTTTTCCTTGGCTTCAAGGACACCATCGATCCAGCGGGACACCGGAATACCGCGCTCGTTCATCATGACGAGATCGGCGCCGTCCTGGCCGCCGCCGGGCTTGGTGCCGAAGCGGCCCTTGAGCCATTCGAGATCTTCTTCCCAGACCCGGGCCCAATGCGCCCACGATCCGGGTGCGAGGCCATAGTAGCCAGGCAGCGTATCGGCAAGAACGCCGAGGTCCGTTGCGCCCTGCACGTTGTCGTGGCCGCGGAAGATGTTGGTGCCGCCACCGGAGGTGCCCATGTTGCCGAGGGCAAGCTGCAGCACACAGTAGGCACGCGTGTTGTTGTTGCCGTTGGTGTGCTGGGTGCCGCCCATGCACCAGATCACTGTGCCGGGACGGTTGTTGGCAAGCGTGCGTGCCACGCGCTCGAGCTGGGAGCCCGGCACGCCAGTGACGCGTTCCACCTCTTCCGGCGTCCAGCGGGCGACCTCTTCCTTGATCTGATCCATACCCCAGACGCGGGTGCGGATGAATTCCTTGTCTTCCCAGGAATTCTCGAAGATGTGCCAGAGGATACCCCAGACTAGCGCCACGTCAGAGCCCGGACGGAAGCGTACGTACTCATCGGCATGGGCGGCCGTACGCGTGAAGCGCGGGTCGCAGACGATAAGCGGCGCGTTGTTTTCTTCCTTCGCCTTCAGGATGTGAAGAAGCGACACCGGATGTGCCTCGGCAGGGTTGCCGCCGATCAGGAACATCGCCTTGGAGTTGTGGATGTCGTTGTAGGAGTTGGTCATGGCGCCGTAGCCCCATGTATTCGCAACACCCGCAACGGTCGTAGAGTGACAGATCCGCGCCTGGTGATCGATATTGTTGGTGCCCCAGTAGGCCGCGAACTTGCGCAGGAGATAGGCCTGCTCGTTATTGTGCTTGGCGGAGCCCAGCCAGTACACGCTGTCCGGCCCGCTTTCTTCGCGGATCTTCAGCATCTGGTCGCCGATTTCGTTGATCGCCTCTTCCCAGGAAACTTTCACCCACTCGCCGTTGACGAGCTTGGTGGGGTACTTCAGACGGCGCTCGCCGTGGGCGTGCTCGCGGACTGCCGCGCCCTTGGCGCAGTGGGCGCCGAGGTTGAACGGGCTGTCCCAACCGGGCTCCTGCCCCGTCCAGACGCCGTCCGACACTTCGGCGATCACAGTGCACCCCACCGAACAATGCGTACATACGGTTTTGACGTTCTTCACCGCATTGGCGACGGCCGATTGCGCCTCGGCCTTCTGGACCATGCCGCCTGTCGCGCCGAAGGCCGCGAGGCCACCGACGGCGAGGCCGCTGGTACGGAGGAATGAGCGGCGGTCGACGCGCTTTTCGCCGACACGGGCCAGAAGGCCTTCCCGGGCCTTGGGCCGCGCGACGCTGTTTGTCTTCTTCCTGAGCATCTTGTTTTTGTTCCCTATTGAGTTGGCGCCGGCCCGTTCGGGCCCTGCGCTTCCAAGGTACCGCGCGGTCAGAACCTGGCGCTGTCGAGGTAGGCTTTCACATGCGCGGTCATACGAAGACCGCTGCCCTCTTCGACCGGCTCTGCCGCATCGGCTTCGGTCGCAGTCACTGCCGAAACCGCCGCTGCCGGAGCCGAAACACTCATGAGCTTCAAGAAGCCCCTGCGGCTTTCGCCTGTCTTTTGATCCGGTTTTTTCACGTCTTGCGCCTCCTCTTTCAGCCGGGCGTCCCCGACCTGTTCGCTTGCCGGGCGTCCCCGGCCATTTCCGTCAAGCCGCACTGTCGCCGGCCATCTTGAATGCTTCCTTCTCGACCTCCATGAAGATGCGCCCGATGGCACCAACGGGAGTGTAGAACAGCGAGTTTTTCGCGCCCTCGAGATCAGAGAAGAAGTGGCGGGCCCAGGGCCCGATGTGAGCGTTCCAGAAATCCCGCTGCTGCCAGAGCGGCAGGGGATCGCCAAAGCGCCCGGTGATGAGCCCCGCCATCATCTCGCAGAGCGATCCGATGTTGTCTTCGGGCTCGAAAACGTCCGGGGCGCGCTCGATCCCGAGCCGCGCCATATCACGGCGCAGAACGGCGAGCGGTTTCTCGTTGAGAAACCCCGTCATGTAGAAACTTGCGAAGGGCAGAAGTTCGCCCCGCCCCACCCCGATGAAGAGGCGGTTGAATTCGCGTTCGACGCCGGCAGCACTCTGCGACGTCGCGACCCGCGTCAGGGCCGTCACAGCCTCCCCGATCAGCGAATCGTCGCCCTCAAGCGCACGCGTCTTTTCGATCATGTCCTGGGACGGCGGACGCGCCAGCAGCGCGCCAAGAAAATCATAGAGATCGGCCCGCAGCCGATCTTCTTCGGTAACCTCGACTTTGCCAGTTCGGTCTGTCACCAAGCCTCCCTTCCTGGCGTCCCTTTTCGGGTTTCATCAAAGTTACTCGGTATGCAGAGGAATGCAAGAGTCTCGCGCACCGCATGGTTGTATTTCGGTTCACGCTTCCGGGAGGGTAAACGTCATGCGGCGGCGCGTGGGGCGCGGCGTTTCGTCTTGGGGTTCGGGCGCATCTCGTGCAGCGGCTTGTTCAGATGGCGTGATATCCTCCCCTGCCCCCCCAGCCTCCGGCTCCGTTGAGCGCGCATCGTCGTTCTCGCCAGGGGCATCGGGGGCGCGCGTGTTTGCACTGTTCAAGGTGTCCTGTGCACCGGCATTTTTTTCCGGCTGCGTCTCGGGACGTGCACTTTCCTGCATCTCGTTCGTGCCCTGCGAGACCAGGCCCTTACCCACTTCGTACAGGGTTTTCAGAGTGCCGGGTGGAACGAACCCGCCTGTGAAATCGTCGTCGTAGTCGTTCAGCCCGTCGAGCACCGCAAGCGTAGGGTTCGAGCGCCACAGGCGGCGCAGGGCCTTGCGGCGCAGGAACTCGGGAACACCGGCCTGCATGAAAGGCTGGAAATCATCACCCTTCTGCAACGTGGCCGGATCCGGAAGACCCAACCGCGCGAGGATCTCGGCTTCTTCCTCCGGCTTTTCCGGCTCCGGAGGTGGAAGCGACTCGCTTTCAGGCGGACGCGGTGCGGCGCCGGTTGGTTCGGTCGCCACCGCGCGCTCGGTGCCGGGCGACGGCCGCGCGGGTTCGGGTTCTTTGCTCACGGCCCCGCGCTTTCGGCGCGACCAGCGTGACAGGAAGCCGTCGGAGCCGTCGGTCACGATGGTTTCCTCTTGATCGAAGACGGCGCGCGGTAGACATCGGCCGGCTGACGCACGCGTGCGTCGCCGATTCCGTCTTCCTTAAGGTCTTCAAAGTGGCGTTTGCGCTTGCGCTTCACGAATTCCTCGTCGACATGGTGCCGCTTCACGAAATCATCCACCCAGGCGGCGAGCCCGTCGGGCATCGGGATCGCCTCGACGATATCCTCGCCGTTGTCGGCATAATCCTGTGCCTCGTATGCCGAGACCGTGACGAGAAGCAGTTCCGGCCGATCATTTCCGCCGTCGCGATCGGCCCGCATGATTACCCAGCACAGAGGCGGCGTGTTCGCTAGCGCCGGAATGTAAGCTTCGGTTTCAGACCGGTGGAGCGTGAGGTCCGCGGTTGCGGCATGGTATTCCACAGCATCACCCTCTCGGCGGAGTTCGACCCAGTCGGCAGACGCCGCACCGGGCAGCACAGCGGTTGCGCGCCATGACCACTTTGCCCAGCGGGTTACACCCGGAGCGCGGCGGACGACGACGCCCACTGGCAGGCTGACACTGCGTTCTGGCGCTCGATCACTGCTCATCTTGTCCTCCCCGGGCCACCTCACTAGGTTTTGGCCGGACCGGATTATTGCGGCGGGCAACGCAGGTGTCCAGCAGCAGTTCGGCAGGGATCGGGAGGAACGATGACAAAGCTGTTGCTGTGTGATTGCGCAGGCACCCAGACGCTTGACCGGGAGGGGATCGCGAAGGCCACCGGGCTGGCTTGCTCGAAGATCCATACCGGGCTTTGCACGAGAGAACTTGACCTTGCCGCCGAAGCGCTGCGCGGTGGCGATGTGATCGTTGCGTGCCAGCAGGAGGCGGACACCTTCGAGGCCCTGGCGGAGGAAGTGGGGGCTAACACACCCCTGACCGTGGATATCCGGGATCGGGCCGGATGGTCCGACGAAGGCGCAAGAGCCACCCCGAAGATTGCGGCCCTTGTCGCGGCCGCGATTCTGGAACGGCAGCCGGAGAAGACGATTGATGTTTCAAGCGAAGGGCTTTGCCTCGTGGTGGGAGCGGAAGATGTGGCGCTGCCCTTGGCAGAGCGGCTTTCCGAGACGCTTTCGGTCACCTGTCTTCTGCCGGAACCGGCGGATATCCTGCCCGGCACGCAACGAAATTTCGACGTCATCGCGGGGCGCCTGAAGTCTGCCACGGGAAGCTTCGGCGCATTCAAGGTGACGATCGATGCCTATCAAGGCGCGCGGCCCGGCGGGCGCGGCCCGCTGTCATTCTCGGAGCCGATGAACGGGGCGTCGTCACAGTGTGACATCATCGTGGATGTTTCCGGTGGCGCGGCGCTTTTCCCCGCACCCGAGAAGCGCGACGGATACCTTCGCGCCGATCCGGGTGACCCGGCGGCCGTGGCGCGGGTCGGCAGTGAGGCATCGGGTCTTGTTGGCACCTTCGAGAAAACGCTGCACGTGGCGGTTGAGCCGACTCTATGCGCCCATTCCCGCGCAGAGCAGACGGGATGCACCCGATGCCTCGACCTCTGTCCCACAGGTGCGATCAGCCCGGCGGGCGATCATGTGGAGATCGATCCGATGATTTGCGCGGGCTGCGGCGCCTGTTCGTCCGTATGTCCCTCTGGTGCGGTGAGCTTCGACGCGCCGGCGGTGGCCGATACCTTCCGGGCGTTGCGGTTGATGGCGGAACGGTTCATTGCCGCGGGCGGCACCCTGCCCCGGCTGCTTGTTCATGACGATGGCCACGGGCGCGAGATGATCGCGCTTTCGGCCCGTCTGGGACGCGGGCTTCCCGCAGATGTCGTGCCGTTCGAGATCGCTTCGGTCGGGGCATTCGGCCACGCCGAGATGGTTGCTGCACTGGCTTCGGGCTTTGGTGCCGTACACGTCCTGTTGTCCCCCAAGAGCGAGCGAGATCCGGCGGAACGCGAACTCGCCCTCGCCAGGGCTTTGCTGGGAGGCGCCGGGTGGCCCTATGAGGCCGTGCAACTTCTGGATCTGAACGACCCAGATGCGCTTTCCGACCAGCTTTACGGGCCCCGGCCGAAGGTGCCGCAGATCGAGCCGATCTTGCCCCTTGGCCCCCGCAGAGATGTCACACGGCTCGCGACACGGGCGCTTGCAGGCGGGCCCGAAGCCGCGCCTTTTGCATTGCCCGAGGGTGCGCCATACGGCGCCGTTCTTGTCGATTCCGAGGCCTGCACCCTTTGTTTGTCCTGTGTCGGGCTGTGCCCGTCGGGCGCGCTCGACGACAACGCAGACAAGCCAGAGATCCGGTTCAAGGAAGACGCCTGTCTGCAATGCGGTATATGTGCCACGATTTGCCCTGAAGACGCGATCACGCTGAAACCGCAGATGGATTTTTCGGAGGCGGCGCTGACGCTCAGGGTTCTGCATGGGGAAGAACCCTTCGCGTGCATCGAATGCGGGGCACTCTTTGGCGTGAAATCGACGATCGATAAAATCGTAGAAACGCTGGCGGGCAAACATTCGATGTTCACAAACTCGGATAACGCCCGGCTGATTCAGATGTGCGACGACTGCAGGGTAAAAGCGCAATACCATTCCGAGGGTTCGCCGTTCCGGATGGGCGATCGGCCGAGACCGCGCACCACGGACGACTATCTGAAGAACTGAACGCGTGCGGACTTTCAGCGCTGGCTGATCGGAGCGCCAAGGTCCTTGGGCCGGATCGTCGCCGCATAGGCGAAGATCGCCTCGATATCCTCCAGCGTGATTTCGATCGGCGCGATATGCGGCGGGAAATCCGGATCGAAAGGTTCTGTCAGACCCTCGACCTGTGTGAATGAGGGGTGCGGGTTGGCCGACCAGAAGGCCTGGAAAAGATCGCGCCAGTTCTCACGGGAGCGGATCGCAGCAAAAGATGGGGTGGAGCCGATCCCGTCCATCCGGTTCTTTTCGCTCACGAC
The DNA here is from genome assembly GCF_032586175.1 of Ovoidimarina sediminis. Taxonomy (NCBI): domain Bacteria; kingdom Pseudomonadati; phylum Pseudomonadota; class Alphaproteobacteria; order Rhodobacterales; family Roseobacteraceae; genus Ovoidimarina; species Ovoidimarina sediminis. Next base: position 311,447 of record NZ_JAWHTE010000001.1, read on the forward strand.
ATGGCATCTTCCGCAGTGGAAATGCGCAAGACGGTCGCCTTCCATCGCGTCGCCCTCTGGCTCGGGGATCGGTGGTGCCGCGACCTTGATGGCGCCGGGGATGAATGCCGATCCGTCCGGCGCTTCGAACGTGGCGACCGTACGCTGGCCGATCTCGCCGGTTAGCCAATCGGCAAATTGTTCGGCATGGGCGCGGTTCTCCGCTTCGGGCACTAGGACGATCACGTAGGAGCGGGAGGGTTCCGTTTCCTTGAAGAATGCCGCCTTCCGGCGGTCGGCCCGACCGGCATCGAGAAGCCGCGACGCTCCTTCCGCCGTGAGGATCAGGGCTTCGGCTTCTTCGATCAAGGCATCCGGATCACCCGTGAGCAGGCTTGGACGAACGCCGTGTTTGAGTGCGAACCGGGGCAGGATGTAGTCGACAAGTCCCGTCTCGGCGACGACGCCGTCCACCGCAAGAACGAAGGTTTTCCCTTCAGCGAGAGCCGCCTGAGACAACCCCAGCCAGGCCGCGATGGTGATCAGTGTCGCGCGAAACATGGCTTCTCCCTTGTCCGACTTGCACCTTTGACCCATTTCCCTCAGAGAAAGCCAAAGCGCACGGGATCGCAAGCCGTGCAGGAATCTCGGGAGGAAAGTCAGGTGAGTGACGACTTCAACATGTCGATGCGCAAATTCCTCAAACAGGTCGGCGTCACATCTCAGCAAGAGATCGAGAAGGCCGTTCGCGCCGCAAAGGCGGACGGTAAACTTGATGAAGAGAGCGTGCGGGCACGTGTGGTTCTAAACATCGACGGTCTTGATCTGACGCACACTGTTGAAGGTGACATTCAGGTGAAAGATGTCTGACAAGACACTGACAAGAGAGGACGTTCTGGCGCAACTCAAGCGGATCGTGAACCCGACGACGGGCACCGATCTTGTGGCGTCCGATATCATTCGGGCGCTGACGGTCGATGCCGGCAAAGTGCGCTTCGTGATGGAGGTGGATCCGGCCCATGGAAAGGCCATGGAGCCGGTGCGCGAGGCCGCCGTGAAGGCCGTGGAGGCGCTTGCGGGAGAAGGCAACGTGCAAGCAATGCTGACCGCGCATTCCGCGCCGAAGCCGCCGCCGGATCTGAAGATCGGGCGCCATCCAACCCAGCAGGCCGGCCCCCAGAAAGTGCCGGGCGTAAACGCGATAATCGCCATCGCTTCTGGCAAGGGCGGCGTCGGGAAATCGACCGTTTCGGCGAATCTCGCCGTGGCGCTCGCCGCCGAGGGCAAGAAGGTCGGGATGCTAGACGCCGATGTATATGGGCCGTCGCAGCCCCGGATGCTTGGAATCTCCGGACGCCCGGCGTCGCCTGACGGGAAGACAATCCTGCCTCTTCGGAATCACGGCGTAACGCTTATGTCGATCGGGTTGATGACGAAGGAGGACGAGGCCGTCGTCTGGCGCGGGCCGATGCTGATGGGCGCGCTGCAGCAGATGTTGGGGCAGGTGCAATGGGGTCAGCTTGACGTGCTGATCGTCGACCTGCCGCCGGGGACCGGCGACGTACAGATGACGCTGACCCAAAAGGCCGAGGTGACTGGAGCGATCGTGGTATCTACGCCGCAGGATATTGCATTGCTTGACGCCCGCAAGGCACTGAATATGTTTGAAAAATTGGGAACTACAGTGTTCGGAATGATCGAGAACATGTCGACCTATGTTTGCCCCAACTGTGGGCACGAGGCGCATATATTTGGTCATGGCGGAGCCAAGGCGGATGCGGAACGACTGGGTTTGCCGTTTCTTGGTGAAATTCCGCTTGATCTGGAAATCCGGACGGCAGCGGACGGCGGCGCGCCGATCGTTGCTTCGAAACCGGCGAGCCCGCAGGCGCAGGCGTTCCGAACGCTGGCGCGGAAACTGATCGGGGACGGGGTGGTCTGATTCAATGGCCGCCCTGCCCGGAACGGAAGAGGTGCCAGAGCCGTCCCTGCCGCCGCTCTTTAGCGGAGAGGCGGCTACAGCGCCCTTTGACGCCGCGATTGCGGCGGCTCGGGATGGAACCGACCCGGGGCTGATTACCTATAACATCCCGCCTGATCATCTTTCCGCCGCGCTAGTTCTCGCGCCGGAAGCACCGCTGGAAGACGCCATGGCCATGATTCTCGCGGCTGCCAACGGGTTTGCCGATGCCTTCGGCGCATTGGCCCCGTCAGAAGTGGCCTGCCAATTCGATTGGCCGGGCGGCCTTCGCATCAATGGTGCGCGTTGCGGGGCGCTTCGGGCCTTGGCATCGACTGGCGATCCGGCTGCGGAGCCGGATTGGCTGGTGGTCGGCCTCGACGTTCCGTTCTTCGCCGAGGCCGAGCGGGAGCCGGGCGAAACACCAGACCGGACCACGCTTTGGGAAGAAGGATGTTCGGAGATCGAGCCCTTACGGCTTCTCGAAAGCTGGTCGCGACACACGCTGGTCTGGATTCACGAATGGCTCGATAACGGGATACCGCGTTTGCATCGCGACTGGATGGGCCGGGCCTTTTCTGTCGGCGAGACCGTGACGGTCGATCTGCCCACCGGGACGGAAAGTGGTGTCTTCACCGGGCTTGACGAGCGGGGTGGTCTGCTTCTGAAACAGGGGGAAGCAATGCGGCTCCTGCCGCTTAGCGCCATGCTGGAAGGGAGCAAATGAAGAAACTCGCGCGTACGATCCATTTCGATGAAAGCGATCAGAACATCTTTTCGCGCCCTGCCGACAGCGGGGAATGGGCAATCCCAGGCGGGTTCGAGTTTTCGAACTGGTCGGAGGCGGATCTGACGGGCAAGGCGCGGCAGGCCTTCGCCAATGGCTGGTTGTCGATCGATAGCTTCGGGCGGGCGACGCTGGTTGCAGTGGCACAGATCGAAGACACTGAACTGGCTGACTTGGCCGACCGTCTGGCCGATCATTTCGTGGCAATCTACGGTGCCCCGGATCGCGAGACGGCGCGGCCTCATGCAGTCGAGGAACTTGCTTATATGCAAGATCTTTGCGCCGATCACGATCCGAATACGTTGCTTGTCGTTTCGCGGGAACTGACCGAAAGCGGTGTTAAAGAAAGCTTCCGCGCGATCATACCGTCCGATGCCGAACTCGACATCGTGGCGGTGCATGGATCGGTCGACTAAACGCGCCCCGCCGCGAGCTTCACGTCCCAGTCATAGGCCGATCGCACCACGTCTGCGAGGGGGCGCGGCGGAGGAACCCAGCCGAGCCGCGCACGCATCCGACCGACATCGGCGACCAGCGACGCGGGATCGCCCTCTCTGCGAGGCCCGGTCTGAACGTGGAAATCCACGCCGCTGACGGTCTTCACCGCCTCAATCACTTCCCAGACAGAGTAGCCGGAGCCGTAGCCGCAATTCAGGATGCCACTTTCGCCCCCTGCCCTAAGATCTTCCAAGAGCGCGAGATGCGCTTCGACGAGATCGCAGACGTGAATGTAGTCGCGGATGCATGTGCCATCAGGCGTGGGGTAGTCGGTGCCGAAAACGGTGATGCCGTCGCGCTGCCCGAGCGCGGCCTGGCAAGCGACCTTGATCAGGTGCGTGGCCGTCTTCGTGGTGTGCCCTGTACGCCCTTTCGGATCAGCCCCCACAACGTTGAAGTAGCGCAGAATACCGAAACGCATAGGGCTGTCCTCCGCAACCTCGGTGAGTGTGCCTTCCGTGTCGAGTTTTGTTTGCGCGTAGGGGTTTACCGGGTGACATTCGAGTGTCTCCGTTAACGGGCCAAGTCCGGCCATTCCGTAGACGGACGCCGTTGACGAGAAGATGAAGCGTTCGACCCCAGACGCGGCAGCGGTTTCGATCAGGCGGCGCGAGACCTCAGTGTTGCGCTCACGATAGAGGTCCGGGTGTTCGACGCTTTCCGACACGACGATCAGCCCGGCGAAATGCACGACCTCCCGGATGCCATGCTCTTCGATCAGCCGCGCCACAAGCGCCGTGTCGCCGGCATCGCCCTCGACGAAAACCGCAGCTGGAGGCACGAGTTCGCGGAAGCCGCGTTCGAGCGTATCGAGCACCAGGAAGGGAATGCCACGATCCGCAAGTGCCCATGCCATGTGGCTTCCAATATAGCCGGCACCTCCGGTCACAAGGATGGTCATATCTGCCTTCCGTGCCCAGGTTCCTGCATAGAAGCGGCCCTTCCTGTCTTCCCTGCCGGAAAGAAACACCCATTGCCCCGATGCACAATGCTTTGGCCAACCAGGGGTGTGCGATTTCCCCCGGCGCTAGGCCACTGCTTCATTGAGACCACGACATTCCGGTACGGGCGTATGGACGCGCCCTTCATCCAGAAAGCGAATGAGGTTGTCACAGGTCAAATCCCCCATTGCGCGCCGGGTTTCCACGGTTGCGCTTCCGACATGGGGGGTGAGTACGACCTGCTCCATCGCTTTGAGAGCATCCGGAATCTGGGGCTCATCCTCGAACACATCGAGCCCGGCCCCCCCAAGCCGCCCTTCCGACAAAGCGGCGACGAGAGCAGCCTCGTCGACGACGCTGCCGCGCGCAACATTAATGAGAATGCCTTCGGGTCCCAGCGCATCGAGTACTTCGGCGTTCACGAGGTGCCGTGTGCCCGCCCCGCCCGGCGTAATGCAAATCAGGACATTTGACGCTGCGGCGAGCTCGACAGGTGATTCCACATAGGTGTGCGGCACGTCCTTCGGGCTGCGTGCGTGATAGAGAACGCGGGCATTGAACATTTCGGCCCGGGCGGCGATCGTCTGCCCGATGCGGCCGAAGCCGAGGATCCCGACCGTCTGGTTCTGCACGCTGCGCGTGAGTGGAAACGCGCCCTCGCGCTCCCAGGCTCCGGAGCGCGCCCAGGCATCGGCGGGAATGAGGCGCCGGCTGACCGCAAGCCATAGGAGGATCGCGGTATCGGCAACCTCGTCGTTCAAGACATCCGGTGTGTGGGCGACGATCACCCCTTGTTCCGCCAGTCCCTTGGCGTCGATGCCGTCATAGCCGACGCCATAGCTTGAGACGACCTTGAGGTTGGGGAGGAACTCGACAGGAGCCGGTGTCAATCCGTGATGCCCGTCGGTGGAGACCGCCGTGAACCGCGCCCCCTCGCGCGTGAGGAAGGCGGTCTGATCCGCCTCATCAAAGAGGGAGTGCACCGTGAATCGCGTTCTCAGACGGTCCATCATCCGGTCGGTGACACGGCCGATCAGCAGAAGGTCGGGTTTGTCGGTCATGAAGTGTCGCCTCAGTGATTGTCGCGCGGGAGTGTTTTGGCAGCGATGTCGCGATACGCATCTGCCCCGCGCAGTGTCATCCCCTCCGAGAAGGGGCGCACCCGGTCGCGGAAGATCTCCTGCCATGGGGTCTGGCTTTCCGGGGCGAAGGGACGCTCGGGAAGAGCCGCACGCCGGGCCTCGAGTTCCGCGTCGTCGACCAGCATGTTGGCCGTGCCCTTCCTAAGATCGATACGCACCCGATCGCCTGTTTGCACCAAGGCAAGCCCGCCCCTGTCCGCGGCTTCCGGCGAGGCGTTCAGGATCGATGGGCTGCCGGATGTGCCGGACTGGCGCCCATCACCGAGGCAGGGCAGCGAATGAACGCCTTTCTTCAGGAGATACGCGGGCGGACGCATGTTCACGACTTCCGCCCCGCCCGGATAGCCAATCGGGCCGGCACCGCGCATGATTAGAATGGAATGCTCATCGATACCCAGAGCTTCGTCATCGATCTTTATGTGGTAGTCCTCGGGACCGTCGAAGACAAAGGCGGTGCCTTCGAAGGCGTCCGGGTCATCCGGGTTGTTGAGGTAACGATCCCGGAACTCCGCCGAGATCACGCTTGTCTTCATGATGGCACTGTCAAAGAGGTTGCCCTTGAGATTCAGGAATCCGGCGTTTCGCACCATCGGGGTATCGACGGGTTTGATCACATCGTCATTCGTGATCGCGACGCCGTTGCAATTCTCCTCCATCGTCCGACCATTCGCGGTTATTGCTCCGGGATGCGGCAAGAGCTTGGCTTCCAGCAGACGCGCAATCACGCCGGGGACGCCGCCGGCCCGGTGATAGTCTTCACCCAGATATTCACCTGCCGGCTGGAGGTTCACGAGGAGCGGCACTTCGTATCCCAGCCGCTGCCAGTCGTCATTCGTGAGCTCGATCCCGAGATGGCGCGCAATACCGTTGAGATGAATTGGTGCATTGGTCGAGCCGCCGATCGCGGAATTGACGACAATCGCGTTTTCGAATGCCTCGCGTGTCATGATGTCGGAGGGCCGCAGATTTTCATGCACCATGCTAACGATCCGTTTTCCGGTTTCGTAGCTGATCTGGCCGCGTTCACGGTAAGGCGCGGGAATGGCCGCAGATCCCGGGAGCTGCATACCCAGCGCTTCGGCGAGTGAGTTCATCGTGGTCGCTGTGCCCATCGTGTTGCAGTAGCCGACCGACGGTGTCGACGAGGCCACGAGATCCATGAACCCGTCGTCGTCGATCTCGCCGGCCGCGTGCAATTCTCGCGCTTTCCACACGATCGTGCCCGATCCGGTGCGTTCGCCCTGGAACCAGCCATTCAGCATCGGGCCGACGGAAAGCGCGATAGCCGGGATGTTTACGGTCGAGGCCGCCATCAGGAGCGCAGGCGTGGTCTTGTCGCAACCGATCATCAATACAACGCCGTCGATCGGGTAGCCGTACAGGGTTTCGACCAGAGAGAGATAAGCAAGGTTCCGGTCGAGCATCGCGGTGGGGCGTTTTCCGGTTTCCTGGATCGGGTGCACCGGGATCTCGATCACCGTGCCGCCCGAGGCGATGACGCCGTCGCGCACGCGTTTCGCGAGTTCGATGTGGTGACGGTTGCAAGGCGAGAGATCGCTGCCGGTCTGTGCGATGCCGATGATCGGTTTGCCCGACTGGAGCTCTTCCCGCGTGAGCCCGTAGTTCAAGTAGCGCTCGGTATAAAGCGCAGTCATCTCTCGGTCGTCTGGATTGTTGAACCAATTCTGCGACCTGAGTTTGGGCCCCTCTTTCACCATTGGATGTCCTTTCAAGGTGAACCGCTGGCGCGCTATGCGCCGGATCTGGGATCAGGCCTAGTAGAATGGTTCGGCTTTTTCTAGGGTGCGCGCGTGCATATGCCATGGGGGGAGGATTGCGATGGCGCGACAGGTGGCCTTGCTGGGGACTGGCCTGATGGGAACGCCCATGGCGCGCAATCTTCTGAAGGCCGGTTTCGCTGTCAGGGTCTGGAACCGGACGCGGGCAAAGGCAGAGCCTCTTGCGGATCACGGGGCGGATATTGCGGACAGCGCGGTATCAGCCGTGCGTGGTGCGGATGTGGTGATCTCGATGCTGAGCGACGGGGCGGCGACACAGGCGCTCATATCGGAGGACGCTGTACGGGCCGGGCTGAAGACCGGTTCGATCTGGATCGAAATGAGTTCCGTCAGACCCGCCGAGGCACGGGCGCAGGCCGAAAGCCTGTCAGTCATCGGTGTTCAACACATAGATGCACCCGTCTCCGGAGGGACGGCGGGTGCGGAAGCGGGAACACTTGCTATCATGGCCGGGGGGCAGGCAAACGCCCTCGCATCCGTCGAAGATGTGCTGTCGGCGATGGGCCGGCCAGTACGTGTCGGGCCTTCGGGTGCCGGACAACTTGCGAAGCTCGCCAACCAGGCGATCGTGGGCGTAACGGTCGGGGCCGTGGCGGAGGCAATGCTGTTTATCGAGAAGGGCGGCGGAGATCCGGACGCAGTGCGCGCGGCGTTGAAGGGCGGGTTTGCGGACTCGACCATTCTGCAAGAGCATGGCGCCCGGATGACCGTACGGAATTTCCTTCCCGGCGGCCCCGCCAAATTCCAGATCAAGGATCTGGGGAACGTGCTGGAGATTGCGGACGGCCTCAACATGACGCTCCCCCTCGTGGCCGCAATGCGCGAGCGGTATGTGCGGCTGACCGATGACATGGGCAAAGGCAATGACGACATCTCTGCCCTCTTCCTCGAACTCCTCGACATGAACGGGATCGCACCATGACCAAGGTACTCATCATCGGCGGCGGCGGAATGGTCGGACAGAAGCTGGCCCACCGCATTGCACGCAGCGGCTTGCCAGGGATGGCGGAACCCGAGGTCACTCTCTACGACATAGCCTTCCCCGACACAGGTGCGCCCGCGCATCACAGGATCACCGGCGATCTTTCCGCGCCCGGCGCGGCAGAGGCGATCGCTGAGCTTCGGGCGGATGTTGTCTTTCACCTTGCGGCAATCGTTTCGGGGGCTGCCGAAGCGGATTTCGACCTGGGGTGGCGAATAAACGGACATGCTTTCTGGGCATTTCTCGAGGCGATGCGCACGGTCAACGAAGCCTCGGAAGGAGATTATCGCGCGAAGGTGATCTTCACGTCTTCGATCGCGGTGTTCGGCCCCCCCTATCCCGACAGGATCGGCGATGAGTTTCTGGCGTCTCCGCAAACCTCCTACGGCGCGCAGAAGGCAATGGCAGAGATTCTATTGCAGGACTACAGCCGCAAGGGGTTTGTCGATGGTTTGTCGATCCGGTTGCCGACGATCTGCGTTCGTCCAGGAAAGCCCAACAAGGCAGCGTCGTCGTTCTTTTCCGGAATAATCCGGGAACCCCTGGCCGGACAGGAGGCGATCCTGCCGGTGCCGCGGAGTGTCCGGCACTGGCATGCATCGCCCCGGTCCGCTGCCGGGTTTCTGTCGCATGCGGCGGGGCTCGACTTCGATGGTCTCGACGGCCGCCGGGTACTGAACCTGCCGGGCGTGAGTTGCACGGTCGAGGAACAGATCGAGGCCCTGCGTGAGGTCGCGGGATCGAAGGTTGTGGAGTTGATCCGAGAAGAGCCGGATGAGACGATTCAGAGGATCGTCTTCGGATGGCCGCGCAACTTCGACCCCGCCAGGGCGATTGAGCTTGGGTTTACTGCCGACCAGAGTTTTCGTTCGATCATCGACACGTATATCGCCGAAGACATGCCGCGAGATTGATTGACCGGGGTATTCAGCCCCATTTAGGCCCGTCCAGTTTGGGAGCAGCCATGGCGACCGGACCTCGGGAGACGAGACGCGGCGCGCCGGGCGCGTTCCATCGAAACAGGACGACGTGCCAGCCGCCCGGGATATGCCGCGACCTGTCAATCAGCCCGTCGGCTCCCCCAAGGCGCGCTCGCTCTGCCGCATGCCACGAAGGCGGTGTCCTGCCCTCTGCCAGAGCTGTTCGCCATGGGAGATTCGATTCATCCGGATCTATGCCTAGTGCGGCACAGGCCGCCCAGTCGCGCTGATCGACGATCCAGGCCGCGTCGAGGTCGACCGCAACGATCAGGCGATTGCTCTTTTCCTCGCGCATGTAGCCCGAGACCGCGATTCGAGCCCAATCCAGTTTGGGGCTCATATAGATCGCAGGCTCGCCCGGTGCGTGGTATCGCCCGGCGCTTTCTGGAGCCGGAGCAGACAGGGCGTGATCCACCATTTCGGGACGCACTGCGCGATAGAAGCGACCGCTCACCATGTGAAGGTGAGGCCTGCCGCTCACTCCTCGGGCCTTAGATTGCGTTTCAGATGGTCGTAGACCGCCTTGCGGCAAGCTTCGGTGTCACGCGACAGGGCCGCGTCCAGGATCGCCTGATGCTCGATTATGATGGCGCGGAAGTAATTGCTGCCGAAATCGCGTTCCTGGCTGACCATCTGCTGACGGAACTGAAGGTAAATCGATTCGTAGGTTTCGCGCAGAAGGGGCGATCCGCAGCCGGAGATCAGCACCTTGTGGAACGTCCATTCCGCATCGGACCAGTGGGACATCAGGGGATCGACATCCCCCGAGCGGGCGATCTGAGTCTCGATATGGCTGAGGGCATGATGCGCGGCAGACAACTGTGCCTCCCACGCGACGCCACCATGTTTCATGGACAGGGCTGCGCCTTCCTGTTCGAGAAGAATGCGGAAGCGCGTGACGTCATGGCGCTGCTCCGGAGAGGTCGCGCGCGCGCGGAATCCGCGCTGCATCTCGAATTCGACGAGCCCGACCTTGGAAAGCCGCAGGAGCACGTCGCGCACAGTGTTGGCAGAGCATCCATAGGCGCCCTGAAGTTCTCCTGGCTTGAGCTTTACCCCCGGACTCAATCGGGCCGTCACTAGTTTGTCCCTTAGATCCCGATAGATATCAGGCGTTTCAATGCGCATTTGCGTCCCCACTCATCAGTCTAATGCTAACGGGGAATTCTGCATATCGTCAATAATTTTGAAATTTCGGAGATTTTCAAGGAAAGCTTGGCAGGGTGAATATCAATTGCTACCCTTTGTGCCAGCGCGTCCTACGAGATGGCTCTTCTAGAGTTGCGTCGGCGCCGCACACTAAGAAACTAAGAACGCGTCCAGGGAGGACTCAAATGACTTTCAAAAAACTGACGGCGGCCGCCGTCAGCACTGCGGTGCTTATGATCGGCAGTGCCGCCTATGCACAGACCACTACGCTGCGTATCCAAACGCATTACGGCCCCGAGCAGACCTCCGGCAAGCTTGCGCAAGAATTTGTTGACAACGTCCAGACAATGTCAAATGGCGAAATCCAAATCGAGATGTTCTATTCGTCCTCGGTTGTGGGTTCGGTTGAAACCTTCGACGCCGCTGCCACGGGTATTCTCGACTGCGACATGACGGGTGGTGGATATCAGACCGGCAAGAACCCGGCGTTTCAGTTCGTCGGTGACATCATGGGCGGCTATGACGACCCCTACCAGCAACTATCTTGGCTATATTACGGCGGCGGGCTCGAAGCCGCGCAGCAGCTTTACAACAAGTATGGCATGCAGCTTGTCGGCTGGTGGGTCTATGGCCAGGAATCGCTGTCCTCCAAGACACCGATCGCAGGTGTCGAGGATCTTGAGGGCTGGAAATTTCGGTCCCCCCCGGGGATGGAAACCAAGATCTTTGAAAAGCTGGGCGCTGTACCGGTCGTGATGGACTTCACCGAGGTCTTCACCGCGGTTGAAACCGGCATCATCGACGCTGCCGACTATTCGGGTTTGGCCAACAACGAGTCTATCGGACTTTACGATCTAGTGAAGCATGCCAACTATCCCGGTTTCCACTCGATGCCGTCCGATCACCTTGCTTGCAACAAGTCGGTCTGGGACGCGATGCCTGAGCACCACCGCCGAATTATGAACGTGGCGATGGAATCTCTGGCGTTACGCACCGCGCTGCAATTCCAGGTTCTGAACACCGAGGCCGCCGCGCGCCTGCGCGAGCAGGGCATCACGCTTCATGAGTGGTCATCTGAAGATCGTCAGACCTTCCGGACAGCTGCCCAGCAGACCTGGCCAGAGTTCGCCACTAGCCCAGAGGCCGAGGCGTTGGTGGAAAGCCACCTGAATTACCTCAGCCAGCTGGGCCTGGTGTCTGAGTAGGGCTGCGCATTCGGACCATGAAATAGATAGGCCCCGCTTCGGCGGGGCCACTTTTCAATACTTGGGGAGCGGATGAGCAGGGATTTTGACAGCAGAAGTCGTGGTTCGATTGACGAATGGCTGGTGCCGCTGGCCTTCATCATTCCTGCCGCCTGGGTCGTCTGGCGCGTTCCAGGATTCATTCTCACTTTTGGAGGCGGCACGGACTCGATGGGCAACCGTTTCCCTGTCGCGGGCTTGATTGACTGGGTGGCGCTAGCGCTCTTGCCGATCATGTTTATTGTTGGCCTTCTCACTGTGAAGCGCGCCCACATGGAATTCGAAGATTGGGGCGCATTCGACCGTGTGTCGATTTTTATCGGACGGATCACGATGCTCTTGGTCGTCATCCTCGTTGCCGTGATGGGCTACGAGGTTTTCATGCGTTATGTGATCGAGGCACCGACAGTATGGGCAACCGAGCTGAGCCTCTGGATAGCCGGGTTCATATTTCTGTTTAGCGGCCTCTACGCGATGCAGCAGCGCAGCCATATCCGAATCTTCCTTCTCTATGATGTTCTGCCGCGTGGACTTCAGAAGCTGTGCGACACGATCTCGGCTGTCCTAATTGTCGTCTTTGCGATCGCACTGATCTATGGCGGCTTCGGCGAGGCCTACGACAAGTTCCTGCGCTGGGAGACTTTCGGCACCGCGTTCGATCCACCGATCCCGGCGACGTTGAAACCGCTTGTCCTGATCATCGTGTCATTGGTTGCAATACAATCGGTTGTGAACCTGATCCGCGACTGGAAGCGCGCGCCCGAGCATCACACCGCCGCAGATGATATTGACGAGGAAGAGATCGCCAAGATGAAGAAGATCCTGGGATCGGACGACGACAATGTTTGATATCGGCACGATTTCGCTCGTCCTGCTGTTTGGGCTTATGTTCCTTCTGGCCATCGGGATGCCCTTGGGCTTTGCCTCTGCGATCCTCGCGGTGGCTGTGATGGTCATGCGCTTCCCGCCTGAAATCCTATTCCGCGAGTTCGGCACCGGACCGATGAACATCCTCGCGCAGCGGATGTACGGCCTGTTAACAGGCTACGTGCTCATATCGATACCATTATTCATATTCATGGCCGCATTATTAGAGCGATCTGGGATCGCCAAAGATATGTATTCGTCGCTGAACTTCTGGCTAAGCCGCACCCGGGGCGGGATCGCAATTGTGACCTCGCTGATGGCTGTCGTCATGGCCGCGATGTCGGGCATCATCGGTGGCGAAGTAGTGCTTTTAGGTCTGATCGCACTGCCACAGATGCTGCGTCTGGGCTACAATCAGAACCTCGCTATCGGGACGATCTGCGCGAGCGGGTCGCTGGGCACAATGATCCCGCCTTCGATCGTACTGATCATCTACGGCCTCGTGACCGAAACCTCGATCAAGGCACTCTTCACAGCCTCATTCCTTCCGGGCTTCATGCTGGCCACCATGATCATACTCTACATCATCGTGCGCACACAGATTGACCCCGCGCAAGCGCCTCTGCCCGACCCGGTACCCGGCGACCCCGTTGGCCCCGAAAAGGGCCTCCAGTTCCTCGGTTTCCTCGCGATCCTCGTGGCTGGCTTCTCTACAGCGCTTTTTCTGCGCGCAGCCTTCTTCACCATCACGGGGCAAAACGCCCTCATTGAAGGTGTCGATCCGATCAAATATGGCACGCCAGATTACCTGCCGTGGTTCGGAGGCGCCGTCGTTCTGGCACTTGTGTTGATCTTCGGCATCCTTGGTCGCCAGCGCTGCGCAAGTTCGTGGAAGCACGGCAAGGGGCTCGTCGCACCAATCGTCGTGATCGGCGTGGTCCTAGGTTCGATCTACGGCGGCATCACCGGGATCACAGAAGCCGCCGGGATGGGCGTTGTCGCGGTCTTCCTGATTTCGGTCTTCCGAGGCGAGGCAAGCCTCGAGCTCGTCTGGGACAGCCTTATGAGGACGCTAAAATCTACTGGGACGATCATCTGGGTCACAATCGGCGCGACGGCGCTGGCGGGTGCTTACACCATCGCGGGCGGGCCGACCTATGTGGCGAACCTGATCACCGGGGCCGAGCTTCCGACGATGGGCATTATCCTTTTCATGATGATCATTCTTCTATTCATGGGTGCGTTTATGGATTGGGTCGGTATAGTACTGCTGATCATTCCGGTCTTCCTGCCGATCATCCTGCGCCTGCCCATCAACGAGATTGGCTTCTTCGGAGAGCTTCAGCCGAAATATGTAGCGATCTGGTTTGGCGTCGTATTTTGTATGAACATGCAGGTTTCCTTCCTATCGCCGCCGTTCGGACCCGCCGCCTTCTACCTCAAATCGGTGGCGCCCCCGCATATTTCGCTGACTGATATCTTCCGGGGGTTCCTACCGTTCATTTGCATCCAGATCCTGGCGCTGTCGGTGCTTCTGATCTGGCCACCGATCATCGAAGTTCTGCTGGACTAGGCCCGGCCTGCGATGCTGTCCCGGGACCAATGTGACCACTTTCGCCGGCACGGGTACCTCGTGATCGAGGATGCTCTGGATGAGCGCGTATTGGAGCCCTTGCGTTCCGAGTATCACGGGCTGATGGACCGGCTTTATGCCACGTGGGCAGCAGAAGCGACTTTACCCGATGCAGAGAGCTTCGAGGAGAAGTTGATCGCAGCCTACCAGGCCGGGTTCGACTGGTTCCAGCCGATGGATATATCGCTGCCCGGCGACCGGATCGAAGCGGATACACCGATGCACCTCGGAGCGGCCGTGTTCGATCTGGTGACGGCCCCGGAGATCCTCGACATCGTCGAGGACATCATCGGCCCGGAAATCACATCAAACCCGATCCAGCATGTTCGGATCAAGCCGCCCTCAGGAATGCTCGCCGCTGATGAAGTGCGGGCGCATGTGGGCGGAACGGATTGGCATCAGGATCGCGCCGTGGCGCTGCAAAGCGCGGATCTCACTGACATGATGACGGTCTGGGTGGCGATAACGGACGCGACGATCGAGAACGGTTGTCTCCAGGTCGCACCCCGACTTGCGGATAAAATCCTGCCACACTGCCCTTACCGGCAGACGGCGATTGCGCGAGGTTTCGTAGATGAAAGCGCAGGCGTTCCACTGCCTGTTCGGGCGGGTGGGATCGTTCTGATCGACCCGATGCTGCCACACGCATCGTTGGAAAACCGGTCAGATGGCATCCGATGGTCGTTCGATCTGCGTTACAGCCGCACCGGTCAGCCAACGGGGCGGGATCACTTCCCGGATTTCATTGCGCGGTCGGCCGAGTCGCCGGGGACGGAACTCCGGGATTGGCAGGTTTGGAAGATCATGTGGGAGACGGCACGCGAGAACCTCGCCGCCACACCCCATATCGACATTCACCGGTGGAGTTCATCTTCGCCGGTGTGCGCGTGAGGCGCGCGCGTCGTGCCCGTCGTCCGGGGTGGACTCATAGGGGATCACATCGGGGCCTCCTGTCTCTCCCGGGCACTTGAATTACTGGGGGCGGGGCACGGGATCGAGATCGCGTTCATCCCGATCGACACCGCCGAGCGTCCCGACTTCGACTTCAATGCCTGCGTGAACGATAAGCGGGCTTCGGGATGGACAGGGGTGACCATCACCCATCCGTGGAAACCCGCCGCCGCCGCTTATGCCGGAAGCGCCATGGCCCCGGAGGTTGCAGCACTCGGCGCAGCAAATACGCTGATATTCGAGCCAGACCTTTCCGGTCACAATACAGACTTCTCCGGGTTCCTTTCCGCCTGGGAAGCCGTGATGGGTGGGGCCCCGGGGAAAGTTGCTCTTGCAGGGGCCGGTGGCGTGGCGCGGGCGATAGGTCCGGCACTGGCGAAACTCGGGGCGGAACGGATCTTCGTCTGGGATCCCGAGAACACGCGAGCGCGTGCGCTGGCAGAACAACTTGGTCCCGTTGCAGAAGCGATCGACATGCGGAATGCACCGGACGCCATTCGCGCAGCCGACGGGCTTGCAAACGCGACAACTCTTGGGATGGGATACAGGGGCGGTACAGCGTTTGATCCGGATCTGATCGGCCCTCAATCATGGGCCTTTGACGCGGTCTATACGCCCACTGACACAGCTTTTCTAATGGCGGCCGGGGCTGCGGGCCTGAAGATACTGAGTGGGTTTGACCTGTTCTGCCACATGGCTCTCGGAACATTCAGGCTTTACAGCGGCGCCGCTCCCGATCCGTCCAGCGCACTCCCATTGCTCGCGCAGTTACGACCCCGTCCGGAGGAGACCGAACGTGCCTGAGTGCCTGTCACAAGAGCAGATCAATGCGTATCGCGAAACCGGCTATCTGGTTCTGGAAGGCCGCGTGCCGACCGAAGCAATCGATGCGATCCGGGCCGAGATCTCGCGTTTCGAGGAAGAGGCGTGCGGACTTGAAGCCTCGAATGACCGGCTTGATCTGGAAGACAGCCATCGGCCCGAGGCGCCACGCCTGCGCCGCATCAAGCTGCCACACAGGATCAGCCCTCCTGTAAACGAGTTGATGACGAGCGATGCGATCCTTGCACCAGTGCGGGACCTGATCGGGCCGGATCTGCGGTTGCACACCACGAAGCTTAACATGAAATCGGCCGGCCACGGTGCGGCCATTGAATGGCATCAGGATTTCGCGTTTTACCCGCATACGAACGACGATGTTCTCGCTGTTGGTCTGATGATCGACGACATGGCCGAAGAGAACGGGCCTCTGATGGTTTTCCCCGGATCACACCGGGGGCCGATCTACGATCATCACGAGAACGGCGTGTTCGTCGGGGCCATGGCGCTTTCGGAAAGCGGCCTCGACATGTCAGACGCGGTCACGCTGACCGGACCCGCCGGATCGATCAGCATACACCATGCGCGGATAATCCACGGGTCTGCCCTGAACACCTCGGCCCGGGACCGGCGTGTGCTGTTCTATGAGATCATGGCGGCCGATGCCTTCCCGATCATGGGAGGCATGACGCGGTTCGACGGCATCGAGGACTACAACAGCCGCATGCTGTGCGGGGCCCCTACCCTGACCCCACGCGTCGTTCCGGTACCCATCCGGATCCCGCAGCCGCAGCCCGACGCGGCGGGTTCGATCTACGAGATACAGAGCGGGCTGACGGCCCGCGCGTTCAACTGAGCCGAAGGAGCCGAGAGATGTCGCAGCCAAGGATTGGATTTGTCGGTCTCGGCATGATGGGCGCGGCGATGGTGGGCCGGCTGCAGGACAAGGGCTATGCCGTGACGGTTCTCGGGAACCGTACCCGCGACCGGATCGAAGCCGCCGTCGCGCGCGGTGCCGTGGAAGTTCAATCCGGCAAGGACGTGGCCAAGACATCGGACATCGTGATGCTGTGCATGGGCACTTCCGAGCAGGTTGAAGCGAGGATGGAAGGGCCCGAAGGGGTGATCGAGGGTCTAGGCCCCGTTACCGTGGTGATCGATTTCGGAACGTCGCTTCCGGAGTCGACGAAACGGCTGGGGGCATCGGTTTCCGCGAAAGGCGGCACCTATCTGGATGCCCCTCTCGGCCGTACACCGGACCACGCAAAGGACGGGCTTCTGAACATCATGGCCTCGGGCGACAAGGCCGCGTTCGACCGGGTGCGGCCTGTTCTGGACGACCTGGGAGAGAACGTCTTTCACCTTGGCCCGCTTGGTTCGGGCCACACGATCAAGCTGATCAATAACTTTTTCGCGATGACGACGGCGAATGCGATTGCGGAGGCCTTTGCGATGGCGGATCGAGCCGGAGTGCCGAGGCAAGGACTTTACGATGTGATGTCAGCTGGTCCCCTCCACTCCGGAATGATGGATTTCGTTGCAGCATACGGTCTGAACAATGACCCAGAACGGCTGGCCTTCTCGGTTCAGAATGCCGCGAAGGATCTTGGCTACTATCGCCGCATGGCTGAGAACCTGGGGGCCGATACGATCATGTCGGCCTGTGCGAACGCCGCGCTTCAGGACGCGGTGGAGGATGGCAGGGGCGATCACCTCGTGCCGCAGATGGTTGATTTCTTCGTCAAACGGTTCGGTGCGTGAGCGGGCCGATCTCCATAGCAGCGATCGGCGAAGCGATGGTCGAGCTGTCGCTCAGACCTGAAACGCCGGACCGTGCGGGACTGGGCTTTGCGGGCGATACGCTTAACACGGCCATATACCTGAAGCGTGCCGCACCGGAGTTCGAAGTGGCCTATGTCACGCGACTGGGAACGGACAATCTTTCTGATCGGATGATCGAGATGATTGCGTCTGAAGGGATATCAACCGGGTTGATCGGGCGCGATCCGTCGCGCGCCCCCGGGCTCTACGCTATTTCGACCGACGAGAGCGGCGAAAGATCGTTCAGCTACTGGCGCGACACCTCAGCCGCCAAGCGGCTTTTCTCAGAAGAACCTCCGTCGATCGAGGCCCTTTCAGGTTTTACGGTGATCTACGCGTCCGCAATCTCCCTGGCCGTGATTTCGCCCGAAGCTCGGTCAGACCTGTTCCGCTGGCTCACTGGGTTTCGGGAACGCGGAGGACGCTTTGCCTTCGATTCGAATTTTCGCCCCGCACTTTGGCCTGACCGCAGAACTGCCCAATCCGAGATCGAAAAGGCTTGGAGGATGGCCGATATCGGGTTGCCATCAGTCGATGACGAGATGGCGCTGTTTGGTGATCATAATGCCGAGGACGTCTTGACCCGACTTCGCGAATGGGGCGTTTCACGGGGTGCCCTGAAGCGCGGCGCCCATGGACCAGTGGCAATTGACGGGTCCGATGCTGGCCCGTTTGCGACCGTGCGGAAGGTTGTCGACAGTACCGCAGCGGGTGATAGCTTTAACGCCGCCTATCTTGCGGCGCACCTGGAAGGGCGACCGGAACGGGAATGCCTGATAGCAGGGCACACGCTGGCCACGCGGGTGATCGGTGTGCCGGGTGCTATCCTGCCAAGGGAACAACCGGGGATTTGAACGTGAAACTCAAGGGTCAGATTGCCGTCGTCACTGGCGGCGCACAGGGGATTGGCGCGGCTGTCGTGCGCCGGTTGACGGCAGATGGCGCACGGGTGGCGATCTGGGATCTGGACGTAGCGCTGGCTGAAGAGGTGGCTGCCGAAAGTGGAGGCCGGGCCTTCGAGTGCGATATCACTGATTGGGAAATCGTCTGCCGTGCGCGGGACGCGACAAAGACCGCATTCGGTGTTCCGGATATCCTCGTCAACAGTGCCGGGCTTGCCGGCCCGAATGCCACGGTAGAGGCCTATGATAATCGCGATTGGGCGAGGATCATCGAGGTAAACCTCACCGGCACGTATCACGTGAACAAGGCAGTCCTGCCTGGTATGCGCGAAAAAGGCTATGGGCGGATCGTCAACATCGCCTCTGTCGCCGGAAAGGAAGGCAACCCGAATGCGGCGGCCTACTCGGCCGCGAAAGCTGGGGTGATCGCGTTGACGAAATCAATTGGCAAGGAAACCGCAGAGCACAACATCTCGGTCAACTGCATCACGCCAGCGGCAGCACGCACCGCAATCTTCGATCAGATGTCTCAGGAGCATATCGACTACATGCTGTCGAAGATCCCGCGCGGTCGATTTGTCGAAGTGGACGAAATCGCAAACATGGTCGCCTGGCTCGTGTCCGCCGAGAACTCCTTTACGACCGGCGCGGTTTTCGATCTTTCTGGCGGCCGGGCCACCTACTGAACGGGAACGAGATGCAGACTATCGCAGAATTTGATCGGATCGGGGAAGAGAACGCGTTTGCTGTCCTGGCGCGCGCGGCGGAGTTGGCGCGGAGCGGCATGGACGTCATCAACCTCGGGATCGGGCAGCCGGATTTCGCAACGCCCGACAACATCGTGGAAGCTGCCGTCAAGGCGTTGCGGGACGGGGCACACGGCTACACGCCCGCCACCGGCATCCTTCCCTTGCGCGAAGCGGTTTCGGCGGATCTGTCGAACCGATACGGGGCGGCGGTTTCACCGGAAAACGTGCTAATTGTTCCGGGCGGCAAGGTTACGATGTTCGCCGCAATCCTGATGTTCGGAGAGCCCGGGGCAGAGATCCTGTATCCCGATCCGGGATTTCCGATATATCGCTCGATGATCGAGTTCACCGGCGCGAAGCCGGTGCCTGTGCCGATCCGCGAAGAGAACGGGTTTGCGTTCTCGGCGGAAGAACTTCTGTCGCTCATTACGCCCGCGACGCGGCTCGTCATCGTCAATTCACCGGCGAACCCGACGGGGGGCGTGACACCAAAAGCCGAGGTCGACGCGCTGATCCGTGGGCTGGCGGAGCATCCGCATGTCGCCGTGATGTCGGACGAAATATATGACCGCATCCTCTATGACGGTGAGGATCACGTAAGCCTTCTGAGCTATCCCGACATCCGCGATCGTCTAATCCTGCTAAATGGCTGGTCCAAGACGTATGCGATGACGGGCTGGCGGCTGGGCTATTCGGTCTGGCCCAATGCGCTTTATGACAAGGCGCGGAAGCTGGCCGTGAACGCCTGGTCCTGTGTGAATGCAACGGCGCAGTACGCGGCACTCGAGGCGCTGACCGGACCGCAGGATGCGGTTGGTGAAATGGTGGCTGCGTTCGATGCACGTCGAAAGCTGACGGTCGACCTTCTGAACACCCTGCCCGGCGTCTCTTGCATCGTGCCGAAGGGGGCGTTCTATGCCTTTCCGAACATCTCAGGGACCGGGTGGAAGGCCAAAGCCCTGGCGTCGGACCTGCTCGAAAAGACCGGAGTGGCCACCATCGGCGGCCCTGACTTTGGAATCCTGGGAGAGGGCTACCTTCGCCTAAGCTATGCCGCCAGCCAGGACGACATCCGCCGTGCGGTGGACCGCATGGGATCGTTCCTATCCTAACAGGACCGTGCGGGCGGAAGGCACGCAACTTCCGCCCCATCCTTTCAGCAGATGCCTAGCCGAAAACCCGCGTCAGCGCCTGATCGACTGCGCCCGTGATTTCGTCGATATCGTCCGGTGTCGCAATCAGCGCGGGGCTGAAGCAAAGAGTGTTGTTGAACCCGGGCACCGAACGGTTGGTGGCACCGATAATCACCCCCTGTGCCATGCAATCGGCCACAACAGCCTGCACCTTGCCTTCCGCCGCAGGCTCTTTCGTCGAACGGTCGGCGACGAGTTCGGCCCCGCAGAACAGGCCCTTGCCGCGCACGTCGCCGATAACCGCATGTTGTTCCATCAAGGCATGGAGGTTTGAGATCATCCGGGCACCCATCGCGTCGGTATTCTCAAGAAGACCCTCTTCAAGGATGATGTTCATGTTCTCGATTGCGGCCGCCGGCCCCGCCGTACACCCTCCGAAGGTCGAGATATCGCGGAAATAATCGAGCGGATCAGAGGGATCTTCCTTGAACATGGAGAATACCTCTTCCGTCGTCACCATACAGGCGATCGCGGCATAGCCCGAAGCCACGCCCTTCGCCATAGTCACGAAGTCGGGCTTGATGCCGTAGTGCTGGTAGCCGAACCAAGTGCCGGTCCGGCCGACACCGCAAACCACCTCGTCGATGTGGAGGAGGATGTCGTACTTGCGGCAAATCTCCTGAACGCGATCCCAATATCCTTCGGGCGGGGTGATGACGCCTCCGCCAGCGGTTACGGGCTCCAGGCAGAGACCGCCCACCGTATCCGGGCCTTCGCGCAAAATGATCTCTTCGATCTGATCGGCAGCCCATTCGCCGTAGTTCTCGGTCGAAACCTGCGCGCGGTACTCGAGGCAATGGGGAACCTCGACGAAACCCGGTGCAAAAGGACCGTATTGCGCGTTGCGCTCCTGCTGACCACCTGCCGACATCGCCGCGATGGACGAGCCGTGATAATCGCGTTCACGGTAGAGAATCTTGTGCTTCTTCCCGCCGTAGCGCTTGTGCGCGATCTGGCGGATCATCTTGAACGCTTTCTCGTTCGCCTCGGTTCCGGAGTTCGTGAAGTAGACCCTGCTCATCCCAGGCATCTTGTCGATCAGCATCTCGGCGAATTTCGCACCGGGGATCGAACCTGCCGAGTTGGCGAAGTAGTTCATCTTGATCAGCTGGTCGCGCACTGCGTTCGCGATCCGCTCGCGCCCATAGCCCACGTTCACCGTCCAGACCGCACCCGAGACCGCATCGAGATGCTCCTTGCCAGTCGCATCCCAGACCCGCATGCCCTTGCCCTCGACGATGATGCGCGGATCGTTGGTTTCAAACGGCTTGTGCTGAATGAGGTGATGCCAAAGGTGCGCGCGATCGGCCTCGATCACCTCGGTCAGGTCATTCGGATTGAACGGCGTGTTCATGTGTCTCGCTCCCATACCACCGGCCGTGGCATGCGGCCGGGCTGCGCGAGACACTGCCCTGAATGGAGGGGTCTCCGCAAGCCCCGGCAGCGTGTGTTCAGCATAGCTGAAACGGCCATTCCATAAGGCCAAACAGCGCTACGATGCATCCCGGCCGATCGCCGCTGGCACCTGCGGCGGCGGCTGCTATACCTCGGGACGTTCGCAATGCTCCAAAGGGTGCGACATGGAAGATCAAACGATGACCTCAGCGGAAAATTCGAGCGGACACGCCGGGCGCCTGCTTGTCAGGTGCCTTGCGGCACAAGGTATCGGACGAGTCTACTGTATCCCGGGCGAAAGCTATCTCGCCGCGCTTGATGGTTTGGTGGGGTCCGGTATCGACGTTATTATCGCACGCCACGAAGGGGCTGCTGCGATGATGGCCGAGGCCGAGGGCAAGCTGACGGGCGCGCCAGGTATCGCATTCGTCACAAGGGGCCCCGGTGCAACGAACGCTGCCGCTGGCATACACGTGGCGTTTCAGGACTCGACGCCGATGATCCTCTTCGTGGGTCAGGTCGCCTCGGACCAGCGAGACCGCGAAGCGTTTCAGGAGGTCGATTATCGCCAGATGTTCGCGCCACTTGCGAAATGGGTGGCAGAGATCGATCGCGCCGACCGCATACCCGAATATGTAAGCCGGGCGTTTCATGTCGCCCAAAGCGGGCGGCCGGGCCCTGTCGTTCTGGCACTGCCGGAGGACATGCTCTCGTCCATTGTCGAAGGCACACCTGCGCCGAAGGCCACGCTCCCGTCCGGAAGGGCGGCCGAGGCGGATATCGCGGCGATCCTCGACCTTATCGAGCGTGCCGAGCGACCCTTCGTCATTGCGGGGGGACCCGGGTGGTCGGCTGATGCCGCGGCCGCTCTCGCGCGCTTCGCCGAGATTGCCGAAGTACCGGTTGGTGTTTCCTTCCGGGCTCAGGATTATCTGGACAACCGTCACCCTAATTACGCGGGCGATGTCGGGATAGGGATCAACCCGGCGCTCACAAGGCGGGTGCGCGAGGCGGATGTGCTTCTTGCTCTCGGTCCACGGCTCGGAGAGATGACGACGAGCGGTTATACGCTTCTGACGCCGCCCGACCCCTTGCAGAAGCTGATTCACGTTCATCCAGATCCCTCGGAACCGGGGCATGTCTATCGCCCGACACTTTCGGTCGCAGCTCGCGCCGACCAGGTTGTTCGGCAGCTTTCGGAAAGGGTCAGGCCGCCCGCGCTATCACGGAGAGATCAGGTGGCCGATGCCCGTGCCTCCTACGAGGGTTGGCAGGAGCCGCCGGCATCACCGGGGCCGCTGAAAACGGAACATGTGATCACTCATCTGAGTCGCTCATTGCCGGAGAATGCGATCCTGACGAACGGTGCCGGAAACTATGCCGCCTGGCTGCACCGCTTCTTCCGGTACAAAATGTATCGCACGCAGCTTGCGCCAACTTCGGGATCGATGGGGTACGGCTTGCCCGCCGCAATCGCCGCGAAGCTTCTCGCCCCAGAACGGGATGTCATTTGCCTCGCGGGAGACGGCTGCTTTCAAATGGTCGCCGCGGAGTTTGGGACCGCCTGCCAGTACAGTGCGAATATCGTAATCCTCGTTTTCAACAACGGCCAGTACGGCACGATCCGGATGCATCAGGAGCGCAATTATCCCGGCCGCGTTTCGGGCACGCAAATGGTTAACCCCGATTTTTCAGCTTGGGCACGAAGCTACGGGGCCTATGGTGCTACCGTCACCGAGAACGCGGCGTTTCCCAAGGCACTGGCCGAAGCAATGACGGCAGGTCGCCCGGCGATCCTTGATCTCAAGCTGTCGCCGCTTGCAATTTCGCCGTCGATGACGCTTCCGGACGCCACTTAGGCAAACGGAAGCGTTCGCGCCCCTCGTTGCGTCGCAGTCAGTCGTCTTCGCGCGCAAGCCGCACGGCCGTCTGCCCCTTCCAGAGGCGCATCGACGGCATAACAAGCATAATGTTGTCGGCGGGCGTAACCACTGGCCGGTCCCCATCATGGCCAAGGAGCGTTCCGGCTTCAGTGATGATCTCTCCTCCGGTGAATTCACGGGCGAATGAGAAGCTATCACTTTCGATTGTCACCGCCTCCACCACGGTAAAGAACCGCTGGCGAGCTTCGGGCAAGCCGCCGACCGCTATCGAACCTTGTGGCACCATTCCGACCACTTCGAGAAAGCGGACCGCCGAGAGCTTCGCAAGATCTTCCGACGCTGCTTCCCAGTGCTGACCGCATTCGATCAGAAGAGCGGTTTTCGGGGAGGCCGGATCGTCGAACTCCTGGTAATCGCGCATTCTGCGGCCCGCGGCGTGTCCATGATCGCCGACCACCCTTTCGGGTACGCCGATCCTGGCCGCCAAAGCTTTCGACTTGGCATGTCGACCTGACATCATGAGCGGTGGAGCAAGATGCTGCATCGTATGAATGTCAAAAAGGAAATCCACGGTGTCGAGCACGGGCCGCACTTCGCGGGCGCGGCGAAGTTCGACGCTGTCGCGCTCACCGTCCAGCACCGCGACGTCCCAGACGCGGTTGAAATCCTCATCCACCCAGCGCGTCGCGTTCGGATCGCCCGGATCGAAGGCCGCGTAGGCCGCGATGTTCATGAATGCGAAGCTCAGCTTGCCTGCTGAAGGGCGCACATCCTGGTTCAAGAGCCAGTCAACCGCAATCGCGCCCGAAAGCTCATTGCCATGGACGATCGCGCTAACCATTGCGTGCGGCCCCGGCGCACCACTGTCGAATGTCCAGATGTACGGCACACCGTCGCTTCCCTTGGCATAAGTGCTTAAGTCAGGCGGGCTGAGTTCGACGGGATACGCGTTCGGGATATTGATTGTAGTCATCTTTGGGCGTTCCTTCGCATGAGTATTTGGATCAGGAGATTGAGTTTCATGTCAGCACCACGTGTCGCCCTTGCGGGGATGATTCTGGAGTCGAACCGCTTCGCGAAGCCGGCCGACCAAGCTGACTTCGACAGCCTGACTTGGGCGGAGGGCGAAGCGTTGCTTGACCAGGCCAAGTCCAAGACGCCGGCGCTCGCGGCGGAATGTGCGGCTTTCGTTCGTGCGATGGATGCAACTGGGCGATGGAGCCCCTGCCCGCTTCTTCTGGCGGCGAGCCATCCCGCGGGCCCGGTGAAACGCGATGTCTTCGAGCGCGCGGTCACGATTATGGAAGACCGACTTCGAGCCACCGGGCCAGTCGACGCGGTTTACATTTGCAACCACGGCGCAATGGTGGCCGAGCACCTGCACGATCCGGATGGTGAGATCTTCGCTCGCCTGCGCGCAGCGGCAGGGCCCGATGCGATCATGGTCGCCACACTCGATCTTCACGCGAATGTCTCTGCCCGCATGGTCGACGCCGCCGATCTGATCGTGGGTTACCGCACGAACCCGCATGTCGATATGATTGAGAGGGGCGAGGAAGCCGCCTTCTCTCTGCGTCGCATCATCGCGTCCGGCAGGCGCCCCTGTGTGGCACTGTGCAAGCCGCCGATTGCGCCCGCCTCCGTTACACTTCTTACCGCCGAAGGACCCTATGGCGATCTCATCAACTACGGTCAGCGCCGGCAGGCCGAAATGGCCGCGGCAATCCTGAACGTATCGATCTTCGGCAACTTCGTTTTTTCCGATGTGCCGGAGAATGGGATCGCCGTAGTCGTGACGGCAAGAGAGGACGCACAAGCGGCCGATACGCTGGCGCGCGAGATCGGCGAGCTGGCCTGGAAGATGCGCGAGCGTTTCACGCGGCGCCTTCGCTCGGTTTCCGATGCTGCGGAGATGGCCACGGCGACCGAGGACCCTCCGGTTCTCTTCTCCGACGCTGGTGACAATCCCGGCGGCGGCGGATCGGGACGCACGACGGAGCTTCTGGAGGCCCTGATTGACGCGCGCGCCGAAGGCGTTCTCTATGGCTCCTTCCACGATCCCGAATTGGCGAATGAGGCCCACGAACTCGGCATCGGCGCCCGGTTCACCGCGCATTTCAACCGAACTCACGGCACCGACACATGGGCGCAATGGGATAGGCCGCTGATGGCGGAAGCAGAGGTCGTGGCGCTTGGCGACGGGCATGTCACCGGAGAACGCGGGCTTTTCGGCGGACGTCGGCTGACGCTCGGCCCTACGGCCGCGCTTCGGATAGGTGGGATCACGGTGGTCGTCATTTCCGATCGTTCGCAAACCGCTGATCCGGTGTTCTTCCACATGCTCGGCCTCGACATTTCCGCCGCGCGGACAGTCGTGGTGAAATCTCGAGGTCATTTCCGCGCTGGTTTCGACCTTTGGTTCAAGCCCGAGCAGATCCATGAGATCGACACGATGGGTCTGACGAGCCCGATACTGGAGCGCTGGCCGTTCCAACATCTGCCGCGTCCTTCTTACCCCCTGGATCCCGACACGAACTGGAATCGCTGATAAGGATCTGGGACAGCCGTTCATTCAGACCGGCTCCGACAACGTGTCTTGCGGTGTCGTCAGTTTGACGAAGCGCATGAACTGTCGCGCGACTTCGGTTGCTGGCCGACCGGCGGGAAGGACGAAACTCGTCCGGTAGACGATGGGGGCATCGAAGGGCCTGATCTCGACCCCTTCGAACCCGTCGACCAAAAGGGGAAAAGGATTAAGTACGGCAACCCCCAGACCCTCGCGCACCAACTCCAGCGCAGCCATATTCGTAGCAGTTTCCGCCACCGGCCGTGGCCTTACCCCGACGCGCGCGAAGATTTGTTCGGTGATCGATCGGGTGCCAAGGCGCCTCAGGAACTCTATCATTTCGACCCCCTCCAAATCCTCCGGCCGGACGATCTTGAGTTCACCGAGATGATGACCCTTTGGCACGGCGCAAACCACCTTGGACGTCCTCCAAGGCAGAAGGTTGACACCGGCACGCTGGATCATCGCGCTGGTCAGGCCAAGGTCGTATCGGAGATCGAGAATACCCGACACCAGAACGTCTGTAGCCTGGATGTCGAGTTGCACCCGGCGTCCGGGGTTGCGCTTCAGAAAGTTCGCCACGCGCGAGATTATGAAGTGGTGGGCGAGTGTCGGCGGCACAATCAGGCGCAACGGTTCGTCGTCTTGACCCGCCCAATCGGTGCCCTCGATTTCCGCGAGTGTCGCGAACAGGGGATCGAGCCTGTCGTTCAGCTTCAGCCCCTCTGCCGTCGGGGTGATCCGGCCTGAGGAACGAATGAAGAGCGTGCGTCCGACCCGCCCCTCAAGTTGAGCGAGGGCACGACTGACGGCGGATTGCGAGATGCCAAGCCGTCGTGCCGCACCCACGGTCGTCCCGGTCGTTACGAGGGCTCGGAGCGCTTCGAGTTCGCGAAGCCTGTGTCTGTTTCCACTCATGGTCCCACCCTTTCCCGCCCGGAGGGCCAACGCCATCCATCGATATGGAATTGAGGTATGCAGAATCGCATAGGATTATTCGTTGGCAATGCCGAAAGCTGCCAATAGCATGGCAGGCGGTAACGCGGGCACGCCCTTGCTTGGCGAATGACACGCTCGTGACCCACAGGGAGACTTATTATGAAGCATGTCACAACCGCATTCGCGGTGGCGGCGAGCGTTCTGGCACTTGGTGCAGGGGCAGCTACCGCAGAGAAGATCACCATCGGGCTCGCTTCCGAGCCGACATCGATCGATCCGCACTTCCATAACCTCGGGCCCAACAACGCCCTTTCGGTTCATATATTCGATCGGCTGATCGCACAGGACGATAAGCAGCGGCTTTCGCCGGGCCTCGCGGTCTCATGGAAACCGATCGACGACCTGACTTGGGAGTTCAAGCTGCGCGAGGGCGTCAAGTTTCACGATGGCACTGATTTCAATGCTGACGATGTGATCTGCACGTTCGAGCGTGCACCGAATGTGCCAAATTCGCCTTCGGGTTACGGCACCTATACAAAGGGCAAAACGCTCGAGAAAATAGACGATTACACGGTGCACTTCAAGACGGCGGAGCCTTATCCGTTGATGGGCAATGACGTGTCGACCATCCCAATCATTTCAGACAGCGTGGGCTGCGGGGGCACGACGGAGGAGTTCAACGCAGGTACCGCCGCTGTGGGGACGGGCCCCTACAAGTTCGTCGACTACAAGCCGGGTGAGTCGATCACTTTGGCGATCAACCAAGACTACTGGGGCGAGAAGCCGATCTGGACGGAAGTCGAGTACCGCCCGATCAAATCCGGCCCCTCGCGTGTCGCAGCCCTTCTGGCAGGCGATGTTGACATGATTTCCGGCGTGCCGACGACGGACATCGCGACGTTGGAAGCGAACGACGACATCCAGCTGAGCCAGGGTGTGTCCAACCGTGTAATCTACCTTCATCTTGATCAGTTCCGCGAGAATTCTCCCTTTGTGAAGGGTCCGAATGGCGAGGACATCAAGAACCCGCTTCTCGACCAGAGGGTGAGGAAAGCGATCAGCATGGCGATCAACCGTGACGCAATTGTCGATCGTGTGATGGAAGGCGTCGCGATCAGTGCCGGGCAGCTTCTGCCCGATGGATTTTTCGGCGTCTCTGAAAAGCTGCAGCCGGTCGCATACGATCCGGAGGGCGCGAAGGCACTTATGGCCGAAGCAGGCTATCCCGACGGCTTTCAGCTGACGATACATGGGCCGAATGACCGCTATATCAACGACGCCAAGATCGCGGAGGCGATCGGGCAGATGCTGACCCGCGTGGGTATCCAGACCGCGGTTGAGACCATGCCGCGTTCGGTCTATTTCGGTCGCGCCTCGTCCGGCAGCCCCGAGGGCCTTCCCGAGTTCAGCTTCATCCTCGTTGGTTGGGGTGCAGGTTCGGGGGAAGCCTCTTCGCCTCTGAAATCCCTGATCCACTCCTACGACAAGGATGCCGGCTTTGGTTCATCGAACCGTGGTCGCCACTCCGATCCCGTGATCGATGCCAAGATCGAAGAAGCGCTGCGCACCGTTGACGACGACAAGCGTCAGGCGCTTCTGGCCGAGGCAACCGAGATGGCAATCGAGAATGTCGCGATCATCCCGACGCATTTCCAGGTCAACACCTGGGCCGCTAAGAAGGGCCTTCGCTACATTCCGCGCACCGACGAGTACACGCTCGTCATGGGTGTCGTGAAAGAATGATGCCAAAGGGCCCGGGCCACGCGATGGCCCGGGCTGCTTTTCCCGGGGCGCCTGAACAATGACCGTATTTGCCATTCGCCGGATGCTTCAGGCGCTGATCGTGGTGTTCCTGATGTCGGTGATCGTGTTCTTCGGCGTTAACGTCATCGGCGACCCGGTTTACATGCTGGTCAGCCCAGATGCCGACCAGGCAGATATCGAAGCGGCAATCCAGCGGCTTGGCCTCGACCGCCCGATCCTCGAGCAGTACTGGCTGTTTCTCAAGGGAGCAGCGCAGGGCGATCTCGGCAACTCTTTCATCTTCGGCGAGCCAGCGCTTCGGTTGATTCTCCATCATATGCCGGCGACGATGGAACTGGCTCTGACGTCGCTATTTCTTTCTATACTCCTTGGCATCCCGCTTGGGCTTTATGCAGGGCTTTATCCGGAAAGCCGGGTATCAAAGACGATCATGGCAAGCTCGATCCTCGGCTTTTCTTTGCCAACCTTCTGGGTTGGCTTGATGCTGATCATGATATTTGCGGTTCAACTCGGCTGGCTTCCATCGACGGGACGCGGTGACACGGCTGTCGTGTTAGGGATTGAGACGAGCCTGGCCACCTGGGATGGCCTGTCCCACGTGTTCCTTCCGGCATTGAACCTCGCGCTGACGAACATCTCTCTCACCATTCGCCTGACTCGCGCCGGGGTGCGCGAAGCGATGAGCCAGGACTATGTGAAATTCGCGCGCGCGAAGGGGCTGTCGATCCGGCGGATCATCTTCGTTCACGTGATGAAGAACATCCTTATCCCGGTGGTGACCGTTCTCGGGCTGGAATTCGGCAGCCTGATCGCTTTCTCGGTTGTAACGGAATCGATCTTTGCCTGGCCCGGAATGGGCAAGCTTCTGATCGACGCGATCCTTCAGCTCGATCGGCCCGTCGTGGTCGCCTATCTGATGATCATCGTTCTGTTCTTCGTTCTCATAAACCTCGTCGTCGATATCCTTTATTCGATCCTCGACCCGAGAGTGCGGCTTCAGGATCAAGGCTCATGAGCGAGGTTGCGAGCCAGGTTGCGGCAGAAGTACCTGCATCGCGGGTCGAGACACCCTTCCAGCGGTTTCGGTCGGAATTCTTCGAAAGCAAGATCGCGACTGCCGCGCTTATCCTGCTGGTCACGATCGTCACGCTTGCGCTCCTCGCCCCAATAATCACGCCCCAGAACCCCTATGATCTTGGCCAGGTTGACGTTCTCGACGCGCGTCTCGCCCCAGGCGAAAAAGCCTTTGCCGGGTATACAATGTGGCTTGGTTCAGATGGCGCGGGGCGCGATCTCTACTCGGCGATCCTGTATGGGTTGCGCATCTCTCTTTCTGTCGGCGTGACCGCCGGGCTGATCGCTCTGGTCATTGGCATGGCGATCGGCCTTCTCGCCGCATATATCGGGGGCCGCACCGAAAACATAATCATGCGGATCGTTGATCTGCAGCTGTCGTTTCCCGCCGCCCTTGTGGCGCTCATGCTCGTGGCGATGCTGGGCAAGGGGATCGACAAGATCGTACTGGCCCTCGTCGTGGCGCAGTGGGCGTATTACGCACGAACGGTTCGGGGAACAGCCCTCGTCGAGCGGCGCAAGGAATATGTCGAGGCCGCGCAATGCCTAGGCCTGTCCAATGCCCGGATCGTCTTTCGTCATATCTTGCCGAATTGCCTTGCCCCGCTGATCGTCGTCGGCACGGTGCAGACAGCCAGCGCGATATCGCTGGAAGCGACGTTGTCGTTCCTCGGCGTCGGCCTTCCGCAGACGGAACCATCACTTGGTGTGCTGATCGCGAACGGGTTCGAGTACATGCTTTCCGGACGGTATTGGATTTCCGTCTTCCCCGGTCTCGCACTTCTCTTCACGGTCGTTTCGATCAATCTCGTGGGTGACCAGCTCCGTGACGTTCTGAACCCGAGGCTCAAGAAATGACCGCGACGCTCGAGGTTTCGGGTCTCAAGACGCATTTCTTCACGCGTGCAGGCGTGGTGAAGGCCGTGGACGGCGTCGATTTCTCGGTGGCCCGAGGCGAGGTGATGGGGCTTGTTGGGGAATCGGGATCCGGCAAGTCGATCACCGGATTTTCGATCCTAGGCCTCATCGATCCGCCGGGCCGGATCGTGGAGGGATCGATCAGATTCAACGGAACGGAATTGGCAAGCGCACCAGAGTCGCAGCTTCAGGCTTTGCGGGGCAACAAGATCGCAATGATCTTTCAGGACCCGATGATGACGCTGAACCCGGTTCTCAGGATCGATACGCAGATGATCGAAGCAATCACTGCGCATGAAGATGTCTCGAAGGCAGACGCCTGGGCAAGGAGCCGTGATGCCCTCGGCCTCGTTGGGATCCCATCCCCGGAGGAGCGTCTTCGCGCCTATCCGCACCAGCTTTCAGGCGGCATGCGGCAGCGCGTGGCGATCGCCATCGCTTTCCTCAACCGCCCCGATCTTATCATCGCTGACGAGCCGACAACTGCGCTCGACGTCACGATTCAGGCACAGATCATCCACGAAGCTCAGAAGCTCACGCGGCAGACGGGCACGGCGATGATCTGGATCACCCATGACCTTGCAGTGGTCGCGGGTCTCGCGGACCGCATCTCGGTGATGTACGCGGGGCGGATCGTCGAGCAGGGAGGCACGGACGACGTCATCGATCGGCCCCTTCACCCCTATACCATAGGTCTGTTGGGATCCGTGCCGACCGCGAACAGCCGGGGGCAGAGGCTTTACCAGATCGAGGGGATGACGCCCAACATGCTGGCACTGCCTGAAGGCTGTGCCTTTGCCCCCCGCTGTCGGCGGGCAAGCGACGCATGCAAAACGGAACCTGCGATCCGGGATCTCGCAGGACGGCGCATTCGGTGCATGCATCCTCAAGTCGAGACCGTCGAGACATGAGCGCACCGATCCTCGAAATCGACGGCGTGTCCAAGCGCTTTGTCAAACGGCTTGATGTTGCTGGAAAGATCGCGGCGCGCCTCGGCGCCGATATCCGCGAGGAGACAGTTCATGCCGTCGACAGCGTGAACCTTTCGATTGCACCAGGGGAGGTGCTTGGTCTCGTGGGAGAGTCGGGGTGCGGAAAGTCCACTCTCGGACGCGTCGTCGCGGGCATTCATGGTGCCACCGAGGGAGAGATCCGATACGAGGGCAAAAGCATCGCGCAAATGACCTCGCAGGAACGGCGCGAGGCCACGCTCGCAATCCAGATGATCTTTCAGGATCCGTTTGCTTCACTCAACCCCCGTATGCGTGTGGAGGACATCATCGGCGAGGCCCCCCGCGTGCATGGGCTCGTTCCTGCAGGCGAGATCCCAGATTACGTCGACGGAGTTATGCGGAAGGTCGGGCTCGACCCATCATTGAAGCGACGTTATGCACACCAGTTTTCCGGTGGGCAGAGGCAGCGGATCGGCATTGCGCGCGCCCTTGCCGTGAACCCGAAGTTCCTTGTTTGCGACGAGGCGATCGCTGCGCTCGACGTTTCGATCCAAGCCCAAGTTCTGAACCTTTTCATGGATCTTCGGGAAGAACTCGGCCTCACGTATCTATTCATCAGCCATGATCTCAGCGTGGTCGAGCATATCGCCGATCGGGTTGCGATCATGTATCTTGGGCGGATCGTTGAGACGGCGTCGACCGAAGAACTCTTTGCGGCACCCAGGCACCCCTACACCAAGGCGCTTCTTCCGGAGGCCCCGCGGCTCGACCAGCGCAATCGCGAATTTGAGCCGATCGTCGGCGAGATCCCCTCGCCCCTCGATCCACCGCCCGGCTGCCACTTCCATCCGCGTTGCCCCCTCGCCACGGACCTCTGCAAGTCGGCGCCCCCCGAAATCGAGGCGATCTCCGGAACCCGGCATGTCGCCTGCCATCATTGGACAAATACCTGATGCAACCCGTCGCAATCGCAGAGCCTGCAGAAGATATCGCGCCGCTTGTGTTCGACAGTCCGCATTCTGGTTCGATCTACCCCGAGACCTTCGACCACGCTATTGATCGTATGACGCTACGCCGATCGGAAGATGCGCATATCGACGAGATCTTCGCCCATGTCACGGAATTTGGCGGTACGCTCGTTCATGCGCTCTTTCCACGCGTCTTCATCGACCCGAACCGAAACGAAGACGACATCGACCTGTCGCTTGTAGAGGGCGAATGGACCGGCCCGGTCAATGCAAGCTTCAAGACCACTGAGCGAGGCGTGGGCCTAATCTGGCGCGATATGAAGGCGTTCGGACCAGTCTACGACCGCAAGCTTTTACCGGACGAGGTGAGGGAGAGGATCGAAGGATACTGGCGCCCCTATCACAACGCGCTTGCCAAGGTGATCGACGCACGCCATGCCGCGTTCGGGCGCGTCATACATATCGATTGCCATTCAATGGCCAGCATGGGCGACATCACGACGGAGGATGGCCCCGTGCCTCGCCCCGATTTCGTGATCAGCGACCGGGAAGGGACGACCTGTGCGCCAGCGTTGCTTGAATGCGTGGTGGATCTTCTGAGGGGCGAAGGGTTTTCGGTTTCGGTAAACGACCCCTACAAAGGAATGGAACTCGTCCGCCGTCACGGTCGGCCTGAGGATGGACGCCACAGCCTTCAGGTGGAGATCAACCGGAAGCTTTATATGGACGAGGCGACGCTCTCCAAGCGCCCGGGTTTTCACGATACGATCGCGACAATGCGGCGGTTGACGGACGCTTTGCGAAATCTCGCCTCTACTCTCTAGAGCAGCGGGATGGACACGATCCGCTCAGTTTATGCCCGGCTCATTAGTGTACCGCTCGACGAGGTTTTGACGGACGCCAAGCACGGCGATCGCACGCATTTCCAGAATGTTACCGTGACCGTTCATCTTTCGGATGGATCCAATGGCACCGGATACACCTATACCGGGGGGAGAGGAGGCATCGCGATCATTGCGATTATCAAGGGTGATCTTGCGCCATTTCTTATCGGGCGAGACGGTGCGGAGGTTGGATCTGTCAACGACGCGATGCAGTGGCACTTGCAATACGTCGGTCGGGGTGGGATCGTCTCAGTCGCGATTACGGCGGTCGACATTGCGCTTTGGGATCTGCGCGGAAAACGCGAGGGTCTTTCACTGCAACAATTGACCGGCAGTGCAGCCGACCGATGCAAGGCGTATACAGGCGGGATAGACTTCAACGTCCCGCTCAAAAAGCTGATACGGCAGACGGAAGGCTATCTCTATGGCGGGGTAGAGGCCGTGAAGATCAAGGTTGGCCGCCCGTCGCTTGACGATGACATGGCCCGTGCAAAGGCGGTGCGGAAAACATCTGGATCCGACCGCGCCTTCATGGTTGACCCGAAATACTCGAGGACAGTTGACGAAGCCATCAGTGCGGCGCGTGGATTTCGGGCCTTCGACATTCTCTGATTCGAGGAGCCGAACATACCCGATGACTACAACGGATTTGGCAGGATCGCCCGCGAAACGGGAGTGCCGCTCGCAATGGGCGAGAACCTGCATACGACCCATGAATTCGAGAACGCGCTTGCCGACGCGCAACTTTCCTACATTAAGCCCGGTGCTTAAAATTGCGGTGACATAACCGGCTGGCTTCGGGTTGCTGAGCTGGCCGAGGCTCATGGAGTTCCGGTGTACAGCCACGGAATGCAGGAGCTTCATGTGAGCCTTGTCTCTGCCAGGGAAAGGCCGGTTGGCTTGAAATCCATAGCTTTCCCATCGATCGCCATACGACCCGACCTCTTCGGCTTGAAAATGGCCTTGCGGTTGCGCCCGATGCGCCCGGGATCGGCGTAACTTTCGACTGGGCACGACTGGAGGCGGCACAGGATGGCCGAAGCTGACCAACCCTTGCCGAGTGGATCCAGAGGGCGCATGTTAGACAGCGCTTAACGCAAGGAGCTTTCTCCCCGTGCAAAACCCTAGGACTCATTTGCGGCAGGACCCAATCGACGCCGTGCTCGAGGCTGGCGATGGTGCCGTACTTGCGATCATCGCAGGGGTCGAAGGACCGTCCTACCGCCCAGTTGGTGCGACGATGGCCGTGATCGGGCCGCATGATCGTGTGGGTACGCTCTCTTCGGGTTGCGTCGAGTCGGATATCGCACTTCATGCACTGGCTGCCCGAGATGCAGGCAAGACGAAGCTGATCCGATATGGCAGAGGCTCTCCGTTCGTGGACATCCAGCTTCCCTGCGGAGGTGGGCTTGATATCTTGCTGATCCCCGCGCCGGACCGGAAGGCTCTTTCAGAGCTTTCACGCAGGCGCGCGGCACGGGTTCCATGCGGCCTTTCGGTTAATGTGACGACCGGTGCCATGACAGTCACGGAGCCTGGCTCGACCGGGCGTATTGGCGATATGCTGACCGTGAGGTTCGACCCTGCAATCCGGTTTCTCGTCTTTGGCAAAGGCCCGGAGGCCAGCACGTTTGCAGGGCTTGTTCAATCGGCCGGCTATCCCAATCTGTTGCTTTCGCCCGACCATGAAACCCTCGCGCATGGGGCGGCAGACGGATGCGAGACGCAGCACCTTGTGAGCCAGACGTTTCCAGATGATCTGAACGCAGACGCGCTGACCGCGATCATCCTCTTTTTTCACGATCATGATTGGGAGCCGCCGATCCTCGAAGGCGCACTGAAGACGCCTGCCTTCTACATCGGGGCGCAAGGCAGCCAGCGGGCACGGGATGCCCGCCTGCTGATGCTTGAAGGTATGGGTGTGCCGGAAGATCAGCGCGCCCGGCTTCACGGGCCCGTTGGGCTGATCCCTTCGGCGCGAGATGCCGGAACGTTGGCCGTATCGGTTCTTGCAGAAGTCCTTGCAAAAGCGAAGTCGGGAGACTTGGGCGCCTAAGGCAGCGGCACGCCCAAACCTTCGCTGAAAAGAAGAGTGACGCCGAGCGTGACGACAATGACGCCTCCGACGAGGATCACCCAGCCACGGCCTGTGAAGCGATCATGCTGTGCGGGAAAAATCAACGTGACCCCCAAGAGAGCAGCGACAATCTCGAAGCCGAGGACCGGTAAGGCCAACACCGCGCCGAGCATCAGGAGCGGGACCGACACCATCCGTAAAGGCGACCCCGCGACGCGTTCCTCCGTTACCCGTCGTGTCAAGAACAGCCGCACCACGGCCAAAGCGACAAAGACCAGCATTGCCATCGCGATGGTTCGCGGGAAGACGGCCGCTTCGGGATTCAGTGTTGCCGTGTGGCGCATTGCAATTGTCCCGATAACCGCGAATGCCGCGAAACCCAGAAGATCCCGGACAACGGCCTTGCCAGATGCCAGTGCCGGACGTTCCCCATGTTCTTCGGAAGTGCGCTTTGTGAAGAGCGCAATGATGCGCGGCCAGAATGGGTAGAGGAAGGTCAGCACCGTAAGCGCGATGATCGCCAGCGAGAGAGGCCGGCCGAAGAACTGCCCCCAAAGGTTGCCGATTGCATCCCCGATCGTCCAACTCTGGACGAAGCCCTGCTCTGCGATCCGCCCGAGTATGAGACCCAGAACGATCGGCGAAGCGGAGAAGCCACGCTTGCCGGCGATCCAGCCGATCACGCCAAGCACGATCATGATCGCGATGTCGGAGATGCTGTTGCGGATCGCGAAAGCCCCAATCACCGTCATGAAGGCGACGACAGGCACAAGTGCGGCCTTTGGCGCCTGCACGATCGCGCGATAGGCAAAGCGCCCGATCAGAAGGCCCACCGGAAGCATCAGAATCGTCGCCAGCAACAGCCCAAAAATGAAGGTGTAGACGATGCTTGCCCCGTCCGCGAAAAGGGACGGCCCCGTGCGCACACCCTGAACGAGAAGCGCACCAAGGATCACCGCATCTGGCGGAGTGCCGGGGATTCCGAGGACAAGTGTCGGGATGAATCCGCCCCCTACGGTGGCATTGTTGGCGGATTCAGTTGCGATGATGCCGCCCGGATTACCCTCGCCATACTTCTCGTCGCCCTTGCCGCTGCGGCGGGCTTCGGAATAGGCGACCAGCCCTGCGATCGACCCGCCCGCCCCCGGCAATGCGCCGACCATCGTGCCGATCACCGAACTGCGGATCACGTTGATCTTGTTCTTTAGCACGACACCCACGGCTTCGAAGAGGCGGAAGCCACGCTTGCCTTCTGGCATCTTGAGATGCCGATCTGGCGTGGCCACCAGATCGATCAGCACCGGAATACAGTATAACCCTATGAGAGCGGAGACCGTTTCCACCCCACCGAGCAGCGTATTCGAACCGAAAGTGAAGCGGACTTCAGCGCTCGTCTCCGAGATTCCGATCATCGCGATCAGGAGCCCGAAGCAGGCCCCGATCACGCCCTTGAAGAAGTCACCGCTTGAGAGAGCCGAGATGAGCGACAGGCCGAAGACGGCGAGCCAGAAATACTCAACCGGACCGAAGGCAAGCGCTGCTTCTGCAAGGGGGGGCGCCAAGAGCAGAAGTGCGAGCGCCCCGACAAGCCCGCCAATCACCGAGGCAAGACACGCGATAGACACCGCAAGGTCGCCATCCCCACGCTTGGCCATCGGGTAGCCGTCGAACGTCGTTGCAATTGCGGACGGAGTGCCAGGCGTGTTCAAAAGGATCGCGGCATAAGCGCCGCCATAGATCGCGCCGGTATAGATCGCCCCCATAAGGATCAGGGCGCTATCCGGGGACATGGTGAATGTCAGCGGAACAAGTACCGCCACAGCCATTGTTGCGGTCAGACCGGGGATCGATCCGATAATCGTGCCGGCCGCGACGCCCAACAGGGCAAGCATCAGGTTCAGCGGCGAAACCGCCGCGATCAGAAAATCGAACATCTGTCCCCCGGGAGCCCTGCGATTGCGCGCGCCCGCTCCGGGCGCGCGCGTCAGGTGAGTTGGTTCCTACTCGATGATGCCAGCGGCCTTTGCCGCGGAGATGTAGCCGGTGGCCTTCTCCGAAAGGAAAGCATCCATCTCTTCGCCGTAGCCGACATCAACCAGTGCGAAACCACCATCGATCATCTGCTTTTGGAAATCCGGATCGGCATTGATCGCCTCGATCGCATCAGAGACCTGCTGGCGCACTTCCTCGGACGCGGAATTCGGCACCGCAATGCCGCGATAGGCACCGGAAACGAGATCATACCCGAGTTCCTTGAATGTCGGCACATCCGGGAAGGCCGGGTGACGCTCTTCCATCGCAACAGCGAGCATGCGAACCGCATCGCCCTGCGCTGCGCCCACGGTGGTATAGCCCCAGGCAGCTGAAACCTGCCCCCCCAGAAGCGCCGTCACGGATGCCCCGGTGCCTTGGAACGAGACGTAGGTTGTCTCGATATCCGCCGCACCATCAAAGGCGACCTGTGCAAGATGATTGGCCGAACCCTTGCCCGAGCCCGAGAAGATAACCTGCCTGGGGTTGTCCTTCGCGAAACTCACTAGATCCTCGAGGGTCTGGAAAGGGCTGTCGGCCTTCACCACGATTGCGTCAGGCGTGTAGTGGAACATGTAGACGGCAGCGAGATCTTCTGTCTGGAAGCCCACATCGCCCTGCTGCGGCTTGATGATGATATGGGGCAGGTTGATCCCCATGATCACGGAGCCATCTCCGGCCATGCTGTTGAGCTGCGCCCACCCAACGGCACCGCCGCCACCAGGCTTGTAAGAAACGACAAGTTGTTCGCCGTAGATCTTTTCGAAGAAAGGCTGCTGAAAACGGGCCGTGATATCCGACTCACCGCCGGGGCCGAACGGGATTACGTAATCCACGCTTCCCTTCGGAAAATCTTCGGCAGCAGCCATACCGGCCACGGCAACAAAGGCAGCCGCAAGAAGGCTGGTTCCAAATCTCATCTAAGTTCCTCCCGTAGTGTCTTGTTTTGTCGTCACTCTTTGCGCCCGCCTTCCATACCAACTCCATTGGTTCGGAGCCAAGCCTCCAAGCAAGCACCGCCCGCCTGGATCATTGCCATTAAGGCCAGATTTCAACGGTGAGGTAAACATGCCTCCTGCCCCTTGTGCCCCACGCGACGGTTGGGAATAACGGTCTCGCGTCCTTGCCGGCATCACCGCGAGATCGCGGGAGGAATGAAGCGACATGACGAGTGTACTCTGCGCCGGAATCGCGGTTCTCGACTTCGTATTCGAAGTCGAGGAGTTTCCCCGGACGGCGGAGAAGTACGTGGCGCATGACACGTCGATCGTCGGAGGAGGATGCGCGGCCAATGCCGCGGTTGCAGTCGCGCGTCTCGGAGGAAAGGCCATCCTTGCCGCTGACCTTGGAGACGATCCGGTCGGCAGGCTTGTTCTCGAAGATCTTGCTGCGGAGGGCGTCGACATAAGCGGCATATCGCCTGTACCGGGCGCAAGATCATCCTATTCATCGGTTCTTGTGGACCACGCAGGCGAGCGGCAGATTGTCAATTATCGGGGGACGCCGATGGCCCCGCAAACAGACTGGTTTGACAATCTTGGCGCGGTCGCGGCGGTTCTCGTCGACACTCGCAGGTCAGAACTCGCACGGGCCGGTCTCGCTTTTGCGAGATCGCGAGGAGTTCCCGGCATCATAGACGGTGAAGCGCCGATCCCCGACGGGCTTCTCGACAACGCGACCCACGCAGCTTTCTCGCGTCGGGGCCTTGCCTCTCTCTATCCCCAATCGGCACTTGAAGATGCGTTGCGCGAGGTCTCAATTCGGTACGGAATCTGGGCCTGCGTGACCGACGGGGAGAAAGGTGTCTGGTACACGACCGACGATAGGACCGCCCACATGCCTGCCTTCAATGTCATAGTGAAGGACACATTGGGGGCCGGCGACATCTGGCACGGCGCATTTTCGCTCGCTCTTGGAGAAGGGCAAACCGAAGCCGAGGCCGTACGCTTCGCGAGTGCCGCCGCTGCGTTGAAATGTACGGTACCGGGCGGGCGCGCAGGATCACCGACACGGCCCGCCCTTCAGGGCTTCCTGGAGAACCGCCGACTATGACACTACCTGAGGCAATACTAAACCCACGGAAGCTCCGTTCCGCTGCCACTGAGAGATGCTTATGAAACTTGGACTGCTTCCGCTCGGCCGACCGACCTTCGATATGGTTTTCGCGCAGCAAAAGCTCGACGCCATGCTCGCCCATATCGACACAACCTGCCATGAAACGGCGGGGCCAAGGACGCTTCTGCTTGACGACGACAGCGCCCGAGCGGCGATGGATGAACTGAAAGCTGCGCAACCCGACAAAATCTTGATCCTGCAGGTCAGCTTTACGGATGCCAGGATAACCTGCGATGTAGCAGCGACGTTCGACCAGCCTCTTCTCATCTGGTCTACACCGGAACCCAGAACCGGAGATCGCTTGCGGTTGAATTCGTTCTGCGGATTGAATCTTGCCTCACACGCCTTGAGTCTCCGAGATCGCAGCTTCGGCTGGCTTTATGCCGATCCGGAAGGCAGCGTAGGAGCCGCGCTTGAAGACCTCATCGGCGGCGCTCGCACGGTGAAACCTATTGAACCTGCACGTCCGCCAATCGCAACGTCGGAAGGCCAGCGGATCGCCAAGACTCTCTCGGGACAGCGTATCGCCCGCATCGGCGCCCACCCGGCCGGATTTGACACCTGTGCCTATGACAAGGGCGCCTTGCAAATGCTCGCAGGCGTCGAAGTGGATGAGATGGAACTTCCGCCGCTGTTCGATGCAGCGCGCTCGGCCTCTGCCGAGGCCTCGACCCGGCTCAGGGAGGCGTTGGCACCCTGGATCATCGGGCTCGACACCGTCGATCAGGAAGAACTGGATAGATCGCTGCGGCTGAAACTCGCCCTTGACGGGCTGGCCGACGGAAAGGGCTACGATGCCTTTGCCATCCGCTGCTGGCCCGAGGCATTCACGGAGTACGGTGGCGCGGTCTGCGGGCCCGCAGCAATGATGGGGGAAGCACGAAGACCCTGTGCGTGCGAGGCTGACGTATACGGCGCGCTCACGCAGCTTGCGCTTCTAGCCGCGGCAGACGCACCGGTCTTTCTGACCGACCTTGTCGACATGGATGCCGAAGACGACACCGGAGTTGTCTGGCATTGTGGCCAAGCGCCAGCATCGATGTGCGACCCTTCTATCGAGCCAGTGGCAACCCTTCACTCGAACCGCAAAATGCCGCTTCTCTACCAGTTCCCTCTGAAGCCAGGCCCGATTACGCTTCTTCGTGTCAGTCAAGCGTTTGGCCAGCCTCGCATGGTTCTGGGGCGGGCCGAGATGCTGAAACGCCCCCTGTCCTTCTCAGGCACGTCCGGAGTGCTTCGTTTCGAGCGTCCCGTTCGCGACGTTCTGGAGAAGCTCATCGGGTGCGGGCTCGAGCATCATCTAGCGCTTGCCTATGGGGACCATCGCGCGGCGCTGCGCGGCCTCGCCGGGACGCTGGACCTACCCATCGTCGAACTCTGAGCCTCTCCCACCACGAAAACAGAAAGATCCAGAGATGATCCTGATCACCGAGTTCATGGATGAGGCTGCCGTTGAGCGCCTTTCTTCCGCTCATTCCACCCGGTACGTGCCGGATCTCGCCGATCGTCAGGGTGACATTCGGGCTATGATGCCCGGCGTTCAGGCCCTTATCGTGCGAAATCGCACCCGAGTGACGGCGGAGTTAATCGCCGAAGCGCCTGACCTGAAAATGGTCGGACGGCTTGGCGTCGGTCTAGACAACATCGATCTCGATGCCTGTGCGGCGCGCGGCATTGAGGTTATCCCTGCCACTGGTGCGAATACGCTTTCGGTCGCAGAGTATGTCGTTACAAACGCCCTGATCCTGTTACGCGACGCCTATATGGCCCGTGACGAGATGATGTCGGGAGCATGGCCCAGGGGCACTTGCGGTGCCGGTCGCGAAGTGCGGGGGCGCCGACTTGGGCTGGTGGGTTTTGGAGCGATCGCACAGGAAACGGCGCGCCTTGCGCTTCCTCTCGGGATGACGGTAGCAGGGTACGACCCATATCTTTCCGCAGATGACCCGGCCTGGGCAGGCACCGAGCGAATGGATCTCGACGAACTGATATCAACGTCAGAGGTTCTGAGTCTGCATGTGCCGCTAACGGACGCGACGCACCACATTATCAATGCGGGCATGCTGGCGCGTATGCCCGCAGGGTCTGTTCTGATCAATGCCGCACGCGGCGGAATCGTCGACGAGACAGCCCTATGTGACGCCCTGAGATCGGGCCATCTTTCGGGCGCGGCCCTCGATGTCTTCGAATCAGAGCCACTGACGGCAACATCTGCAAGAAAATTCGAAGGTCTGCAAAACCTCATCCTAACCCCGCATATCGCCGGAGTTACAGAGGACAGCAATGTTCGCGTGAGCGGCATGATCGCGGATGAGGTGCTCAAACGGCTTTGACAGCACCGAAGAAAGTTTGATCCGCATCAAGGGCGTCTCCGCTGGTTCAGGGCAGGATTAAGGAACCTGAACGTCCTGTCCCGCGAGGCCTGTCGATGGATCCCGTCGTTGAACGCTATGCCAGCATTGCAACTCCGCGATACACGAGCTACCCGACGGCGCCTCAGTTTCAGAGGGGTTTCTCAGAGGATGTCTACCAGGGCTGGCTCAAGAAGCTGAACCCCGATGCTCCCATCTCGCTTTACATTCACGTGCCGTTCTGCCGGCAGATGTGCTGGTATTGCGGATGCAACATGAAGCTGGTGAAGCGCGAAGGCCCGCTGAAGGCCTATGTAGAAGGGTTGCTTGCCGAAATTGCCCTGCTTGCCAATGCACTGCCGGCACGGATGTCGGTGGCACATCTGCACTGGGGTGGCGGCACACCGACTGCGCTTGCACCAGACGATCTAGAACGGGTGATGACAGCAGTGCGTGCGGCGTTCGACCTCCTGCCGGACGCGGAAATCGCAATCGAGAGCGACCCGCGCACTCTGACACCGAATATGATCCAACGGCTCGCTGCACTGGGATTCACCCGGGCAAGTTTCGGGGTTCAGGAGTTCGACCCGGAGGTACAGCGAGCGATAAACCGGATCCAGCCGCCGGAGATGGTGGCAGAGACTGTGGATCTGTTCCGCCGCAATGGTATCGATGCAATAAACTTCGATCTGATCTATGGATTGCCCTATCAGACGACTGCCAAGCTACTCGATACGATCAGGCTAGTTTCGGAAATGGCACCAGACCGTATAGCGCTGTTCGGATACGCACATGTGCCTTGGGTGGCGAAGAACCAGCGTATGATTCCGGAGTCGGCGCTACCCGCTCCGCGCGAGCGCGCCGAACAAGCAAACTGCGCAGCCCTCGCAATCGTTGATGCCGGGTATGAAGCCATCGGCATCGATCATTTCGCAAAACCCCATGACGGGCTTTCCGTTGCAAAGCGTTCAGGAAGACTGCGCCGGAACTTCCAAGGCTACACCGATGATGCTTCGGACACGCTTCTGGGTGTCGGAGCAACGTCGATCGGGCGGACACCGATGGGGTTCATACAGAACCAGCCGGAAACCGGTGCTTGGGCGAGAGCGATTGAAGCTGGCGAATTGCCCGTGGCGAAGGGGCTTCAGTTGCAAGGAGAAGATACCCTGCGCGCTGCAGTGATCGAACGCATCATGTGTGATGGGGCAGCCGACCCCGACGCATTAGGACGCAACTTCGGTGCACGTCCCGGCTGGTGGGCCGATGCAGCCGAGCGGCTTGAAGACCTTGCCGCTGACGGGCTCGTCCAAGTTGGTGACTCCGGGATCACTCTGACGAAACGGGGGGCTCCGCTTGCGCGTGTGGTGGCTGCGGCCTTCGATAGCTATCTGCCCGCCGGAACAGCAAGGCATTCAGCCGCTCTTTGAGCCATCCTGATTGTCAAATTTCCGGGCCCTGCCCCGGTGAATAGCCCGAACCGCGCACGGTTCGAAGCGGATCTGTTCCACCGCCCCGTAATCCGCA
Source organism: Ovoidimarina sediminis (assembly GCF_032586175.1). Lineage (NCBI taxonomy): Bacteria > Pseudomonadati > Pseudomonadota > Alphaproteobacteria > Rhodobacterales > Roseobacteraceae > Ovoidimarina > Ovoidimarina sediminis. The sequence goes on from NZ_JAWHTE010000001.1 coordinate 355,285, forward strand.
ATCAAGAGCAGAGCCTCTACTCCTGCTTCCGCCTGAGCTACGCCGCCCCCTTCAGCCTCAAGCTTGTAAGCAAGCACCTCGCGTCGCCCCCGCTCATCCTAGACCACAAGCACGAGAGGGCGATCAGCCTGCATTATGGGATCTTGTCGATCGAAGGATTGGCGAATGATGTCCTGTCCCCCTTCGGTCGGGCATCATCGGGCATCTCTCCCGTAACGAGGTAGATTACCTGATCAGCGATCGAAGTGACGTGATCGCCTACCCGCTCAAGGTTCTTTGCTATGAAATGCAGGTGCATGCAGGAGGTGATATAGCGCGGGTCCTCCATCATGAAGGTCAGGAACTCACGGAAGAGCGCATTGTACATCTGGTCGACCTCGTGATCACGCTGGCGTACGTCCTCGGCGAGATCGGCATCGCGTTGGATGTAAGCATCGAGGACATCCTTCAGCATGAGTTCTACTTCGCGCGCCATCCTTCGGATCGAGGTTGCCGTCCCCTGCGGCGGGCGCATCTGGACAAGTACACTCGTTCGTTTGGCAAGGTTCTTCGCATAATCCCCACAGCGTTCGAGGTTCCCCGAGATCTTGATAACCGTCAGAACCGTTCTCAGATCCGACGCCGTTGGCGCGCGTAGCGCAATCACGCGCGCGGCTTCTTCGTTCACGAGTTCTTCGAGCGCGTCGATCTCCATGTCGTTTTGGCGGACCGTAGCTGCGAGTTCTTCGTCATTGGTTTCGAGCGCTTTGGCGGCGTCTAGAAGGCCAGCCTCCACAAGGCCACCCATTTTCATAATCATTGCCTGGATCGCTTCGAGATCGCGGTCGAATGCAGATGATATGTGCTGACTGTCATTCATCGTATCGCTCCTAGCCGATCCGACCGGTAATATAGGATTCAGTCCGCGGATCGTCCGGGTTAGTGAAGATATGGCCGGTTTCCCCATATTCCACGAGGTGGCCCAAGTGGAAAAAAGCCGTCTTCTGACTGACCCGTGCGGCCTGTTGCATCGAATGTGTAACAATCACCAAAGAGTAGCTTTGCTTCAACTCGTCGATTAGTTCCTCGATCTGTGCTGTCGCGATCGGATCAAGCGCAGAACAGGGTTCATCCATAAGGAGAACCTCAGGTTCCGTTGCGACAGCGCGCGCAATGCAAAGCCGTTGTTGCTGCCCACCTGAGAGCCCGGTTCCCGGGGCATCGAGCCTGTCTTTCACTTCGTTCCAAAGTGCACCGCGCCGAAGTGACCGCTCTACTATCTGGTCGAGTTCAGTTTTGTTCTTCGCAAGTCCATGGATTTTCGGACCGTAGGCAACATTGTCATAGATCGATTTCGGAAAGGGGTTTGGCTTCTGAAATACCATGCCAACCTTGGCCCGAAGCTGAACCGGATCCACTCGTCTGTCATAGATATCCTCACCGTCGAGGCGAATGTCGCCGTTCACCCGGGCGATTGGGATCACGTCGTTCATGCGATTCAGGCAGCGGAGGAAGGTTGATTTCCCGCATCCGGAGGGCCCGATGAACGCGGTAACCGTCTTGTCCTGAATATCGACGTCTACATCCTTGATGGCGTGCGTGGCGCCATAATAGACGTTGACACCCCGCGCGCTGAACTTGATTTCCGTCATACCTTCGGTGCCTCCTTCGACCGATCCTGAAACATCCGTTAGAGTGAATTCCAAGCAGTCGCGTTCGTACCGGCGGCAGAGCTTGATCGCCAGCGGAAACATGGTCTCAGGCCAGCCACGAAAACGAACGGGCTCATCTGGGTGAAAGCAGGTAGTAGGAAGTTCCTAGCAATGGCCGCAGACGGAAGATCATGGGACCATCTTGGCAGCTGTCCTATGCGCCGAGCTGCAAATTGCCCGGCATGCACATCGATAGTGCACCGCCAGTGGCAAGTCGGCTCTGCAATCGCACTTTCCTCGGAGAACTCAGAACCCGTCGAGGCTCAACCCCGAATTTGCTCGGATTTCCATCCGCTCGAGGTTGACGACGGTGGAGAGCATCAGCCGATCGTGGCTCCAATCCCCGTGCCTCTGGATCGCAGTTGCGCCTATCGCAACAATGAATCCCGCAACTACGAGCACCGGCCAAAACAGGCACCGATCCGTTGCCCCGCCAGACCGGGCCGCAACGATCGAGGTCATTCGGCGAACGAGAGTGGCCTGATTGCGGCGACCCGCCTTGGCGCCTCCGATATCAAGAAATGGTACACGAGGCGCAAGCGAGCCCGTTTTCTGCCGCTCTGTGATCGCCTGTCTGCAGACGGACAATAGGCAGTCGGCATATGCCCGCGGTGTAATCACGCGCCGCTCCAGAACAGCCGAGTCACATGCCAGTTCCCGCAAGACCTCTAACTGATGCTTCCACGCGAAGTACACCGGGTTCCAGAAGAATAACGGGCGCGATATAACAAGAAATACTTCCCATTCGGTATCACCTCGCCGCATGTGCTGTAGTTCGTGAGCGAGGGCGATCTTCAACGTTTCCGGCTGTGCGAGATAGCTCGACGGGATCACGATATGCCGCCGGATCAATCCCCTCGTGGAGAACGGAACACGAGCCCGATCGCTCAATCGAAGATCAACACGTCCGAAGCGCCGCCAGACAAAGCTTGTCCGGATCAATTGACGGAGCCTGATCACCTCGGCAAGAACGCCGGCCAAGCTGATCGCAAAGCACAATCCAAACAAGGCGACACCTACCTGCACATATGTGCCATTCAGATAGACGACATCCTCGACGAATGAGCGACGAATTCCGATGAGGCTCTCGAACTCCACAGCATTCATCTGCAAGTGCCCGTCGAGGAACTGCGCAACGGCGAAATCCGTTGCATTTAGCGGCACGCCGGGAAAGAGCCGCGATCCGACCATTGTGAAACCATAAGCCAGTAATGGACTGGCAATCGCGGCTGCGAGCATGCCTTCGGTCAGGCGCAGGTGCAGAAGGTGCGCGTCACCATGACCAAGCCGACGTATTCCCCAGCGGAACAGGCAGAGGACCGCAAAGGCCGCGGTCAGAATTATGTTCGCGTCGATATACGCTTCGACAAACGCACTAATCTGAGGCATCCCGTAACCTCCTGTCGATCAGCGCCCGAATCTCCTCAAGAGTTTCTTGCGACAATCCTGCATCGTCGACGAGCCTCGCGACAAGACTTTCCGGCGTATTGTCGAAAAGTTTGGCTGAAAGATTCTTCAGAGATCGCGTCTGATAGATGTCCTTCGCGAGGGTCGGCCTGTAGATCAACGTCTTGCCGTCCTTCTCACTCGATACAAAACCCTTTTTTTCCAGTATCCGCATGATGGTTGCGGCCGAGGTGTAGGCGAGCGCGCGCTCCGGCGCGAGATTTGCCAGCACATCCCGCACACTGCCAGAGCCCAACTCCCACAGCGCCGTCATGAACTCCAGTTCAACATCGGTCAAAAGGCCTGTCGGGCGTGTTCGTCTCTGGTTCATCTGCCCCGCCAATCCCTGCGCCGCGTCATCATCCGGTTCACACCTTCCAAAAGCAGAATATTCCCCACGCAATGGCAAGACCAAGTGGTGCCCATAGCGGCATGCCGAAGAAAAACATCCAACCGAGAAAGATGTAGACTGACCCGAGAAGCGATATGAAAAGGCGGTCGCCTCGCGTCGTGACGAGGCCGAGGGCACCACGGCGTTCGTCGCCGCCGGGCCTCCGGATCTCAAGCACCGTTATGACAGCCATTGCGGAAAAAATCCCCACAAATACCGCCAGTGTCGCCGGCGTCCACGCCATCCAGAAGTCTGGCCAGAGCGGTGCTGTCCATGAAAAGCCCTTTTCCTCCTGCTGTCCAACGTTGCCCCAACCGGCTTGCTGGGCCGCCGATATGGAGGGTGACAGGAACGCAAGCAAGAAAAGCCATAGGCGCATCACTTCAGACCCTCCCAAGAGCGAAGCCGCGTGCGATGTAATTCCGCACGAAGTAAATCACGATCGCACCCGGAATGATCGTAAGCGTCCCGGCTGCAGCCAGAAGACCCAGTTCGTAGCCCGCACTCGAAGCCGTACGAGTCATCACAGCAGCGATTGGTTTGGCCTCAACTGCCGTCAGCGTCTTGGCCAGAAGCATCTCGACCCACGAAAACATGAAGCAGAAGAAGGCGGCCACTCCAACGCCCGCCTTGATGTTCGGCAGGAAGATCTTCATGAAAAAGCGAGGGAACGAATAGCCATCGACGTAAGCCGTTTCATCGAGTTCCTTGGGGATCCCGCGCATAAACCCTTCAAGGATCCACACAGCCAGCGGCACGTTGAAAAGCGTATGCGCCAGTGCCACCGCCAGATGCGTATCGAAGAGGCCGATCGACGAATAGAGCTGAAAGAAAGGCAGAGCGAAGACCGCCGCCGGTGCCATGCGGTTCGTCAAGAGCCAGAAGAAAAGCTGTTTGTCCCCAAGGAAACGGTACCGCGAAAACGCGTATGCTGCCGGCAATGCCACTGCAACAGAGAGCACAGTGTTGATCGACACGTAGAGGATCGAATGGACGTAGCCCATGTACCAGGTCGGATCAGTCAGGATCGCGACGTAGCTGTCCACCGTAAAGGATTGAGGAAAGAGGCTGAAGCCAGAGAGAATCTCGTTCGTGGTCTTGAAGCTCATCGAGACCAGCCAGTAGATCGGTAGCATCAGGAAGACGATATAGAGAATGGGAATGAGGCTACGCTTTCTCATCTCGGGTCATCCTTCGTCATCACGGTGTAGAAGATCCAACTCACCAGAAGCGTGATCGCGAAATAGATCAGGCTCATCGCCGCCGCCGGCCCGAGATCGAACTGCCCGAGTGCAATCTTCACGAGGTCGATTGACAGAAGTGTCGTCGAGTTGCCCGGCCCGCCGCCCGTCAGCACGAAGGGCTCGGTGTAAATGTTGAAGCTGTCCATGAAACGAAGAAGAACCGCGATCGTCAGCACAGTCTTCATTTTCGGGAGCTGAATGTAGCGGAAGACACTCCATGGACTTGCGCCGTCGATCTTCGCCGCCTGGTAATACGCGTCGGGGATCGAAACGAGACCAGCATAGCAAAGCAGAACGACGAGCGACGTCCAGTGCCAGACATCCATAACGACGATCGTGATCCAGGCTGCGACCGGATCCTGCGTCATGTCATAGTTGATGCCGAGGACATCGTTCATGAAATAGCCCAGCATGCCGATTTTCGGCAGGGCAAAGATGTTCCACATCGCGCCCACGACATTCCACGGGATCAGCATCGGCAGGGCCATCAGGACGAGGCAGACAGAGACCCATGGGCCCTTGCGTGGCATGGATAGGGCGATGACGATGCCCAGCGGCACCTCGATCGCGAGAATCATTGCTGTGAACAGAAACTGCCGACCAAGCGCTGCCTGGAACCGTTCCGATTGTAGGATCTGCTGGAACCAGTCGAGCCCCTGCCAGAAGAAGAGGTTGTCCCCGAATGTCTCCTGCACCGAGTAGTTGACCACAGTCATCATCGGCACGAGGGCATTGAACGCGACGAGGATCAGAACCGGCAGGACAAAGAACCATGCCTTCTGGTTTTCCACTCTCATGAGCTCGCCTCCGTCACAATCCACCCGTCACGATAGGCGCGGGTCATGTCGCGCCGGAAGGCAAGATGCACTTCCGCTCCCTGTTCAGGCACCATGCCTTCGATCTTGGCCTTGACCGGCAGATCGCCGACATGCACTTCGACAATGCTGTGTCGGCCGACATCCGAAACATTGGCGACCCGTCCGGGCATCCCCGAGCCGGCAAGGCTAACGAACTCCGGCCGGATCCCGATCTGTACCGTGCCGTTCGGTCCCTGCACCGGTCCTTCCAGTTCCACGCGTTCGCCGTTCAGGAAGGCACCGCCATCGCGCAATTCGCCGGGAAGGATGTTCATGCCCGGAGACCCGATGAAATGGCCGACGAAGGTGTGTGCCGGCCGCTCGAACAGTTCGACTGGCGTTCCGATCTGCACTACTTCGCCAAGCTGCATGACCACCACCTTGTCGGCGAAGGTGAGAGCTTCGGTCTGGTCGTGTGTGACGTAGATCATCGTGGCCCGCACGCGCTGATGCAGTTCCTTCAGTTTTGAGCGCAGCTTCCACTTCAAATGTGGATCGATCACCGTAAGTGGCTCATCAAACATCACGACGTTCACGTCATCGCGCACGAGACCGCGACCCATGGAGATCTTTTGCTTGTTGTCCGGGCTGAGGTTTGACGCCCGGGTATCAAGCATCTCCGTCACCTCAAGCATTTCCGCGATCTCGCGCACGCGCGCTTCGATCCTGTCCTGCGCGACACCCCGATTTTTTAAAGGAAAGGCCAGGTTCTGGCGCACTGTCATTGTGTCGTAGATGACCGGAAACTGGAAAACCTGAGCGATATTGCGTTGGTCGGGAGGAAGATCCGTAACATCTGTATCACCGAAAAGAACTCGGCCCTCGGACGGTACAAGAAGGCCCGAGATGATATTGAGGAGCGTCGACTTTCCGCAGCCCGACGGGCCGAGAAGTGCATAGGCCCCGCCATCTTCCCACGTCACGTCGATTTCTTTCAACGCATAGTCGTCCAGCCCCGATGGTAGATCGAAGTAACTGTGGCGAAGTTTGGAAAGCGTGATCCTTGCCATGTCATGCCACCAGGTTGCCGTCTTCGCCAAAGACGAAGCACTTTGAAGGGTCCATGTAGAATTCGTGCGCCTCGCCAACTTTGTAGGGGTGCACACCTGGAGCCAGCGACACCCAGGCTTCGGTTCCAAGTTCGAAATGCGCGCTCGATTCCGAGCCAGACAGTTCGGTGACCATCACCTTACCCCTGAGCGGCACGTTCGCACTGTCTTCGAGGAATGGTAAAATGTGATGCGGCCGGATGGCGATGGTATAGCGCCCGTCTGGGAGAGCCGCCGCCGCGCCCGCGAGCGTCCAGTTTGCACCTGCATCCATACGCGCCTCGCTGCCCGTCTTAACAATCCCGGCGCTGTTGATTGGTGGATCCGAGAAAATCCGGGCGGCCGTCAGGTTTGCGGGCTTGCGGTAGATCTCGGCTGTCGTCCCGAATTGCGCAACGGAACCGTCATCCATCAGAGCCGTCTTTCCCCCAAGAAGCAGAGCTTCTTCGGGCTCAGACGTCGCATAAACAACGACGGCCCCCCTACCCTTGAAGAGCTCCGGCAATTGCTCTCGCAGTTCCTCTCTCAACTTGTAATCCAGGTTGGCCAGCGGCTCGTCCAGAAACACCGCCCGACTTTCCTTTGCGATCGCCCGTGCGAGTGCCGTTCTTTGTTGCTGACCACCCGACAGCTCGGATGGTTTGCGGTTAAGCATTGGGCGAAGCTGCAGAATATCTGCAGCTTCCTCGACCCGGCCCTGCACTTCGCTTTCGGTCATCCCGGCCACGCGCAAGGGGGAGGCGATGTTCTCAAAGACAGACATATGAGGGTAGTTGACGAAGAACTGGTGCACGAGGCTGATGTTGCGCTTCTGCGTGTCCAGCTTTGTCACGTCTTCCGCGTCGAATAGGATCTGCCCCGAGGCGGCGGGTTCGAGCCCCGCCATCAGCTTGATAAGCGAGGTCTTTCCGGCTCCGGTCGCACCCAGAAGTACGTTGAAGTGACCCGCTCCCAGCGTCAGCGTCGTGGGCTTGATATGTACGATCTGCCCAGACCGACGCGATATGTCCTTTAGCTCGATCATGTGTGTGCGCGTCCCGCTTCACCCTGCCCCGGTCTCCGCACGGCGGGGGACGGGACACGCGGGCCGGAGTAACCGACCCGCGCATGTATCTTACTGCCCGCTTACTGCTGCCAGCGCGCGACTAGTTCGTCGTAGTTGACGGTCTCGCCCTGCGGCTTTTCGTTGTCGAGCTTGGCTTTCGGCGAACCGGGCTGGCTGAGCCAGTATTCGGCGTCGCGCTCTTCGTTCAGCCTGGGACCACACCCGCCGTAGACATTGGCGGCTTCGTCCGCTGCCTGCATCCGGGCCATGGTGATGTCCATTTCGGCAGCGAGACGGTCCATCGCTTCCTGCGGAGTGAAGGCACCCGAGTTCACGTCACCGATTTGCTGCCACCAGATTTGGGCCAGCTTCGGATAATCGGGAACGTTGATACCCGTGGGCGACCACGCAACCCGATCCGGCGAACGGTAGAACTCGACGAGACCACCAAGCTTCGAAGCACGTTCGGAGAAGCTTTCGTGATTCACGGTGCTGTCACGGATGAAGGTAAGACCAACATGGCTCTTCTTCACGTCGACCGTCTTCGAGGTTACGAACTGAGCATAGAGCCATGCGGCCTGTGCACGATCCTCAGGCGTCGACTTGAGGAACGTCCACGAACCCACGTCCTGATAACCGACCTTCTGGCCTTCTTCCCAGTACGGACCATGCGGGCTCGGCGCCATCCGCCAGAGCGGGTTGCCATCGGCATCGACAGTGTTGTTGCCTTCCGATTGCGGCTTCACCATGTCGGCGGTGAAGGCGGTGTACCAGAAGATCTGCTGGGCCACATTGCCCTGGCTGAGTGCCGGAAGTGACTGGTAGAAGTCGTACGACGCCGCCCCCGGAGGTGCATAGTTGCGAAGCCACTCGTCCCACTTGCGGATCGCGTAGACAGCCGCAGGGCCGTTCGCAGCACCGCCGCGGGTTACCGACGCGCCGACGGGGTTACAGGTGCCCGCTTCCATGCGGATACCCCATTCATCGACGGGCACACCGTTCGGTTCGCCGACAGAGCCGGCCCCGGCCATCGAAAGCCAGGCATCGGTCATCCGCCAGCCAAGGTCAGGTGCTCGCTTGCCATAATCCATGTGTCCGTAGATGCGAACGCCATCGATTTCCTGCACGTCGTTTGTGAAGAATTCGGCGATGTCCTCATATGCCGACCAGTTGACCGGAACACCAAGGTCGTAGCCGTACTTCTCTTTGAATGCAGCCTGAAAATCTTCGCGGTCGAACCAGTCCTTGCGGAACCAGTAAAGGTTCGCGAACTGCTGATCGGGAAGCTGATAGAGCTTGCCATCAGGGCCGGTCGTGAACTGACTTCCCATGAAATCGTCCAGGTCGAGCGTCGGGCTCGTCGTTGCGGCCCAAGGCCCCGCCATCATATCGGAAAGCGGATACGCCAGTTGCAGTCGCGAATGCGTGCCGATGAGATCGGAGTCGTTGACGTAACCGTCGTAGAGGTTCCGCCCTGTCTGCATCTGCGTCTGAACCGCCTGTACAACCTCGCCTTCACCGAGGATCTGGTGGTTCACCTTGATCCCGGTGATTTCCTCGAAGGCCTTGGTCAGAACCTCGGACTCATAGCCGTGGGTCGGAATGCCTTCCGACAGCACGTTGATTTCCATTCCGGCATATGGCGCAGCCGCCTCGATGAACCACTGCATTTCCGACAACTGCTCTTCCTTCGAGAGCGTCGAGGGCTGGAACTCATTGTCGATCCAACGCTGTGCAGCGGCTTCGTCCGCGAACGCACTGCCGCTCGCCGCGATTACGGCACCAACCGCAACCGCGGACATAAGATACTTCCGCATCTTGTCCTCCCTGTTTCCGTCCGGGGACAACCCGGTTTTTTCGACCGGGCTTACCCGGCACCTTTATGTCAGCAAAGAACCGCCGTCGCTGTCAAACTAAAAAATTAGTAGATAAGATCGACGCCACGTCGCTCCTCTGCCGAATGTTTGATCGCCTCGATTACGCGCAGCGTTCGAAGACCCTCTTCCCCGCTCACGAGAGGAGATGCACGTCCCTCGATAACCTCTCTAAAATGCTGGATTTGCCGCACGAGAGGATCCTCAGAAACGACTTCGATCCGTCGGCCTTCCATCGGCTCCCACCATCCGCGCTTTCGGGGGTGAAGCCACAGCATCAGATCAGGGACAGATATCGATCCATGGGTGCCGCCAATGGCATAGGCCGATGTGTCGCACCTCGGATATGCCGGGTTTTCGCCCGATGTGAACTCCCAACTCCAGGGGGCCGAAACGGTGTCGGAAACAGAAAACGTTCCCAGGGCGCCACTCTCGAATTCGATGAGCACCGCCGCCGAGTCTTCGACGTCATGGCCGCGAGCGGTATTTGATTGGGCTGCGGTTACCCGAACGATTTCACCGCAGAGGTAGCGCAAAAGATCGATATCGTGGATCAGGTTTATGAAAATCGGGCCGGCGCCAGAACGCCGTCGCCAAGATGGGACAAAGTATTCCTCTGGTTTGTAGAGCCAGAATTGCCCATGCACCGCGACAATCCGTCCGATCGCTCCGCCGTCGATCGCATCCTTCACCGCCGCAATGATCGGATTGTGGCGCCGGTGATGGCCGACGAGGATCGGAACGCCGTTGTCCCGGGCCGCACGAACGACCTCAGCCCCAGACACAGAGCTATCGGTGATCGGCTTTTCGATCAGAATCGGGCACCCGGCCGAGATGGCCAGATGCGCATGGCTCGCGTGAAGTTGATTCGGGGTGGCAATCACAAGCCCATCTGGAGCACCCGCCGCGAAAAAAGTCGGGAGATCATCTGCCCAGGGAACATCCAGGTCTTCCGCAACGGCACGTGCCTCGGGCGCCGGATCGACTATGGCGGCTAGGTGGTCGTGGCGCGCGATCAGTCCGGCATGGCGGCGTCCAATCAGCCCGGCCCCGACAACCGCAATTCCCTTTCGCCTCATCCGCCCTCGCAATCAATTCGTCCACGCGCGTTTTCCTTGACGCGCCGTAACTCAATTGCTTTTCAGCGCCAGACGCAAGGCAGAGGCTCGCCTCGCGGGAAAGGCAGCGCCCAATGTCCGCTTCTGACATTCTGACCCTTGCGCTCGGTGCCGCACTTGGCGGCTTCGTCAACGGGCTGGCCGGCTTCGGAACCGCGCTTTTTGCGCTTGGGTTCTATCTAACCATTATGCCCCCGAAGCAGGCAGTGGCGGTGGTCGTCGTCTGCTCTGTAGTCGTGGGCGCCCAAGGCCTCTGGGTCGTCAGGCACGCGATCTTCGCGCGCCCCGCTCGGCTAATGCGGTTTCTGGTTCCCGGTCTCTTCGGCATCCCCCTCGGCCTGTGGATTCTATCGATGATCGAGCCCCGCGGGCTCAAGATCTTCATTGCTGCAATGCTCATCATCTACGGTGGGTATTTCAGTTTGAGGCGATCGCTACCCACCTTTGACCGCCCTACTCCCTTTGCGGACGCCGTCGTTGGTGCTCTGGGCGGAGTATTGGGAGGCGCAGCCGCTCTTTCCGGCGCGCTTCCGACGATCTGGTGCTCGATGCGGCCATGGCCCAAAGCGGAAACCCGTGCCGTCCTGCAGCCTTTCAACTTCGCGGTACTTCTGATCACTGCTGTTATGCTGGCACTCGACGGCGTCTACACGAGGCACACGCTCACCTTTGTAGCAGTTGCCCTGCCGTCAGCGATTCTCGCCGGACAGGTCGGCTTCGCCGTCTTTCGCGTTATCCCCGACCTCGCCTTCCGGCGCCTTCTGATCGTGCTTTGCCTTGTCTCGGGGACGATCTTGCTTTTGCGCGAGTTAATCTGAGCCGTCGCCCAATGATTGTTTCCGAAACAGTGCGTTGATGCCGTGAACTCGATCTGTTCAGGCATAGTTTACGAGTGAGGCATCGGTTCGAGGGGATGCCGCAAAAGCGTGCCGCACGAGGCACGCCGGCGCCCACAAACGACCACGAATGCGTGATCCCCTCTGTTTGTGGCGGTCGTACGCCAGACGTCTAATCGTGCGCCCGCCGTAAATGGCCCGACCGAGTGCTGTTTGCCGGGCCTGAGAGGAGACGTCATGGAGACGGACGAGTATCAGACTGGGGAAAATCTTCCGGAGGACCTGACTGGGGAGGAATCCGAGCCGCTAGGGCCCGAAAAGACGGAAGAATTCACTTTCACCGACTGGGCCTTGATTTAGGATCCAGACAAGAGGCCAGAACGAAAACCTCCGGGAGGCCTCCGGAACCCACAACATCTGCGTTGTACTGTACCGCACAGCTCTTTTCTTACCGGCCCGGCAGTTCTAGCTTGGTGAAATGGCCCGCATCTCGACCATTCGCAATCTTGGCCCCGCGATGGAAGATGCTTTCGCGCGCGCCGGAATAACCAGTGCCGAGGCACTGCGCGAATTGGGCACCGATGCCTCTTATGCACGCCTCCTCGCCAGTGGCAGTCGGCCACATTTCATCGCATATTATGTTATCGAAATGGGGCTCCAGGGGCGCCCTTGGAACGATTGTAGAGGCAAAGAAAAAGATAGCCTCCGCGCGCGGTTCGATGCACTTGTGGCGGAACACTATGACAAAGGCCTCGGTGATCTCGAGCGTGTGCTCGATGAGATCGGTGTCATTCGGACGTAGCTGCCACGTTCAGTATCCTGCGATTGCGAGCCGTATGGGCCCAAGAAGCAAGGGGGCTATCACGCCTACGGCAACCCCGGCGGCGACTCTTGGCGCGACAGAGCCCAAATGTGGTGACACAAGGCAAAGAAGCGCACAGACAGCGCCATAGTAAGCCAAAGAAAACAGATCCATGTTCAGTCTCACCGCTTTGGCAAAGTGTCAGAGTGTCCGTCTTCGTGGGTCAAGCCCGAACTATCTTTCCAGAAGAAAGTTACGCACGGCGGATACAAGTGGCTGCAACTCGGGACCGGGGCGGTCTTCTGCTGGCCTGAGCTCTGTTCTCCTGACAAGGGCCCCGATTTCATCGACCTCCCAGGCGACATAGATCCCCTCACGGCCGTCGAGCGCTTGTGCCGTGGCGAACTGATGATCGTTGCGATGTTCTCCTAACGAAAACCTCCGGGGTACTAGGATCAGCGGTTTGCCATAGCGGCGTGCCGACAGAACCGAGCCGACGCCTGCATGGGCCACCACCAAACGGGCTGCTTTGAACGTCGCTTCAAACTCCTCTGGCGACATGCGACCTCGCAGATCCAGATTCGGACGCTCAGCATCATCCGGGCCAACCTGAGCGACGACCGTTTCTTCAAGTTCGAAGGCGAGCCGGTCCATTTCCGCAATCAGCCGCGGGAACGGCAACTGCGTACCGGTGGTGACAAAAATCACAGGATGCGGCCTTCGTAGCTGACGCCCTCTGCCGCAGCGACCGCCGGCCATTGAGATAGCGTCTGTTGGGCAAGCCGTTTCGCGTGCCGGCCCGAGGCGCTCAGGGTTTCGCCATTCGCCACACTGTCGATCCAGAGAGTGCGCGCACCAACAAGTCTGCCGCAGGCTACGGCAATGAGACCCGGCAAGGCGCCGGTGGTGACAACGTGGCTGGGTCTGAGCCGCAGCATGAGCATCATCATCCTTGCTGCGCACCGGAGGGCAGCAACCGGCTCGTTCGCATTGCAGTCAGGAACAAGACTTGCAGGATCAGCTTCGTATTGTTCAGCAAGCCCGGGAAGCGTTGTCGCGTAGTGAACCGGTAACCCCTCCCAAGCCGCGCGCATTGCCATCAACTGTTGCCAATGTCCCCCGCCCGAGGCGATGGCGAGGACGCATCGCACCGCCTGCTTCTTCTTCAACAGAACCTCCGCATCAGTCGAAGACGCGCTCGCCCTGCTGGTCGATAACGGTCTTTGCCTTTCCGAGAGAGGCTTCGACGGCAGCGTCCAGGCTTTCGAGAGTGTCGGCGCGAATGAGCCGGTGAACTTTCACCTCTCCGCCAATCTCCTTCTCGATCCGCGCCGCGATACGGTAGCGCGATCCTTCCTTCATAGGATCGGGAAATATACTGAAATCCTTGTAGATTTCCGGTTTCCGCGGTTCGGGCTCGGACCCGCCGCCACCAAACAGCTTGGACAGTAAAGACATGGGAAAAGCCCCCGCAAAGGTGTGTTTCGGAAACCCTATCCTGCCCCCGCGCCAGCGTGAACCCCGAGGAAGCAAAAGCCGCTCCAGCGTGGCGCGGACTTCGAACAGATCCAGAGCGGGCGGCGTGTCACTTACGTACGCAATAAGATGAGTGTATGATCCAGTGCCTCCAGTGCTTCATCGATGATCACCTCAATGATGCTCCAGTCTTCTCCGGCCAACCCGGCCCCGATCATAGGATAACCGATGCGCGCGCCCGGAAACATCTCAGCGACCCGCTCAAAGCAGAGCCGAAGCGCATCATAGTCCACTTTCACTCCGCGGCCGCGATAGTCGAATTGGGTGTAAGCATTAACCACCGTCAGACGGTGGTCTTGAAGATCGACTTCCGCGATGCTTACAATCCCAAGTTTCGCGCGTTCCCCAAGCGGCGTTGCACGATCGACAGCAAGCGCTTGCGGAAAAGACGTGGCGATCGCCTTCGCAACCCCAGCACCCATAGTTCCGAAACAATTACAGCCATGGACCATCACATCGAACCGCCCAGCCTTGGCGAGTTCGATCAGATCGCCCTCAATCGTCTTCACTGATCCAGGAAGGACCTTAGCTTCCTGCTGCGGCTGGGGTGCTTTAGTTTCCTCAGCGCCTTCGCCTCGATCTGCCGGATGCGCTCGCGCGTCACGCTGAACTGCTGGCCAACTTCTTCAAGTGTGTGGTCAGTATTCATGCCGATCCCGAACCGCATCCGAAGCACGCGCTCTTCCCGTGGCGTCAACGATGCGAGCACACGTGTCGTCGTTTCCTTCAGGTTTTCCTGGATGGCGGAGTCGAGCGGCAAGACAGCGTTCTTGTCCTCGATGAAATCGCCAAGCTGGCTGTCTTCCTCGTCGCCAATGGGCGTTTCGAGCGAAATCGGCTCCTTGGCGATCTTCATCACCTTGCGTACCTTTTCAAGCGGCATCTGGAGCTTTTCGGCCAGTTCTTCCGGCGTAGGCTCTCGCCCGATTTCGTGCAGCATCTGGCGGCCCGTGCGGACAAGCTTGTTGATCGTCTCGATCATATGAACCGGGATGCGGATCGTGCGAGCCTGGTCGGCGATAGACCGGGTTATGGCCTGCCTGATCCACCATGTCGCATAGGTCGAGAACTTGTAACCGCGGCGATACTCGAACTTGTCGACCGCCTTCATCAGGCCAATATTGCCTTCCTGAATGAGATCAAGGAATTGCAAGCCGCGGTTCGTGTATTTCTTGGCGATCGAGATCACAAGACGCAGGTTCGCCTCGACCATTTCCTTCTTCGCCTGACGGGCTTCCTTTTCGCCCTTCTGCACCTGCGCGACAATCCGGCGGAATTCAGGAATATCGACGCCGACATACTGCCCGACCTGGGCCATTTCCGCGCGAAGCTCGGCCACCTTATCCGAAGAGCGTTCAACGAAGGCCTGCCAACCGCGACCGGATTTCTCGCCCATCCGATCTATCCAGGTCGGATCGAGTTCGGAGCCCCGATATGCATCAATGAACTCGCGACGGTTGATCCGCGCCTGGTCGGCCAGTTTCACCATCGCTCCGTCGATCGACATGATCCGGCGGTTAATGCCGTAAAGCTGGTCGATCAGCGCCTCGATCCGATTGTTGTGGAGGTGGAGTTCGTTCACTAATTCCACGATTTCGGTACGCGTCTTTTGATAGGTTGCTTCAGCCTTCTCACTGAACGAACCGTCCTCGTTCAGCGTCGCTGACATCCGGAGATCCTGCATCTCGGCAAGCTTGGCGTAGTCGGCCGCTATACGGTCGAGCGTCTCAAGGACACGCGGCTTAAGCGCTGCCTCCATGGCTGCGAGAGACATGTTGGCCTGATCGTCGTCGTCCTCGTCGTCATCCGACTTGATCGGATTGCCATCCGCATCGAGCTCGGGTTCGCTCTCGGCCTTCTTCTCACCCCCGCCGTCTTCGACGCTGAGGCCTCCCACGACATCTTCTTCCTCGTCATCCTCGCCCATTGACCGACCGAAGGTCGTCTCGAGATCAATCACATCGCGCAGGAGAATTTCTTCGTTCAGAAGTTCATCGCGCCAGATCGTGATGGCCTGGAAGGTCAGCGGGCTCTCGCAAAGCCCGAGGATCATCGTGTTTCGGCCGGCTTCGATACGCTTGGCGATCGCAATCTCGCCCTCGCGGCTCAGAAGTTCCACCGAGCCCATTTCGCGCAAATACATGCGCACCGGGTCATCGGTGCGGTCGAGCTTTTCCGTTTCGGTCTGCGCAACCGCGACTTCGCGGCCCGTTGACGCCTCGACGACCTCGCCGCCCTTCTTCTCTTCCTCTTCCTCGACCTCGTCGTCTTCGATGACGTTGATGCCCATCTCGCTCAGCATCGACATCACATCTTCGATCTGCTCTGACGACACCTGCTCAGGCGGAAGAACTTGATTGAGTTGGTCGTAGGTGATGTACCCCCGCTCGCGCGCCTCGGCGATCATCTTCTTGACCGCTGCCTGGCTCATGTCGAGCATTACATCGCCGTCACGGTCTTCCTGCTTGCTGTCGTCGGTATCTTTCGCAGCCATGCGTGGCAGCTCCTTGTGCTCGAAATCCGGGCGATTCGGATATTCCGAATCATTTAGAGCGAATCACTGATTCGCAACCCGTTTACCTCTAATTCTTTAGAACAGTGTCACTCCCGATCACTGTCCGAAGGCGCCCCTGAATGGCCAAGCTGACGGAGGATCGCATCAAATGCATTCCGCTCCTCCCGCTTCAGCTTCACGCCGTTTGGGGCAATGTCGTATTCGGCCCTATCCTCGCCTGCAGCGCGGCTGGCCTCTTGCTGGGCCCGTGCTGCTTCGCTGAGCCGCCACGTGACGGCCTCATCCGCCAGTTCCGTAATGTCTTCCAGCGCCTCCGCTATCTCCCGCTCAGCACCCCTGCGGGCGGCCAGTTTCGCAAGTTCCTCGGTAACGCATTGCCGCGCGAGGCCCACATCGCCAGCATGTCGAACCGGCGGCGCGATCTGCACATGGCGCGGCTTGAACAGCTTTTCAAGGGCATCCTCACCAGCGGCGGCGGCTATATCTTCGCGAACCTCATGCGCAAGCAAAGCATCGCGGATAACGGCATGTTCGGGTAGGCTCAGATCCATGATCTCGAGCGCGCTCTCAAACTCCGAAACAAGCTCGGGATGCGTGACGAGAGCAGCTAGAATGACCGCCTCTCGAAGAACGTCCTCAACCGCCCCTTCCGCTACCGCCAGAAGGGAAGCGCGAGTTGTTGGCAAGACCGGCGCAGCCTTCGGGCGCCATGCCCCGCCGCGAGCGTTAGGTGGGCGGGACTGGCCGAAAAGCTCGCGCCTCAGCCTGTTGATCTCATCCCCGTAGTGCGACCGAATCGAGCGATCTCCGATCCTGCGGATTGCAGCTCGCAAGGCCTGGTCCAGGGCGGCACGACGCTCTGGGCTGTCGAACGCCCTGCCCTCCGTTTCACGGCGCCAAAGCAGCTGGACCATCGGCACTGCCCCGTCGATCAGGCTTCGCATCGCCTGCGGGCCGTCGGCTTTCAAAAGGTCATCAGGATCTTTCCCTTCAGGCAGGATCGCGAACCGCAGGCTCTGCCCCGCCTCCAGCATCGGCAAAGCCAGGTCGATCACGCGCATCGCCGCCCGGAGACCGGCAGTATCGCCATCAAGAGCAATGACCGGTTCGGGGTGCATCCGCCAGAGTAACTTGAGCTGATCTTCGGTCACAGCCGTGCCAAGCGGCGCCACTGTCGCCGCAAAGCCAGCTTCGGACAGCGCGATGACGTCCATGTAGCCTTCCGCAACGATAAGCGGCGCACTCTTTCCAGCGGCCTCGCGGGCTGGCCCCTGATTGTACAGGCTGCGTCCCTTGTCGAAGAGCTCGGTTTCTGGCGAGTTCAGATACTTCGCCCTCGCGTTGGGATCCATTGCGCGCCCGCCAAGCGCGATCGCCCTGCCCCTGGCATCGCGGATGGGAAAAATGATTCGCCCGCGAAATCGATCGTAAGGCGCGCCGCTATCTTCGGGCCGTGCGCAGAGGCCCGCATCGACGACCAGATCGGCAGCCACCCCTCTACCGGTCAGGTGCTGAAACACGCCCTGCCGCGCATCCGGAGCGAAACCAATTTCCCAGCGGTCCCACGCCGCCTCGGAAAGACCGCGGCCCTGCAGGTATTCACGCGCCATCGCGCCCGCGGCCGTCTTTAGCTGAAGGCGATAGTGCTGGACGGCCTGCTCCATGACATCAGCCAGAAGCGTCCGCCGATCAGCCTTTTCCTGCGCCTTCGGATCTCGCGCCGGCACCTGCATGCCCGCTTCTCGGCCGAGAATCTCCACCGCCTCCATGAAGCCGACATTCTCGGTCTCCCGCACAAAGGAAATCGCGTCTCCCTTCGCGTGGCAGCCGAAGCAGTAGTAGAATCCCTTCCGGTCATCGACGTGAAAGCTCGCAGTCTTCTCCTGGTGAAACGGGCACGGCGCCCACATGTCGCCCTTGCCCTGGTTCGACTTCCGAGCATCCCACATGACCTTCCGACCGACCACTTGGGCCAGCGACAGGCGGCCGCGCAACTCATCCAGAAAACCGTCGGGAAGACTCATGGGCGAATTATCATCCCGCCAGGGGTAAGTGTCCAGCGGAAGCCCGGGAGTTCGGGGCCCGCCAGCTACTGAACCATCGTGAAGGTGGGTGGAACGAACTCCGGCACGTCCGGACCGCGCCCGCAGTTCGCCATCGAATTGTTCGACGGATTATCAATGCGGCCGCCCGCAGTGAAGTTCACTCCGGCGAGCCCATTCGCCTGAGAGGAGGCGTGGATATCTCCCGCAGCAATGATATTCGCGCCATACCCCTGGAAGCCGGCGGCGAAGTGAATGTCGCCCATAGAGATCAGCGTCGCCCCGCGCAGGCCGTCCGTGCAGAAGTCGACGTCTCCAAGGCGAAGTCCCAAAGGCGCGCTTACCGCCTTCATGCCGACAGCTGTAGAGATCACAACAGCATTCTCGACCGCTGCTCCCTGCCTGAAGGTCAGCTTACATTCGGTAATCAAAACTGCATTTTCGATAATCTCGTTCTTCCCGATCGTGAGGGTTTGGCCGGTGCACCCGAAAATGTTCACGGCGTTGGAAGCAATGACCAAGGCAGTCACATCCTTCTTCATGGTTTTTTTGTTGACCGCCATGACGCTAAGATACGCTGGGTCTTGGATATCGCTGTAGGGATCCTCGTATTCGAGAATGGCAGTCGGCAAAGAGTCTATGATCTTCTGGACCTTCGTCATCGAGTCTTCTTTGTGCGCCTGCTTAAGGCCCGGATTGTTTGTATATTTGTCCCCGGGGGCCACGAGATCATCATAGACCGGCATCGAGACGATCGTGCCGGGCGCAAAGGAATTCCCGTTGTTCAGTTCGACGTGGGTTTCCGAATGCAGGCAGAACTCGTCGTCGTAGTTGTTCTGGGATTGCACATCGATGATCCCAACCGCAAAGAAGCCGGCATGGGAATTGCAGAGCCCTTCTTCCATGGCAAAGACCGATGTCGTGGTCAGATCGATCTCCCAAATACCGAGGATCTTCATGAGAAATGTCTTTACGCCATTGCCGTTCGCGCGCGTCATTTGCGTTGTTGCACGTGCTGCGGACGTGGCTCCTGATGTGTGCGTAAATGTCCGCGTTGCCGGGTTCCATGTGCCGAACTCGACATTCGCAGACGCAAGGACATTTCCGAAGAGCTCGACCGGCATGTTACCCTCCGCAAGAGAAACGGCGTCGAGCTTTGCCAGCGGCTCCGTTGTGCTTTGACGCGAAACCAGCGCGGCGTGCGCAGCGACATCGGCGGCCACCTGCAAATGCGTGTGCTGACGCGTTGCATTCCACGTATCGATCGCAAGACCTCCGAACATCAGGATCATCGTCAGAAGGAAAAGTGAGAGGATGGTGATGTTTCCGTCCTCTTCGCCACGGAACTTCATACAAAGACGCGAAACCATTGGCCTAACTCTCCAGAAGGTGCTGCGCCTGCACCCTGACGGTTAGCCCGCCGAAGACACCGGTCGCTCCCGACAAATCGATCTCTCCTGACGGTAGCGTCACCGTCGCGGTCACAATATTCGATACGATGCTGCAGGTTGCGGTCGCGCTGGGCGCCAGCTTTTGTGTGACGTCCTCCAACCAAGTTTCCAATGCGTCGCAATTTGCGAGCGTTCCGACCACGAAGTTCCGGTTCCCATCCTGAACCAGACGGTGGATCCGCGACTGATTGGCAAAGATCATCGCAGCATCCGCGATCATGATGAACAGAAGCATGAAGAAGGGCAGCCACAGCACCGCTTCGATTGTTGCACTTCCGTCTTCGTCGGCGGCCCGCCGCGGCAGGTTGAAGATCGACATCCCGATGTCACCTCTTACTTACGCGCCCTACCTGTGAGGCGCCGTCCCGATGACTTCGGAATGCCCCGCAAACTTGGTAGCATTCGTCACGAAAGGTGGCGTAAACACTGATGGCAAGATGTGTGAACAATTTCACATTCGGCCAGACGTCGCTCGAACGCGTGCACGCATTCCAAAAGCAAACCGGCCCCGAAATCGGGGCCGGTGCCTGGATGCAACTCTCTGCCTTTACCGAGCCAAGGGCACACGCCCCGGCGATCACATCACCATCTTGAACACCGGGATCGCAAAGGGCGTCGGCGGGCCGAAGTTGCAAAAGCCCATGTCGCCGTTTGCAGTCACATCGAGTTCACCTCCTGCCATAAAATTGATGCCGGCGAGGCCATTTGCGTTCGAAGTCCCACTCAGATTGCCCGCCGAGATCACATTGCCACCGTAGACCTCAAGCCCTGAGGCAACAGAGAAATCGCCCATCGTAATAAGTGTTGCACCGCCCTGACCATCGTTGCAGTAAGTGCTTGAACCGATCCTCAACCCTGATGGAGCACTCACAGACTTCGAGCCAGTGTTCAGCACCACCAACGTTGCATTTTCAAGTGCCGCGCCCGAGTTAAACTTAACCTCGCATGGGGTCACGATGACCGCATCCTTGATAATTTGGTTGTTGTCAAAGGTCAGCGTCTTGTTCTGACAATCCATATAATTCACGGCATTTGGTACGATATCAGTGGCCAGAACGTTAGTTTTCCACTTCTTTGGCGTACTCGGGGGAGCCGTCATGTCGGTTATGTAAGATGGTTGAATGGAGGCTGTCGGGACGAGGTATTGCATTACCAGGTCCTCGAGGCCGTTGAAGAAGGTGGTCAAGTTGTAATTGATCGAGTCGAGCGCCTCGTAGAGGCCCGTATTCCCATCCATGCCCGATTGAGGCACAACAAGATCGCTTTCGTTCGGCATGGACACAACTACGCCGGCATCGAAGATCGAACCCTGGTTAAATTCGACGTGGGTTTCCGAGTGAACACAAAACCCGTCCTTATAGTGGTTGTTTGACTGGATATCGACGCGACCGACGGCAAAATATCCCTCTCCGCGCGGACACCAGCCTTCGTCGTAATCCCAGACCGAAACCGTGTTGAGATCGAAGGAATCGACACCAATCAGCTTCAGCAGGAATGTCGACACGCCGTTGGATCCGGTGCGCCGGGTCGTTACGCGAACGGCAGTTGATCCGACCCCAGGAAGAAACTCGCGCTTGACGCCGTCCCAGTCTCCGAATTCGATATCGGCCGTCGCCAGAACCGAGCCGTAGATAGATTTCGGCATGTTCGCTTCCGCGATCGCGACGCCCTTGTCGATCGCGTTTTGCTCCACCGGATCCTTGTAGCGCGTATACAGCGCAGCATGACCTGCGGCGTCTGCGGCGCCCTGCAGTTGGGTGCGCGCCTGTACAGCGTTGTTGACGTCGATCGCAAAGCCCGCCGCCATCAGCATGACGATGAACAGGAACAGCGACAGGACGGTGATACCGCCCTCTTCATTGCCGGCAGCAATCCGCGCCAGCTTACAGACTTGAAGCAGTTTCATGGCTTAGGACTCCGTTTGATGAATGGCCTTCACGTTCATGGTGAGGTTTTTGAAGACGCCGGTGACACCGCTCAGATCCGTTTCTGAAGCTGGGTACGATACCGTCGTCGTCAACAGGCCGTTTGCGTCGATGGAGATCGTCGCATCGGCGCTCGGCGCAATATCGTCGAGGGCTGTCTCGAGCCACGTCTCCATCGCCATCTGGGGATTGGGCTCAAGCTTGAAAACGCCCGACACGAACTGCCGGTTGGCGTCCTGAACGATCCGATGAACCTTCGCCTGATTGGTGAAGATGGACGTTCCGTCCAGGATCATGATGAAGAACAGGAGGAGAAACGGGATCCAGATGCACGCCTCGAATGTGGCACTGCCCTCATCCTCCTTGCCGAAGCGCTCGATACGCGCCTTGGTCAAGCTCAATCTCGTCACGTTACCATCCTTCCAACACGGGACCGCCCCCAAGGCCACGGCTTAAGCCAGCATCAAATGACCGGATGTTTTTGGCAGAAATGGGGCACCATGAGATCACGCCCTCAATTCCTTCAACCGACCCTGACAAATCATGGACAATTCAAGCCTCTGGCCGTTGTTTTTGACGTCTCCGATATCGTGCGGTCAGGTCACGAGTTGCCGCGCTCTGAGAGATGAATGGATTCGATGTTCACCATCATCCCGGTGAGGAACCCGATGCCACCTGAGATATCGATATCGGTGACAGGCACGGCGACGCCTGTCGTCGCGATGTTCAGTGTAGTCGAGCAGGATGCGACGGCCGACGGCGCATAATCCTCAATCGCTTCCTCGATCCAGATTTCGAGCGCATCGCAATCGTCGATCCAGCCCACAGCCATCCAGCGCTGTCCATCCTGAACCACACGCTCTATGCGGGCCTTGTTCATGAAGACGAAGGAAGCATCGACGACCATCATCAGGATAAAGAACATGAGCGGGAACCAGAGGATGGCCTCAACCATCACCCAACCCCCTTCATCATTTCGAAACCGCCGAAGCCGACGTTGCATCGTTTGTATCCCCAACCACTAAACCGCAGTTATGCCCAGCGTCAGGCTGACACTCGGCAAACGGAACGATAGCCGGAAATGTTGGGCAGAAATTTGGCGACAACCCGCCGGAAATCGGCCCGCCCCTTCCAGAAGCGCGCCGATTGCACCTTTTCGACAGATTGGTAGAGGGTGGTCAGAACCGCTCGGTCAGGTGGAACCGGTCAACCTTCATCGTCATTGACCGCAGTAGGCCGGTCTTTCCCGTCAGCGTGACGTCGCTGGCCGGGAAGGTGACCTCGGCAATCGCGATCGCGCCCTCTTCACTGCACGATACAGAGACGTTGGGGGATATGATTCCAACCTTGTCTTCAAGCCAATCCTCGGTTTCGTCGCAATCGTCGAAGGCACCCACAGCATAGCCGCGAACGCCCTCTGCAACGATTTTGTCGATGCGCGCCTTGTTCATGTAGAAGATCGAGAGATCGCAGACCGACACCAGGATAAAGAACATGAGCGGGAACCAGAGGATCGCCTCCATGGTCATAACCGCACCATCTTCGTCGCGCCGGAACCGGCGGAAGGACGCCTTCAGCATCGCACTTACCTCACTCGTTACACAGACACTCGAAACGCGGGCGCCTAAAACACAACCGCAATTGATGAGAGTTTTAGGCAAAATATGTGTGAAGCGGTTCACATTCGGGCAGAAACAGACCGTTTCCACCGCAATGTGTCACTCTCAGAGCCCCTTGGCCCGGTAGCTCGACGCTACGCGGCCGATGGAAACAATGTAAGCGGCGACTCGCAGGTCATGGACATCGTCCCGGCCATGCCAGACCTCCCTCATTGACTGATAGGCGGCCCGCATTGTGTCGTCGAGACCAGATCGCACAAGTTCGAGCTCGCCCGCACCACGCAGATACTTGTCCTTGAAGCCCGGGCTCAGAGTCCAGCCGGTGCCTGTGTCCTTCGACAGCCGCTCCAGTTCGTCGACGATCAATTGGTGGCGGGCCTCTTCCTGCCTGCGCTGCATCCGACCGAAGCGGATATGGCTGAGGTTCTTGACCCATTCGAAATAGGAAACCGTCACACCACCCGCGTTGGCGTACATGTCCGGAATGATCACACAGCCCTTCTTGCGAAGAAGCTCGTCCGCCCCCGCCGTCACCGGGCCATTGGCCGCCTCGATGATGAGAGGTGCCTTGATACGCTCCGCGTTGCCCAGATTGATAACGCCTTCGATGGCTGCGGGGATCAGGATGTCGCACTCGTTCTCAAGAACGCTCAACCCATCCTCGACATAGGTTGCATCCGCGTAGCCGGAAACGCCGCCGTGATCCGCAATCCAGCGGCGCACGGCTTCGACGTTCAATCCGCCTTCATCAACCAAAGCCCCATCACGTTCGATGATCGCAGTGATTTTTGCTCCGTTCTCTTCGGACAGGAACTTCGCTGCATGGTATCCAACGTTTCCAAGCCCCTGAACGATGATACGCTTGCCGTCGAGACTTCCCGACAATCCAGCAATTACCATGTCCTCCGGGTGCCTGAAGAACTCCTGAAGGGCGTATTGCACGCCGCGCCCCGTGGCCTCGGTTCGCCCCTGAATACCTCCGGCGTGCGGCGGTTTCCCGGTCACACAGGCATTTGCGTTGATGTCGGTCGTATTCATGCGCCGATATTGATCGGCGATCCAAGCCATTTCGCGCTCTCCGGTGCCCATGTCCGGGGCAGGAACATTTTGCGAGGGGTGGATTAGATCGCGCTTCGCAAGCTCGTAAGCAAATCGCCGGGTAATCTGCTCGAGTTCATGTTCGTTATACTCTCGTGGATCAATGCAGAGCCCCCCCTTAGAACCACCGAACGGGGTTTCGACAAGCGCGCACTTGTAGGTCATGAGAGCTGCAAGTGCCTCAACCTCGTTCTGGTTGACGGTCAGCGCATACCGGATCCCCCCTTTCACGGGTTCCATATGCTCCGAATGGACGCTGCGGTATCCTGTGAAAGTGTGGATACTGCCGCGAAGGCGGACACCGAACCGAACGGTGTATGTCGCGTTGCAGACTCTGATCTTTTCTTCGAGCCCTGGCGGCAGCTCCATCAGGCTGACGGCACGATTGAACATCAAGTCTACGGATTCACGGAATCCAGGCTCGTTCACCGGTCTCGCGTCCATTCTGTCCTCCCACGACTGATATATCGCCGGTCGCGCCGACGTTTTTCAGGCGAGGTTAACAGGCCTAGCCAACGATGCCAGTGCCAATGACCAAAAAACAGGCAACTCACTGACGTCAGAGCAGAAGCTTCAACTTGAGCTCTCTTCGTCCCTATCGGAAATCGGGCCATCCCGTTCCGCCAACAGGGCCGAAATCATCTCGGCCATGAACTTTCCTTCACTGGCAGGGGTAACGCCCCCTACCCCGACTAAACGCCCGATCTTCCACCACATTCCGGGAACCCACGTGCGGCTGCCATCCGAAGAGTTGAGCGTAACGAGAAATCCGTTTGACGGTTTGAAGGCGAAAGCGCCGCGGTCGACGCCGCGCACGTTTTCCATCCGCGCCAACACCTGGCCCGAACTCGAACGCAGCTCTTCGCGTGTCAATTCGATCCAGCCTTCGGTCGCCCGGATCAGGCGAAACGCACCGTAGAGCGCCACGACACCGACAAACGCCAGCGTCACAGACCAGAGAACACTTCCCCGCAGCATCGTCGCCGAAAGAAGCAGGAGCAAAGCGCCAAGAGCTGCCTGCACTAGCACACCGATCCAACGCCTTGTACCGCGCGGCGTGAGAGTCGCGAGAATGCGATCGGGATCGCCCGGATCAGTCATGTCCAGTTCACCATTTCACCGCCCGGAAGTGCAGCCCTTGCTGCCATCGGGGCCGAATATTCCAATCCATTCGCATCGCAAAATGCGATCACCCATGCGTCGTCCATGGTCAGGAAACCCAGCACCGCACCGAGGAAGTCGGCGCTTTCCGCCTCCGCTCGCAGGGTGTCCGCCGTCGCACCGGTTGCGCCTAGGAAAACAGAAAGAAGCTCTTCGTTCCCCGCCAGCCAAGTCAATGCCTTAAGCGCCACCGTTTCTGCGGTTTTGCGCTCCATCTCAACGCCTCCTTACCTCGGAAAGGCTTTCTTAACCTTTGTGTAGAATACCTCAATATTACGAACGCAATTCTTACTATCGGCATATCCCAATGCGCAGTACGATTCTCATCGCCGACACCATTTCAGATCGTAGAATCCGGCTTCGAACCAAACTAGACCAAGGTCGCTATAGAACTGTTTCCGAAACAGGCAGCGAGGGATTGAGCCGACGGATTGCAGAGGACAAGCCTTCCCTTCTCATCTACGACATCAGTTGCGACGTCACCTCCAGCATCGAAAAGACCACGATTTCGAGCATAAAGGCCCGACCCGATTGCCCGGAGTGCCCGATCCTCGCCTTGGTATCTCCGAATTCCGCAAAGACGCGTCTAGGCGATCTTCTCGCGGGCGCGGACGCCGTTCTGGCCAGAGATGCTCCTCAAGAATTGCTTCTGGCCCTGATCCGCAGCTTGCTGAGAAGAGCAGACACGCGCGCGGCGCTTCAGCGTAGAAGCAATACAATCCAGGATCTCGGTCTTGCCGACCCCGGCGAGGGCTTCAATACGCCCATTCGTGTCGCGTTGGTCGCCGAGGAAATTACCGGTTCGGAGAACTGGGCCCGAGATCTTGAAAACATCAAGGGCATTCGTGCGACGAGTTATACACTCGGATCGGCGCTCGATGGGTTCGAGATAGCTGCGCCACCCGATATCGCTGTCATCGAAGCCCCGATGTCGTATCCCGGCGCCGCACTGGGGCTACTCGCGGAACTGCGCGCCCGGCCGTCGACACGGCATTCCGGCATCATAATCGTGCACGACAAAGCCGACATACACACGGCCACCATGTCACTGGATCTCGGAGCGAACGAGATTCTCGAAGAAGGGTTCCTCGCCCAGGAACTTACCGTCAAGATCGAGCAGTTGGCCCGAGCCAAGCGAGAGGCGGAACAGCTTCGCGCATCAGTGGACACGGGTTTGCGGCTTGCACTAGAGGATCCGCTGACTGGCCTGTTCAACCGACGCTACGTTCTGGCACATGCACAGAGGCAGGCGGGACTTGGTGTAGGGTATTGCGTGGTAGTTGCCGATCTCGACCGGTTCAAAGCCATCAATGACAGTTTCGGCCATAGTGTCGGTGACGAAGTGCTTGTCGCAATAGGGCGGCGCCTCCGTGAGAACGTGCGAAGCGTCGACATGGTTGCGCGCATCGGCGGCGAGGAGTTCCTAATTTTCCTTCCTGACCCCGATCCCGTTGCCGCTGAAAGCGCTGCTCAGCGACTTTGCGATATCATCCACGAAACACCCGTGGTGCCAAGAACTGGTTCACAATCGATCCGGGTTACCGCAAGCTTCGGGGTCGCTGAAGCACGAGCTGGCGAACCGCTAGAGGATGCGATCAAGCGTGCGGACGAAGCGCTTTACGCGGCCAAGAAAGCCGGTCGAGACACAGTGTTGCTCTCCCCTTCTTGCGCGGCTTGAATAGGCTGCGGAAACGCGATCCGATCAGAGACACGCGGTCAAATCCCGTGCACATGAAGCCAGTACTCAACGTCGCGAATACTTGCGCAGAACACGCTCCAACCGGTCGGCATAGGCACGCCGTTCGGCAACGGTGAGACCCTCGAGATACTCAATGAAAACGGCTTCGCCTGCCGCCTGCCGCCCCTGTGATCGCCCCCGCTCGGCGCCGAGAAGTGCCGTCACGCCAGCAGCGTCGAACTGTTCTGCTCTCAACGCCGAGAGGATGACCCGCAGATCACGCCTGACGGCCTCGTAGTCTCGGCTATAAACCGACGCACGATCGTACAGAGCGCCAACAAGGGCACGGCGATCGCGTGGCTCCAAAGCAAGGACGAAAGGGGGGGGAGCAAGGTCACGCGCCCCACGCAGCCGATCCGCTCGTTCCCCGTCACCTCGACTTGCCACCACGCCGATGACAACCCCCAGAACCAGAAGGTTTATTGTCAAGGAAACTATCAGAAGAACGCGCATCCATAAAGGCACGCCACCCGCCCTTGCAGCCGGGCCAGTCATTCGAGCCCCCACGCGAATTCGCTGTAGCCATATCCGGGGTCAGTCGCATCCAGCCCAGTGATCATGGCGGTGCCGAAGCTTTGGGATACCACTCCCGCTGGGTCTGTCGCGCCAATCCAGACGCCCGCAACCCCCGCCGCGGTCAGGCTCGCAAAAGCCGGCCAGCCGCCTAAGGCAGAAAACGTCTTCCAGACCGAACACCGGGCAGCGGGGGGCGCGGCATGCTTCGCGATTTCCGCTGCCGCATCCACCTCTATCCGCGCCAAAAGCGCATCCGACGGAGTGGGCCGCGCCTTGCGCGCATGTCCGAGCAAATCCTCCAGGGCGTCTTCGTCAGTCATCTTCATACCCCAGTTCGTACTTTCGCCCTTCCAAGGCAGCCTTCAATGCCCGCTTGCCGCGAGCCGTCAGACTCTCGACCGCCTCCACTCCGATGTCCATCACCCGCGCAATTTCGGGATTTGTTAGTCCCTCGATATGGCGCAGGATAACGGTCTGCCGCTGGCGCGCTGGCAGTTCCCTCAGTGCCGCGTCGAGCGCCGCCAACCGATCGGCAGCAATGAGTTGGGCCGTTGGCCCCGGCGCATCGTCTGCCGGATCGTGCACCGGATCCACCACGACCTGATGCCTGCACTTTCGCAGTCGGTCGATGCAGAGGTTTGCAACCACCTTGTAAAGCCAGGTCGTCACCTTCGCTTCGCCCTGGCGCCAGTCTGGCGCGATCCGCCAAAGCCTCACCATCGCCTCCTGCGTAACATCTTCGGCTTCGGCGGCATCCCCGGACAGCATACGTGTCGCAAAGGACAGAACACGCGGCGTCAGGCGTCGGATCAACAGACCCGCCGCCTCCATGTCGCCGTTTCCATAGGCGACAAGAAGCGCCTCGTCCGGAATGTCGTCCATCGGGGCTCGCCGGCTGTTGGCCTCTTTGCTTTGCGTAGCGTGTGCGCGAGGCCCCGACAATGCAGCCGGGGCCACCAAAATTAGCGACGCTCTTTTCCATGGCCACGGAGCCCGCGCGCCTGAGCGAAGTGCGCCAGCGCCGCCTCGAACTCTTCGGCCGTCACTTGATCGTCACCGTTCGCATCGACCCTCGAAAACATCCGGTCTAATCCCCGGCCGCGCCCGTCATGTGCCGCAATCGCATCCTGGGACAAGAAGCCGTCGCCATCGGCGTCAAACCGCTGAAACGCTTGCGCCGCCATTTGGCGCGCCCGATCCACAGCCGCGGCGACAAACTCCGCCTCGGTCAACATACCGTCACTATCTTTGTCGGCGTCAGAAAACCGCGACTCTCGGGCCGTTTCCATTTCCATGCGCGTAACTGTGCCGTCGCCGTTGAAGTCCAGCTCATCGAACTTTGCGCGCATGTCACCGGGACCATGATCTCGCGCCAGTGTCGCGCTTCCCGCCAATGCAATTCCTGCTACAAGCCCCACAATGATCAGTGTCTTCTTCATCTCAATCTCCGTTTAAATTCTTCGGACGGGCCTCTGCGCCTGTCCGCGTCGTGCTTTTCAAACGGGCTTAACCGCTGATTCCGTCGGCACGCCGCAAAAGAAATTTGCGACATCCCGCCGCAAGGACGATCTGTGCAATGGCAGTTGAGCGGGAAGTGTCTACCTGTAGCCAAATAAGAGCAGGACGTTTGCAAGGCAGATAGCCCATGTACGATAGCGAGATCTCGGAGATCACAGTAGCGGAAGAGGACACACGCGAGCTGAAGCCAGCACTGTTGCGCGGTTGGCGGCGACGGTGCCCGCATTGTGGCGCGGGCCCCATGCTTAAGGGGTATCTGACCGTGCGCGATGCATGCCCTGTTTGCGCGGAAGATTTCACTCATGCGCGTGCCGATGACGGCCCGGCCTACCTTACCGTTCTGATCGTAGGGCACCTTATGGCACCCGCGATGATCTGGGCGTTCACGACCTTTCGTCCCGATCCGCTGATCCTTGCGAGCGTGTTCTCGGTTGGATGCGTGGCACTCTCGCTCTACCTTCTTCCCCGGCTCAAGGGTATGGTCGTGGCCTTCCAGTGGGCACGACGGATGCACGGCTTCGCCTGATTTCTTGCCTTGCCCTGGTCGGTACGAATTGGGGGCACATGCCGAAATGACTGATACTCCGATCCGCGATGCGGCCACAGTCATTGTCTTGAGAAATGCAACGACTTCACCCGCCGTGCTGATGGGACAACGGGGCGCGGGCGCGGCCTTCATGCCGAACAAGGTGGTCTTTCCGGGCGGAGCCGTCGATGCAAACGACGCTCACGTTTCGCTCGCCCAACCGTTACCCACGAATTGTGCAAATCGGATTTCCCAGAATTGCATTGGCCCGGGCGCGAACGCTCTAGCAACCGCCGCTATCCGGGAATTGTGGGAGGAAACAGGGCTCATTCTCGGTCGGCGGGCATCCTGGCCGGACGCCCCGAGCGAATGGGCCGCCTTCGCTGCAACCGGGCACAGACCGGATGCAGGCACGCTGAGCTTCGTCTTCCGTGCCATAACGCCACCCGGCCGCCCCCGCCGCTTCGACGCCCGTTTCTTCCTCGTCGATGCCAACCACATCTCCGGCGATCCCGACGATTTTTCACGCGCCTCCGACGAGTTAACGCACCTTCAATGGATTCCCATCGACGCCGTTCGCCGTTACGATCTGCCGTTCATCACCGAAATCGTTCTGGCTGAAGTGGCCGCCCGCCTGCCTGATCTCGGCCCACCGGCGCTCGTTCCCTTTTTCCAGAACGACGACGAAGACAGCCGGCTTCGGGTTCTTGGACGCGTCTGATGCTTATGGAGCAGCAGCTCACCCAGGCTCATGTCGCCCAAACGATCATGACGATCGACATGGTCAGGACCACCATTCCAATCGCCTCGCGGGCCGAAATCCGTTCGCGAAACCATACTGTCGCTGCGACAATCGAAAACATCAGCTCCACCTGACCCAGCGCAAAAACGTAGGCGGCATTCTGCAGGCTGAAGGCGGCAAACCAGCAAAAGCTTCCGATCATCGACAAGACGCCTGTCAGCCCGGCGACACGCCAATTTCGGAGAACCGCTCCAAGCTGCCCCGGTTCACGCCATAGCAGCCAGCTTCCGAGCGCCAGCGACTGCGCCGTTGTCACAATAGCCAATGTCATACCCGCCCGAAAGGCCGTGTCTCCACCAGCAACCTCGAGCACGGCACCGCGATAACCCACCGCGCTGATCGCGAAGAAGACGCCGGACAAAAGCCCCAGCCCAGCCGCCCGATTGAAGAAACGGCGAAACCCGTCGCGATCACCACCAGGCGGATCTGAGAGCCAAATGACCCCGAAAAATCCGACAGCAACCGCGAACCCGGCTAACGGTGTCACTACGTCTCCGAGGATAAGATACCCCGCCAAAGCGGTCAGCATGACTTCGGTTTTCTTGAAGGTGATTCCGACCGCGAAATTCCGGCGCTGAAACAGTGCTACCACGCACATCGTCGCGAGGATTTGCGCAAGACCGCCGAACATTGCGTAGCTCCAAAACGCTCCATCAAGTGATGGGACCGCAAAGCCTTGCCAATTCGCGTACAGCGCTATTCCGATGGCCACCAATGGTGCTGAATACAGAAACCGCGCAAGCGTAGCACCGCCGGTCGACAGTGCCGTCGACTTCAGATGCTTCTGCGCCATGAAGCGCAATGTCTGCGCCAGAGCGGCGGCAATCGTTATCGGAATCCAGGCGTCCACACGGAACTTACTGGCACGCGGTGCCGCCGCCGCCCAGCCCTATCCTGCCGGGCGGAAAGGGTGCGCAACAGGATCCTTCCGTGAAACCAAATAGCGCCGAAACACTTCGCCATAGGAACGAAAGACGTATCCCCCGTTCCGACGTTGGTAATGCACGCGGTGCGCAGCATAGAGTGCCGGCAGCTTGTACCACGGCACCTTGGGGTGCATGTGATGCACGACGTGAAGGTTGTTGTTCAGGAACATGAACGCCAACGGCCCTCTGTCCTCGATGATCACTGTCCGGCCGCTTGCCCGCTCATGAGCCTGATGTTCAAGAAAAGTCCGGATCTTGAGGATCGACATCGCGCCATAGACGGCAATGATATAAGCCCAGATGGGCATAGAAGAGATCTCCGTCAACCAGAGCCAGAGCACTCCAAGCGCCGGGATATGAAGAACCCAGCCAAGAATCACTCGCCGGTCCCCGGCCCTCGCGGCGCGCCAATCCGATGACATGAATGCGACATGACCAAGCACCGGGCCCACCAGAAGCCGCCCTGTAAGCGTGTTGTTGAATTTCAGGATTGCCTGTGCTGCTCGGGGCAAACCCGCCCAAACTTTCGGATCGAGATAGTTGGATTCCGGATCGTCATAGGGGTCTGTGAGCACTGCGTCGTTGTGATGGGCGAGGTGAGTGTCGAGGAACCTCAACACCGGCACCGTGGCCACGAGGGGAACGCCTACCAGTGCAAGATTGAGTTTCTCTCGTCCGGGAAACGGATGTCCATGAACGATCTCGTGTGTCAGAGATGCGTGAAGCGCAGACGCGATCGCAACCATTATGATAGCGGCCGCAAGTGACCATTCGGCAAGGTTTGTAGTGGCGACAACCCAGACGCCATAGCAAATTGCAAGCAAAATAAGCGTCGGCCATTCCGGCCGAACTGGCTTCCGCATCCCCGATAACCCAGTGTCCTTTGTGAGAACTGCAAGCCTCACATTCCCGTGATCGACAATGCCACTGGCGCGACGAATGCAAAATCCGGTATATACGCAACAAGAATTCCCATATGTTTTGAAAAATCAACATACGTTATGAAAACAGACAAGCGCGATCGCGCTGCTCGCTTCCGCCGTCGCCTCTTGCAGGCAATGACGGAAGCCGGTCTTTCCCAAAGCGCACTTGCCCGCTCCGTTGGTGTGGACAGATCGACAATTTCCCAACTGGTTTCTTCCAATATTGTGCGCCTGCCGAATGCCCAGGTAGTCGCCGAATGCGCAGCAACTCTGGGGATTTCGGCCGATTGGCTTCTGGGTCTCTCAGAGCGCCCCGAACAAGCCGCCGCGCTTCTTGCGGAGTCAATGGAGTTCTCTGCCGCAAACCGTGCCTTGATCGACGACCAGATTTACGACTGGCATCGTGAGGCAGCGGGATACAAGATCCGGCACGTGCCGGCGCGGCTTCCCGACCTCGTCAAAACCCATGACATGCTGCGGTGGGAATATGCGCCACACCTTGGGCGGACGATCGACCAGGCGATTGGTGCGTCGTCAGATCGCCTTGATTTGCTGAAAGGCAGCCCGTCCGATTACGAAATCGCCATTCCGATATTCGAACTCGAGACATTCGTTCGGGGCGAAGGTTATTACGCAGAGCTTCCAGAGGCGACGCGCAAGGGACAGATCGAACGAATGCTTATGCTTCATGATCAGCTCTATCCCACACTGAGAGTGTTTCTTTTCGATGCAAGGCGGCTTCATTCCGCACCGGTCACTGTCTTCGGCCCGCTCCTAGCTGCGCTCTATCTTGGTAGCAACTACATCGTCTTTCGCGACACCGAACGCGTCACGGCCATATCGCGCCATTTCGACGCGCTCATACGCGAGGCGAGCATATCGGCACGCGAATTTCCCGATTATCTTGCTGATCTCGCGCGCGGTGCCTGAGCAGAGTAAATAAGTTTTTCGACATCGTATCCATTGAATTCAAGGACTTCGAGGGCAGCTCTTAATCTGTCCGCTGGGATATGAGGGCTTCGGTTCAGGATCCATCCGGCTCTCCCAGATGGCACGCCGACCACTGCAGTTCGGTATCCCTCATCCACCCAAAGTACCCAATACGGCGCCCGCACCAGCGGCACCGTCGTGAATCCGACGGACAAGCGGCCGGGGCCCGTGACACGGGCGTCGCCCTGGATCTGCCGGACAGCACCATCGGGCGAACCGTCTCTGCATGTATTCACAACACTCAGGCGCCCATCTGACAAAGCCCCATACCGCGCTGTGGCAACGACGCAGCCCGACTGAAACGGCACCGGAAAGCGCGCGATCTCATACCACAGCCCGGTGTAACGCTCCGGATCGAAGGCGGCGGCGGAAGAAATTGGAACAGAAGTGTCTCGATAAGGCCCGCCTGCACCGCACCCCGCCAGAAGCAGAACGGCCGCAAAAAGTGACGCTAATCGACGCATAGCGTGCTCAGGGAACCCGAAGCACCCATAATCTCGTTACACCCAAGCAGAGGTGTGACCGGAGCACAGGTTCTGGATCGGGCGAGGCAGACGGTTTCGCAGTCAGCACTAGTTTTGCATACTTGTCCGCCATCGCGTGTTTCGCGCTCGCAAAACATCCTTGCCGACCCTCGCGAGATCCAATTCCCACCATCCTTCAGACAAGATGCTTCGGCGGCCTCGCTCGCGGTGGGAGGTAACCTGCCGTTATTGGCCTCCTCATCGACGCAGCCGGCCAATGCAAACACGATCATTATGAGAGCCAGTCGCATGCTCCAAGATGTGCCGGAAACGCGCTTCAGCCCGCAAGCGAAATCCACTGTTCCTGCGCCTGTCAAAAGGGGTTCGGATGCGCTTTTTGGGCGGATGCGATTTCTTCGAGAGCCGTTTGGCTCAGGTTCATCTCATCGGCATCCAGCACTGTTTCGAGTTGCTCAAGTGACGTTGCTCCGATGATCGGGATCGTCGGGAAAGGCCGCGTCATCGTCCAGGCGACAGCCATCGCGCTTGGATCAAGCCCATGCGTTCGAGCGATGTCGAGATAGGCCTCGATCGCCGGGAAGACCCGGTCAGTAACGCGTCCACCAAGGTCGGGTGTCCGCGTCATTCGCGAACCGTCAGGCTTCTGCCCGTTCTGGTACTTGCCCGATAACATCCCGCATGCGAGTGGCGAGAACGCAAGAAGCGTAACATCTTCATGCGCTCCAAGCTCGCCCAAGTCGGTGTCGTAGATACGGCAAAGAAGCGAGTATTCGTTCTGTATCGTCGCGACGCGCGGCCCTCCTGTGGCCTCCGCCGCCTTCAGCCATTGCATCGTGCCCCATGCGCTTTCGTTGGACAGCCCCCATGCACGGATTTTTCCGGCCTTCACCTGATCACCAAGCGTTTCAGTCAATGCGTGGATGTTCTCGATCTCCCATGCGGCATCCTGTGTACTCGGATTGAAATTCCACATCTGCCGGAAGTGATAGCTTCCCCGGTTTGGCCAGTGCAGCTGGTAGAGATCTATATAATCGGTTTTCAACCGTCGTAGCGATCCTTCAAGCGCCTCGGTCAGCGTCTCGGGTGTCACTTTCTTGCCCATTCGCACGAACCTGTCGTTGAGGCCGGCGACCTTGGTCGCAATAACGACGTCGGAGCGTCGGCCGCTACGGGCCAGCCAGTTTCCGATGATTGTCTCCGTATGCCCGACCGTTTCTGCAAGAACCGGCGCAACCGGATACATTTCGGCGGTATCCATGAAATCCACGCCCCGATCCAGCGCGGCATCGATCTGTGCATGCCCCTCGGCTTCAGTATTCTGGCTGCCCCAGGTCATCGTACCGAGGCAGATGGCGCTTACGTCAATGCCGGTCCGGCCCAGCGTGGTACGTTTCATTTACGTGTTCCTTGAAAATGTGTCGGGGCGGACCTTAGGGGTTTCGCGCGGCGCGGCAACCCCCTGAGCCGGGATGGGCCCGAAGTCCTTCCGCCCTGTTTCCTTTGCACGTTTTGGAAGTGATGGCGATCAAGGGTGTGATGGCAAATCTTGCGAACAAATGGGGAACATTCTAAATTGCCGGGATGCCCCCTCCCGCCGCGTCTCATCTTCTGACCCGCACCACCCATCGGCATAGGGCCAAAGGCGGATTGCGTTTTCTGGGCGATTTAGAACTGCAGACCGGTCGGGTTCACGAGGCCTGCGGCCCTGCACGGCATACGCTCGCACTTATCCTCGCGCAGCTGACGGCGGGGCCGGTGCTCTGGATCCGCCCACTCAAGGCGCGCTATACGCTCAACGGTGTGGCGATCGCCGAATGGATCGATCCCGGACGCCTTGTTTTTCTCATGGGCAAGCGGCCTGAGGATATGTTTTGGGCGATGGAAGAAGCACTGCGCGACGGCCATGTCCCGCTCGTGGTTGCCGATCTGTCCGAAACGCCCGAGTTGACACCAGTTCGCCGTCTGCACCTCGCGGCCGAAGCCGGGGCCGGCGCCATGGGAGAAAGCCCGCCCCTTGGCCTTCTTCTCACTCCCGGCCAAGAAGGCACACCGGGAATCGAGACGCGCTGGTACTTTTCCTCGGCCCATGGCCCTGAGACAAAACAGGCCAATACAAGCGCTCCCCGAGGCGCAACGTGGCGACTTGAACGCCTGCGTGCCCGCACCCTGCCCCCGGCCGCCTGGGAGGTAAGCCTCAGAGCGCCCGCAACGCGTCAGAGGCACCTGAGCATCGCCCCCCCGCGTCCGGCAGCGATCGGTTAGAGTTCAATCGACACGGGCGATTCGCGCGCTGAAAGAGGGACGAAACAGAGATGAAATACGCCATGCATCCGGCGGCAAATGCCCTGGCGCGAGCCTAAGCACGCACGTGCCAACCTTTCTGCCCGTTCTGATCGACCCGATCCTGCCCGTCTTCTCCATTCTGGCATTCGGATTTGGCATGGGGCGCACGGGCCGCACAACCACCGAGGCCGCCCGTACGATCAACCGTTTCGCGATGACGGTCCTCATACCTATCGTCGTCTTCGACCTCCTGGCGAACGCGCCCTTTCGGCAGCTGGAGCTGCAACCAGCGCTTCTCTACATCGCCGTGCAAGCCATTGTCTTCACGGGCGGATACCAACTTGCCCGCCGTGCTTTCGGCTTTGTGCCAGGCGAAGCCGTCGTCCTCGGCTATGGCGCAGTCTTCGCAAACAACGTGTTCTACGGGCTTCCACTCGCGCAGCTCATCTATGGCACCGCTCCACTTCCGATCGTAACCATCGTCGTCCTCGATGCGACGATCTCCTTCGGAGGCACGATGGTCGCACTGCAGACACTTGCCATGGGACGGGTATCACCGAAAGGGATCGCACTCATATTCCTGAAAACACCGACACTCATCGCGATCTTTGCTGGGCTCGCCATGGGGGCACTCGCCCTACCGATCCCCGCCCCCCTGCAGACCTTCCTCGATTTCAACGGCGCTGCGGCAGCGCCCGTCGCCCTATTTGCTCTGGGCGTCATCCTTGCGGAAACGTCTTTCACCCGTGATCCCGCGGTTCTGACCTTCACACTCGTCAAACTGGCATTGTTCCCAGCCTCGATCTGGGTGGTGATGCGCACACTTGCCCCGGATGCGCAGGCGGATCTTTGGACATTCGGAGCGGCTCCCCCGACAGGCGCCATGGCGATGAGCCTCGCCCTACTCTACGACATAAGGACCACAACAATCGCACAGATACTTGTCTGGACGTCGGTTTTGTCTCTCTTCACGCTAGCCATCCTCGCCTAGGACCGGACACCGCAGTCACCGTCTGGGACGACAGAAGGCACGGTCGGCCGAAGGAGATGGTGCAGCAGGCATCGCCCCTTGCCCCGCTCGAGCCCGTTGCGTAAGAGGCCGCAACACCTATCCAAAAGGGAACCGGGCCGGAAAATGTCCGTACTCGTCATGAAGTTCGGTGGCACCTCAGTGGCCACGCTCGACCGGATCCGGCGCGCGGCGAAGCGTGTGGGCCGGGAGGTCGCGAACGGTCACGACGTGATCGTTATTGTTTCGGCTATGGCAGGGAAAACAAACGAACTGGTGGGATGGGTAGAAGAGACCTCTCGTTTCTTCGATGCCCGCGAATATGATGCTGTCGTCTCCTCCGGCGAACAGGTAACGGCGGGCCTGATGGCTCTGACCCTTCAGGAGATGGATATTCCCGCCCGCTCGTGGCAGGGCTGGCAGGTGCCGCTTATCACGAACTCATCGCATGCCTCTGCACGGATCGAAGAGATCCCGACGAAGAACATCACTGCAAAATTCGCCGAAGGCATGAAAGTGGCGGTGATTGCCGGATTTCAGGGGATATCTCCGGAGGGGCGGATTACGACTCTGGGTCGTGGAGGATCAGATACCTCCGCCGTCGCGTTTGCGGCAGCCTTCGGTGCGGTGCGTTGCGACATCTACACCGATGTCGACGGCGTCTACACCACCGATCCCCGCATCACCGACAAGGCTCGCAAACTGGACAGGATCGCCTTCGAGGAAATGCTCGAGCTTGCCTCGCTGGGCGCGAAAGTGCTTCAGACCCGGTCGGTCGAACTCGCGATGCGCTATAACGTGAAGCTTCGCGTTTTATCGAGCTTCGAGGATAATGGGGAGAATGCGGGCACGCTTGTTTGCCCCGAGGAGGATATCGTGGAATCTCAAGTGGTATCGGGTGTCGCCTACAGCCGCGATGAAGCCAAGATGACGCTCATTTCTGTCGCCGACCGTCCGGGTATCGCAGCGGCAATCTTTGGTCCGCTGTCCGAGGCCGGGGTGAATGTTGACATGATCGTTCAGAACATCTCGGAAGAAGGCCGCACGGATATGACCTTCTCCTGCCCCATCAACCAGGTCGCACGTGCCGAACAGGCGATGCGCGCAGCGAAAGAGCGGGGCGAGATCAACTTCCACGATTTGGTTGCGGATACCGATGTGGCCAAGGTCTCCGTTGTCGGGATTGGGATGCGTAGCCATGCCGGTGTCGCGGCGCAGATGTTTTCGGCCCTGAAGGATGAAAACATCAACATCAAGGTCATCACTACATCCGAGATCAAGATCTCGGTTCTGATTGACCGCAAGTACTTGGAACTCGCCGTGCAGGCGCTGCATGACAGTTTCGGGCTTGAGCGCGAAGGGTAGATCGAGCCGCCCTACTCCTCCTGAATCTCCTCGAGCCATGCCACGATGTCATAGATCGCGCGTGTGGTGAAAACGGGGCTACCATCGGCCCCATCGATAACAGCGCTCTCGCCTTGCAGCAGTCGCCCGAACAAAGGCATGGGACCGCCATGTGACGGGATCGTGTCGCGCCCGTCGATCCAGCGGACGATTGCAGCAGCGGGGAAAGTACCACCTGCGCGCGCCGAAAGTCCGGTCAGATCCGGCGGCACAAGAGTCAGCACTTGTGCCATTGGCCCATCTCCCCGCGCGTCCCGACCGTGGCAAACGGCGCAATGCTCCTGAAACAGGACATCTCCATCGCCCGGCTCCTGCGCGAGACCGTTCACCGGCATCGCCAGCATGAGTGTAGTCAGTATTGGTGAAACAGTGTGTCGCATCTTGGTCTCCCGGCAGTGGATGAAGCCTGCATCCCATACCGACCCCGGTCCTTGACGCGGATCAACCCCGTTGACCGCCCCGATCGCCACGGAGACACTGAAATTGCATGAGTGTCACAGCTTCTTTCAACGCAATGACGCGCCTCCGCACCTTAAGGAGCCGCCGACAAATTGCCAGTCTTCTGCGCAAAGCCGGCCCTGAAGGCATTGTGCTCGGCCCCTGTCTCGCACATTCCAGCGGTATGGAAGTGTTTGACGCCCGCATGGGGGACAAACGGCTCGAGCTCATTCGGCACCTGCGCCCCGAGGCCGCAATGCTGTGCCGGGGGCAATTCGACGTTCTTGAAGAGGCGACGAAACGGTTGGGTGACGGGACAGAGCGGGTTACAAAAGTGGCCTGGCTACATACGGCATCCGGGATTCTCGTCACCGAAATCCCGAAGGCGCCCGATCTCCCATTACAAATTGAAGCAGGCGGTGATGAGCGAGCCGTCGCGCTCGCGGCTGCCGGTCGGTGGCTCAACAGCTATGCCGCGCCTTCTGCAGTCAGTGATACGTTTGGTGGAGGATACTGGATCCGGCAGCGCAGCGATGCAGCAAAAGCCGTGTCCGATTTCGAGGATCGCGCCCGGCTCGAGATCTTGATCGAGACCATGCGCAAAGCGCGCAGACAGGCCCGACGGCGAATGGTGACACGAGCACGCTGCCACGGCGATTTCCGCCCGTCGCGTCTTTGGCACGAGAAAAGCGTGGTTTGGGCCGGCGGGCTGCGGCCCGACGGGTGGGGTGCGGTTCTGCGCGATGTCGCCAGATTCCTTGTCGATCTCGCATTGACAGCGCCCCATTTCTGCAGTGCATCCGATAAAATCATGGGCTTACATGACCTCGACATCGCATCGCTCCTCGGCGAACTAACCCTCGTGGATCAGTGTGAAATCGATGAACTGCTTACGTACTTTCTCGCGGTCGAGTATTCGGGGCGGCTTCTCGTAGCCAAGCCTCAAGATGCCCTGCTCAGAGCCGTCATCGACCAGTCCATTAGATAAGGGTGCCATCCTCAAGTCGCACGGTCCGATCCATCCGGGCCGCCAGATCGGGATTGTGCGTGGCGATCAGCGCCGATAGGCCTGTATCCCGCACCAACTCCAATAGGACGTCAAATACAACATCAGATGTCGCTGGATCGAGGTTGCCGGTCGGCTCGTCCGCCAGAAGAATCCTCGGCGCGTTCGCAAGCGCTCGGCAAAATGCCACCCTTTGCTGTTCTCCGCCCGAAAGGGCTGCCGGCCTGTGATCCGCCCGACCGGACAATCCGACCCGATCCAGAAGCACCGTCGCCCGATCTGCAGCGGCTGCCTTACCTGTCCCGTTCGCCAGCTGCGGCAGGATTACGTTTTCGGCAGCCGAGAACTCGGGCAGAAGATGATGAAACTGGTAGACAAAGCCGACATCCCGGCGACGTGCCTCGGTTCGGGTTCTGTCCGGTGCCTGCGTCAGATCCCGGCCGGCGATCGAAACCCGCCCGGCATCGGCTGTGTCCAGAAGCCCCGCGATGTGAAGTAACGTCGATTTTCCTGCGCCGGAGGGCGCGACGAGCGCCACCACCTCACCCGCTTCGAGCGACAGCGAAACACTCCGCAACACCTCAACCGCGTTTGGACGGCCCCGATTGTAAGTTTTGACGATCGCCTCAAGACGCAGTGCGGGCTCATTCATACCGAAGGGCCTCGACCGGATTCATCCGGGCTGCCCGGCGGGCAGGCAAGAGAGTGATGAGCCAGGAAAGACCCAGTGAAAGCCCAACTGCTTTGAGAACGTCATCTGCCCGCAATTCTGCCGGCAGGCGGTAGATTCCCCGAATGGATGCGTCCCAGACCTGCCCGTCTGAGGCCCCGTTCACCAAGGCAAGGATTTGATCGAAATAGATTGCGAACAGGCTGCCAAGGATGACGCCGAACACCGTTCCCAAGGTACCTACGAGCGCACCACATACGAAGAACACCCGCATCACTGATCCCTCCGTCAGGCCCATGGTCCGGAGGATGCCGATGTCGCGGCCCTTGTTCTTCACGAGCATGACAAGGCCCGAGATGATGTTCATCGATGCAATCAGAACCAGCACGCTCATAAGGACGAACATGACTGTATCCTCGATTTCCAGAGCCCGAAGGAAATCACCCGCGCTCTGGCGCCAAGTCCAAGTAAAGGCTTGGGGGCCGAGCGCTTCAGAAAGCGCTGGCGTCAACTGCTCGACCTCTTCGGGAGTTTCAACCATGACCTCGATCTGATCAACGACACCGTCCCGATTGAAGTACAGCTGTGCTTCCTCCAGCGGCATGTAGATGCGCACCCGGTCAATGTCGTATCGCCCGGCCGAGAAAATGAAGACCACCTCGTAGTTCGATACACGCGGTGATGTGCCGAAAGCTGTCTTGACACCGTTTGGAGAAATCAGGCGGATCACATCGCCCACACCGACACCAAGCTCCCGCGCAAGGCCGGATCCAATGGCAACCCCTTCACCAAACCGCGAAAGATCGCCGATCGACTGCGGGCTTTGCGTGATGCGGGGTAACGTCTCCAGATCAATCAGCCGGATGCCGTAGACATCGCCAGGCGCATTCTGATCTCGGGCATTCGCCATAATCTGACCACGGACAAGAGGAGCAGCCCGCGTTACGCCGGGAATTTCCCGAACCCGGTCTGCGACCGCGTCGAAATCTTCGATCACACGGGTCAACTGACCGGTCTCGGTCTGGTAGGCTTGCGAATATATCGAAACATGAGCGTTCGCGCCCAGGATCGTATCGACGAATTCAGTCCGGAACCCGGCGCGCACCGCAAGCGTGATTATGAGCGCTGCAACTGCCAACGTTATCCCCACGAGGCTGATCCACGTCATGACGCTGACACCGCCCTCGGCCCTCCGAGCGCGCAGATAGCGCCAGGCGATCAACCATTCGTAAGAGGTAAAAGGTGAAGGGGATGCGGCCACTTTCGGCTCCTGCTGCTCGCGCGAGACTGTGGTCTTTCGACCTGTCGAGGTCAAGGCGCGCTGCCCCTAAGTCCAGATCAGATCGTCTGGTGACATCGGCGGCCCAAGCCGGCCACCGACACTGAGTATCGCAGCCTCACGTTGTCGGTCGCGCCATCGCGCTCGCCAACGGCGGGCCTCCTTCCAGATCCTGTAGGGCAAAGGGCCCGCGATTTCGCCAGGCTTCTTCCTGAGCGAAACATCTGATCGGACGGTGCCACGCACGCAATCGGGGAACTCACGTGCGGCGTCGCGAAACCGCCCGAACTGTCCCTGCACTGCGACTGCTGGTTCGATCTGAAAGACAGGCTGCCCGTGACCCCGCGCACCGCGATCCTGCGGATACGGATCGAAAAGAAAATCGTCCACTGTACGCTCTATTCGATGGGTATCGAAGAGTGCACCCGCCGTGTTGGGATCGATCCAATAGGCTGCACAGGATGGTGCGATTGTGTTTATCGCCCTGAGGGAGAACCCTTCACCCAGCGCTTTCGCCTCACCCAATAGAATAGGCTTCGCTACGCCATCAAGCTTCACAATCCCACGTGGACGGCTCGCATCAAGAGACTCGAGTGCAGACCCGAAATGCTCCGAGAAGAGCAGATCGTCCTCTAGCACAATTCCTGGAACACCGCTTTTCGCTATTCGGCGCCAGCCGTCTGCGTGGCTGGCAAAGATTTCCATATCGCTGGGTCCGAGAGCCCAGCGATCGCTCCGCCAGCGGCCGGCCTGATAGCGTTTGGGCGGCGACCAGCTTTCGGCACGGATATCTATGGCTCGCACCCGGCACAATGCCATGCCAGGAACCAGGCGCGCGAGTTCATCCCTGACATACTCAAGACGATCAACCGCCCGCTCGAGATTTACCAGATAGGATATCGGTTGCGTGACTGTCACGTCAAACAGCCCAAAAGCGATCCGCAGGTGGCTCTGGGAAAATTCCGTTGTTTCGTTGATCCTGCGGGTGTGGATAGCGGGCCTCGCCAGCCGGCGTTGCCCTGTCCCGGCGTAAGAAA
Organism: Ovoidimarina sediminis; assembly: GCF_032586175.1. Lineage (NCBI taxonomy): Bacteria > Pseudomonadati > Pseudomonadota > Alphaproteobacteria > Rhodobacterales > Roseobacteraceae > Ovoidimarina > Ovoidimarina sediminis. The sequence goes on from NZ_JAWHTE010000001.1 coordinate 398,535, forward strand.
GTGACTTCGATAAGGTCAGGAACATTTTGCCCCAAAAGCCTCACAGGCGGGGAAGCATTGTTGGGATGAAGGTGGCAAAGGACGTGATCCGCCTGCAATTTATCAAGAAACGCCGACAGGCTGGCCCGATCGTTCAGCAATTTGCCGACGACGTCATGCAATTCGAAGATCATGATTCTGAATCTTCTAATCAGATCAGGATCCATCACCGAGATAACTTCATACTCTGCTCCTTCGATGTCCATCTGAAGCAGGAGGTCACCGACAGATGGGCCGCGCCTGTTCACCCAATCCGCCATTGACGTAAATCCCGGGCGCGTAGTGCCGGCAACCATTATCTTCTCAAAGGTCATCTTGCCACCGAGGGCTTCCGGTACGTCCACGGTTCCATCCGCCAGATGGCAGGGAATGCCACGATTGGCGATATCACTGTCGAAACCAGTCGTGTCAGATACTCCCGGCGAATATAGTGCCCCGATCCCTTCCAGGTCATCAGGAACGAGATAGCCACCGTCACCCTCTGGCCCAATACGGACCAATTGCACGCCAACATCAAGCGGCGAGAATCTGCGCATTAGGCCTAAAATCTCGGAAATCTTCTGCTCCGACATATCAGCGATCTGAGCATCGGCCAGCGCCTGTCGCTTACGTGCAGCACGACGATACAATCTCACGCGATTGAGCCTTCGCAGGGGTGCCAATAGCTCACTCATCGGTCGTCATAAATTTCAGCAATCCGCTCCACCGCGGCTTCCGCCGAAACTTCCTCGCTCTCGCCTGTCCGCCGCGAGGTCAATTCGACGACGCCCTTTTCGATACCTCGGGGACCCACGGTAATGCGCCAAGGCAATCCAATGAGATCCATCGTCGCGAATTTCGCACCGGCCCGTTCGTCGCGGTCATCGTAAAGCGGATCGAACCCCCTCGCCTTCAAACCGGCATAAAGACCTTCGCACGCAGCATCCGTCGCACTCTCGCCCTGTCGAAGGTTAACAATACCCACATGGAACGGGGTCACGCCCTCGGGCCAAATGATGCCCTTGTCGTCGTGTGACGCCTCAATGATCGCACCGAGAAGCCGCGAGACGCCGATCCCGTGGGATCCCATATGGACCGGCACGCGACCACCCTGCCCGTCATCGACCATGGCCCCCATCGGCTCCGAATACTTCGTACCGAAATAGAAGATTTGTCCCACCTCGATCCCACGGGCCGAGCGGCGCCGCTCTTCGGGCACCTGAGAATGGAATACACCCTCGTCATGGGTCTCGTCGGTTCTGGCGTAGCGTGTCGTGAACTCCTCGAGGACGCCCTGGCACTGTGCCACGTCATCGTAATCGATTTCCCGGTCGCCAAAGGTCAGGTCGGTCACAGCACTGTCATAGAAAACTTCTGACTCGCCCGTTTCCGCCAGCACCAGGAACTCGTGGGTATAGTCGCCACCAATAGGCCCGCCATCTGCGCGCATCGGAATAGCTTGAAGCCCCATTCTCTCGTAAGTCCTGAGATAGCTCACTAGGTGCCGGTTGTACGCATGCAGAGCCGCCTCCTTGGAGACGTCAAAATTATAGCCGTCCTTCATCAGGAATTCGCGGCCACGCATTACGCCAAAGCGCGGCCGGATCTCGTCGCGGAACTTCCACTGGATGTGGTAGAGTGTCAGCGGCAGATCCTTGTAGCTCGTCACATGGCTGCGGAATATGTCGGTGATCAGCTCCTCATTCGTAGGACCGTAAAGCATATCGCGGTCGTGGCGGTCGCGGATGCGCAGCATTTCTTCGCCGTAGTCGTCATAGCGCCCGCTCTCACGCCAAAGATCCGCCGATTGCAGTGTCGGCATGAGCATCGGGATATGCCCGGCGCGTTCCTGCTCCTCGTGCACGATGCGTTCTATGTTACGCAGCACCCGGTATCCAAGAGGCAGCCAGGAATAGATCCCTGCGCTCGCCTGCTTGATCATCCCTGCGCGCAGCATCAATCGGTGACTGACGATTTGTGCATCGGCCGGCGTCTCTTTCAGAACCGGGAGGAAATAGCGGGTCAGGCGCATGGCACTTCTCGATAGGAACAGGGTCGTGCCCGGGTTTACGGCCCGTGCAAAGAGCGCGCAAGGCGTGATGCAATGTCCGGCATCTCGTCGTTTGCCTGTCCAGATGCGGCAGCGGCCTGGCCGCCAAACAACAAAAGAAACTCAGGTCCGGCCCGCGAGTGCTTCGCTCAGTACAGTTCGAACGGCATCCCGCGGAACATCCTCGGCCACAAATGCCGCGCCGATCCCCCGCGTAAGAATAAACCTCAATCGCCCATCTATCACCTTCTTGTCCTGCGCCATGAGATCGAGGAGGCCGTCAGCACCGGGTAGGTCGCCCGGAATGTCCGAGAGATCGGACTTCATTCCCATTGTGCTGAGGTGCGCACGCACACGCGACGGCTCCTCCTGCGCGCACAGGCCAAGACGAGCCGACAATTCGAAAGCAAGGGCACACCCGACAGCAACGCCCTCACCATGCAACAAGCGGTCGGAATACCCCGTCGCCGCTTCTAGCGCGTGACAGAACGTGTGCCCAAGGTTGAGCAAGGCGCGGTCACCGGTTTCTGTTTCATCCCGCGCTACGATTTCTGCCTTCATCTCCACAGATCTGCGCACGGCGCGGATGCGGGCTTCGACGTCGCCGTCGAGCAAGCGCGGCCCCGCATCTTCGAGCCACTCAAAAAACTCTGCGTCGCCAAGAAGCCCGTACTTCACTACCTCGCCATACCCCGCGAGAAAATCTCTGGGCGTAAGGGTCGCCAGGGCATCCGTATCGGCCAGAACAAGGATGGGCTGGTGAAACGCTCCGACGAGGTTCTTTCCGGCTCGCGAGTTGATTGCAGTTTTGCCACCGACAGAGCTGTCGACCTGCGCAAGCAGCGAGGTCGGAGCCTGAACATAGGCGACCCCGCGGCGCAGTATCGCTGCTGCAAAACCTGCAAGATCACCGACTACCCCGCCACCGAGCGCTATGACAACATCGCGCCGCTCGATGCGTTCCTCGAGAAGCCACTCAACCGATCGGCTCAACATCTCCCAACTCTTGGTCGCCTCCCCCGGGGGAAGCACGAGCGCCGAAGACGCAATCCCCTGCCTCGAAAGGCTTTCTGTCAAAGCCGCAAGGTGAATATCTGCTACGGTCTCGTCAGTCAGGATCGCCACTCTGCGGCGCTTAAGGAACGAAGCAATCTCCTCTCCTGCCCGGTCGATAAGTCCCTGTCCGATCCGAACATCGTAAGAACGCTCTCCCAGAGCGACATGAACACTGTCCATTACGCAGCCTCCCGCACCAGCACTTCACTGTGCCCGAGAAGGGTATTGATCACTTTGACAGACATCTCCTCGATGCTGTACTCCGCCCGTGCTTCTACGCAGAGCTCTGCCTGCGCATAGATGGGCGTGCGCTCAGCATAGAGACGCGCCAGTGTTCCGTACGGATCACCTGTTCTAAGAAGCGGCCGTGTATCCTTGTGTCGCACACGCATCCAAAGAAGATCGAGGTCAGCTTTCAGCCATAGCGCAACACCGTGCGCCGAAATCTCCGCCCTGTTTTTTGGATCAAGATATGCGCCACCACCAGTGGAAAGAATACCGCGTTCCTCTTCCAGGAGGCGTGCGATCACCTGCGATTCCTTCTTCCGAAAGAAAGCCTCACCATCCCGTGCAAAGATTTCGGGGATCGACATATTGGCAGCCCGCTCGATCTCGGCATCGCTGTCGAGAAACGGCACGCCAAGGGTCCGGGCCACGAATGTCCCGATCGCAGTTTTACCCGCGCCCATCATGCCAACAAGCACAACCGTTTTCTTCAGGCGGTACTCCACCCGGCAACACCCCGCCACTGTGGGACAATTTCATCACTGAATGGCGTGAACTCGGCGAAAAGACCATATATAAACTTAGAGAAGTCGACGAAGACGCGGCAATTGCCCGGAAATCCGGGAGGCTAAAAGTGCATTGGGGGCAGAGGGTCGAGGCAGGAATGGTCCGTCTACTGAAATTCATAGGGTATCTCGTCGTTATCGCGGCAATTGGTGTGATCGGCTACGCATATCTTGGAGACCTTAGCCCGGAGCAGGATGATCGCTCCGTGCCGGTGGAGTTGAATGCAGGCTAGGGTCAGGGCCATCCTGACGGCCGCGCTCGCGTTCATCCTTCCGGCTACGGCAGGCATAGCGCAGTCACCGATCGCCGGAGAACCTGGCGCGCCGCTTTCCGCCATCGACTGGCTTTCCGACAGCGTGCGCGCTACCGATGATTCGGCGGCACCCTTTGGGGAAAGCGGAGCTGCGACCGGTGAGATCACGGTTGAAACCCTGGGCGTTCCCCTGCCCGACGCGATTGGTCTTTTACCGCCCGCCGATACCGGCCTCCCGCGCGCTCTGTGGGGTCCGGCCAGCGCAGAGGACGTCGTTGCACGGATCGACGCGGTGCCGCGCCGTCTTCCCCCGGCCTTGATGGACCTCTTGGTTACGGTGTTGCTGGCGGAAGGAAACGCACCCCAAGACAGCGGTTCCAGCGACACACTTTTGCTTGCCAAGGTTGACCGGTTGCTGGAACTGGGCGCATTGGAGCGTGCCGCGGCTTTGCTGGATCGGGCCGGTCCCGACACGCCGGATCGCTTCCGTCGCTACTTTGATATCGCACTACTGCGCGGCCGCGAACAGGAAGCCTGCGACCGGTTGCGCGCACGCCCCGAAATCTCGCCCACATATCCCGCACGCATATTCTGCCTCGCACGTGGCGGCGATTGGCCTGCTGCGGCGGTGACCCTCGAAACGGCAAATTCACTTGGCATCCTGACGGCCGAAGAGGACTTGCTTCTGGCACGGTTCCTCGATCCGGACATTCTCGGCGATGACTCTATTCAGCCGGATCCTCGCAGCACCTCGCCACTGATGTTTCGCATGTACGAGGCGATCGGCGAACCTCTGTCGACCACCCCATTGCCCACAGCCTTCGCGTGGGCAGATCTCAGAGATACACGCGGCTGGAAGGCCCAGATTGAGGCAGCGGAGCGACTGGCAAAGACCGGAGTTCTGTCAGGCAACCGCCTGATTGGGCTTTATCTTCAACGTCGTCCCTCCGCGTCTGGTGGCGTGTGGGAAAGAGTTGCAGCGGTCCAGGCTCTGGAGCGCAGCCTTGCGAACAGTAGTGTTGCAGAAATCGAAGCCAGCCTTCCGAAAGCCTGGGCCACAATGCGCGCCGCGGGACTGGAACACGCCCTTGCAGCACATTACGGGCCGGAAGTGGCAGAGTTGCCCCTTGACGGGGCCGCACATGACATAGCGCTCTCGCTCGGCCTACTATCACCTGCCTATCAGCGCGTGGCCGTCCGGGCCGAGTCTGACAGTTCCCAAACGCGTTTCATAATCGCACTGGCACGCGGGGTGCCGGAAACCGCAATCGCGACCGATCCGCTCGCGCTTGCGGTTCGCCAGGGGTTCGGGCCCCGCCCGCTGTCAGAAAGTTTGCAACGCTACGTCGAAGACGCGCGCTATGGCGAGGCACTTCTCCTCGGAATCACACTGTTCGCCAGCGGCGGCGCGGGTGACCTAGATGATGTGAGTGATGCGATTGCGCTTTTCCGGGTGCTCGGACGTGAGGAAGAGGCCCGTCGCGCCGCACTTCAACTTCTCCTACAGGAGGCTCGCAGTTGAGCCTCCTTGACCGGCCCATTGCCGCTTTCCTCGACGCGATGACCGCAGAGCGAAACGCATCCCGCAACACTACCCTAGCCTACGGCAGGGATCTTCAGAACTTCGCCCAGTGGCTTTCACTGCAGGGATACGACTGGACGACAATCGATCAGACCGGAATTGAGGCCTACCTTGGATCATGCGAAGCGGAGGGCCTTTCGAAACCGACGCGGGCGCGGCGCCTCTCCTCCCTTCGCCAGTTCTACCGCTTCGCCCATGAAGAGGGTTGGCGCAATATGAACCCGACGATTCGCCTCTCAGGCCCCGGCCCATCCCGGAAACTTCCGAAGACCCTGACAGAAGACGAAGCTGGCCGCCTGGTAGAGATTGCCCGGTCGTACGGTCGAACAGCTGAGCGACTCAGAAACACTTGTCTTATGGAGCTTCTCTACGCGACCGGCATGCGGGTGAGCGAGCTTGTGGCGCTACCGGTATCCGCCGCGCGCGGCGACCCCAAAATGCTTCTTGTAAGGGGTAAAGGCGGTAAGGAACGGCTAGTTCCGCTCTCCGGCCCATCGCGATCCGCCTTGCAAGCTTGGCTCTCAGAACGCGACCGGCAGGCTGAGGCCGTGGCGAAACGAGGTGCACAGGCCACTTCCTACCTGTTTCCGTCTACTGGCGCCTCGGGCCACCTGACCCGTCACCGCTTCTACGGGCTGGTCAAGGATCTGGCTGTGGCTGCAGGGATAGACCCGTCACGCGTCACACCACACACCCTCCGCCACGCCTTCGCAACGCACCTTCTTGCCAACGGTGCGGATCTCCGCTCCATTCAGGTGCTTCTCGGCCACGCCGACGTCTCAACGACGCAGATCTACACTCATGTTCTGGAAGCTCGTCTCAGAAACCTCGTGCTCGAAAGCCACCCCCTCAGCGACAACGCCTGAGCTCGCGTGGCAGCACGTCTTCGCTGGGCCACCAACCTGTGCTCAGCGTCGTGTGGTACCCCTGCGTCAGCCCCGCCGCGACCATCTTCTCCCCCGCAAGAGCGTGGTCGTAAGCCAAACTCTCGATCCTAAGATCATCTGCCGAGAGCACCAGAAAGCGGGTCTCCACCGACCCGTTGTTCGCCGGGAGGCCGACCACTCCGGCATTGATCCAATGACGGTCCCCAATGGCCCTGTGAAAAGCAATCCCCGCATGCCCCGCGATCACAGCATCAACAGGGCCGACGATATCCTCAAGAGTCTCGAACTCTTCCTCAAAGACGACATCAGGCGAAGTTGGCCAGATGAACCGTGAGATGTCCCTTACACCACCATGGATGACGGCAACCCGGCGGCCTGACGAAATGAAGAGAGCAATATCGGAAAGTGACTGTAATCGCTTATCCCAACCGCCTGCCCTATCAACCGCGGCCCTCGCATAAGGATACCACCCGCGCGAAAGCAAATCACAGGCTGTGTCGGCTGCAAACCCGCAGCCACATTCATCCCGACCCGCTGCAATCTGGCGCTCCACGTTTCCGGCCACGAGCGTGCCCCCATTGGCAAAAACTCGCATCAGAACCGCAACCGGATCAGCGCAATAGCCCACCACATCGCCTGTGCAAATTCTTCGCTCTGGTGGGATCCCAAGGGTATCGGCCCGGGAGAACAAAGCCTCCGTCGCTTCAAGGTTCGAATAAGGCCCACCATAGACAAGGATGTCGCCGGAAAGCGTGCCCAGATCTTTTACCGCCGGCGCCATCTACCGCTCCCCTCCGCTCCACGCCATATTGTCTCTCAGGACATTCTACATATTGAACGGCTCGTACACCCTCATGGACTCTAATCTTATCCTCACCGCCGCCGCGATCCTGGCCCTCCTGATCGCATCGGGGTTCTTCTCCGGAAGCGAAACTGCGCTGACTGCAGTTTCTCGCGGCAAGCTTCGGGCACGCGCCGACAAGGGCGATCGTGCCGCCGAACGCGCCCTGAAGGTGACGGATGACAGCGAGCGGCTGATCGGAGCCGTCCTGCTGGGCAACAATCTTGTCAACATCCTGGCGACGTCCCTTGCCACGGTTCTCTTTACTGGTCTCTTCGGAGAATCCGGTGTGGCGGCAGCCACGCTGGTGATGACAGCCCTCGTCGTAGTCTTCGCCGAAGTCCTTCCAAAGACTTACGCGATCACCAATTCTGAAATCGCTTCGACGCGCGTGGCTCCGTTTATTGCGGTCGTCGTGACGATCTTCTCGCCGGTCGTGAACATGGTCCGGGCCATCGTGCGTGGCGTTCTCTATCTATTCGGAGTGAAGGTTGAGGCCGAAACAAACATTCTCTCCGTCCGCGAAGAGATCGTTGGTGCAATCAGCCTCGGACATTCCGAAGGCGCGGTGGAAAAGGAACATCGCGACCGTCTTCTCGGCGCGCTCGATCTTGGCGACCGCACGGTCGAGGAAATCATGCTCCACCGCAGCCAGATCGAGATGATCGATGTCGCGCTCTCTACACTCGAGATGGTGGAAATCTGCCTGAAGAGTCCCTACACGCGCCTGCCTATCTTCAAGGACAATCCCGAGAACATAATCGGCGTCATACACGCCAAAGATCTCCTTCGCGCCATTTACGCCCATCAACCCGACGACGAGGGGGACCCCCTCAGAAACTTCGATATCATGAGTGTTGCGATGGAACCCTACTTCGTGCCGGAAACCACGACGCTCGATGACCAGATGCGCCAGTTCCTGCGTCGACATACGCACTTCGCGCTGGTCGTTGATGAATACGGCGCACTGCAAGGTTTGATCACGCTCGAGGATATCCTCGAAGAAATCGTGGGCGAAATTACCGATGAATTCGACACATCCGCGGATCACCCGATGCGACGGACCGACACCGGCGATTACATCGTTGACGGAGCGATGACGATCCGGGATCTGAACCGTGCAAACGACTGGGCCCTGCCCGACGATGAGGCAAACACAGTCGCGGGCCTCGTGATCCACGAGGCACAGACGATCCCGACCACCGGACAGGTTTTCTCATTCCACGGGTTCAGGTTCGAGGTGATGGCGCGCAAAGACAACCGCATCACGCGGCTCAAGATCAGAAAACTGATGTAGCGAACCGAAGGGGTTACCGTCCTCGGAACAAACCACCGAGAATACCCCTTACGATCCGTCGCCCTGTGGTGCCCTTGAGCTCCTTGATCACAACCTTCGCGATCTCGCCACCAATGCTGGTGCTGCCGCGCTTGCTCCGCGATGAGCTTCGCCCGACCTTCGTACCGGAGTAACGTCGCGCCGCCTGGAATTCTCTCTCTCGGGCCTCGGCTTCTTCTGCCATCCGCTCCGCCTCTTCCGCTTCGGCAGCAGCCTTTTCGGCCCTTGCCATCAGGATTTCGTGCGCGCTCTCGCGATCTTCGACCGCATTGTATTTGAGTGCCAGAGGAGAGGCGTTCATGATCGCGGCACGCTCTGAGTTCTCGATCGGCCCAAGCTGCGACGACGGCGGTCGGATGAGCGTTCGCTCCACGATCCCCGGAGCGCCCTTGCGCTCCAGCATGGACGTCACGGCTTCGCCTACTCCGACTTCTCGGATCGCGTCCTCGGTCGAAAACCGCGGATTTTCGCGATAGGTCTCAGCAGCCATTCTGAGCGCCTTACGGTCGCGTGCCGTAAAAGCGCGCAAGGCATGCTGCACACGATTGCCAAGCTGTCCAAGGATATCCTCAGGAATATCGTCTGGGTTCTGAGATACGAAGTAGACGCCAACCCCTTTTGACCGGATCAGGCGCGCAACCTGCTCCACCTTGTCGACCAGAGCCTGTGGTGCGCCATCGAACAGAAGATGCGCCTCATCGAAAAAGAACACGAGTCGGGGTTTGTCAGGATCACCGACTTCGGGAAGTTCCTCGAACAGCTCGCTCAACAGCCAAAGAAGCGACGTCGCATATAACCGCGGCGAAGACATCAGTTTGTCGGCGGCTAGAATGCTGATCCGGCCACGCCCGTCCAGCGCCGTGGCCATCATGTCAGAAAGCTCCAGCGCTGGTTCCCCAAAAAAACCCGCTCCCCCCTGGTTCTCCAGAACAAGAAGGGCGCGCTGGATCGCCCCGATTGAGGCGGTTGATACGTTTCCGTAACGCAACGACAGATCTCGTGAATTCTCGCCCACCCAGACCAGCATGGAACGCAGGTCTTTCAAGTCGAGAAGGGCCAGACCTTCTTCGTCAGCGACGCGGAAAGCGATATTCAACACGCCCTCCTGTGCCTCGGTCAAATCCAGAAGCCGCGAAAGCAGAAGCGGCCCCATTTCTGCAACTGTCGTGCGGATCGGATGCCCCTGTTCCCCGAACAGGTCCCAGAATATCACTGGGAATGCATCGTAGGTGTAATCTTCGAAGCGAATTTTCTCAGCGCGCTCGGTGAATGCGCCATGAAGCTTGAACGTCTCCGAGCCCGCTTTTCCGAGACCAGAAAGATCGCCCTTCACGTCCGCAAGAAAAACTGGAACACCCTGGGTCGAAAAGCTTTCTGCAAGGATCTGAAGTGTCACCGTTTTACCGGTGCCGGTCGCCCCTGCAACCAGACCGTGGCGGTTGGCATACTTCAACAGCAAGTGCTGAGGCTCCGCATAATCTTCCCCGCCACCGCCGATGAAGATCCGATCTACATCCATGCCTGCGCTCCTCGCGTATCCAAGTTCTTGGTGGCACAATAAAGTGTTAACCGTTTTCTGCCAGAGTGACCGGGCCAAACCGCCGCCCATGGCGCGCGGAGTGGCATTTCCTCCCTGTTGGACTGGCCGCGCCGAACTATCTGGCGCGGCCTTTTTTTGAGGCTCAAGCGCAGAATATTGCGCCGCCCCGGGCGCTTAAACTTCCCTGTTGACGCCCTGAAACAAAGCGATTAGCGTGCCGTCCAATGACTAAGTCGGCCCGTCCGGCAGGGAGAACCAAAAGTGAAAAAGGGCCCGTCCTCGGGCCCTTTTTTGCTCTGAGCAACACCTTGCTTGACCGGTGTTTTCCGCCTGACACCAAATGCTAAGCGTGCTAACCGCGACGTGCCGAAAGAACAACATCCGCCAAAACCTAGAGGTACATGATGCAGTCGTTCTCGAAATCACTTGGGCTCGCAATTCTTGTTGCGATCGGCGTTCCGGCAATTGCCCAGGACCAAAGCGGAACCAACTCGGAGTCATCCGGCCTTTCGACCGGTACGGCTGTAGAAGAGAGCAGTGACGGGGTTGGCACACCCTATGTGAAAGAGACTTCAGGCGACTGGGAAGTGCGCTGCGTCCGCACCGAAGACGGCAACGATCCCTGCCAGCTTTACCAGTTGCTCAAAGACCAAAACGGAACGTCGGTCGCCGAAATTACCGTCTTTCCCTTGCCCCAGGGGGGGCAGGCTGTCGCAGGCGCAACCATCATCACACCCCTGGAAACGCTGCTTACAGAGCAGATCACCATGCAGATCGATTCAGGCGGCGCAAAGCGGTACCCGTTCAGCTTCTGCACGCGTTCAGGCTGCATTTCCCGTATCGGCTTACTCGAAGAAGACCTGGCGGCATTTCGGGCAGGCAATGCTGCACAGCTTCGGATCGTACCGGTAACTGCGCCTGATCAAAATGTGCTGCTTACGGTTTCGCTTTCGGGCTTTACCGCGGGTTACAATGCGATCGGCAGTGAAAACTGAAGCCCGCATCCGTCAGTGTTTTCTGAGCGCCAGAACGGCGTTCAGACCGCCGAAGGCGAATGCGTTGGACAGGACGACATCGACTTTCGCCTCCCGCGCAGTGTTAGGAACGACATCGAGGGCGCATTCGGGATCGGGCTCTTCATAGCCGATCGTAGGAGCAATGACGCCCTCGGTCAGCGCCATGATGCAAGCCAGAAGTTCTACTGCACCGGTGCCGCCAATCAGGTGGCCATGCATCGACTTTGTCGAAGAGATCATCAATTTGTCTGCGTGGGCACCAAAGACGTCGGCTACCGCCGCGCATTCCGTCTTGTCATTGGCCGCTGTCCCCGTGCCATGTGCGTTGATGTAGCCCACATCACTTGGGTTCAGCCTGGCGTCCTGGAGTGCACCGCGAATTGCGCGGGCGGCGCCCTGTTTTGAGGGCATGACAATGTCGGCGGCATCCGAAGTCATCGAGAACCCCACGATTTCGGCAAGGATCTCGGCCCCCCGCTTTTTCGCATGTTCAAGCTCTTCGAAAACAAATACGCCGGCGCCCTCGCCCTGAACCATTCCATTCCGCGTCGCGCTGAACGGGCGGCAAGCATCCTTCGACATGACGCGCAGGCCCTCCCAAGCCTTTACGCCCCCGAAGCAAAGCATAGATTCCGAGCCGCCGGTGACCATCACGCAGGCCGCTCCATTTCGAATGAGCCAGAATGCCTGCCCCATGGCATGGTTCGAACTGGCGCAGGCCGTCGCCACGGTGAATGACGGCCCCTTCAGGTTGTACTCCATCGACACATGGCTCGCGGCAGCATTGTTCATGAGTTTTGGAACGATAAAGGGGTGAACGCGGTTCTTGCCCTCTTCATAGACGGCCCGGTAGTTCTCGTCCTGCGTGTTGAGACCACCACCTGACGTTCCAAGAACAACGCCAGACTCGGCTGCGAGTTGGCCGGAAAATTCCAGCCCAGACTGCGCGATTGCCTCCCGCGCGGCGAGGAGGGTGAACTGTGTGAACCGGTCATAAAGTGCTTGCTGCTGCCGGTTGAAATAGGTGTCCGGTTCGTACCCCTTGACCTGACCACCCAACCTGATGGAGAGGCGTTCGACGTCTCGGATATCCAAATCGCCGATGCCACACGTCCCGGCCTGCATCGCCGCGAATGTGTCGGCCACACTATGCCCCAGCGGATTGATTGTTCCCGCCCCGGTGATGACAACCCTTTTCACGCAGCCTGTTCGGCAACAAGCCGCTCAACCGCGCGGACAATGGCACTCACCGACGAGATATCGAATTCCGAGGTGTCCGGTTCATTCGCATTGAACGGCACCTGAACATCGAACGTCTCCTCGATGGCGAAAATCGCCTCGACCAGCCCCATGCTGTCGATCCCGAGATCGTTCAGCGACATGTCCATCTTGACATCGGACGGTTCAAGCACTGCCTGTTCAGCAATGATTTCAATCACTTTATCGCGCACTGCGCCGGACATCTGTCGTGCCTCGCTTGCTGTCTGCCGCTGATTTAGTCGCTGCCGTCAGGTTTTTGAACAGCTTTCTTGATATCCGCGACGTCTCGAAACAAGCGTGGCAGACGCCGAAGCCCCTTGGTCAGTTCAATATGCTGATCCATCTTGATCGCCGGGCTTCCCAGCACCACCCTTCCGGCTGGTACGTTTGTGAACATTTTCGTTGCACCGCCGGCCACGACATCGTCTCCGACAAAGATATTGTCGGACACCCCACACTGACCTCCGAGAACGACGCGATTCCCGACGCGAGCCGATCCGGCGACCCCGACCTGCCCGCAAAGCAGCGTGTTCTCTCCCACGACCACGTTGTGACCAAGGTGAACAAGGTTATCGAGCTTTGTGCCCCGTCCGACCCTTGTTGCGCGAATCGTCCCCGCATCGATGGTCGAACCGGCGCCGATCTCAACGTCGTCTCCGATCTCGACGCCTCCGAGGGAATGTATGCGCGTCCAACTCTGGTCACCCTGTTCGACGGCAACGCCAAGGGTTTCGCGCGCCCTTTCCGCAGACGATTTCTCGGGGGTAACGAATGAGAACCCATCGCTTCCGACCACCGCATTGGGATGGCAAATCAGTCGTTTGCCAATGCGTACGCGCTCCATAATCCGCACTCCGCAGTGGATTAGCGCTCCTTCCCCAACCTCGCTTCCCCTTGCAATCACGACATGCGAAGAGATGCGGCAACCCGCACCAATCCGCACGCCGGCACCGATCACTGTAAACGGACCTATGCTGACATCCTCGCCGATGACGGCAGAGGGGTCGACAACCGCCGCGGCATGAATGCCCGAAGCGATGTCCGGCCCGGGATCCATCAATCGTGTCAGGCCTGACAGCGCATATCGCGGGCGCGGGACCATGATCGCACAATCAAGGCCAAACGCTAGCCAGTCCGCCCCATCCCAAAGGATCGCTGCCCGGGCCTTGCCGTCGCTCAACCGCGCAGCGAATTCCGGCTTCATTGCAATTGCAAGGTCATCGGGCCCAGCGTCAGCTGGTTCCGCCACACCAGAGATCGTCAGGTTGGGCGCGCCGAAAAGCGCCGCGCCCAATCCTTCCGCGATCTCACCAGTGGTATAACGCATGTCGGGCCCCTTCGTTCAGGCCCCGATCCTTATCCGCGAACCGCCCGCAGTGCCACCCCGGCATTTTCCAGCGCCTTCCAGATCCTCGCATCGCGACCGTAGATGTCACGACGGAACTGCGTGCGCCGCTTGGGTTCCGTGAACGCCGTGCGATAGTCCAGATGTACCGGTACGGGAGTATCGAGGGGCACGATGGTCTGTTTGCCGCTCGCAAGGATGTTCTGGAAGTAAGATTCCGGGTTCTTCATCTGTCGGCGAAGAAGGATATACGCAAAATCATGCGGATCATGTAGCCGGATGCAGCCTGAAGAATAGGCCCGAACCTCACGCTGGAAGAGGTGCCGCTGCGGCGTATCGTGCAAGTAGATCGCATGAGGGTTTGGGAACATGAACTTCACCGTGCCAAGCGCATTCGCGCGTCCCGGCGGCTGGCGCACCGTGAACGGGAAATTGTGCTCGGTATATTGCGAGAAGTCGATGCTCTCGCGCGATACCACACGGCCGCGCACGTCGATCAACTGCAGATACCGCGCCGCGTTCGGATCCTGCTTCAGCTTGGGCAAGTAATCGCGGCCCAGGATTGAACGCGGCACAGTCCAGTCCGGATTGATCTCCATATACTCCATCTGATCGGAGAACTCCGGCGTTCTCTTGTCGTAGAGACGCTCGCCGACCACCGATTTTGTTTCGAAGGTCACGCGACCCTTGTCGTAAAGCTTCGTGCGGAAATCCGTGAGGTTCACCCAAACGTGGCGATCGCCGCGCCCGTTGGGATGGTTGATCCAGCGCTCCCTCTCCATCGCAACGATGACCTGCGACAGACGCGTGGCGGCAGAGGTATTGATCTCGCCGACCGTGCTTGGACCGGCAACGCCATCGGGGGTCAGACCGTGGTCGTGCTGGAACGCTGCTACGGCCTTCATCATCTTGTCGTCATAGACGGATTGCGACGTGCGCTTCAGATAGCCCATGCGGATCAGACGATTTCGCAACGCGACGACGGCATTGCCGCCATTCCCTAGTTCAAGCTTCTTGGCCTGAACCGGCGCACCCCAATCTCCCGAACCGATGACCTTTTCCAGCCGAAGCTTTTCCTTCATCAGGTTCTTGTACTCGTCAGACTTCGGCGGCAGCGCCTTGAAATACGCGGCAGGCGTGGACTTCGAGAAGCTGTCCAGAAGTTGCTCCCTGCTCCTCAGGGGCACCTGGCGAACAATTTGTTCATCGACACGCGACGGGGCCAGGATGCCGGTCTGCACGTCCCGCGCGTAGCGAAGGAAGAGACGGCTCAACTCAACTTCAAGACGACCAAGGTCGCGCTGGCTCTGAACCCCACGCAAATTGGTTTCGATCAGATCCGGAGAGTATCGGCCCGCGGGAAGTCCGTGATCACCGGCCTGAGAAACGGCTTTAATGAAGGACTGACGCCGCTGCTTGTCGCGATTGCCCGTTCCGGTCCATATCGGCTTGTAGCCGTTCGCCCGATAAAACGCGGCAATGTCGCGATCATTCGAAGCGGCCTCCGCAACCGCCTGCATGAAGGCCGTGACAGCAGCATTTCCAATACTCGGAACAGAAACTAAGAGCGCGGCGGCGGCACCTCCGGCCAGCACATCGCGACGGGAAACAGATGACATGACACAAACCTTTAGCAGCGACCCCCGAGAAACGCATATATCAGACCGAACTGTGAAGAATTAAGGGATTCCAATCACATTTTAGCTAGTCCGGCAGAGCCTGTCGCCGGATTGCAACGTCGTTGCAATTTGCGCACGCCTTCCCCGACCTGGGGATAAGTGAGCAAAATTCCGCCGATTTCAGACGATTGTCGCTGTATATTAACCAAAGGCATTGGATACATTCAGAACTTGTGAGATATCTCCGCTAACGCCTGGGGATGAGGCAGCAGTCGCGCAACGCCGCGGCGTGGAATTGGGACAAAACGGGACCTATGAGCAATTCAGACGTGACCGCTTGGACGCGGCGTGGCGTGCTTGGCGCTTTTGCCGCAACCGCATTAGCCGCCGCTCCGACCTACTCCAATGCCTTCGGCATTCTGAAGGGTGCTGGCGACATTCGGCGCGTAAGTATGTTCTCCGGTCGGACTGGCGAGAAGATCGACACGGTCTACTGGGTAGACGGAGAATACATTCCGGAGGCACTGGTAGAAATCAATAACTTCATGCGTGACTGGCGAACGGACAGAACCGCCAACATCGATACGCGTGCAGTCGATATCTGGGCGGCGGCACATCGTCTGCTCGATACTCCTCAGCCCTACATGATGCTTTCCGGTTATCGCTCCCCTGAAACAAACGCGATGCTTCGATCGAGGTCGCGCTCGGTGGCGCGCAATTCTCTGCACATGAAGGGTCAGGCGGCCGACCTTCGGCTTGACGGACGGTCGGTTGGCCAGATGGCGCGTGCCGCAGCAGCGTGCCGCGCTGGCGGTGTCGGAAGCTACTCGCGATCAAATTTCGTCCATATGGATTGCGGCCCGGTCAGAACTTGGGGCGGTTGATCCGCAGGGGTCCCCCACCTCCATGCGCGCGGCTTCGGCCGGGCGTTTTATTTGGAGTTACTGCCTCAAAAATTGAGATACGCTTCAGATGACGCTGACCATCTCAGCGGCAAGCGCAGCGGAACTTCCAGCCCTCCTGCCAGTTCTGGCGCGGCTGCGTATCCGGGTTTTCAGGGATTGGCCCTACCTCTACGATGGCGATCTTGACTACGAAGAACGCTATCTGTCGACTTTTGCCAAGAGCGCCGGCGCCATAGTCGTTCTCGCCCGCGACGGCAATGAAATTGTCGGAGCGGCAACAGGCGTCCCGCTCGGGGAGCACGATCCTGCCTTTGCATCACCGCTGGTTGCCGCCGGATATGATCCCGGAGATATATTCTATTGCGCGGAATCCGTTCTCCTACCCGACTATCGCGGACTGGGTGCCGGCCACGCCTTTTTCGACCAACGAGAAGCCGCCGCGCGGGCACAGGGATGCAAATATTCGTCTTTCTGCGCAGTGATACGGTCGCCAGATCACCCGGCGCGGCCGCCGGAATACCGCCCCCTCGACAGCTTCTGGAAGAAACGAGGCTACACCCCGATTGCCAATACAATCGTGCACTACACTTGGCGTGATCTTGGTGGCAGCTCCGAAACTGAAAAACCGATGCAGGTCTGGATCAAATCCCTGGTTGCGGAGATCGGCTGATCCGTTCAGGTGCCTCCGTCAGGATCCTGGGGGCCTTTGTTTCGGCCGAACAGTGGACAGAAGTCGGCAATACGGCTGCTTTCGCGTATAAGCCTGCATGTTACGTCGCATCCAGTCGGTACGGATCGGCCCCCAATCCGCCGCCACGCCGCGCCATCTTTGCTCTCCTTTGACAGAGATTGCGTTATCCCGGGGCACCGTAGTCGCCATGATCCGCACAGCGCAACTCAGGTTCGACGGCCCGTGACGAAGCTCGCGTCCGGTGATCGCGCGGCAGCCGCGCAACTCTGCCGTCGTCGGAAGAATCTGCAAAAGCCCGAACCAAAGACCTCCCCCGCCGACAGCGCCCGGATCGTAGGTGCTTTCGTAACGTGTCAGGGTCGAAAGAAGCGCCGTCCAGAAGGCCGCCCGATTCTCCTGCGTCTGGAAAGGATACGACGGGCACCAATCTGCAATATCCTCGGGCACGGTCTCTATCAGTGGCCGACCATGACCACTTATTGCCGACATCGAAACGCGGCTCCAAAGCAAACCGTTTCTGCGGTACTCCCACTGCGCGCGCGGGATATGCGAGACCCGTGCCTGAGGTCGAGGAGTCTCTGCCGTTGCGATCTGGAACTCGGGAGGCTCTGGACGAGATATTGAACGAATAACACCGGCCTCTGTCGACGCAAGCAGTAGTGCCGGAAACGTCGGGCCTAAAGAAAGCGTAAGGACTACAAGAAACCTGGGCACTAACAAACAGACTGAAATCATTCTCATGCAACGTATCGGTTCCAAGCGCCCCACAAGAAAGTCTGCTATGGAACAAGCCTGCGCGTCAAACACCGCTTGCCTGCGGTAGACCAGACGGCATTTCTCGGCCGATCCGGTGCGATATACACGCCTTGGGATCGGATTGCGTTTGCGTCAAAGACGCATAGAATTCCGCGGCATGTGCGGACGCTTTGTCATCACTGAAGCCGCCGACGAGATGGCCCGTCTGTTCGAAGCCATTCCTGCCAACGATCTGCCGCAGGTTCCCAATCACAATGTCTGTCCGACCAATCAGATACTTGTAGTCCTTGGGGGCGAGGGCCGCCGTCTCACATCGATGCGCTGGGGGTTTATTCCGCACTGGTACAAGAGCCCAGGCGACGGCCCACTGCTGATCAACGCACGCGCCGAAACGATTGCTGAAAAGCCTGCCTTCCGCAGCGCCGCGCGCGAGCGCCGCTGCATCGTTCCGGCGACAGGATTCTACGAATGGACGAAGGATGCCGACAACAAACGCCTTCCCTGGTACATCCGCCCCAGCGGCGGCGGCCCAATCGCCTTCGCCGCGATCTGGCAGGAATGGCGGCATGGCGACGATCTCATGAACACCTGTGCGATCGTGACCACTTCCGCGAATGCGGCAATGGCGAAAATCCACCACAGAATGCCCGTCTGCCTGTCTCCTGAAGACTGGCCCCTCTGGCTTGGAGAGGCTGGCAAGGGGGCCGCCATGCTGATGCGCCCTGCCCCGGAAAGCTATCTGGATTTCTGGCGGGTCGATCCGAGGGTCAATTCAAACCGCGCAAGCGGGTGCGACCTGATCGAACCGATCTCCGCCTGACGCAAGGTCAACCGGCAAAAAAAGGGCCGCACCGAAGCGCGGCCTGTCCAGTCAGGGAGGAACCAAACTCATCGACGAAACATCGACGAAAACCAAGTGCGCATCAGTGCTGTCGATAGGTCTGCTGTAATGTCCAAACCGGTCGGGCGAAGCTGAATGCGCCGTCCCGCTATGGATATCACAGATTTGTGCAGGCGTCCTGCTGGATAGACGCATTCGCGTGCTGCGTTGCATCATCGGCACACAATTGACGGGGAGTGTGTCGATTGTAACGCAAACATACTGGAACTACGGCGCAAACCGTCATTTACCGGCAGGCATCTGCTCGTGTTAGATCCGAAAAATTATCCCTCCCCTTGCCTTCTGAACTGTTATCGCAAACATTTCTCGACGCTCGATTCGCAGGCATACCGAGAGAGACTTGGTCAGGATTCGGCAAAAAGCAGTCCGGACGGGTTGCACTTTGCGGATCAAGCTCCGAAAGGTCTCCGTTAACTCACCATGGGGCACCGATGACGACTACCGATATCCAAAACGAGATTCTGCGGCACCTGAAATTCACGCTCGGCAAGGATGCTGATCATGCCACGCCGTATGATTGGCGTATGGCTTTGAGCTACATGGTACGTGACCGTATCGTAGACCGTTGGTTTACCTCTACGCGTGCAACCTACCAAGGGCGCGAAAAAAGGGTCTATTATCTTTCGATGGAGTTTTTGATCGGTCGTCTTCTCGAGGACGCCATGGTCAACCTTGGAATCCTCGACGAGGCCGCGGAGGCATTCCACAGCCTCGGCCTGTCGTTCCCCGATATCATCAACGGTGAGCCCGATGCTGCGCTCGGTAATGGCGGGCTCGGACGGCTCGCCGCATGTTTCATGGAAAGCCTCTCGACCCTGGGTTGCCCGGCCTATGGATACGGAATTCGCTACGAGCATGGCCTCTTTCGTCAACGGTTCGAAGACGGTCGGCAGGTCGAGGATCCCGAGGAATGGCTGCGCACAGTAAATCCCTGGGAATTCACGCGACCCGAAGCGGCTTTCGAGATCGGCTTCGGCGGCCATGTCCACGTAAAGGGTGCACGCGGCATCTGGCGTCCTTCCGAAGCCGTAGTCGCAGAAGCGCACGATACGCCGATCATCGGATGGCAAGGGCGTTGGGCCAACACCCTGCGGCTCTGGGCGGCCGAGCCAACTCGGGTTTTCGATCTTGACCGGTTTAACCGCGGTGACTTCGAGGGCGCGGCCCACCCCGAAGCCGTCGCGCGAACATTGAGTCGCGTCCTTTATCCCGACGATACAACGGATGAAGGCAAGGTGTTACGCCTGAAGCAGGAGTACTTCTTCACCGCAGCATCGCTCCGCGACATCCTGCGCAGATTTGAAAGCGAGTATGATGATCTAAGCCTCCTTCCCCGGAAGGTTGCCATCCAACTCAACGATACGCACCCGGCGATCGCGGGCCCCGAACTCGTCCGGCTCCTTCTTGATGAACGTGGCCTTACCTTTTCGGATGCCGAAGAGACGGCCCGTGCTTGCCTGTCCTACACGAACCATACGCTCCTGCCCGAAGCGCTCGAGGCCTGGCCCGAGCACTTGATGCGCTCTCTGTTGCCCCGACACATGCAGATCATAGAGCAGATCGACCAAAGCCATCGCACCCAATACCCATCCCGGGCCGTTTCCGTTCTGAATGACGGCGAGGTGCGCATGGGGGAACTGTCCTTCATCATGGCGCACCGGGTGAACGGCGTTTCGGCGCTTCACACCGAGCTGATGAAATCTACAGTTTTCGAGAACCTGCATGCCCTACATCCGGGGCGGATTGTAAACCAGACCAACGGAGTAACGCCGCGGCGCTGGCTCTTGACCTGCAACCCCGAACTCTCGGGCTTGATCACCGAAGCGATCGGCCCTGACTGGGTCTATGATGCGGAACGGCTGGCCGAACTTGAACCCCACGTCTCGGATCCGGCGTTTGTCGATCGCTTCGCCGCGATCAAGCGCGCCAACAAGTCCGAACTGTCGAACTGGCTGGGCGAGATCACCGGGATCAGCGCGGATCCGGACGCGCTTTTTGATGTGCAGATCAAGCGAATTCACGAATACAAGCGCCAGCACCTCAATATCCTGGAAACGATCGCCCTCTGGCAGGATATCCGCGACGAACCCGACGCAGGCTGGACGCCACGTGTCAAGATTTTCGGTGGCAAGGCGGCTCCGGGCTATGTTTTCGCCAAAGAGATCATACACCTTATCAACAGCGTCGCCGCCACGATCAACTCCGATCCGGTAACAGCGCCCTATCTTCAGGTCATCTATCCAGCGAACTACAATGTCTCCGTCGCCGAGCGTCTCATACCTGCGGCGAACCTGTCAGAGCAGATCTCGACCGCAGGCAAGGAAGCCTCAGGCACCGGCAACATGAAATTCGCCCTGAACGGGGCGCTCACAGTCGGCACTCTGGACGGTGCAAATGTAGAGATCCGCGAACGCGTGGGAGAAGAGAACTTCTTTCTCTTCGGAATGACGGCGGACGAAGTCGTCGCCCGCCGCACTATCCCGGATCACGCCGCGCAGGCCATCGCGGACGACGCAAGGCTTGCACGTGCGCTGGAAACGCTGCGCGACGGCACCTTCATCCCAGAGGCGCCGACAAAGTTTCACGGGATCGCCGACAATATCTCGGGCCCCGACTATTTCCTCGTCGCCTCGGATTTCAATGACTACTGGCGTGCTCAGAGAGAGATCGACGCCGCATTCCGCGACGTTGCACGCTGGAACCGAATGGCCGCGCTGAACACCGCGCGTTCCGGCTGGTTCTCGTCCGACCGTACAATCCGCGGCTACATGGCGGATGTTTGGGACGCGGAAGTTGCCACCGCGGCGCGTCGCACGGCGGCCGAGTGATACCTGGAAGTTCGAAGCCAAGGCCCCAAAGAAAAAGGGGCCCCCGAAAGGGCCCCTGGAGTTTCGCTGATCAGGCTCTGTCTTAGTACCGCCCGGTTTCTGCCTGCGGCCTGACCCGCGTCAGGGGCGAGCGCACCCGCCCCAGGTCCCGCGAAACGCGCTAGCGCGTTTTGCGGAGGCGGATGGAGCGGATTACGCAGATATCTGCTCGTCCGCCCCAGTCCTCCGCCGTATTCACGAACACCCAGATGTTCCCCCGCAGGTGTTGCACTTCATGCAAGTTCCGTTTCTGACGAGCGTGTAGTTCCCGCACTCGCCACACGGATCTCCTTCGTAACCCTGCATCCTCGCCTTGGTGGATGCGTCAATGGAAACGGTCCCCGTCGCAAGCGACGTCGTTGTTTCCGTATGCTCGGCCACCAGCGTTTGCAGAGCAACATCCGTTGCAACGCTGCCGCCCAGCGCCATGCCGCCGTTCAGCACCACCAGTTCCTGTGGCGCGCGGCCTCGAAGGTATCCGGTCGATGCAACCCTCTTCAGAACCTCCACCGGAGAAGAGCCCACGGCTCCAGGCACTTCGGTGAAATTCCGTTTGCCCTCATCCTCGCCACGGCCCAGATCGTCGAAGGTTTCGCCTTCAGGCTTAACGTGTGCCAGATCGGTCCGGTCGAGATAGCTGACCGCAAGCTCGCGGAAGATGTAGTCGAGGATCGAGGTCGCATTCTTGATCGTCTCGTTCCCCTGAACCATCCCGGCGGGTTCGAACCGGGTGAACGTGAAGGCATCGACGAACTCCTCAAGCGGCACGCCATACTGCAGACCCACCGATACGGCGATGGCGAAATTGTTCATCATCGCCCGAAAGCCGGCGCCTTCCTTGTGCATGTCGATGAAGATCTCACCGAGCTTGCCGTCTTCGTATTCACCGGTCCGCAGGTAAACCTTATGGCCGCCCACAATCGCCTTCTGCGTATAGCCCCGGCGGCGCTCCGGCATCTTCTCGCGATGCGAGCGGATCATCTCCTTGACCACGACCTTCTCGACGATCTTCTCGGCAAGAACCTGCGCTTTCTCGGCCGGTGTACCCGTCTCGAGCGTTTCAAGCGCCTCGTCGTCATCCTCCACCAGCGCGGCCGCAAGCGGCTGTGACAGCTTGGAGCCATCGCGGTAAAGCGCATTCGCCTTTACCCCGAGCGACCAGGACAGTTCATAGGCCTTCTGGCAATCTTCGATCGTCGCCGAATTCGGCATGTTGATCGTCTTTGAGATTGCCCCCGAGATGAAGCTCTGCGCAGCCGCCATCATGCGGATGTGACTGTCGACCGAAAGAAAGCGCTTGCCCTTCTTGCCGCAGGGATTGGCACAGTCGAACACCGAGTAGTGCTCTTCCTTGAGGTGCGGTGCGCCTTCCAGCGTCATCGTTCCGCAAACATGGTCGTTCGCGGCATCGATCTCGGCCTTTTTGAAGCCGAGATGCTTCAAGAGGTCGAAGGTCGGATCGTTGAGCTTTTCGGCCGGAATACCCAGCACATCGGTGCAGAACTCAGACCCAAGCGTCCATTGGTTGAAGACAAAGCGGATATCGAAGGCGGACGGCAGAGCGGCTTCGATCTTGTCGATCTCCGTCTGGCCGAAACCATGGCCGACCAGGGCCGTGTGGTTGATCCCGGGGGCATTGCCGAGCGTGCCGTGCCCGACGGCATAGCTCACGATCTCACCGATCTCCGCTGTCGTGTAACCCAGGCCCTCCAGTGCGGCCGGCACTGATCGGTTAATGATCTTGAAGTAACCGCCGCCGGCCAGCTTCTTGAACTTCACAAGTGCAAAGTCCGGCTCGATTCCGGTGGTGTCGCAATCCATCACAAGGCCAATTGTTCCCGTGGGCGCGATAACGGTCGCCTGCGCGTTGCGGTAGCCGTTTGCTTCACCAAGCGCGAGGGCTTCGTCCCAGGCGGCGCGCGCCAGATCGATAAGCCGCTCATCCGGGCAGTTCTCGGCGTCAAGTGCCACCGGGTTCACGTTCATCGCCTCAAAGCCCGAGGTCGCACCGTGCGCAGCACGCCGGTGATTGCGGATGACCCGAAGCATGTGCTCACGGTTCTTCAGATACCCTGGGAACGGGCCAAGTTCCCCGGCAATTTCGGCAGACGTGGCATAGGCCACACCCGTCATGATTGCTGTCAGAGCTCCGCACAGCGCCCGGCCTTCAAGGCTGTCATAGCCGTAGCCCATATTCATCAGAAGCCCGCCAATATTGGCGTAGCCGAGGCCGAGGGTCCGGAAGTCGTAGCTGAGCTGCGCAATCTCCTTCGACGGGAACTGCGCCATCAGCACGCTGATTTCAAGCGTCAGCGTCCAGAGCCGCGTGGCATGCATATAGTCTTCGGCCTGGAATACCCCGTCCTTCAGGAAGGTCAGCAGGTTCATCGATGCCAGGTTGCACGCTGTATCGTCGAGGAACATGTACTCCGAACAGGGGTTCGATCCGCGGATCGGCCCATCCTCGGGGCAGGTGTGCCAACTGTTTACCGTGTCGTGGTATTGAATTCCAGGATCGGCGCAAGCCCAGGCTGCGTGACCGACCTTTTCCCAGAGGTCGCGCGCTTTCACGGTCTTTGCGACCTTCCCATCCACACGATTGATCAGCTCCCAGTCGCCGTCTTCGTCGACCGCCTTGAGGAAAGCGTCGGTCACACGGATCGAGTTGTTCGAGTTTTGGCCCGAAACACTGTTATAGGCTTCCGAATCCCAGTCCGTGTCATAGGTCGGAAACTCGATCGAGGTGTGTCCCTGCCGGGCGTAATCCAGCACTCGCTTGATGTAGGTCTCGGGGATAGCGACTTTCTTGGCCTCGCGGATCGCCGCTTTCAGCGCAACGTTCGCTGCAGGATCGAATGCGTCATCCTCAATGCCATCCCAGGTCCGGATCGCTTCAAAGATGCCATTCAACATCTTCTCATGCATTTTCGAACCGGCGACGATCGACGCCACCTTCTGCTCCTCCAGCACCTTCCACTGGATGAACTGCTCGATATCGGGATGGTCGGCATCGACGATCACCATCTTCGCCGCCCGGCGTGTCGTGCCACCTGATTTGATCGCACCGGCAGCACGATCGCCGATCTTCAGAAAGCCCATAAGGCCTGATGACTTGCCACCACCGGAGAGCCGTTCGCCCTCTGCCCTGAGGTGACTGAAGTTGGTCCCGGTGCCAGAGCCGTACTTGAAAAGCCGCGCTTCACGCACCCAAAGATCCATGATCCCTCCTTCGTTCACCAGATCGTCGGCGCATGACTGAATGAAACAGGCGTGCGGTTGCGGATGCTCATAGGCCGACTTCGACTTAGTCAACTTGCCGGTTTTGTGGTCGACATAGTGGTGGCCTTGGCTCGGTCCGTCGATTCCGTATGCCCAGTGGAGGCCGGTATTGAACCACTGCGGGCTGTTCGGTGCCGCTCTCTGAGTTGAAAGCATGAACCGCATCTCGTCGAAATAGGCACGCGCATCCTCTTCCGACGTAAAATAGCCTCCCTTCCAGCCCCAATAAGCCCAAGCTCCCGCAAGTCGGTCGAAGACCTGCTTTGACGAGATTTCCCCTACAAACCGCTCGTCCTCGGGGAGCTCTGCAAGCGCCACCTCATCGGGCACGGATCGCCACAGGAATTCGGGCACGCGTTTTTCGCGTACTTTCTTCAACCGCGCCGGCACGCCGGCCTTGCGGAAATATTTCTGAGCAATGACATCCGAGGCCACCTGGCTCCAGCCTTCCGGCACCTCGACGTTTTCAAGCTTGAAAACAACCGTGCCGTCCGGGTTCCGAATCTCGGAGGTGGTCGTCGTAAAGGCCACCGCGTCATAGGCGTCTGCCCCGGCAGTGGTAAATGCGCGTTCGATCTTCATTGGCCGTGCCCCATCGTCACTCTTCAGCTTCTTTTGGGAGCGCCCGCGTTTGGCACGGATCACCCCGGCGTTCGTGCTGGCAGGGCCGGGAGCGGCGGAAAGAGTTGGGGGTTCCGGCGCGGTGTACGCACACGCCGGTCGCTGATGGCCGCTTGGGGTCGGCCGAGCTCAGTGATATCTCTCCCGCCTGGCCCGCTAACCACTACATATTGTGGAAACCCTGCCAGCCCGCACAAGCTGCCGTAGTGAGGGGGCAACCGTCAACCACAAAATGTGGGGTGAAACAAAAAAATATCGTTGACCGTTGCGCACGTTCAAGAGGGGGCGATTCATCACTTTGAGGTGAAGCTGACGATGCCTCTGATAACCTACTGAAACTACGAAATTTGTGGGAAATTACCAGGGTCTCTATGGCACGATCTTCCGCGACTGCCTTGGCCCAGGGGTACCGGGAATCGCGCTGTTCTACGCGTCTGCACTAAGACAAGATACCACCATATCTGGTGGGTTGACGACAGCAGTTATCGTCTAGCGGTTTATAAACTTAGAACCACAACATGCTGTGGCTGATTTTCAGAGTGTGGTCGGGGCGGCGAGATTCGAACTCACGACCCCCTGTACCCAAAACAGGTGCGCTACCAGACTGCGCTACGCCCCGACGCTTGCGCCTTCTATCGGCCCTTGGTCCCTCTGAAAAGCCCCTACTCGCATGGCCAGGCGGCTAGGTTCTGATCGATTCCGGGGTGACGCAGGGCGTCACCCGGTTCTATCCCAAACCGGGACGACAAGCCGCCATTGATCTCCAGAACCGCAACAACGCCCTCCCCCCCATCAATCACTGTTTCATCGTGCGGGATCGCATTTTCATGGACATGGGTCACAACACCGTCTTCCCCAATGAAAATCATATCCAGCGGGATAAGCGTGTTCTTCATCCAGAAGGTCGCGTGATGCGGTGCATCATAGAGAAACAGCATTCCCCGGCTTTGCGCCATTTCGGGCACATGCATCAGGCCGCGTGCGCGCTCCTGCGGGTCGTCGGCGATATCCACGGTGAATCGCGCCTTGCCCCAGTCGCCGCGCACCTCGACAACATCGGGCACGCAAGCCGCGTTCGCGATGCCTGCCGCCAGGTTCGCAGCGGCTAAGACCGTCAGGAATCGTCTTTTAGCGCCGCTTCCCAACTCGTCACCTGAACCGCCATTCGGCCTCTCGCCCCATCGACAACGCGCAAAGACACGGCCTCTCCAGGCTGCAGATCGGCGAGCCCTGACCGCCGCAAAACCTCGACATGCAGAAACACGTCCTCGGGCCGTCCGAAGACGTTCGCGAAGCCAAAGCCCTTCGCCTTGTCGAACCATTTCACGCGTGCGGGCTGCAAAGGAAGCGATGTATCTACCGCCTCTCCGATTTCGGCCTCGCTCTCTTCCTCATCGCCATCCGGCTCCGGCGGATCGATGCGCAGAACTTCGATAGCCTGGATGCCGCGCGCCGTCTGTTGAGCAATGATCTCAATTCCGGCGGCATCCGCCACCGAGCTTTGGCCGAAATTTCTCAGAACATTCGCGTGAAGCAAGATGTCCGGGCCACCTTCATCGGCAACCACGAATCCGAATCCCTTAGACGGGTCAAACCATTTGACCCGACCAGAAACCGTGCGCCCCCGCTCGTCTCCGTCGCTCATAACATTACGTGTCCCGATCGCCCTTTGGGCTTGTTTTTTTCAGTTAGCGACACAACCTGCGCCGGTTGCAAGGAAAAATCCGAAAAATCCCGATGTTTTACGTTTTCAGAAACGGGAATATCACGGATGAAGGCGCTCGATGCTCCACTGTTCGCCAATCTCCTGCCGCGTCCATCTGAAACGGTCGTGCAGGCGGAACGCGCCATCTGCCCAAAACTCGATCTCTACCGGCCTGATGCGAAACCCACCCCAGAACGGGGGGCGCTGTGGGTTGGTGCCGTGGCGCGCGCCCTCCTTTGCCACCTTCGCCATTAAGGCGCTGCGCGACGACAAGGGCCGCGACTGCTCGGACGCCCACGCACCAATTCGGCTCTGCAACGCACGCGAACTGTAATACGCGTCTGCCTGCGGTCCGTCCTCCCGGCTGACATGGCCGCGCACACGCACCTGCCGCCGAAGCGATTTCCAGTAAAGGACGAATGCCACAACGCCGGTCGCCTCGATTTCCCGGCCCTTCGCACTTTCGTAGTTCGTATAAAAGACGAACGCATCGTCCTCTACTTCCTTCAGAAGTACTGTGCGCACATTCGGCAGCCCGGACGCGTCCACTGTGGCGAGTTGCATCGCGTTTGCGTCGTTCAACTCCTTGCCTTCCGCTTCCGCCAGCCAGTCCCGTACGATTGCGAAAGGATCGTCTCCGGCGAATATCCCACTTCTTTCCATCATGCCGAACATGCTCCCGATTGCGCGCCGAAGGCGCGGCATACGGCTCAGACCTCCGCTGCGCAAGCCCAACTTCTTGATGCCGACCGGCAGATAGCCTAGAGGACGCGCACGATAATTCTGCGAGTGAAGGACGCGAAACACATGCCGGGCGAACTGATGACGGGCAAGCGCGGGCTGATCATGGGCCTTGCCAATGACAAGTCGATTGCCTGGGGCATCGCAAAGGCGCTGCGGGGTGCAGGCGCGGACCTCGCCTTTTCCTATCAGGGCGATGCACTCAAGAAGCGGGTCGATCCGCTGGCGGCCCAGCTCGGATCGGATATCGTGCTACCTTGTGACGTGTCGGATCAGGCCTCCCTCGACGCGCTCTTCACGAGCTTGAAGGAAATATGGGGTACGCTCGACTTTGTTGTCCACGCGATCGGATTTTCCGACAAGAGCGAACTCCGTGGCCGCTATGTCGACACCAGCCGTGAAAATTTCCTAATGTCGATGGACATCTCTGTATATTCCTTCACCGCCGTCGCACAGCGTGCCGCTGCCATGATGCCAGAGGGTGGCAATCTTCTGACACTTACCTACTACGGCGCCGAAAAGGTGATGCCGCACTACAACGTCATGGGCCTCGCAAAATCCGCTTTGGAAGCCTCGGTGCGTTACATCGCCGAGGATCTCGGCAAGGACGGCATCCGCTGCAATGCGATTTCGGCCGGCCCGATCAAGACGCTTGCTGCGTCGGGTATCGGAGATTTTCGCTACATCATGAAGTGGAACGAACTGAACTCGCCACTCCGTCGCAACGTGACGATCGATGACGTGGGCGGTTCAGCGCTCTATCTTCTGTCCGACCTCGGCTCTGGGGTGACCGGCGAAGTACTTCACGTCGATGCTGGCTATCATGTTGTCGGGATGAAGGCGGTCGACGCCCCGGATATCTCAACCGTCTAGGTCGGCCCTGCCCGATACGCTGCCATAGTGGCTCCGGCTGGAGTGTCACATCCGGCCGATAAGCTTGGTTGATCATTCAGCCGGATGTCCGATCACGTGATCCGGGACGATGCGTTCGGGTAGTAGGAACGCTACCAGCACGAACACCGCTCCAAGTGCGATGCCGAGGATATCACCAGGCAGCGAAGTCACCGCGTCATAGCCCGAGGCAGGGATTTCGCCCATCGTCACCTTTCCACCAGCAATGTCCGTCAACAGGCCCGATGCCTTCCATGCGGGATATGTCGCCATGTAGGCCGCAGCCCCGAGCAGCCCGCCGGCCACGAAGAAAAGAGCATCCTTTCTTCCCGATGCCGCGGCACAAACGCCGGTTCCGGGACAATAGCCCGAAACGGCCCAGCCAGCGCCGAGAAGGAGGCCACCGAGGAAGACACCCACATATGTGGCCTTCACCGACATATGGCCCACATCCACGAGTCCCATCATCTGACCGCCAAACATCAGGATCGATCCAGTGCCGATCGCCAGAAGAATGGTTTTCATCAGGTGCGTGTTTGTGAGGTTCAGCATTTTGCCGATGAGGTTGGGGTTCGTTGCCCCGATCCGATCCAACACCGCTCCAAACGCCGCGCCGATCAGTGTAGCAAGTAAGATGGATGTCATGGCTCAAGCCTCCTGCTTATACATCATCAAAGCGACAGGGATCGCCGCCGCGAAAGCGCCGGCAGCAAAGATGTAGCCGGACAGGGCGGTCTGCATCATGCCCGACATCATGTGCCCAGAGGTGCAGCCACCCGCGAGCCTGGCACCGTAGAGCACCGCAAAGCCGCCCAGGAAGGCCACCGCGTATCTCTTGAACGTTCCATCGCCGAAATTCGCACGCCAGAGCGCCGGGATCGAGCGCTCGGAGGCATCAAGCCCACCACGTTGCCATACGGAAAGAGCCGCCCCTACCATCATCGCAAGCACGAAGACGAAGCTGTAGTTCAACGGATCTGCAACCGAAGCTGCGTACTTGCCACCGGATTTCGCGAGATAGGCGTTTGTCGAGGTATATCCGCTATCGGTTTCACTCACCACCGACGGCGCAATGGCGTCCCACAGTACACCGTCGAGGATCACGAATTGCGTGGAAACCCCAATCGGCTTTACCAGCGCAACCGCCAGAAAGAACACCAGGCCAAGAAGTAGGCCTCCAGACTTCCATTTAATATGCATAGACACCTCCATTATTATATTCAAACATTGTAATACGTATTGGGTGCGCAGAACTTGATGCATATCAAAAATTGAATGCAAAATCTTGTCTGACCGCGCCGGGTGCCGTACTGGCCGCCGCACTTCCGACCTTCTCAGAGCCCGGAGTTTCCGCTAGAAGCGCCTCCATCAATCCGCGATGTAGGCCATCATGAACGACCGATTGCCCCACGAAAAAGGCTTCCACGTCAGCTGGGATCAGATCCACCGCGATGCTCGCGCGCTGGCCTGGCGCCTCGACGGGCACGGCCCTGACGATGGCGCTTGGCGCATGGTCGTCGCAATTACACGTGGCGGCATGGCGCCGGCGATGATCGTGGCGCGCGAACTCGATATCCGCACGGTCGATACCATCAGTGTCAAAAGCTACAATCACCAGGAACAATCCGAACCCCGGGTGATAAAGACCCCCGATATGGACGTGGTGGGCGATGGCACGGGAGTTCTGATCGTTGACGATCTCGTCGATACCGGGAAAACGCTCGAGGTCGTCCGCGCCCTTATGCCGAAAGCCCATGTCGCGACGGTCTACGCGAAACCCAAGGGCCGCCCGCAGGTCGATACCTTCATAACTGAAGTCAGCCAGGATACGTGGATCTTCTTTCCATGGGACATGGCCCTCCAATATGTGGAACCCTACCGGGCCACCGACTGATCCACTGCCCTTGCAGGCCTTTATTTCCTGACATAAACCCTGCCTCCAAAGGGTCTCTTTAGGGCGAGCAGCATGGCGAAGAACAAGATCTCGAAAGCCGCTATTTGGGTCATTCTCGGCCTGCTCTTCATTGGGCTCGCAGGTTTCGGGGCGACGAATTTCGGCGGATCCATACGGGTCGTGGGTCAGGTCGGCGACACCGAGATTGGCGTCAATCAATACGCTCAGGCTGTACAGCGCGAACTGCGCGCAATGGCACAGGCCGGCACGCCAATGACATTCTCACAGGCCCGCAGCTTTGGCATCGACCAGGCCATCCTCGGCCGGCTGATCGGCGTTGCGGCGCTCGAAAATGAAACGGCAAAGTTGGGCATTTCTGTAGGCGACAAGACAGTTGGCGATCAGATACTGGAAATCCCGAGCTTTCGCGGTGCCGACGGCAACTTCAATCGCGAAGCCTACGAGATGACACTCCGCAATAACGGTGTGACGATCGCGGAGTTCGAAGACCGCGTCCGCGCAGACACTGCGCGCAACATCCTGGAAGCATCTGTGGTCGGGGGGATCGCGGTCCCTGGCAGCTATACCCAGACAATCTACAACTGGGCCCGCGAAACCCGCGACATCACCTGGTCCATTCTCGGCCCCGAAGATCTAGAGGCGCCATTGCCGGAACCGACCGAGGAAATACTTCGCGCATTTCACGCCGATAATCCGGCGCGTTTCACCGTCCCCGAAACGCGCATTATCACATATGCCTGGATAACGCCGCAGATGCTGCTCGACACGGTGGCAATCGATGAAGACGCGCTGCGGCAACTCTACGAATCTCGGTCCGGCGACTACATCCGCCCCGAACGCCGTCTTGTGGAAAGGCTGGTCTTTCCGAACGCGGACGCCGCGGAAGCTGCTAAAGCTCGTATCGAGGCCGGCGAGGTGCAGTTTGAAGATGTCGTGGCGGACCGTGGCCTGACGCTCGATGACATCGACCTGGGCGATGTGACGGTCGCGGACCTGGGTGACGCGGGTGAAGGCGTCTTCGCCCTCGATGATACTGGCGTGGTCGGGCCGTTGCCTTCTCCGCTGGGACCCGCGCTATTCCGTGTCAATGCGATTCTTTCGGCGAGCGAGACAACGCTCGAAGAAGCCCGCCCGGAACTCGAGGCCGAATTGGCGTCGGATCGCGCCCGCCGCCTGATCGACGACATGTTCAACGAGGTCGACGACCTTCTTGCCGGTGGGGCGACGCTTGAGGAACTCGCCGAAGAAACCGAATTGGCACTGGGCCAGATCGGCTGGCGCCAGGACGTTGAAGGCGGAATCGCGGATTACCTGGAATTCCGTGACGCGGCGCTCCTCGTATCCGAGGGTGATTTTCCCGAACTTATCGAGATCGAAGAAGGCGGCATCTTCGCGATCCGGCTTGACGAAATCCGCCCCCCGGAGCTCCAGTCTTTTGAAGAGATCCGCGACGACGTCATTGCGGAATGGGAAGCGGCAGAAACGCGCAACCGCCTGACCGACCGCATCCAGGCCGCCCGGCAGGGCATCGAAGCGGGGGGCGAGATGGCGGGCCAGGATTTGCCGCTCAGAACCGAACGTGGCATCACGCGCGATGCCTTCCTCGAACGTGCCCCACAAGGGATGGTCGAAGGCATCTTTCAGATGGATGAGGACGATATCCGCGTCTTCCAGACACCAGATGGAGCGGCACTCGTACGTCTCGACGCCATCACACAGCCTGACGCAACGGATCCGGAGGCTGCGGCTCTTATTCGCGAGTTTTCCCTGCAGGCCAGCCAATCCATGGCAGCCGATGCGTTGCAGCTATTCGTGACACGGATCCAGAACACGGCCGGCATCCAGATCAATCAACAGGCGCTGAACGCCGTGAACGCCCAGTTCAACTGATGGCGGCGCTGTCCCCTTTTGAGGCGTTCCGTGACGGCTACGAAGCTGGACAGAACCAGGTTGTCTATGCCCGGCTTGCTGCCGACCTCGATACGCCTGTCTCCCTGATGCTGAAACTGGCGGAGGCTCGGACGGACAGCTTCATCCTCGAATCCGTAACAGGTGGTGAAGTCAGGGGCCGCTATTCGATCATCGGCCTGAAACCCGATCTGATCTGGCAGTGCGACGGCGAAAGAAGCCGCATCAACCGCCACGCACGCTTCGATCGCACGACCTTCGAAGAACTGGAGGGATCCCCGCTCGAAACGCTCCGTGCCCTGATTGGCGAAAGCCGGATCGATCTCCCCGAGGAGTTGCCGGCAGCGGCCGCCGGGCTGTTCGGATATCTCGGATACGACATGATCCGGCTGGTAGAACACCTGCCCGACGTAAACCCCGATCCCCTCGGCCTGCCTGACGCGGTGATGATCCGGCCGTCTGTCATCGCCGTTCTCGACGGGGTGAAGGGCGAGGTCACTGTTGTCTCTCCCGCATGGGTATCAAGTGGCCTAGGCGCGAAGGCTGCTTACGCCCAGGCAGCGGAGCGCGTGATGGATGCCGTGCGCGACCTCGACCGTGGCGTAGCGGGCGAAACAAGGGATCTGGGCGCAAGTGCCGACATCGCAGAGCCCACCTCAAACTTCAGCCACCAAGCCTACCTGGAGGCGGTTGAGAAGGCCAAGGAATACATTCGTGCCGGCGACATCTTTCAGGTTGTCCCCTCGCAACGCTGGGCCCAGCCTTTCAGCCTGCCGCCCTTCGCACTGTACCGAAGCCTTCGGCGGACCAATCCTTCGCCCTTCATGTTTTATTTCAACTTCGGTGGCTTCCAGGTGATCGGAGCCAGCCCGGAAATTCTTGTCCGCGTCTTCGGTGGCGAGGTGACGATCCGGCCCATCGCGGGAACACGCCCTCGCGGCGCAACGCCAGAAGAAGACCGTGCCCACGAGGAAGATCTCCTCGCTGACGAGAAGGAATGCGCCGAACATCTCATGCTTCTGGATCTCGGGCGGAACGACGTTGGCCGGGTTGCCAAGATCGGAACCGTGAAGCCGACAGAACAATTCATTATCGAGCGTTACAGCCACGTCATGCACATTGTATCCAACGTCGTTGGTGAGCTTTCCGATGAGCACGATGCACTGTCTGCCCTGCTGGCGGGCCTACCTGCCGGCACCGTCTCTGGCGCTCCGAAAGTTCGCGCCATGGAAATCATCGACGAACTGGAGCCTGAGAAACGCGGCGTCTACGGCGGAGGCGTTGGATACTTCTCGGCCGGTGGTGACATGGATATGTGCATCGCGCTCCGCACCGCCGTGCTGAAGAATCAGACGCTTTACATCCAGGCCGGCGGCGGTGTCGTCTATGACAGCGATCCCGAAGCGGAATACCAGGAAACCGTTAACAAGGCGCGCGCCATCCGCAAAGCCGCGGCGGATGCGGGTCTCTTCACGGGCCTGGGTAACGCCTGAAAACGAACTGCGCTGTCGCGAAAGGGCTTGAGACGGCCAGGGTGCTGCCCAATCCTGATGGGAATGTTGAACCGAGGCGCACCATGACCGAGACTGTCAGCTTCACCCAGATGAAAGATGGGACGAAGGAGGATTACGAGCTTCTCGCCAGGTTCGAGCACTCTTACCACCGGATGACACCCGACCGCGTCCTCACCGAACTTGCCAGCCAGGGCGAGGAAACGCTTGAGGGCTACAAGATCACCCGTTTGGAACACGGGCTTCAGTCGGCCACACGGGCCGAGGCCGACGGGGCCGACATCGACTGGGTGATTGGTGCGCTCCTTCACGATATCGGCGACGGGCTGGCTCCACAGAACCATGATCGGATGTCGGCAGAAGTCATTCGCCCCTTTGTCAGGTGGGACGTTTCCTGGGTCGTGGAACATCACGGGATCTTCCAGATGCTCTACTTCGCGCACCATTACGGGTGGGACAGGAACGCGCGTGACAGGTTCCGTGATCATCCCTGTTTCGACAGTTGCGCAGCATTCTGTGAAAGATGGGATCAATCATCTTTCGATCCGGATTACGCTTCAAAACCGCTCGACTACTTTGAACCGATGGTGCGGGAAGTTTTCGGCCGAAAGGCCTACGACGCCGACATCATAAGGGAGGGCTACGTCTCTCCGATGGGCCAATCTCACGCCGCGACCAGCGAGTGACCGCGGTAGGACAATAAATCCGTTCCGGGTTACTGCCCCTTGAGCACTGTCGAAATCGGCACCGCCGCCAAGTCGTCATCGACGTCAGCGATCCAGGACAAGATCGCGGCAATCTGCGCCCCCGAGGCGTGTCCAAGGAACCCTGCGGCACCATCGCGCCGCGCGCGAAACGCCGCCTGATCTAGGGCACGGGCCATGGCGCGCGGATCCGTTACCTGCTCACTGACCGTCGTTGTCAGCGCGAACGCCGCAACACCAGCCTCTGCTGCAAGCCGTTCCACACTGTTGAAACCGCGGCCAGCAGTTACAAGCCCGTGTCCGCTGCGACCGGCAGCCGAAACCGCCTGCCCCGCCGCTCCACGTACGCCCTGAAATCCTGCGCCCGAGACATCGCCCATGGCGACGGCCCCGGCCAGGATCTGCTCTGCCGCGGAGACGGCAACCTCGACATCCTGCGGCGTCGGCCGGTCGGGCAGATCCGGCACCACGATCACCTCGTGTCCGGCTGCCTTGTAGGATGACACGACATCAGCCGCATCGGGCATACCCGAAGGCACGGCGAATGTAAGAGGAACGGGCAATTCCTCCGCGGCCGGGGCGTCCGGGCTGTGAACCAGGACAATCGCGATACGCGCGGCCCCTTGGGGCACCTCAAAGTCAATCGCGTTCCGCGTCAAAGCACCGCCAATACCTTCCTGCGCAGATTGCAAATTCTCCTCTGCCCCCGGGTCTTCGGCCTCATCGCCCGCGTCACCTTCGGCTCCGTCACCGATCGTTGGGAGTCTGAGAATACGAACCTCCCCAGACGACTCGGGGTTCGCCTGGGCAACGTCGGTGGGTGCGTCTTCAACGCGCTCCGTCTTCTCCGCCTCAACTACTTGCACCGGCTCAGGCGCCTCGATCACCACCACCGGTTCCGGTGCTTCGGGAATGGTCTCTGGTTGTGCGGCAGGCGCGGTCTCGGCCACAGGCGGCAATTCTTCCTCGGGCGCGCGTGCGGGCTCTTCCGTGGGCAACAGCTCCGGTTCATCGGCCACGGCACGTGGATCCGCATACATCTCTGCCGGAACAACTGGGGCAGGTTCGGCGTCAGGGAGAACAGGTTCCGCAGTCGAGACTTCGGGTGCTGGTGGAACGGGTCGATCCGGAATCTCCGGGGCTTCGACGCCCGCGCCCGGCCCCGTAGGCGGTGCGAGCGCAGAGTTAGGCGCGGGCGCCAGATCAAGAGCAGCCATCTTGAGCGGTGCCTCTGGCGCCATTCCCTCTTCGGCAGGGGGACCCAGCATCAAGGTTTCCGATTGCGCAGACGGAGCAAGCCGCGCAGGCGTCAGGGCTGTGTCCGTGCTGATCATACTCGGCGGTGTATCGGCGGCAGGCGCAACCGTCTGAGAGATGCTCACCCCTGCCGGGCTCCCGGCTTCGGTTTCTGCAACTGTGCCGGGCACAAGCGAGGGCTCTGCCGGGGCTGTGACCATTGCTGGCGCATCACTCGCAGCCGGCTGGCTTGGGGGCGAGGTCTCAAGCGACGGCGCAGAGATCTCCTGCGCCTGATCGGTGGCAGATGCGGGGGCTGATGTATCCGCCGGCTTGTCAGTCACAGTTCCCGCAATCACAACAGGCGGCTCCTGCGCCGCTTCAGCGGGCTCTTCCGGCCGGATGTCCTGCTCTGTCTCGGCCTCGGTTACCGCCGGTGTCAGATCCCGCCAGTCCGCCAGCTGAGACGTGAGGGCCACGGTGATGATACCAATAAGCCCACCCCAGAATCCACCTGCGAAAATGCCACGTAACACGTGTCTGCTCCGTCAATATCGCGCGCCTCTCGAAATCAGGGCCTCCGCCAAGCGCCCGCCGCGTCTTTCCCTTGCGCGATGGTGCCTTGACCGTCCCCGATCTTCGACGTCATGTATAGCGCGGGCCGCCTCCGGGGGGTATCCCCAAACGAAACAGATCTGCTGCCCTGCGTTACCCATGTTGCTACTCATCGATAATTACGACAGCTTCACCTACAATCTCGTCCATTTTCTTGGCGAATTAGGTGCAGAAACTGTCGTGCGCAGAAACGACGCGCTCGACGTTCAGGAAGCGATGGGCCTTCGTCCAAGCGCAATCCTGCTCAGCCCCGGACCCTGCGATCCGGATCAGGCAGGCATCTGCCTCGCGCTGACCGAAGCTGCCGCTGAAACTGGAACACCCCTGATGGGGGTCTGTCTCGGCCACCAGACAATTGGCCAGGCCTTCGGCGGAAAGGTCGTACGTGCACACGAGATCGTGCATGGCAAGATGGGCCACATTACGCATCGGGGCGTCGGCCTGTTTGCCGGGCTACCATCACCTTTCGAAGCCACGCGCTATCATTCGCTGATCGTGGAACGTGCCACTCTGCCCGAATGCCTCGAAGTGACCGCAGAGCTTGAAGACGGCACGATCATGGGTTTGCAGCACAAGACGCTTCCCATTCACGGGGTGCAGTTCCATCCAGAGTCGATAGCCTCAGAACATGGACATGCACTTTTGAGAAATTTCCTCGAACTGGTGCCGGAACCGGCATGAGCGATGCACTGAAGCCCCTCATCGCGGCTGCCGTCGATCGCCCGCTCACCCGCGCCGAAGCCGAAGCGGCATTTTCCGTACTGTTCGAGGGCGAGGCGACGCCAAGCCAGATCGGCGGTTTCCTCATGACGCTCCGCACACGTGGCGAAACGGTCGAGGAATATGCGGCGGCGGCCGCGGTCATGCGCGCCAAGTGCAGGGCTGTGAAGGCGCCAGAAGGAGCGATCGACATTGTCGGAACCGGTGGGGACGGCAAGGGTACACTCAACATATCCACCGCAACCGCTTTCGTCGTTGCGGGCGCGGGCGTCCCCGTCGCCAAGCACGGCAACCGAAACCTCAGCTCCAAGTCCGGTGCCGCGGATGCATTGGGGCAAATGGGGATAGAAGTTATGGTCGGCCCCGAGGTCGTTGAAAAAGCGATCGAAAAGGCTGGTATCGGCTTCATGATGGCGCCGATGCATCACCCCGCGATCGCCCATGTGATGCCGACCCGCGCCGAACTCGGAACACGAACGATCTTCAACATCCTCGGTCCACTTACGAACCCCGCCGGCGTCAAACGTCAACTCACGGGGGCATTTGCGCGAGAAATGATCCGACCGATGGCCGAGACGCTGCAGGCGCTGGGCTCGCAGGCCGCCTGGCTCGTCCACGGATCGGATGGCACCGACGAACTAACGATCACGGGCAAAAGCTGGGTTGCAGAGCTTAAAGACGGCACGGTAACCGACCGCGAAGTGCATCCCGAAGACGCAGGCCTTCCGGTTCATCCCTTCGAAGCAATTCTCGGTGGTTCCCCCGAAGACAACGGCCGCGCCTTTCGCGCGCTTCTGGAAGGCGCCGAGAATGCCTACCGCGATGCGGTACTCCTCAATGCCGCAGCCGCTCTGATGATCGCTGACAAAGCCGGCGACCTGGAGGACGGTGTCGCCCAGGCCAGGGAAAGCCTCGACAGCGGCGCGGCGAAACGTGCGGTCGAAACCCTGGCGGAGGTCACCCGAGCAGGCTGATCACCAAGGCCGGAGTGTCGCGTCAGCCGACCGAAACATGGCGACACGAGCCGCTTTTCATTGGCGGTCGGTCCGAGTATCAGAAGGCCTATGACAACCGTACTCGACCGCATAAAGGCCTATAAGCTCGAAGAAGTCGCCGCAGCCAAAACTGCGCGCCCCTTGAGCATTGTCGAGGATGCCGCCCGCTCAGTATCGCCCCCACGGGGGTTTCACGCCGCCCTGTCTGCGGCAACAGAAACCGGCTACGGCCTTATCGCCGAAATCAAGAAGGCAAGCCCTTCTAAAGGTCTGATCCGGGACGATTTCGACCCGCCTGCCCTCGCCCGCGCCTACGCCGCTGGAGGCGCCACGTGCCTGTCCATACTGACCGACGCACCTTCCTTTCAGGGCGCGCCCGCGTTCCTCACCGGGGCCCGCGCAGCAGTCTCTCTGCCCGTCCTGCGCAAGGATTTCATGTACGATACGTATCAGGTCGCCGAAGCTCGCGCTTGGGGGGCGGATTGCATTCTTATCATCATGGCCAGCGTCACCGATGCGCAGGCGGCAGAGCTGGAACACGCAGCTGCAGGCTGGGGGATGGACACGCTCGTCGAAGTTCACGACGAGGCAGAACTTGATCGCGCGCTTAAGCTCACATCACCACTGCTTGGCGTTAACAATCGGGACCTGAAAACATTCGTCACAGATCTCGACGTGACGCGGCGCCTGTCTGCCCGTGTACCCGAAGACAAGCTGCTCGTCGCGGAATCAGGGTTGTCTTCGCCCGACGATCTCGCAGATCTTGCTCGTCACGGCGCTCGGTGCTTCCTGATCGGCGAAAGCCTGATGCGCCAGGAAGATGTGGCCGCAGCGACAACCGCCATCCTCTCCAACCCTCTGGCACGGAGCGCCTGAATGGCCAGCCTCACCCATTTTGATGCCGCCGGTCAGGCTCACATGGTCGATGTCTCCGACAAGGCCGATACCGACCGCATCGCCGTCGCACGTGGCCATGTACGAATGTCGTCCGAAACACTCGCAATCGTCCGCGACGGCACTTCGAAGAAAGGCGACGTTCTGGGCATCGCCCGCCTCGCCGGCATTATGGGGGCGAAACGCACCTCCGATCTGATCCCACTCTGCCACCCGCTTCCGATCACCAAGGCGTCGCTCGATCTTGAAATCGACGCAGACTTGCCAGGCATACGCGTAGCTGCCCAGGTGAAAACGTCAGGCAAGACCGGGGTGGAGATGGAGGCACTAACCGCAGTCAGCACCGCCTGCCTCACGATATACGACATGCTGAAGGCCGTCGAAAAAGGCATGGAAATCGGCGGCATCGCAGTAACCTTGAAAGACGGCGGGAAATCAGGGCGTTACAAAGCGACATGATTTCGGTCGACACCGCCCTCGGCCATATCTTCGATCTTCTCGAACCACTGGGGTCCGAGCCTGTTGCGATCCGCGATGCCGGCGGTAGGGTTCTCGCCTCCCCGGTCACCGCGATGCGCGATCAGCCGCCATTCGCCGCCTCGGTGATGGATGGCTACGCCGTACGCAGCTCCGATGCCCTTCCCGGTGCCCGCCTTAAGGTCACGGGCGAATCTGCAGCAGGGCACGCCTCCGATCTCACACTTGGCCCCGGCGAGGCAATCCGGATTTTTACCGGCGCGCCCGTTCCGGCTGGTGCCGACCGTGTTGTGATCCAGGAGGATGTCAGGCGCGACGGAAGCCGCATCACCCTCAGCGATGCGCTCGACAAGGGCCCCTATATCCGCCCCTCCGGTGCGGATTTCAAAGCTGGCGATACGCTCGGTGCGCCGCGCCGCCTCGATTCTTCGGCCCTCACCCTCGCGGCCGCCATGAACGCTCCTGTCCTTATCTGCACGCGGCGCCCTATCGTGGCGCTTCTTGCCACAGGCGACGAACTGGTGATGCCCGGCGACGATCCCGGCCCCGATCAAATCATCGCGTCCAACGGTCTCGGTCTCGCAAGGCTCGTCTCGGAGGAAGGCGGCCTTCCTCGCCTTCTGCCGATCGCGCGCGATTCCGTGGAAGGCCTCCACGCTGCGTTCGATCTTGCACGCGGAGCCGACCTGATAATCACCATAGGCGGCGCCTCGGTCGGGGATCACGATCTCGTCCGCAGCGCAGCCGGAGAACGCGGCCTCGACACGGCTTTTTACAAAGTCGCGATGCGTCCTGGAAAACCGCTCATGGCAGGTCGACTTGATGACACACCGATCATCGGCCTGCCCGGAAACCCCGTATCCTCTCTCGTATGTGGGCACGTGTTCCTGCGTCCTGCCCTCCGCCGTCTCCTCGGCTTCCCCGCAGCCGCCTTACAACAAAGCAGGGCGCCACTGGCCGAACCGGTCACGGCGAACGGCCCACGTGAGCACTACATGCGCGCCACGCACCAATCTGACGGTATCCGGGTGGCTGAACGTCAGGACTCTGGCCTGATCGGTGTTCTCGCAGGCGCCGATGTCCTCGTCGTACGTCCTCCCAACGACGGCCCCAAAGACACAGGCGAGTTTGTGGACATCTTGCCTCTGACGGGCAGAAGTTGACACAAAACGAGAACATGCCTAGAACACAAGCTGAACGAGCCACGCATGGAGGTCCCGATGCTGACCCGCAAGCAGTTGCAGCTTCTAGAGTTTATCAATGCCCGCGTAACGCGTGATGGCGTCCCGCCCTCATTCGACGAAATGAAGGATGCATTGGATCTCAGGTCGAAGTCCGGCATTCATCGGCTGATCAGCGCGTTGGAGGAACGGGGCTTCATCCGCCGGCTTCCGCATCGGGCCCGCGCTTTGGAAGTCGTGAAGCTGCCCGAGGCGCTTGAAAATTCGGGCTTCACTCCCCGGGTCATTGATGGCGACCGAAGCGATCCACCGGCGGCCTCGCGCATGGTCGAAGCCGCCGCGATGACGCTTCCCGTTATGGGCCGCATCGCAGCAGGTGTACCGATCGAGGCGATCAGCGAACAGTCCCACACCGTAGCTGTGCCGGGCGACATGCTATCGGGTCAGGGCCATCACTATGCGCTGGAAGTCAAAGGCGACTCCATGATCGAAGCGGGGATCAATGACGGCGATGTGGTCGTAATTCGAGAGACATCGACTGCCGAGAACGGCGATATCGTCGTAGCGCTTGTTGAAGGACATGAGGCGACGCTCAAGCGTTTCCGCCGCAAAGGCAGTTCGATCGCACTGGAGGCGGCGAATCCTGCCTACGAAACACGCATGTTCCGTGATGATCAGGTAAAGGTTCAGGGGCGCCTGGTCGGCCTGATCCGCACTTACTGAAACCTTCACGCCATTTGGTGGGCGGAAGCCCACACCCTGTCGCCCGCAAGCCCCGGTATGACGCCGCCGGGGCTTTACGTTGCGCACCGAACCCCTCTATCACCGAACGAACTCCGAAGGGGAACGGACATGGCGGAAACCAAAGACGCAATCATCATCGGTACGGGCGTAATCGGCGCCGCTACCGCATTTGAGATGGCGAAGAAAGGCTGGAAAACCATCTCGCTCGATCGCAATCGTGAGATCGGCCACGGCTCAACTGCGGGATCCTGTGCAATCATCCGCATGCATTACTCCACCTTCGACGGAACGGCCTTTGCATGGGAAGGTTATCACTACTGGCGTGACTGGGCAGAATACCTTGGCCTCGGTCCCGAGGCGATGCTTGCCGAGTTCCGCGAATGCGGATGCATGGTCATGAAGACCGAAGAGAACGGGCACCTCGCAAAGCACATCAAGAACTCCCGCGATCTCGGCATCCCGCACGAGGAATGGGGGCGCGACCAGATCATGGAACGCCTTCCGATTTACGCCCTCGACAGTTATTTTCCGCCGAAAGCGCGTGATGATGATGCCTTCGGCACGCCGAACGGGCGACGCCTCGAAGGAGCCGTATATTGGCCGAACGGCGGCTACGTGACCGACCCGGCTCTTTCTGCACAGAACCTCGCCGACGCGGCCCGACTGCATGGCGCAGAGTTCAGACTAAACGCGGAAGTCACCGAGATTCTGAAGGAAAACGGCATTGTGAAGGGTGTCAGGCTGTCCGATGGAAACGAGATCCATGCGCCTGTTGTCGTCAATGTGGCTGGCCCCGGATCTTCGCTCATCAATAGAATGGCAGGCATTCTCGACGAGATGACGATCGCAACACGCCCCCTCCGCCAGGAGGTCGTGCACATCCCGTCACCCGAAGGCTACGACTTCGAGAATACTGCCCCGGTCATCTCCGACAACGATATCGGCGTCTACGTGCGTCCCGAACACGGCAACCATATTCTCGTCGGCTCCGAAGATCCCGAATGCGATCCCCATGTCTGGACTGAAAATGATAAGACATACGACCGCAACTTCACGGAACAGTGGACAACCCAAGCCCTCCGCTACGCCCAGCGCGTGCCTTCCCTGGGAATACCATCACGGATGCGTGGCGTCGTCGATCTTTATGATGCGTCGACGGACTGGATACCCATCTATGACAAGTCGTGGCTCAAGGGCTTCTACATGGCCTGCGGCACGAGCGGGAACCAGTACAAGAATGCCCCGATAGCAGGCAAGATGATGGCGGCACTCATTGATTATTGCGAAGGTGGCGCCGATCACGACACCACCCCGCTCAAGTTCCGCCTGCCTTATATCGACCGTACGATCGACGTCGGATTCTACTCGCGCAAACGCGAGATCAACCAGGAATCGAGTTTCTCGGTACTAGGCTGATTGGGGCTGTCT
Organism: Ovoidimarina sediminis; assembly: GCF_032586175.1. NCBI lineage: Bacteria > Pseudomonadati > Pseudomonadota > Alphaproteobacteria > Rhodobacterales > Roseobacteraceae > Ovoidimarina > Ovoidimarina sediminis. Next base: position 441,815 of record NZ_JAWHTE010000001.1, read on the forward strand.
CAAGCAGCGTCTGCCCCGACCAGCTGCTTCCGATCCGCCTCCGTCGTGTAGGAGTACCTATCAAGCTCCACTGCCGTCCTGTAGTCGATGGCGCGTCTGCCTGCCCCGAAAACATAGCCGATGGCTTCACCCATTGCTGAGACCCCCGCAGAAAGGACCATTGTGGGCAGCACAAGAACCGACATTTCCGGCCCACGACCCGTCCGGCGGATATCCCTTAGTGATCGTCCAACACGCACGAAAGGGATCGCCGGTGCGCCGAGAGTATAGACAGCGCGCTTCCAAACCGGCCAGTTCTGTGTCTTCCACCGCGCATCGGCAAAGATCATCGCTGAGATGAACTCGTGACGGAAAAGAGCGGGAAGATAGGATATCTGCGTATGGCCCACGGTAATTTCGTTGGTCAGATACATCGGAATGTTCTTGTTTCGAAAAATCTCGAAGAGCACGGATTCGTTCGCCATCAGAATTTCAAGATCATCACCAAACGGAGTAAGAACTTCCTTCCGGTACGCCACGTGATGACCTCCGAGGCGCTTAGCAGGCCCCGAAACAACATCCGGAACAGCCGGGCCGAATTGCAGGAAGATATGCGTCCAAGCTACCGTACCAGGGTTCTGAGGCAAGAGGGTGTAACCGACCACATCCGATCCGGTTTCGTCGAACGTCTTTAAAAGTTTCTCCACAAAGTCAGGCCGCGGAAATCCGTGCTCCTCAAGAAACGCGCCAAATGGCGCCCGCGCGTGTTTGAAACCCAGAGAAAGCGCGTGTCCGGTTGATCGTAACCGTCCAACCTCGATGATCTGATAGGCGCCGAATTGGGACAGAAGCTCATAATCCGGCTGCATTTCCTCGATACTGGGACCGACGAGAACGATCTCGATCTGATCTCGAAGAGTCTGCTTCGCGAAATTCGAAAGCGACCGCCGACAAACGTCAAATGCGCCGTCCGTTGCCGAAACAATCGAAAACGATGGTTCCTTACCCTGCATTGGCTAGTTCCCCCAAAAAACTCAGCTACTCACTTACTCTGCTTGAAAAGATACCACAGTCCGCCCTGTTTGACAGCGTTCCCTTAAGGCGGCTGCCCAACCTCAAACCAAGAGCAGAAATCATCAACGTCGGATTAGCTGCGCCACCGGTCGGAAAGACGGAACTTCCGGCGATATAGAGATTTTCGACACCGTGCACCTTGCAGGACGCGTCGACGACGCCCGTGCGGGGATCATCCGACATCCGGGTCGCACCCATGTGATGCAGGCCATAGCCGCCATAATCTTGAAGATGCGCAACGGCTTCGGTGCCCATCTTCACCTCGCTCAGCCCACGTTCCTCGAACGCCGCCGCGATCGCCCGCAGCGAGCGTTCCACGCTATCGGTCATCATCCGGCTCTCGCGCCAGCCGAGATGTGGCAAAAGACACCCGTGAACATCACGCTCTCCGGAAAGGGTTATGCGATTCTGCGGATCGGGTTCCTGCTCCAGGAATGCCACGAAACGCACCCTGTCAAACCACGCATGAGCCAGCGACTTGTTCCAGAAATGCCAGGCACCGTAGACAGCACCCGCCGGAAGGCCCCGAGGCCCAAGCGTGCGCACCATGTCCAGCGCCCTCACTGCCGCGTGACCGCCCGATGCCGCGGCACGCTTCGCCTCCACTATGTCGCTACGCTCCTCCAACCGGTTATAGCGATAGGCTCTGAGATGCATATTCAGAAGCCCGTCTGCCTCCCGGCGCTCCGCAGACAATCCGAACGTGCCTTCCAAAGCGGCTGTCCCCGCAGCGGTCAGATCAGTGAACGGCCTCACAAGTCGCGCCGCAGACCCTAGCCTCACTGTCCCGACCGACCGCATCGGATGTTCCATGTGGTAACGTCCCAGGACGTCATGATCATTTCCAAGACCACCACGCTCCCGACCGCCCGAAGCAAGCAAGAGCCGCGGCGTTTCGATCCCCCCCGCGGCAAGCACGATCACCCTCGCCCGTAGACGCAGCGACCGGTGTCGCAGGTCGCTGAACCTCACGCCCGTCACGATCTTCCCGCTCTCCGCCACATCGAGAGCCGTAACCGTCGCGCCGGTTACGCACTTCACGTTCTCCGCAAGCGCCACGCGCGACCGATATGTCTGCCCCAGATCACGAGGGCCGCTGTATTGCACCACCCGCGCTTCAAGATCGCCGCCGTGAAAGGGCGAAGCTGCAAGGCGCGCGGCAAAGCCGCTATCGTCCACCATACAGAAGATCTCTCGCGCCCTTTCCATGTGCGGAGCAATGTCCTCGGCCCCGATCGGCCAGCCACTGTATGGCACCCAGGCACGCCTCTCGAAATCTTCCGGCTCCAAAGGAACGCAGGCTCCGGACCATATCTTGCTGGTTCCCCCAAAGGCACGTGCTCTCGCGCCGCTGAACGGATATTCTTCAAGATTGCTCACGCCCCGGTTTAGCGCCGCGCTTCTCTCATCGTTCCGCTCCAGGCCTCCACTTTCGAGTAGGATGATGTCGAGCCGGCTCTCAAAAAGGCGATCCAGCACCGAAAGGCCTGCAGGTCCGGACCCGACAATGCAGATATCTGCCGCCAGGTCTCCGGCATCCGGCAGGTCCTCCGCATCCACAAACACCGATTGTCTCCCGAATTCTCGACGTCGTCACGGTCTCGCCGTGTTCTCGGCTCAGTGCTACAGCAGTGCAATGGATGAGAACAGCAAGGCAGACGAATCCGCAGATAATAGCTCTGAAGGGCCACGATTGACTAAGAAACCAGAACCAGTATCCCACGAGGCGTTGGATATGCGCGGCGCGGTGGTCGTGGTGCCCGCAAAGGATGCCATTTCCACCCTGGGCGCTTGCATCGCAGCGCTTCACAATGCGGGGATGCCGCGAGATCGGCTGATCGTCGTCGATGACGGCTCTTCAGATGGTACGGGCGATCTTGCCCGCGACGCAGGTGTAACGGTGATCAGAAACGAGACACCCCTCCGCCCTGCCCTTGCACGAAACAAGGGCGTCGCCGCGTCGGACGCAGAGATCATCCTGTTCGTCGACGCCGATGTCACCGTACATCCCGACGCCCTAAAGCGCTTGCTGAAGGCATTCGACGATCCCTCGACGACTGCAGTTATCGGATCTTACGATCACACCCCCCCGCCATCACCCGCCCTAAGCAAGTACCGAAACCTCCTGCACCATCATGTGCATCAGACGGCCCCCAGAGAGGCGCAAACTTTCTGGACAGGGCTTGGCGCCGTGCGCCGGGCCGCATTCGACGCAGCCGGCGGGCTGGACCCTGACTGGACAGATATTGAAGACGTGGAATTCGGGTTGCGTCTGATCGCAGAAGGTGGCCGGATCATTCTCGACCCCAAGATTCTCGGATCGCATCTGAAGGTCTGGACAATGCGCTCCATGGTCCGCACCGATTTCTGGGGCCGTGCGATCCCATGGACACGTCTGATCGCGAAGGGCCGGATAGCCCCCGACGCTCTGAATACCGGATTGCGGCACAAGCTGTCGGCACTGGCGGTACTCACTTTTTCTGGCGCGCTTCTCGGCGCCCTGATCTGGCCCTTTACGCTCTGGGCCGCCTTGGGCGCAGCCCTCGGCTTCGTCGCCCTGAATGCCTCGTTCCTTGCCCTCCTCTGGCGTGTGGGCGGGCCGATCCTCGCTCTCAAGGCAATTCCCTATCACGCGATACACTACGCAACCGCCCTCGGCGGCTATGCCTACGGGCGGTTTTCTCCGGCAAAACCGAGTTGAGTTTCGGGTTCAACCGGTTTTCCGAAACCGCTCCTGCGCATATCCCACGACCATCGCGAACTGCGTCAACCCCATCATAATAGATCGAGGGAGCGCTAGCATGCCGTTCTTGCGGACCGGGTAAAACACCAGATCGCGATAGAAGCGGAACGGCTCGATCTTCCGATTACCCAACTGTTTGATCGACATGATCCGATGCAGCCGATGCGCACCTCGGCCGTAATTCCAGTGTTGGCGCAGAAACTTTTGCAAAGTCATTCCGTGGTAATGGTCGACCACCGCACCTTCGGTGAAGTGAAGCTCACCACCAAGATCCTGCCAACGCATTCCGAATTCACGATCCTCGGCAGCCGCCGTCGAAAAACGCTCGTCGAACTTGCCGACACGTTCAAATTCCGCCTTGGAGCACCCCATGTTGTTGGTCGTGAAAAACGGCATCGTGCCGTTTCGTGCTCCGAAGTAGTCGTACAGGTAATCGCAAAGCTCCTGGCTCGTGGTGGCGAGCATGTCGTCGGGAAGGCCGTTCACGACCCATCCTCCAACCAGTCGCTCGTCGACCCCAGCATGCGCCTCGCGCAGTCGGCGGAGCCAATCGGGGCGCGGCCGGCAATCATCGTCCGTAAAGGCCAGAAAGCGCCCACGCGCCTCCGAGACAGCCCTGTTTCGAGCCTTTGCAGGGCCCGCGTTCTCCTGTCGTATACAACGCACAAGCGGTCCGTAAGGTGCGCAAACTCCCTGCAAAGGTGTGGCAGAACCATCGTCGACCACGACCACTTCAAAATCACCATCGTCCTGCTCGATCAGCGCCTGCAGACAACGGCCAAGGGCATCCGGCCGATTGTAACTGGGCACAATGATCGTCGAACGGGGTAATTGTGCCCCACCGTCTTGCTGCTCGGGCACTCGAGCTTGGGCTTTATGGTCTGAATGCTCCATAGTACTCGCGACGTGGAACGAACCGGTATGAGGCAAAGTCTTGATGAGCGAGGCTGCAAGTGCAAGTGGCAGCGAGATCGGCGCGAGTGCCATCCTCGTCACAGGGGACAAGCCGGAAGCGCTGACCGCGTTTCTCTCGCGTCTTCGATCCCAGACAGTTGCCGACAAACTCGAGGTGATCGTCGTTGCGCACCCAAAGCATGTCGATAATATCAGCGCCTTGCGCCCGAATGAGTTTCAATCTTTTCAGGCGGTTACAGGCGATCTATCAACCTCCGCCAGGGGACGAGCCGAAGGTGTAAGACATGCCTCGAAAGACCGTGTGATCTTTTGCGAAGACCACGCCTTTCCTTTAAGCGACGACTGGGCCGAGCGCATGCTCGCCAGGATGGATGAGGGCTATACTGCAGTGGGTCCCGTCATGCGAAACGCAAACCCAGACACTTCGCTCAGCTGGGCCACATTGTTCATCGAATACGCCTACTGGCTCGGCACTCATGCGGCCGGCCCAACGAATCAAGTCGCGGGCCATAACTCAGCATACCGGCGCGACGCTTTGCTGGAACTTGGCGAGAGGCTCCCGGATCTCCTCGAAGCGGAATGGGTACTTCAGAAAGAGCTCGCGGCAAAAGGGCACCGCTTCTACACCGATCCCATGGTCGAAACCGCGCATCTCAATTACTCACGGCTCGCCCCGTCCCTTAGGCTGCACGTTCTTGCAGGGCGCGCCTTCGCCGCGACGCGATCACAAAACTGGCCGCTCTACAAGCGCGCGGCATTTGCCGCCGCTTCCCCGGCCATAGCTGTGAAACGCTTTCTGCATTCGGCGCTTCATGCAGCACAATCGCCGGGCACAAGGGCAGCGCTGCTAGGCGCGTCTCCGTATCTCGCCCTGTTCTGTGGCCTCGGAGCGGTTGGCGAGGCAATCGGGTACCTGTTTGGATCCGGTCCGAGTGCATCGGATCTCGCAGAAATGGAATACTGCCGGTGGCGCAACGTCCGACGGGAAGAAGCAGAAACGCAAATGGCACCGATTTACTGACCACTTGAATGACCGCAGCACCGAAGCCTTCGGGAAAACCTAGCCTCACACCGTCAGGGAGAAGCTATCTCTCCGGATCCATCGGAGTTCTTACATCTCAGGCGATTGCAATGGTTGCGGGAGTGCTTTCGCTATGGCTTTTGACGCGCATTCTCGAAGCCGAGGCTTTTGCTGGCTATGCAGTCGCGATGTCAGTCGCCGTGATTTTGGGATACACGGCCGGTTACGGTTCAGAGCGCGTTATGCTCCTGAAGATCGGCGGTCTGCCCCCGGAAGCAAACCTCCTGCGAGGGAGGCGTCTTGCGCAGCAGATCATCGCGCTAGTCTTCGTAACCGCGTCGGCAACCGCCGCCCTTGCTATTCTTGTCTTGTCACTCTGGCCCAACCTCTCGGGAGAAACCGAGGTTCTGCCCTGGCTTATTGCACTCTCGCCGATAGTGCCTGCTACGGCGATCGTGCTTGCACTGGTTACATGGTATCAGTCCAACCACGAGGTCGGGATACCGCAAACCACGGGCGGTATGACCGACGGTTCCCGCTGTCTCGGCTTCGCGGCAACATTCGTATTCGGTCTCGGAGCTGCAGCAGTGGCACCCGCAGCTGTTATAGCCGCGCTTCTGCCGGCTGCCGTCTTGGCCTGGCGCGCTCGCGGACGAACGGAATCAGAACCCGGGTCCTTCTCGCTCCGTGACATGCGCGATGGTTTGCAGTTCTTCGCAATACGTTTGGCCCAGACCGGGTTCCACCACCTCGACATCATGGTCCTTGCTGCGTTCGCCCCGGACCCGTCGCTTGTCGCACAATACGTCGTGGCTTCTCGCTTTGCGGCAATTGTCGAAGCGGGGCAACAGGTCTTCGTTCCCGCCTATACACCCCGCGCTCGGCGCCACAGCGCTGAAGGCAAGGCAGAGACGGTCGCGCGCGAGTATGGCGTTGCGCGCACGCTCGGCATCCTCGCCTCCGGAACGGCAGTTCTGATCTTCATCCTGATTGGCCGGCCTCTTCTGGATTTTTTTGGAGAGTTCGGCGCGGCCTATGATGCCTTCCTGATACTTTGCGCGGCCTATCTCCTTCAGGTCGGTTTCGGCCTTCACAGTGCTCATCTGTCCATGGTCGGCGAACTCAGGCTCTCCACGCTTTCCCGCTTAGGAAGCCTGGTGGCTTTGGCTATCTTCCTACTGGTCCTGGTGCCCAGGCTTGGTCAGACCGGGGCCGCCCTGTCGCTCGTGCTCGCCCATCTGGTGCTCGGGCTGTCGGGTATCTGGATCCTGAAGGCACGTGCCGGGATAACTGCCCTCACGCCAACAAACGCGCTTGTGCTTGCCATCGGTGTTAGCGGATTGCTCATGGCAGCTCTTGCTGCGGCACCACCCTGGGTCGCCGTCGCGGGTATGCTAGTTCTCCTGGGAACCACAGCAGCCCAGAACACGTCCCTTCTCACCAACGTGACCGGTGAACTCCTGAGCTTACTACGCCGAAGCTAAAACGATGCGCGGTGCCGCTACTCGGCGGCAACCGCTGTGCTATCGCCTCCCGAACGCGACCGGTCGACCACGAACTGTTCGTGATACGACCGCTCTACATTCACGTTCCAGACGTCATAGCTCCCACCAAGAACGTTCCGCGCGGCATACATGGCCGACAGCATCGAATGATCCTGGTTGTTGTAGCGGTGCAGTCCATTCCGGCCCACAGTCTGGAAATTGTCGAGCGACCGAATCCACCCCTCTACGACGGAGAGGGCACCCTGATACTCTGCGTCATAGACCGGATAAGCCTTCGGTTGCCGGATGATCGCGTAATCCGTGACGCTTTCCTTCGCCGCAAGGCCGAGTGCGTCAAGCTCCTTTGCGGCCAGCTCGCGCAACGACTCGTCAGTCATTTCCCACAACGCGTCTCCGACATTGCAGAAATACTCCATCCCGATCGACGAGGTGTTCTCGTCAGCCAGCATCTCTTTCGACCAAGCGCGGAAATTCTGAATGCGAGCGACCTTCACTTTCGGGCTGTGAACGTAGATCCAGTTGTCCGGGAACGGATCGGCATGATCGAGACGCAGTGTGACGATAAGAAAGTCGCGATACTTCAGCTTCTTGGCTGCCGCGACCACCTCCGGCGGAGGCGGAGGGTCAAATGCGTGGATCAGATCCCGGATCGCCATCGAATTGATAAAATGCGAACCCTCAACCCTATGCGTCTCGGGCGCACGCCCGTCAGGGTGCCAGCGCTTCACATCAACGGATGTCACCCGGTTTCCGTCGCGATTGACTGCGACGACTTCCGAGCGCATCTGAACGTCGCCCCCGTTCTTGCGCACCAGATCGCGGGTCTTTTCCCACATCATCCCGGGGCCAAGCCTGGGATACTGGAATTCCTCGATCAGGCTGGTGGTATTGTTCATTCCCGAAACCGCGTTCCAGACCGCCTTGGGCAGGGACAGGTTCTTGATCCGCTGCGCGGCCCAGTCGGCACGTATCTCGCGGGGCGACATGCCCCACACTTTTTCAGTATATGTCCGGAAGAAATGGGCATAGAGCCGCCCGCCAAAGCGGTTGATCACCCATTCCTCGAACGTGTCTTCAGTTTTCGACGGTCGGACCTGCCATTTGGCATAGGACAGAATAATTCGAAACGTCTCGTAAGGTCCTATTTTTCCGAGAGTATCTATGATCTTGAGAGGGTATGAAAAGAACCGATCTCGATAGTAGATCCGGCTCATCCGGGGCACGGTGATGAAATCATCCCCCAGAACCGCCTCCCACATCTCGCGAACTTCCGGCACCTTGGTGAAGAATCGATGGCCACCGATATCGAACCGGTTTCCACGACTGATCTCAGTTCGCGAAATACCACCCACCATATCCGACGCCTCAAGAACGATCGGACGATGCGCATCACTCTTCGCTTGCAATTCGTAGGCAGCCGTCAGACCGGCAGGACCACCGCCAACGATTACGACGTCCTCGCGGTCAGTCTGACCGGCAGGAAAATTCATAACTGTCACGATACCCCCGCAAACCCCGACACTGAGTACATCGTTAACAATACATTGATTCGCGAAAATCACTATGGTCTGGGGGGTTGAGCGAGCACTCACGCCCAATAATGAGAACGAAACGCCCCGAATGTGGACATTGTTAAGCCATTCGCGCAACTCTTGGTGGTGCCCTCTTCAGGTTTGACGTGCCCCGCGAGGCTCGGTCAATTGCCCATAGCAAAATTTCCTTCGAAACAGGCCAGACGTGACACTGCGATCGCCCGACACCCTCATACCTGCACAAGGGGAAGCTACTTCTCCTTCGCTCGCACGGATTGGCATGGCCGCTTGTTTTGCCGCAGTGATCCTGTCTTGGCCGATGCTTCTTACGACTGCGCCTCTGGGGTATTTCGATACAGCAGGATACGTCGATCAGGGCCGGGCCGCAGTCGAATTGGCGATCACCCGGCTGGGCTTCCTGCCGGAAGCCGCATCAAATGGTGGCGAAGGCATCGGAAGCGAAGGCGGAATCCGATTGCTGCGTGCCCCGGCTTATACGCTCTTTTCCTACCTCACGACGCAAAGCCCCGTTGGTCTCGCACTCATGACATGGGCCCAGACCGCGCTAACCCTGTTCGGGCTCGGGGCGCTCGCCTGCGCTGGGCGGACGTGTCCGACGCGGTCCAGTGCAATCCTGGGCTTTCTCCCCGTGGCAGGCCTCACCACTCTGCCTTGGATGGCATCCTACGCGATGCCGGATATCCTGGGCGCCGCGCTGATTGTCTTCTACATGCTGATCGCCGGACCGTTCGAGAAGCTTGGCCGCGCCGGGCAGATCTTGCTTACACTGATCGCCTGTTTCGCCGTTGCTGCGCATTACGGGAACATTCCGCTGGCCGCCGCGCTGGCCCTGATGTCGCTGTTACTGCGGGCATTGGCCGGAAAGCCACTCTTGCTGGCCGGAGTGGCTGCAGTAGTCCCGATCCTGACTGCGGTTCTCCTCAATCTCATCGCAAGCGCGGCCGCCACGGGCTCTGCGGAAGTGGCTCCAAAGCGTCTGCCGATCCTATTGTCGCGTTCGATCGAGGATGGCCCGGCTCTCTGGCATCTCCGCAACGCATGCGAAGCGGAACGTTACGAGATTTGCGCCGCATTTGACGAGTTTCCCGAAACTGTCGGAGATTTCCTCTGGTCCGAAGCAGGGATCAAGAGTCTCAGCGCCGAGGAACTCGACACACTCCGAAGAGAAGAAAGCGCCATCCTCTTCAACGCCTTCCGCGAATATCCAGTTGCCCAGACATGGGCCCTGTCTCGCAACGCGCTGCTCCAGGTAATTAGGATCGGAACCGGAGAGATACTTCCCATCGTCAAGACGGCGGACACGCCGGTAGGGTTCACCGTCGCTGCGCAGGATACACTTGACACACCGGTATTCGAAATATTCGACTGGGTAACGAAAGTGGCGACGGCCGTTGCGTCGGTCTGGCTTCTGTACCTCTGGCTTACCGGGAGGCTCTCGGTCGAGGATCGCCGCATGCTCCTCGTTCTGATCGCTGCGATTGCTGTCAACGCGCTGATATTCGGCGGCCTCTCTTACCCCGTGGATCGCTATCAATCCCGGATCGCCTGGTTGATTCCGGCATTCCTCGCAATCCTTCTGGCCCGATCCCCAGCATCAGCACGGGCTCAATAGTTGATCGGGTGAGACCGGCCCTTCCCCGGCAAGTCGCAGCATGTGCCAAGCCAGTACGAGATTGCTCGATAAGACGGGCATATCAAGCTCGCGCTGAAGATCCGGGATCACATCGAGTGTCCGCAGGTTTGTGCAAGACAAGAATATCCCGTCAACTTCGCCCTTCCTTGCAAGCGTACGTGCCGCGGTTCTGATCGACGCTCCATCGATCCGCACGACCCGCGCCTCGATTGCCTCATCGAAGCTTCCGAAGAGCGGGCTTTCGATGCCGCGCGAAGCCAAAACATCCCGCAACTTGTTGGATACGGCAGGAAGATATGGCGAGAGAAAACCGATCCGTGACACTTCAAGCGATTTGCAGGCCGCGACGAGTGCCGAAAGAGGCTCTGTAACGGCATCGGTCTTGACACCCGCACCGATCTGCTCGGCAACACGGTTGGCGCCGATCTCGGCCGTCGCCGAGGTGCAGCCATAGCCCACCACATCAAAATGTGACCTGTCCGGGAACAGGGTCGCCGCGGCCGTGAGATGATCCTTCATGGCCGCAAGTGTCTCCGGCGTCACATCGACGGCCGACGGAACACGAGAGACCAGAAGTTCTGCCCCGGCCGGCATCAGCCGGCGGAAATCCCGCTCGATGGTTTCGTCCGCTTGCAGGACGAGCAAGCCGAACTTCGGCCCTGCCAACTCCTGTACCGTATAATCGAACCTGCTCATGACAAAAATTCCGGCATGTCTGCGGGCGCACGCGGCGAAAGCCATGCCGCCCCCTTCTCTGTGATCATGATATTTTCCTCATGAACGAGAATGCGACCCGGGCCAACGTCCACCGAAGGTTCGAGCGTCAATACCATGCCAGGGCGCAGTTCCGTCCGATCAGCCGGTATGAGAGACGGCCACTCTGTAAGCTGCATTCCAAGACCATGGCCCGATCTTCCGGCAGAAGACGCGCCCTCGCCCGTCCCCGTAACCCGGGCCATTGCATGAAATAGGTCGGCGACCGTAACACCCGGCCGGGCAGTTGCGATCCCGGCTTCAACGGCTTCCACAAGCCGCCTGTAGGCATTCTTCACCGAATCCGAGGCAGCTCCGATCGCGAAATTTCTGTCGAAGTCGCAATAATAGCCGTCCCAGACGACCCCCGTGTCCAGCATAAGCACATCGCCTTCCGCAAGGGGCGTCTCGCTCGCAGGCGAGATGACGTCGCCGTAGCCGCCCGGTCCGGCAGCCCCGGCAAGATACCCAACCCAGTCCGCACCTTCATCGAGACACAGCGCCTGAAATCGCCGAAAAACCTCCGAAAGCGGCACACCGATTTGCGCTATCTCGGAGACGCGATCGAAGGCAGCCCCCGCAATTCCGCAGGCGCGTCGGATCTTCGAAAGTTCGGCCTCCGATTTCACAAGCCGAAGCGCACGCAGAATGCCCGCCTCTCCCGTTATGCGGCGCTGTCCGATATCAGCTTTCAGTCGGGCAAGATCTGCCAGCGGTATCCGCACATAGCTTTCGCGGCCGTGTGCCAGGCCGATCACGCCGCCATCCGGCACGGTCTCACGCAGCGCTTCCGCCAAAAGGCTGATCCCGTCATCTTCGTAATCCGGCGAGTTCCAGGTTCGGAGATCCTCGATCCAGCTTTGGCCCATAAGATGCGCCCCGATAGATGGGATCACCGCTACCGGCGCGCCCTCCGCTGGCAGGATCATGTACCAGGGTCGCGTCGGGCTCTCCCAAAAGCGCGTAAGGAAGCCGCTGAAGTATCTGATCTCCGGCTCCGTCGTCAGAAGAATGGCATCAAGCCCTACACGCCCCATCTCTTCCTGCGCGCGCGTCAGCCTCGTCTTGAATTCGGCGGCAGGGAAACCCCGGTCTGGAAGGCTCATGCCTCCGGCCCCTCGCTCAAGATCGAGAGAACGCGCGCCGCCGTGTCGAGTTGCGGGATGGCCGCCGACTGAGCGGCGACAATCGCGCCGGAAAGCCCGGCCGCGCCCGAAGGCGTCGACTGCAACCCTGCTGACGCCGCAATCTTTGCTCCGGCCGCGCCCTCTTCTTCGGTGATCGTCATGAAGAAGTCGGCATCCCGCGCCAATCCCTTCAGCGCGATAAGCGATGGTTCCTTGCAATCAAGCCGGCCCATGGCGGAGACTGGACCATCGGCTAGAACCGGCCTTCCGACCTTGATCGACGCAAGTAGAGCGGGCGCAACCTCCGGCTCCACCACGATGATGCAGGTCTCGTCACCCCAGGCCGCCCGCGCGGCAGCCGCCGCCGCACCCGCCAGGCCGCCAACACCCGCCTGCAGAAATAGATGTGTGGGCGGCTTGTCGATCGCCTCAAATACCTCCGCCATCATTGCCAGATACCCTTCCATCAGCCGGTGAGGGATCTCGAAATAGCCCTCCCAGGAACTGTCGGACAGAAGCACGGCACCCTGCTCCGCCGCGGCTCGCGCAGCCGCCTCCATGCTTTCGGCATAGCTCGATCCGGAACGCACGACTTCGGCGCCTTGCGCTTTCAGCCGGGTGGCAAATGCTTCAGGCACCTGCTCAGACAGGTATATGATCGCCCGCGCCTTGAAGGCCGCGGCACCGGCTGCAACCGAAAGCCCGTGGTTCCCCGCACTTGCGGCGATGTACGTCCGGCCCTCCGCTTGCCCCGCCTCGTGATCGCAGGCGATGACATAGGCCGCCCCGAGTGCCTTGAAGCTTCCAAGCCCCATCCGTTCGCGTTCGTCCTTTAGAAAGAAACGCCCGACACCGGCCTTAGCGGCAAGAAAATCCGACTCGACGAGAGGGGTTACGCCGGCTCGCGGACATCTGGACAAAAGAGAAAGCACATTCTGATCTGCCACCGAAGGATCCGGCGCTGCGGTAAGGTTGGCATGGTTTAGTCCGATACCACGATGGGGGTTTTTGAGTGTTTCCATCCACGAAACGTGGCGAAGGCGGGTTCAAGGGTCAAGCAAAGCTCCGGGAACGCCGTGAATCTCCGAAACTCAGACGCACCTTCGTGAGTTTCCATGATGGAGTGAGCGACTGCCCACTCTAACCCTCAGGATCTGGCCGTCTCGCGTGTGCACTGATCTCCCGCACGCTCCATTCAACGAGATCGCGCATGGCCTTTCCCAGTGCCTCATCGAACGCTTCGATCACATCATCGATCTCATCGCTTTGCGACACCATGAATTCCTCAAAGGATCGCGAAGCAATGATCCTGTCAAAGCTTGCATCGATAACCTTCATATTCAGCCGCACCTGAACTTCGAGAGGGCTGGTCTTCGGCTCATCAGGCGACATCACACGGGCGTGGAATTCGCGAATGTCCGTGACGATCAGGTAATCCGCGCGCAGGCTTACCGTCGATCGCCCGACCGCCGCCACCTTGCCGCTGTTTTCGTAGCTTTCGATCAGAAGCGTCTGGACGATCACTGGCGCACGATCGACCCAACGCACATCGGGAAAATATTGCACCCTCAGGGGGCTCGGCTGCACCATGATCCGGTCGGTGCTGACCGCGGCAGTTGCCGTTGGCTCTTCGACGACAATCTGCTGCGTCAAACGCGGAAGGTTCGCACCGAATGTGCTCTTCGGAGACAACATGTAAAGCTCCGAAGGAGTCGCGACCTCCGCAAGCGTTGCAAGGCCCGAGCATCCGCTCAGAAGCAGCAATCCCGACAGACAGGCGGCGGGGGTCGAAAGGCGATGTCTCATCGGCGGAAATCCGAGCTTTGTGTTCCAAGCAGAAAGCGGCCCGGATCACGCTCGATGCGTGCAACCAGCCGCTTGAGGTTCTCAACGAGCACGCGGCCCTCCTCGATAAAGCGCACGAACTCCGGAAGGCCGCTCCTCAGGAAATCGTCCACCTGAACCCGGTTTTCGACAACAACCTCTTCCAGCGTTCCCACGAAGTTCGAGGCCGAGGTCGCCGCTGCCAGCACTTCATCCGAAATCGCCTCGATATCCTCCGACGCGCCATCGACCGTCCGCGTAAATGTCTCCATCGCGCGCCGCACATCCGTAACGATTGCGCCCACATCTTCCTCGATCACCCGGTTCGCGGATGCAAAGGTTGTTTCCGCAGTACCAAGGGTCCCTTCTGCGGTCTCCATGGCCGAGGTGACAGCGGCAAGTGTCTCGTTCGCGTTCGCGAAGGTCTCGGTCGCGGCGGCGAGCGTGGTTCCGGCCTCATCCGCCAATCCTTCAAGGCGCCCAGCAACCCCGGACACATCCGCTCCGACCGACTCGATCACCCTGTTTGCTGTCTGCGACGCCCCACGAACATCCTCGATCAACACGGGCAATTGGGATTCTACCGTCGTGCGGATCGTACTGACGGCAACTCGCGCATCCGCAATCAGGGCCTGACCATCCTCGGTGACAAGCGTGCTTACCGCCTCGGACGTTGCCTCAACCGAGGTCATCGCGGATCCGGCCTCCTGCAACGTCCGATCCAGAAGCCGCAGTGTTTCTTCGGCTTCCGTAAGACGCGCAGCCCCCAGGGCCATCACGGCCTGCGCTTCCTCGGACAAAGCCACGGCCTCTCGATCCACGACGTCGAGTGTCTCGTTGGCTCGTGCGATTAGTGCCGGCAAACGTTCATCGGCCAGTCGCGCCGCCGCCTCAAGCGTCGCCGCCGCCGCGGGTTCAAGCGTCTCGATTGACGTTTCGATGCGCGCGGCAGCGGACGAGGCGTTCCGCACCAGCTCCGAAAGGTCTTCCTGCATCAACGTATCCGCCGTCGCGAAAGCCCGCTCAGCCGTCGTAAGCGCCGTCCCCGCCTGATCGATCACACTCTCTGACCGGCGGATCGCGCCCTGCGCCGTCTCAAGCGTTTCGGTCGCCGTGGTCAGCGTCGTTTCGGCAGTGTCGCTGAGCGCCCGCAACCGGTCCGTAAAAGACGCAACCTCCCGGGCGGCGGCTCCGAGATCATCGGAGAGAGCCTCGAAGTCCTCCAGTGTTCTGTCCAGCCGGCCCGATGCCGACGAAAGGTTGCCGAGAATTTCCGTCACCGCGGCCCGGTTTTCTGCGTCTACGACATCGTTCACGTCTTCCAGAAGGGCAATCGCGCGCTCCAGAAGCTCGGGCGCCCCTTCAAAGATCGACTGAATTGCACTCCGCTCCGTCGGAATTTCACCGCCTTCAGGCAGCGCAGCCGCCTCCGCCGACCCACCGGACAAGGCCACGAAACTGACCCCAGTCACGCCCTGCAACGCGAGTGTCGCCACCGTGTCGGTCTTGACCGGGGTCTCTGCGTTCACCTCGATCCTGACCCGCACCTTCGATGGGTCCGTTTCATCAAGCTCAAGCCCGACGACCTGACCAACCTGCAAGCCATTATATCGAACGTCACCTGCATTCCCGAGGCCGGAAACATCCTCGAACAGCACGTCATAGTAGGCGTATTGGCGGTCTACCTCGACCTTGGCGAGCCACAAGAAAAATCCAAGCGCACCAAGTATGCCAAGAATTGTAAATGCACCGATCAGGATATAATTGGCCCGTGTCTCCATCCCGGCTCAGGCCCCCGTCATCGCGGCGCGGGCACGCGGCCCGCTGAAATATTCGCGAACCCAGGGATGGTCGACCGATTGCATATCCTTGAGCGTCCCCTCGACAAGCACGCGTTTTTCCGCGAGCACCGCAACACGATCACAGATCGCGTAAAGGCTGTCGAGGTCATGGGTCACCATGAAGACAGTAAGCCCTAGCGCACGCTGCAATTCTCCTATGAGGTCATCATAGGCCGCCGCGCCGATGGGATCGAGCCCTGCAGTCGGTTCATCCAGGAACACGATCGCCGGATCCAGCGCCAAAGCCCGCGCCAATGCCACTCTTTTCCGCATTCCGCCCGACAATTCAGAGGGCAGCTTACCGCAGGCAAGCGGTGGAAGCCCCACCATGCTGATCTTAAGTTCGGCAAGTGCCTTCATCAGACCGACACTCAGCTTCAAATGCTCCCGCATGGGCGCCATGACGTTTTCCACCACGGTCAGCGAGGAGAAAAGAGCTCCGTCCTGAAAGGCCACCCCCCAGCGCTTTTCAACATCCAGTCGCTCATCTCGGGGCGCGTTCAGAACATCTACGCCCAGCACCTTGATCGATCCCGCAACAGGTTTCTGCAACCCGACGATCGAGCGCAGAAGCACCGATTTCCCCGTCCCCGATCCGCCCACGATCCCAAGCACCTCACCGGTCCAGACGTCGAGGTCGAGGTTGTCGTGAACGCGCTGCGTCCCGAACTGGTTCACCAGCCCGCGAACCTCGATGATCGCTTCGCGAGCACCGTTCATATGCCAAGCTCGGAAAAGAAGATCGAAAAGATCGCATCCGTCGCGATCACCAGAAAGATCGACTGAACGACGGCAATCGTCGTCCTTTGGCCCACGCTCTCGGACGAGCCGCCCACAAGGGTCGCCTGCCAGCAGGCCACCACCCCGATAATGACGGCAAAGAACGGCGCCTTGATCATGCCCACCCCAAGGTGCCAGACATCCGTGCCCTCGCCGAACCGGGTGATGAACATTCCCGGGCTGATCCCAAGTTCGATCCAGCTCATCAGCGCACCTCCGAAAAGCCCCGAAAGGTTCGCAACGAACCCTAGGATCGGAAGCGCGATCACAAGCGCCAGTACACGCGGGAGAACTAGAACTTCGATCGGGTCGAGACCGAGCGTGCGCATGGCGTCAAGCTCCTCGCGGATTTTCATCGAGCCGATCGCGGCCGTGAAGGCCGAGCCAGATCGACCGGCGACGATGATCGCCGTCAGCATGATGCCGAGTTCTCGCAGCACCGATATCGCGATCAGATCGACAACGAATACCTCGGCACCGAACTGCCTGAGCTGCGCGGCACCCTGGAAGGCCAGCACCACCCCGATCAGAAAGCCCATGAGCGCCACAATGGGTATGGCCTTGAATCCAACCTCCTCGATCTGGGCAACCAGCGATGTCCCGCGAAGCCGCCATGGCCGGATAGCCGTCATGGCCAGTCTGTGAAGCGTGAGCCCGAGGAATTCGAGAAGCGACAGCATCGACTGTACGCCACCCACTGTTCTTTCCCCCATCCGCTCCAGGAAAGGCAGCAGCCCGCGTTGCACCGCTTCATCCTCCGGCGCCTCCGGTCGGTTCCGACGCACTGTCTCGATCAACGCCAATTGATCGTTTGTTGCACCGGTCAGGGCCACGCTCGCACCGTCGAGCTCCAGTCGTTCGGTGAGGCTTAGAAGAACCCACGCACCGCCGGTATCGAGCCCCTCGACTGCCGACAGATCGAGGGTGACCTGATCTCGCCCCGATGGCATGGCCTTCAAAGCGTCCTCGATACGCCCAAGCCCTTCGGTGACCATTCGGCCCCCGAATTTCAGGACAACCCGTTCCCCAACATCTTCAAAAGTCAGATTAGCCGCACCCATTTCGTGAAAACCCTCGCCCGTAAAGCAGGATTTCGCAACAGCTAAGGAAGTGGGATATCCGCGAACACAATGTCTTTTGCATCGGGCCGCTCACCAATTCGACGCTTTGAAGCATGCCTTGTGCCATCCACGTCGGACCGCCAACCGGTCAACCCGAAATCGCCTCATCTGAGAGAAAGAAGATCACTGTGAACCGCAGGTCGGTGCAGTGGGTCGTGCATCGACGATTCCGCAACCGCGGAAAGGCGATCTGAGCCACGATAACTCGAAGACGGCGTCACCCGCTTGGCCGCCCGGTAAGCCCTGTCTTCTTACAGATTGTCACCCCTTGAGTCTTAGCCGTTTCGTAACCTGGGCGGGCTATCTCTCGCCCGCTCCAGAATTAGACGTAACGCTAGAGGTAAAGATGACCCGGATAGTCGGTCTCGCCGTCCTCGCCGTCGCGTTCCCGGCCTATGCCGGCGCCGATGGTGATTTTGGCACGAAAGAAGATGCGAAACATATCGCTGACCAGATGATCGCGATCGTGGAGGAACAGGGGCTCGAAGCGGCCGTGACCGCGATGCACGATCCGGATCAACCCTTCGTCAGTTCCCGAATGGGCGTCAATCTCTTCGACGGCCCGATCGTGATCGCAGACAACCGCGAACCCGAAACGCTTGCCGCGGATTACTCGGAAACCGCCGACCTGACTGGCGCATTGGTTTGGCCAATCATCGCCGCCGCCGCAGAGGTTGAAGGCGATGCCGCACTCAAATGGTATCACTATGACACTCAGGAGGAGTACGACTACAAATGCCACGCAAAGCGCGCAAATGGCATGGAAGTCACCGTCATGGTGTGCCGATAGTTTGGGGCAGGCGCAGCATTGCCCAAAACGAGTGCGGAAGCGCCACGCGAAAACACGACCCTAACCACAGGGCTTCGTAGATTTCTGATCGGTGCAACGGTCGTCGTCGGTGCGATGGCGGCCGTTCAAATCGTGTCGGTGATAAGGCTTCAAGCCGAAATCGAGCATTGGGACTGGATTGCCGAGGTTGACAGCATCCGCGAAAGCCTCATGGCACGAACGCAATTCGGGCCCGCAACAGATCGCACTGGCACGGCGGCACCCGTTGTGGCCGCCTTTGATACTCTGCGGGCAATTATCGCGGAAAGGGCCGAACTTTCTGAAGAGCGCATCGACGCCACGCGCCACGGTGTGGCAAAGGATCTTGCGCTCCTTGAAACCGAAGCACGAGGGCTGTTCGACGCTGCTCGAGAGCGGGAAGCAATGCTTGAGCCGCTATATGAAGATCTGAAGGCGTCGGAGGATGCTTTGCAGGATCTTTCCGGAAAGTGGGCGACCCAACTTTCGGAAGCGGAACGAGGATTACTTCAAAGGTCACGTCAGATCGATATGGAGCAACGCCGGCTCAATGATTTGAAGACCACGCTGATCGCCTCCCTACTCTCAGTTCAATCGATGCAGCAACAGATACTTGCCATCGATCGCTTGGCAGAGACGAATGCCCCACCGGATCTTCTGGCATCCATGATCCAGGCTCTCGATGCGGGAAAACTCCCAGAGCCGTGCAGCCCGGGAGAAATCGAAGGCACGGAGCGGATATGCACACCCAACATCACCCGGGTGGCGAACTCACTCGAGGATCTGCTTTCATCAAACCCTGACGACATTCCAGCGGCAGTCCGTCGTCTGGTCTGGGCAATGGAAGGCTACCTGAGGGCGTTGCGGACCCGCGAAACATCCATCGCCAACGAGTTGTCGCAGACCTTGAATGAGGCGCGTGCCGTTCAAGACAACCTGACCGAGCTTCGACGCATCGGCAACTCGATCACGCGCGTCAACAGACTGATCCTCGACCTCGAGGTTCAAATCGATGCTTTTATTGCATCCGGTGAAGATCTCGAGATTGCGGACAACCGCGTCAACATGCTGATCGCTCAGCTACAATTCCGGATTCCCGGACTTCTCAGTATTGCCCCCTTTCTGGAAGACGACACCACCGGGGCAACGTCCCATACCGCGTCAATCCGGGAGGATTGGACGCGACTGCGGAACGTCACCTCTGAACGCATTGAGTTCCAGAACCTCTTTCAGGCGACGATGGCCCGGCTCTCCGCAGATATCGCGTTCCACGCACGAGAAACACGGCAAAACACAACGGTCTGGGTCGGAATTTACACGACAACCTTTATCATCCTCGCGCTCGGCCTCGGTGCGCTGGTTTTCTGGGTGGTGTGGATGGCACGCAGCCGCTTTCTCGTACCGCTCTCCCGCGTCACGCAAACGATCCTTGGATTGTCAGAGGGCAATCTCGGACAGCCATTCCTGATAGAGCAGCGCGCATTCGGCTTCGACAAGCTTGGCGAAGCCGTCGAGCTTTTACGGCAAGACATGCTCGAACGTCAGGCCCTGGCCATCGAGAACGAAGAACAGCAGCGCATCATCGCGCGCAACCTCGCGGAGCTTTCCCGCACGAGCGAGGAGATGGAATGGCTTGCGATGCATGACACTCTCACGGGTCTTGGCAATCGCCGGCAGGCAGACGCAGATATCGCGAAGACCACCAAGGTGTCGGCGGAAATGGCCTCGGAATTCTGCGTCATGCAAGTCGACGTCGACCGGTTCAAGGACGTCAACGATGCTCTGGGGCATGCGGCGGGTGATCACGTCCTGTCCCATGTCGCCGGGATCCTGAAAATCACCTGCGGCAGCGATGCAACCTGCTACCGGATCGGTGGTGATGAGTTTCTCGTCATTTTCCAGCAGGATCTGTCCGAAGCCGCCGCACAGGAGATTGCCAGTACCCTGATCGCACGGATCGAAGCACCGATTGAATACGAAGGACGGCTGATCCGCGTCGGCGCCAGTATCGGCATCGCATTCGGCAGCGAGGCCGAAGGAGACGCCAGTGTCGCTGTCCTGAACGCTGACCTCGCGCTCTACAGCGCGAAACGCTCCGACGAGAACCGATATTGTTTCTTCACATCCGAACTCGCCAACAGATCACGGGAGCGCCGCGATCTGTCAGATCGCATCCGGGTTGCCATCGATAAACGTGCCTTCGTACCCTATTACCAACCGCAATTCCTCGCCGAGGGTTTCAACATCCGTGGTGTGGAAGTTCTCTGCCGCTGGCATGATCCGGCACATGGATGGGTTCCCCCATCGAGCTTTCTGGGCACGGCGGAAGATCTCGGCCTCGTGGGTCTGATCGACGAGATCCTTTTCGAGAAGGTCGTCAGTGATGTCGAAACTCTCCATACCCACGGCCTCACCGTTCCAAGGGTCAGCTTCAACGTCACACTCGACAGGCTCCTGAAGGCAGATCTCGCCGCGCGACTTGCAGAAAGGCTTGGAGAGGACGTCACCATCGCGCACGAACTTCTGGAATCCATGTCTCTCGACAATCCAAGTGACTCCGTCGCTTGGGCCATCGACACCCTCAAGGAGAGCGGGATCGAAATCGAGATCGACGATTTCGGAAGCTACCGCGCATCGCTGGCCGGCCTGATGGCGGTCAATCCGTGTGCAATGAAGATCGACCGTGCGATAATTCAGCCAATCACGAACTCACAGCGTCATCTGAACCTCGTGAAGAAAATAATCGATATCGGCGCCGCGCTGAACATCGAAGTGGTCGCCGAAGGGGTGGAAACGAACAATCACACTGAGCTTCTGAAATCGCTCGGATGCGACTCCCTGCAGGGCTTTGCGCTGGCCAAACCGATGCCGTTCGACGACCTGATCGAATTCTGCCGTCAGCGTCCCGAATGCCACCGGACGACAAACGCCGTCGCCTGACCCTATCAGCTCGCGTTACCCTGCCATCCCGCCCGCCCCCGCGATGCCGGTGTCTGCCAACCTTTGGGCACCTGCCTGCCGGTCTCGTCTCGGGCTGATCCCGAAGCGCTCTCTGAATGACGTCGAAAAGTGCCCCGAATTCGCAAAGCCCGTTGCAAAGGCGATCTCGCCGATCCCCATCGATGTCGATTGCAGCAGACGCCGGCCCGTCTGCAGACGAAGACCCCGATAATGCATCATCACACTTTCACCGAAGGCAGCTTGGAACAATCGGTTCAGTTGCCGCGGCGTGACCCCGGCAATCATCGCAAGCTGTGACAGGCTGAGAGGATCGCCCACATGGCTTTCCATCGCCCCCAGTGCCTCGAGAACACGGGGAGAATGCGCACCCAACCGGTCAGCTATCCCGCCACGCTGAGGATCCGAGGCATTGCGAATATCGGTATGCAGAAACCAGTCACTCACGAGATGCGCAAACTCGGCCCCCTGCCGCTCGGCGATCAGGGCGTGCATCATGTCAAGCGGCGCAGTGCCGCCGCCGCACGTCATCCGGTCACGATCCACAACGAAAAGCCTGCGCTCGATGATGAGATCGGGGTATCGCTCGGCCAGCCCGGCCGCGTGCTCCCAATGAACGGTCAGGCGCCGGCCGGCGAGAAGACCCGCTCGTGCCAGCACGACAGGGCCTCCGGAAACGCCCCCGATCCGAACACCCGCTCGCGCAGCCTGCCGCAGCCAGCGAAACAGGGCTGGCTCTTGGAACGCGAAAGGATCCCCACCGGCCACCACAACCAGAAGATCGAGATCCGTGCGCCCGCCAACCCGCTGCACCCCGCTGATCGAGGCGGCACCGGAGCTTTCAACATCTCCTTCGAGACCGAAATGGAAAATGTCGTAAAGTGCACGACGGGACAGCAGGTTTGCGGCCCGCAATGGCTCCACCGTCGAGGCGTAGGACATGAGCGCAAAGCCCGGAACCGGAAGGATCCCGATTCGATAGGTCCGATGGGGAGATGACAATGCGTCCATATTGAGAAGTTTTACGTCTGTTTTCTGTATATATCTACACCATCCACGGCGCTTAACGTCGAGCATCAATTCAAGCTCGGATCCGACATGCGCTACTCCGCCTTGAGACTCCTGAAAGAAGGGCTGACGGGCAATACAGGCTGGGCACCGGCCTGGCGCGACCCCGATCCCCGGCCCGCATACGACATCGTCATCGTAGGCGGCGGCGGCCATGGTTTGTCGACCGCCTATTACCTTGCAAAGGAGTTCGGCGAACAGAATGTGGCGGTACTTGAAAAGGGTTGGCTCGGCTCCGGAAACATCGGCCGGAATACGACAATCATCCGCTCAAACTACCTGCTCGAGGGAAACCAGCCGTTCTACGAACTGTCGCTGAAACTCTGGGAAGGGCTGGAACAGGATTTCAATTACAACGCCATGGTCAGCCAGCGCGGTATCCTGAACCTCTACCACAGCGATGCCCAGCGCGACGCCTATGTACGTCGCGGCAACGCCATGCACCTTTCGGGCGCAGATGCGATACTGGTCGACCGCCCGCAACTTCGTGAAATGTGCCCCTTCCTCGATTTCGACAATGCCCGTTTTCCGATCCACGGCGCGCTCTGGCAACCGCGAGGGGGAACCGTCCGCCACGACGCAGTTGCTTGGGGCTACGCGCGCGGTGCCGACAGCCGAGGTGTCGATATCGTGCAGAATTGCGAAGTTACCGGTTTCAGAATCGAGAACGGCATCTGCTCGGGCGTCGAAACCACCCGTGGCGCGATCCGGGCCAGGAAGGTCGCGGTATGCGTCGCCGGCTCATCAGGCCGGGTGATGGAGCAAGCAGGCCTCCGCCTCCCGATCGAAAGCCACGTGCTGCAGGCCTTCGTCTCCGAGGGCCTGAAGCCGGTCATCCCCGGCGTCATCACATTCGGTGCCGGTCATTTCTACGTCAGCCAATCGGACAAGGGCGGCCTTGTCTTCGGTGGCGACATCGATGGCTACAACACATACGCCCAGCGCGGAAATCTGCCCGTGGTCGAAGACGTCTGCGAAGGCGGCATGGCGATCATGCCGATGATCGGGCGGGCCCGACTTCTCAGGATGTGGGGCGGCGTGATGGATATGTCGATGGACGGTTCCCCCTTCATCGACCGGACGCCGATCGAGGGGCTCTATTTCAACGGCGGCTGGTGCTACGGCGGCTTCAAGGCCACACCGGCAAGCGGATACTGCTACGCACAACTGCTCGCCACCGACCAGCCGCACGAAACCGCCCGGCACTACCGGCTCGACCGGTTCCGTCGGGGCGCCCCGATTGACGAAAAGGGCGCGGGCGCCCAGCCGAACCTCCACTGAGACCTCGACCATGAACCACGCCGAACGATCCCGCCATGATCATTGATCATCCACTTCTCGGCCCCCGCGATGCGGCGGAATTCGTCTACAAGGGTGACGCTTCGCTCATCGATCGCCCCGACGGGCTCGCCGCCTCCGCCGACGAAATGCACGATTACGTCTACCTGAGGGACAATCCTGCAGGCGAACACCGCGAGCTTTGGTATCACGAACAGGGAGACCGGTCCTGGCTCGTCGTCACCCGCAACACACTCACCCACGAGATCATTCGCGTCGAACTCGCCCGTGGCGTGGCCCGCGAGCGGGGCCGTTCCCGATGAACCAGCCCAATCGGATTGACGGCGGCCTGATTGACAGGGAAACGGTTCTGAAGTTCCAGTGGAACGAGCGATGGCTTACCGGCCATCCGGGCGACACTCTCGCCTCGGCGCTTCTCGCCAACGGACTCCGTCTTGTGGGCCGGTCCTTCAAATACCACCGCCCACGCGGGATCTTCACAGCAGGGTCGGAAGAACCGAACGCACTGGTAGAACTTCGAAAGGGCTCTGCGCGCGAGCCCAATACCCGCGCCACCACCGTCGAACTTTTCGATGGCCTTTACGCCACCAGCCAGAACCATCGTGGGCCGCTCGAATGGGATGTGATGGCGGTGAATGATCTTCTCGCCCCATTTCTAAGCGCGGGCTTCTATTACAAAACCTTCATGTGGCCGAAGGCGTTCTGGGAAAAGCTCTACGAACCTATGATCCGCGCGTCCGCCGGCCTCGGCCGGCTCTCGGGGCGGGAGGATCCGGACAGCTACGATCACGGCTTTCTTCACGCCGACCTTCTAGTGATCGGCGCAGGGCCCGCCGGGCTGACGTCGGCCCTTGCCGCGGCACGCGGCGGGGCCCGCGTCATCCTCGCCGACGAGGATTTCCGTTGGGGCGGCCGCCTCAATTCGGAATCCTACCTTCTTGGCGACCGTCCGGGTGCGGATTGGGCGATGGAGGCCGCGTCCGAACTCGCCGCCATGCCCAATGTCCGCCTCCTGCCGCGCACCACCGTCTACGGGGCCTACGATCACGGGATCTACGGCGCTCTGGAACGAAAGACAGATCACCTGCCCGATACTGGCGGGACACCGCGCCAGGTCCTCTGGCGGATATACTCCAAACGCGCGCTCCTCGCCGCCGGCGCAACCGAACGCTCCATTGCCTTCGGCAACAACGACCGGCCCGGCATCATGCTGGCTGGCGCTGTACGATCCTACGTTAACCGCTATGGCGTCACCCCCGGGCGCAAGGTGGCGCTCTTCACGAACAATGAAGACGGGCTCAGAACGGCATCGGATTTGTCGGCCAAGGGCATCGATGTCACGGTCCTCGACACCCGTGAGGGCGTGCATGTCGTCCACACATCGGGCCGCAAAGCCCTGAAATCCATAACGCTAAGCGACGGTCGAACCATCCAAGCCGATTGCCTCGCCGTCTCGGGCGGCTGGTCGCCCAACGTTCACCTGACCTGCCACCACCGGAGCCGTCCGGTGTGGCAAGAGGAGATCTCGGCCTTTATCCCCGGCTCCGACCTTCCCACAGGAATGACTGTCACGGGGGCTGCCGCCGGCACGATGACCCTCGGCGCGATCGTCCGGGATGCCCATGCCGCGGGAACCGAAATTGCCTCTGACTTCGGTCATCGCGGCGCAACGGGAAGCGCACCCACCGCGGATGATGAACCTTTCGACACCAAACCCTTCTGGTACGTGCAAGAAAGCAGGGCTCGCGCCTGGGTCGACCTGCAGAACGACGTCACCGCGAAGGACATCAGGCAATCACACCAGGAAGGCTTCCGCTCCGTCGAACATCTCAAGCGCTACACGACTTTAGGGATGGCGACGGATCAGGGCAAGACGGCCAACATACTCGGCCTCGCGATCATGGCCGAGATTTCTGGCAGGACAATCCCCGAAACCGGCACGACGATGTTCCGCCCGCCCTACACCCCGGTCCCCATAGGCGCCTTCGCGGGTCGGGCCCGTGGCAAGGATTTCCGGCCCTACCGTCTGACGCCCTCCCACGACTGGGCGGCTGAAAACGGTGCGGATTTCGTCGAAGCGGGGCTCTGGCTCCGCGCCCAATGGTATCGCCTGCCGGGCGAAAAAGGCTGGCGCGACAGCGTTGACCGCGAAGTGCGCACCACCCGGTCGGCGGTAGGTGTCTGTGACGTCTCTACCCTCGGCAAGATCGATATCCAGGGCCGGGACGCCGCGGACTTCCTCAATCGCGTCTATTCGAACGCCTTCCTCAAGCTGCCGGTCGGGCGCGTGCGCTATGGCCTGATGCTCCGGGACGACGGCTTTGCCTATGACGACGGCACTAGCGCGCGGCTGTCCGAGACCCAATTCGTAATGACGACGACAACTGCGAACGCCGTCACGGTCTTCCGCGAGCTCGAATTCGCCCGCCAGTGCCTCTGGCCGGATCTCGACGTACACCTGATTTCAACAACCGACGCCTGGGCGCAATTCTCTGTCGCCGGCCCCCGCGCCCGTATCCTGATCTCGCGCATCGTCGATGGCCTCGACGTTTCGAACGAGGCGTTTCCATTCATGGCCTGCACGGCTTGCACGGTTCTGGGGGGCACGCCGGCACGCCTCTTTCGGATCTCCTTCTCCGGCGAACTCGCCTATGAGATCGCCGTGCCTGCACGCTATGGCAACAGCATGATCCAAGCCCTGATGGCGGCTGGGAAAGATCTCGGCGTCGCGCCCTACGGGACAGAGGCACTTGGCGTCATGCGAGTCGAAAAGGGTCACGTGGCGGGGAACGAGATCAATGGCCAGACAACGGCAGAGATGATGGGCCTGAGCGGAATGGTTTCGCAAAAGAAGGATGCGATCGGCACTGCGATGTCCGGGCGCGAGGAAATGGCCCGGATCGACGGCCTCCAACTCGTCGGCTTCCGCCCCGTCGACCGCTCGGTCGCGCTCACGGCCGGGGCACACTTCCTGTCCCGCGGCGCTCCAGAAGACATGGCCCATGACGAAGGCTGGATGACGTCGGTCGCCTGGTCCCCGGAACTCGGGCACTCCATCGGGCTCGGCTTCCTGAAGCAAGGCCGCCTCCGGCACGGCGAAACCATCCGCGCCTTCAGCCCCGTGCGCGGGCAGGACATCCTCGTCGAAGTCTGTTCCCCCCACCATATCGACCCTGAGGGAGTGCGCCAACGTGGCTGAGTTCCATTTCACGCTCGAGCCCCAGCCGTCTCTGGGGCGCGCGGACATCACGATCGGCGGCAACCGTATCGCGGAACGCACCGATCTCACGATCGTCTCCATCGCCACACCACAAGGCGAAGAGGAAGGGCTTGCGTCCGCTCTGCTGGATGAATGGGGCATCGCTGTCCCCGACCCGACGCGATCCTCGCGTGCGGGGGAGATCCGCGCACTGCGCACCGCCCCTGACCAGATCCTCCTGATCTTCCCGCACGCCAATCCAGACGCCGAGGCTTCGGCTCGGCAAAAGCTGAACGGCAGAGGCTACACCATCGATCAGACCGACGCTTGGATCATCCTCGAGGTCAGCGGTCCGAACACCCTCGCCGCCCTCGAACGGCTTTGCCCGCTCGATGTCGCCTCGTTCTCCGA
This sequence comes from Ovoidimarina sediminis, assembly GCF_032586175.1. Taxonomy (NCBI): domain Bacteria; kingdom Pseudomonadati; phylum Pseudomonadota; class Alphaproteobacteria; order Rhodobacterales; family Roseobacteraceae; genus Ovoidimarina; species Ovoidimarina sediminis. The sequence goes on from NZ_JAWHTE010000001.1 coordinate 469,427, forward strand.
AGGCGGCGCAGGCCGCACAGTGATGGAGCACATGGGCGCGCTGGTCCTCCGCCTCGCGGACAACCAGTTCCTCCTCATGTCGGCAAGCTCTTCAGCGCGCTCCTTTCTGCATGCAGTTGAAACGTCGTATCGCAACGTCCTATGAAGCCTGGTCTCCCGGTCTCTCAAGCCGCGCCGCCTCAAGCGCCGCCCGCAGAATGTCCGGTGCCCCGATATGGTTTGCAAGGATCAGGATAAGCCGCGCGTTAAGTGCATCACTTTCGGCTTTGCTGAGGCCCTGATGGGCCAAAAGCAGCTGGTCATAGAATGCATCCGGGTCCGGGATATTCGGTGACAGGTTCAGAGGCATCCTTCCCCCCCTTTTGCCAGCGCCGTCCGAAGCGCGCCGGCCACCTCGTCCTCGGTGGCGTCCTGCCACCGCGCCGCGACATGCTGATCCGGCCGTATCAGGTAAATTGCCCGGCTCTGCCCTCCCAAATAGCGGTCCGCCAGCGCACCGGAAGGATCGTCCGATGGCATATCGAGCCGCAGATGCCCAAGCGGTATGCCATCTACCTCCCGCAACCCGGGCGGATCGCAGTTTAACGCCAGAATAGCGAACCCGTCCCCAAGACGATCCAGCAGATACCCCTTCCCGAGCGGCGCATCCGGACAGGGCGAACCCACACGGCTGCGTTCCGGTCCATTCAGACGATCCGGTCCATTGAGGGACAGGCCATCATAGACGCAGGGCACTGAAAGACGCCCCGAATTCACCAGCGGCCGCGCGAAGGCGTAAGCACCCGCAAGATCCAGAACCGCGTTTCGGAGGATTTGGCTGATTTCGGTCTTGGGTGTCAGAAAATCTGTCGATCGGGTCGAATTCAGGATGTTTTCATCCGCCCCGTGCACCCGCTCCTTCGAATAGCTGTCAAGCAGTCCATCGGGCGCGAGCCCCCGCAACACGAGATCAAGTTTCCAGCCCAGATTGTCGGCATCCTGTATCCCCGAATTTGCCCCGCGTGCCCCAAAGGGCGAAACCTGATGCGCGGCATCGCCTGCAAACAAAACCCGCCCGTGCCGGAATCGCTCCATCCTCCTGCACTGAAAAGTATAGATCGACGTCCATTCCAGCTCATAATCCGGCACGTCGCCGGACCGGCTCGACAGCATCGCATCGACACGCGCGCGCACTCGTTCAGGATCGAGCTCCGCCGCCCTGTCGATGTCCCACCCAAGCTGAAAGTCGATACGCCAGATATTGTCGGGCTGCTTGTGCAAGAGTGCGGATTGCCCGGCGCCTTCGAACGGCGGCTCGAACCAGAACCAGCGCTCCGTCGGAAAATCGGCGGCCATCTTAACATCAGCGATCAGGAAATTATCCTCGAAGACCCGCCCGTCGAAGGAAAGCCCCATCCGCTGCCGGGTGGGGGATCGCGCGCCGTCGCAGACCACTACATATTCTGCGTGGGCTTCGTAGAGCCCATCCGGCGTGTCGATGGAAAGCCGCACGCCATCGTCCCGCTGCTCAAGCCCCACAACCTCGTTCCGCCCGCGAATCTCGATCGGTGCACCCTCGGCACGCGCACGTTCAATCGCCTCGAACAGGAACTTCTCGAAATAGGGCTGCTGAAGGTTGATAAAGGCCGGATAGCGATGCCCGTCCTCCGGCAACAGGTTGAACTCAAACACCTGTTTCTGCCCGTGAAACACCCGTCCGACGTTCCAGACGACGCCCTTCTCCACCATCTCCTGCCCGGCACCAAGCCGATGCGCAATCTCTAGCGTCCGCTTGGCAAAACAGATCGCCCGGCTGCCCTGCCCCACCCCATCATGGTCATCGAGCACGAGAACCGGCGTCCCGCGCCGCCCCAGGTCAAGCGCCACCGCCATCCCGATCGGTCCTCCGCCTATCACGATCACCGGATGCTGCCTCGCCGGCACATCCTGATCGGTCACCTTGGCATAAGGGTACAGCTCGAAGGCAAGCGTGTATGAGGCGCCCACCATGCGCTCAGCCCTGAAGCGCGGTCCACATCTCAAGATCGCGCTCGGCGGTCCAGATCCGCGGCGTGTCTATCCCGCGCGCCTCGTCATAGGCCCGTGCGACGTTAAAGGGCAGGCAGTGCTCATAGATCGCGTAGTCGGAGAATTTCGGGTCGCATGCCGCCCGTACCGCATCCCATGCCTCCTTCAGTGTGCCGCCCCGCGCCGCGACGCGCGCCGCCGGGCGATAGGTGCTCGATACGAAATCCCGCGTATTCTCGATCGCCCGGTTCACCATGTCCCGGCCCTGCAAAGCATCGCCCCGCCCCGGCGCGATCGCATCGACATCATAGGCCCTGATCGCGTCAAGGGTGCTGCCCCAATCCCCGAAATGCCCATCCCCGCAATAGCAGGCGGAATGATACTCCACGATATCGCCCGTAAACATCACGTTCTGGTCCTGCACGAAGATCACCGCATCACCCGCCGTATGCGCCCGGCCCAGATGCATGATGTCGACCCGCCGATTTCCGAGATAGACGGTCATACGGTCGGAAAACGTCGTCGTAGGCCATGTCAGTCCTGGAATGCTCTCATGCCCTTCGAACAGCCTCGGAAACCGCTGAAATTCGCTGTCCCAATCCTCTTGCCCACGCTCGGCCACCATGGCGCGCGCGGTCTCCGACATAATGGTCTGCCCAGCTCCGTAAGCCGACGCCCCCAATACCCGGACCGCGTGATAATGGGTCAGAACAAGATGGCTAATCGGCTTGTCCGTCACGTCCCGCACTTTGTCGATCACCTTCTGCGCCAACCGCGGCGTGGCCTGCGCCTCGACGATCATGACGCTCTCGTCCCCGATGATCACGCCTGAATTCGGATCACCCTCGGCGGTGAACGCATAAAGACCCTCGCCAATCTCGTCGAAGGTGATTCTCTTTTCTGTCAGGTCTCCCTGCGATGCGAAAGCCTTGCTCATGCGCCCTCCCACGGGGCAACGGTCTGATAGATCTCCCCGAAAATGCTGTTTCCTGCGTCGTCGTTCATCCAGATCTTGACCCGGTCCCCTGGTTTGAGGAACTCTGTCGACGGCGCGCCATCCCGAAGCGTCTCGACCATTCGCTGCTCGGCAATGCAGGAATATCCCCGCCCGCCGTCGGCCACTGGCCGCCCGGGGCCGCCATCGGCATCTCGGTTCGAGACCGTGCCACTGCCCAGAACCGTACCGGGCCCGAGATGCCGCGTCTTGGCCGCATGGGCCAGCAGCACCCCGAAATCGAAGGTCATGTCCTCGCCCGCCTCCGCGCGCCCGAAGGGCGCCCCGTTCAGATCGACGCAAAGCGTGCCGTGAAGCTTCCCCCCGTCCCAGCCGGGCAACGCATCAGGCGTAACAGCCACGGGCGAACACGCACAGGCCGGCTTCGACTGTACGAAACCGAACCCCTTCAACAATTCGTCTGGGATGAGGTTCCGCAGACTGATGTCGTTCAAAAGCATGACAAGCCGGATCGCGCCCGCCGCCTCGTCGCGGCTGGAACCCATTTCGATCAGATCGGTGATGACAGCGATCTCCGCCTCGAAATCGATCCCCCAGGCCGGGTCTCCCGTAATCGGATCACACGGGCCCAGGAACATGTCGGACCCACCCTGATACATCAGCGGATCGGCCCAGAATCGCTCGGGCATCTCCGCCCCCCGCGCACGCCGCACAAGGTCGACGTGATTCACGTAGGCCGAAGCGTCAAGGAACTGGTAGGCCCGCGGCAGGGGCGCAGCAAACTCGAATTCAGAGAATTCCTCCGAATGATTGCTTTGCAGTCCACCAAATCCCCGGTCGAGCGCGGATTGCATCGTCTCGCGCACCTCACGCCCGAGAATGCCAAGGCTCTCCGAAACCTGTACCAGGCGACCGTCGGGAAAGGGTGTCTTCCATATCGGTTCACCGGGAATCCGGATCGTCCCGTATTTCATTTCGGCCCCGGAGTGCCGTCGAACTTCTTCTCAAGGCTCTCCCAGCAATCGATGTAATCGTCCTGCAATGGGGCCTCCCTGCCCGCGAAGGCCGTCAGGTGCTGAGGAAACCGGGTTTCGAACATGAACGACATCGTGTTGTCGAGCTTGTCGGGCCCGAGGTTCGCGTTGGACGCCTTCTCGAAAGCCTCACGGTCCGGCCCATGAGGCAGCATCATGTTGTGAAGGCTCATGCCCCCCGGCACGAAACCCTTCGGCTTCGCATCGTACTGGCCATAGATGTTGCCCATCAGCTCCGACATCACGTTCTTGTGGTACCAGGGTGGGCGGAACGTATCTTCGGCCACCATCCAACGTTCGCGGAACAGCACGAAATCGATGTTCGCCGTCCCCGGCGTACCCGAAGGCGCGGTCAACACCGTGAAGATCGACGGATCGGGATGATCGAACAGGATCGCACCCACCGGGCAGTAGGTTCTCAGATCGTACTTCACCGGCGCATAGTTCCCGTGCCAGGCCACCACGTCAAGCGGGGAATGCCCGATCTGCGTCTCATGGAACTGCCCGCACCATTTGATCGTCACGGTCGAGGGCACCTCGCGATCTTCAAACGCGGCCACCGGCGTCTTGAAATCCCGCCGGTTCGCCATGCAATTCGCCCCGATCGGGCCCCGCCCGGGCAGTTCGAACTTCTGCCCGTAATTTTCGCAGACAAACCCCCGACACGGCCCCTCAAGCACTTCGACCCGGTACAACAGACCCCGCGGCAGGATGGCAATTTCCTTCGGCTCCAGATCGATGATTCCAAGCTCGGTACAAAACCTCAGCCGGCCCTCCTGCGGCACGACCAGAAGTTCGCTGTCCGCGGAATAGAAATACGCATCCTCCATCGACTGCGTGACGAGGTAGATATGGCTCGCCATCCCGACCTGCGTGTTCACGTCGCCCGCCGTCGTCATCGTCCGCATGCCCGTCAGCCACGTCAGCGGCGTGTCGCTGTGGGGCACCGGATCCCAGCGATACTGGCCAAGGCTGGTGACGTCCTCGATGATGTGCGGCGCCGATTTCCAGTGGGGCAGATCGATCCGTGCATAGCGGTGCGAATGCTTCACCGATGGCCGGATACGATAGCACCACGTGCGCTCGTTCTGATGGCTCGGCGCGGTGAAAGCCGTGCCCGAAAGCTGTTCGCCATAAAGGCCGTAGTTGCACTTCTGGGGGCTGTTCATGCCCTGCGGCAGCGCGCCCGGAAGCGCCTCGGTCTCGAAGTCGTTGCCGAATCCCGGCATGTACCCCTCGTGCGCCCCCCGCAGCGAGGGGGCCTGCACCATCCTGTGCGGCGCGCTGTGCGTGTTCATCAGATCCCTCCGACATGCTTGTGCTCCGGGCTATCAGTTGCTTTTGTAACTAACAACCGAAACACGCATCCCGGTACCGTCCATGAGCTTCGACCTCCCGCTGTTCTTGCCATATCTTCTCAATCGGGCCGCAGAAACGGCAAGCGAGGAGTTCCAGGCCCAGTACCGCTCCCGCTACGGCATGCTCCGAACCGAATGGCGCGTCCTCTTTCACCTCGGCTGTTACGGGGAACTGACGGCGAAAGAGATCTGCACCGCGGCCTCGATCCATAAGACGAAGGTCAGCCGCGCCGTGCGCGCCCTCGAACGGAAACGCTACCTGACCCGTCGGCAGGACACTGTCGACAGGCGCAACGAGTGGCTGTCGCTCACCCGCGCGGGGCACGCGGTCTTCGACGATCTGTCGAAAGCGGCGGAACGCTACGAGGCACGGCTCCTTGATGGCTTCAGCCCTGAAGACGTAAGCCGCCTGCGCGACACCCTGATGAAACTCGCAAGGATCGACAAGGAAAAGCCGAGGCCGCTGGCCTCGAACGCGCCCGGCGCTAGTCTGAACCCGGCGGGATCACTCTTTGATGAAACTTGATCATGAAACTCACCGTCCTCGGCTCGGGCTCTCCCGAAGCATATGAACGCCGCGCCTCGTCGGGCTACCTGATCGAGGTTGCGGGCCAGCGCATTCTCTTCGACTGCGGCGGTGGCGTCTTCGACCGGCTGCTAAAGGCCGGGCTCAAGCCGACCGATATCGACTACATCTTTTTCAGCCACCTCCATTCCGATCACATGATGGATTATGCCCGCCTCGTACATGCCGCGTGGGACGAGGGCGGCAGGCTTCCGAAGGTGTACGGCCCCGCTCCCATTGCCTCGATCACCGAGAAACTCTTCGGCAAAAGCGGCGTCTTCGCCCACGATCTCGAGGCCCGGACCGGGCTGAAGGGAAGCAAGGAAGTCTGGCTCGCCCGCGGCGGCACGCTGCCCCGTCCCTGGCCCGCGCCCGAGGTGACGGAGGTCGAACCGAGGTTCCGTGTCGACGGCGACGGCTGGCGCTTGTCCTCCTGCCCCGTGCCACATGCCCAGCCCTTCCTGGAATGCATGGCCTTTGCCGTTGAGGCGGACGGCGCGCGTTTCGTCTATTCCGGAGATGCGGGCATCACACCAGAGTTCGAAAGCTTCGTCTCGGGCGCCGATTTCCTCCTCCATTGGTGCTATCGGCTGAGCGACGAGACCAACGTCTCCGAATTCTATAAACATGTCGCACCGACCCCTGCCGAAATTGCGGCAATGGCCTCCCGAAACGGCGTCGGCGAACTCGTTATCACCCACTTCCGCGTCCATATGGATGCCCCGGAACGCCATGCCGCTGCGCTGAAAGAGCTCCAATCGGGTTTCCCGGGCAACAGTTCCATCGCCGAGGATCTCGACGCTTTCACTATCACGCCGCGCGGCTGACGCGGCGCCTTTCCGTTGCTGGCCCGCTGCCGTTGTTGGCGGATCGCTAAAATTTCCGGCATTGCTGCCCACGGCAATTAACGCTGATGAAACCCGCAACGGCATAGGGTCTCGCGTCAGATCTGGCTGCACTGCAGCCCTCATTCAATTGGAACCGAGGCTCCCATGATCCGTTCGACGCTTTTCGCATCCACCACCCTGCTGTTCGCCACCATGGCGCCGGCACAGGATTACCACTCTCAGATGCTCTCCTTCCTTCAGGATGAAATCATGCCCTGGGCATCAAGCGACGTGCTGATCGACGCCGTGCGCGCCCAAAACGGAACGACGGCGGCATATACCCAGGCAGATATCGACGCCCTGGATGCGGCATGGCGGGCAGAGATCGGTCAAACCGATCGCCCGACAATCGATCCGGTGGTCAACAACGCTGCGTCTGATTTCCTGCGGGATCGTGTCGCCGCCGCGGGTGGAACGATCACTGAAGTGTTCGTGATGGATGCGCGCGGCCTGAATGTCGCGGCCAGCGATGTGACATCTGACTATTGGCAGGGCGACGAAGCGAAGTTCTCCGAAACCTTTCCGAACGGGGCCGGTGCCTCGCATATCAGCGAGGTTGAGTATGACGAAAGCACCCAAACCTATCAGGCGCAGATTTCCTTCCCGATCGTGGATCCCGCATCGAACGAAGTCGTCGGTGCGGCCACCGTCGGTGTAAATGCCGACGCCCTCTTCTGATCTCGCGAAGGACGCCCGAGCATGACAGCTACGACGCCCGAAACTGCCCAGGACCAACGACGACGCACGTGGCCGCGCCTGCCGGATTCGATCTTCGTCAAGTGCCTGTTGGCAATGGCGCTTTCGACGTTCTTGGTCGTCGGGATCGTTGGTTTTCAATCGCTCTGGTCGATCGACCGCAGCACGAAAAACTCGGTCGTCGACCTCGGTGGAGAGATGGCGCGCCTCCTCTCCGCAAAGCTCGCGCCCGCGGTGCGCTTCGACAATACCGACAGCGTCGCCGAAACACTGAATTCGGCAGTGGATGGTCTCGGCGACCGCATGTCCGGGGGGGTGGTCATCAGGTCTGACGGAAGTACGCTGGTGTCTTCGGAAAAGTCGGGCGGTCAACTCGATCTGATGCAGGAAGCGGCGCGAACGGCAATTGAGAGTGGCGAGCCTTACATCGTGGGCGAGCACCTCATTTTCGCTGCACCGATCACCCACGCCGCAAGCGGCGATTTGTTGGGCGCATTGGTGCTGGAGTTCAGCACGAACGCGATGTTCGCCGTTGTGGAAGCGGAAAAGCGAAAGACGCTACTTCTCGCGGCCGGCACAACCGCCGTCCTGCTCGTGATCGTCGGATTCCTCATCCGCCACATGGTGGCGCGACCCTTGCGAAACATCGCGGCAGCAATGAAGCGCGTGGCTGACGGCGATTACACGACCGAAATTCCCAGATTGCGCCGCGGAAACGAGATCGGCGTCGTGGCGCGAACGCTCGAGGAATTTCGCGACCAACTGAAAGCGTCCGAAGCGACACGACGCGACGCAGCCTTCAAGGGGGCAGCAGTCGACGCCGGATCTGCCTCTCTGATTATTGCCGATACGGACGGCAGCATTGTCTATGTCAGTCCTTCATATTCCGATCTGGCGCGAACGAACCTCGAAGCCTTCCGAAGCAAGATACCGGGCTTCGACCCCGAAAAGCTGATCGGTACAAACGTTGAGACACTCATCGTCTCCCCCGACCTGGCCGCGAATAACCTCGCATCGCTGGGCTCGTCGCCGCTCCATACCGATCTGGAATTCGGAGATCTGACATTGAACCTCACCGCATCGGCAATCGACCGGGAAGGTGAAAGGATCGGCTATGTCATGGAATGGGACGATGTCACCCGCACACGTCTCAACGAGGCAGTGCTGACATCGCTCGACGAAAACCAGGCCAGGGCCGAGTTTGATGCGTCGGGAAGGCTCGTGGATGCCAACGATGCGTTTCTCCGCCTCGCCGAAACGGCTCCCGGACGCAGCGATGCCGTGATTTCCCGCCTTCTTGCCACGCAGCATGGCAACTCTGTCGATCCATCCGAAAGCAGCTTCGGAGATTTCAGAGTCGCCGGTGCCGCAGGATCCGGCGGCTTAGTGCACGGCGGCCTGAGCCCGGTAAAGAACCGGCGCGGTAAGCTTGTCCGTACCGTTCTATTGGCCGCCGACGTAACGGAGGAACGCGCGCGCTCCGACATCGCTGAATCAGAGCGTTCGGCACTCATGCGGTCGCAGGAGAAGATGATCCGTTCTCTGAGCGAAGCTCTAAAGGCACTTTCGGAGGGCAAGCTTGACTATCAGATCACCGAGACTTTCGACGGAGAGAACGATCGGTTGAGGCAGGATTTCAATGCAGCGGCCGGCCGTCTCGAAGGTGTGATTGGCGCCGTTGTGGAACGGTCGGCATCCATTCGTGCCGAAGTCACGGAAATCTCCAATGCCGCAGAGGATCTTTCCCGCCGCACCGAACACCAGGCGGCTACACTGGAGGAAACCGCTGCCGCGCTTGCCGAAATGACCGCTTCGGTAAGCTCTGCTGCAGAGGGAGCGCGCCAGGCGCATTCGGTCGTAAACGAAGCTCGCCAGAATGCCGAGACGTCGGGCGGCGTCGTGAAAGATGCCGTGGCCGCCATGGGTCAGATCGCCGAAAGTTCTTCCAAGATCTCGAGCATCATCTCGGTCATCGACGACATCGCATTTCAAACCAATCTTCTGGCGCTCAACGCCGGGGTTGAAGCCGCACGGGCTGGCGATGCCGGGCGCGGCTTTGCCGTCGTTGCCTCGGAGGTCCGCGCACTCGCACAACGATCCTCGGACGCAGCCCGCGAAATCAACAGCTTGATTTCGGCCTCCGGCGAACATGTGGAGCGTGGCGTGACACTCGTCGGAGATGCCGGCAATGCGTTGGATCGGATCGTGGCCTCGGTCTCCGATATTTCGGAACATGTCGCCGCAATCGCTTCGTCGTCGCAGGAACAATCGACCGGGCTTGCCGAAATAAACTCGGCAATGAGTCAGCTTGACCAGGTAACACAGCAAAACGCAGCTATGTTCGAGGAAACCACAGCGGCGAGCCAGTCCCTTATGGCAGCTTCGGCGGAGCTCTCCGATGCCGTGGGGCAATTTCGCCTTTCGGTGCCACATCAGGGCCAGCTGGCATCCTCGCGAATGCAGAGCCCTGCATTCCAGACTGCACGTTCTCGCAGCGTAGCCGCCGATGCCCTGGCTGGCGGAGCTGTTGCAAGGGATCACGGAGAACAGCCACTCCAGGCGACGGGGACCGACGGCGTTTCGATCTCTGCGACGACAGAACAGGATCTCGATGACGATTGGACGGATTTCTGAGGATTTGATCTCTAGCGGTCGGTGCCGGTCTCCCCGGCGACTGCCGCGGCGTACCAGTCGCGAAGAACAAGGCGCTCCGAAGGCTCCATCCAGGTTACGTTCCCAGGAGGCATGGCTCGGCTCGCGGCAGCCTGCAAATAGACATCACGTGCGTGCCTGGCGATGTCCAATGGGGTATCAAGAACTACTCCCTTTGGCGCCCGGCTCAAACCTTCCCAGACGGGCTGCGTCATATGGCACATGCTGCACCGGCCAAGCACTATTTCCTGGGCCATTTCGAAGCCATCGGCCTCCAAAAAGGCCACTGTGCGAGGATCTGTATCTGCCGCCTGTGAAACCGCATCCTGACCGGCATTGTCAGCATACGGACCGGGAAGGCTGGAAAGCCACATGATCGCAATGAAGATCACCACCGTTGCCGGCCATGTCCAGGTTGGATTTCTGGAGCGTGCATGGATCGAATTGAAGTAGTGGCGGATCGTAACCCCCATGAGGAACACCAGCACTGCGATCAACCAGCTCCAATGCACTCCGAAGGCGAGCGGGTAATGGTTCGAGAGCATCAGAAAAATGACCGGTAGCGTCAGGTAGTTGTTATGGGTCGATCGCAATTTTGCTATCTTTCCGTATCTTGCAACCGGGGACCGGCCCGCCCGAAGATCCGCGACCACAATCTTCTGGTTTGGAATGATCACCAGGAAGACGTTGGCTGACATGATCGTCGCCGTGAACGCGCCAAGATGCAGAAGCGCGGCCCGCCCTGAAAACACCTGATGATACCCCCACGACATCGCAAGCAGCACCACGAACAAGAGTGCCATCAGGAGCGTCGGCCGTTCGCCGAGCGGTGATTTGCATAGCATGTCATAGGCAAGCCATCCCACCGTCAGGGAGCCAGCGGAAAGGAGGATCGCCTGCCAAACCGCGAGATCCGCTTTCGCGTGATCGATGAGGTAAAGCTCCGCTCCGGCCCAATAGACGATTGCAAGCAAGGCTGCCCCGGACAGCCACGTCGCATAACTCTCCCATTTGAACCAAGTTAGGTGATCTGGCATCGCATCGGGCGCGACCAGATATTTCTGGATATGGTAGAACCCGCCCCCGTGCACCTGCCATTCCTCGCCATCCGCGGGTCCGGGAATGGTGCGGTTCAGTCCAAGATCCAGGGCGATGAAGTAAAAGGAGGATCCGATCCAAGCGATGGCCGTGACAACGTGCAGCCAGCGCGCGGCAAATCCCAGCCACTCCCAGATTATTGCGAATTCGTACATGCCTGCCCCGGTTTTCAACCCATGAAAGCCTAGCCCGTTCGCCCGGAAGCAGCTATTCGGAAAAAGAGCCGAAGAGTTTCAAACAAGAACCGATAATCACCCGTGCAACGATCCAGGATGCTAAGGTCATGTCCTACCTAGACAACATCCGCACCTTCACGCGCGTCCACGAATTGGGCTCCATGTCCGCGGCCGCCCGCGATCAGCGCATCTCGCCTGCGGTCGCATCGGCACGGATCGCGCAACTCGAAGGGCATCTTGGCGTCCGCCTCTTTCAGCGCTCTACCCGCAGTCTGAAACCGACCGAACAAGGCCGCCTGTTCTATGAGGGCGCCTGCAAGGTGATCGAAGCTCTCGACGCTGCGGAAGCCGCCGTCATGAGTGTCACGAAGAGCCCGCGCGGAACGCTCTTTGTGGCGGCGCCCCTTGGGGCGGGCCGCCGCTTCATCGCGCCGCTCGTGCCGGAATTCAAGGCGGCCTACCCGGATATCGACCTCCGCCTTCGCCTGTCGGATAGGCGGATAGACCTCACGGCAGAGGGTATCGACCTGGCCCTGTTTCTTGGCGTGCCGGAGGATTCCACGCTGAAGCTTAAGAAAATCGCAAGCTGTCCTCGCCTTCTCTGCGCGGCACCGGCCTACGTTGCACGGCGCGGAACACCCAAGACCGGCGAAGAAATCGTGTCGGACAATCACGAGTGCCTCAACCTCCGGTTCCCCGGGGCCCCGGAATTCCGCTGGCTTCTCCAGACCGAAACCGGCCTGGAACGTTTCTCCGTCTCAGGTCCCTTCGAATCCGACGATGGAGACGTTCTGCTCGACTGGGCGCTCGACGGCCATGGCATCGTCCTAAAACCGATGTTCGAAGTCGCAGAGCACCTTGCCGCTGGTCGCCTTGTCCCGGTTGCCGAGGCAACGCCCCCCCTGCCGGTAACACTGGGCTTCCTTTATGCACACCGCCGTCTTCAGGATCCCAAGGTGCGCCTTTTCATGGATTTCGCTGCCGGGCGTATCGCCGATCAACTTCCGCGATAAGTCGAGTACCCGAAGGGCGACAGCAGAAGCGGCACGTGATAATGCGCCGCTTCCGAAAGGCCGAACCGGATCGGGATCACATCCAGGAAACGAGGCGCTCCGCTCCGGACACCCAGCGACTCGAGATAGGCCCCGGCGTGAAACTCCAGCTCGTATTCCCCGGGTTCGAAAGCGCCTTCTGGCAGGATCGGCGCGTCTGTCCGGCCATCGTCATTCGTGACCATGCGCGCCACTTCCATTCGCCCGTCTCGTGAGAGACGATAAAGGATGATGGACATACCTGCAGCCGGCGCACCCCGGGCCGTATCAAGAACATGCGTTGTCAGATATCCCGCCATACCCTGCCTCTTTTGGTCCGATGGCCCATTTTGCGACGAACCGCGCTTGAGGAAAACGTCTTTACGCGCGAGGCTGTTTCAACATTTTTGCGAAGGACCGGGACGCCGAAACCGGCCATAGGCGTCCTGAAGCGACGAAGGATGACGATATGCGATACCCGCGCGATCTGATTGGCTACGGCCCGAACCCGCCGCAGGCAAATTGGCCAGGCGGCGCCAAGGCCGCGGTTCAGTTCGTGGTGAACTATGAAGAAGGTGGAGAAAACAATCTATTACACGGCGACGCAGCATCAGAGGCCTTTCTTTCCGAAGTCGTGGGCGCCACGGCCTGGCCCGGTCAACGGCACTGGAACATGGAATCGATCTACGAGTACGGGGCGCGCGCCGGCTTCTGGCGCATTTACCGGCTGTTCCAGGAGATGGCGATACGGCCGACGGTCTATGGGGTCGCCACGGCACTCGCACGGGGCCCCGAGCAAGTTGCCGCGATGACCGAGGCGGGGTGGGAAATCGCATCCCACGGATTGAAGTGGATCGAATACAAGGACATGTCGGTTGAGGACGAACGCGCCCAGTTGCACGAAGCAATCCGCCTTCATACCGAAGTTACGGGTGCGCGTCCCAGGGGCTTTTACCTCGGTCGAACTTCAATGCAGACCATCGAACTCGCCTCGACAGAAGGAGCGTTCGATTACCTGTCAGACAGCTACGCCGACGATCTACCCTACTGGATCCGCGTAAGCGGGCGCGACCAGCTAGTTATCCCGTATACGCTCGACGCCAACGACATGCGGTTCGCCACGCCCCAGGGCTTCAACTCGGGCGATCAGTTCGAGGCCTATTTGCGCGACAGCCTCGACGCACTTGTTCTCGAGGGCGAGGCCGGCGCGCCCAGGATGATGTCGGTCGGGCTGCACTGCCGCCTCGCCGGACGACCAGGACGGATCATGGCGCTGCGCCGATTCATGGAGTACATCCAAAGCCGGGGCGACGTCTGGTGCCCAACCCGGATAGAGATCGCAGATCACTGGCGGGCACATCATCCCCCGGCCTCTTCGGAGCGCCCTTCAAAGATGGAAAAACCCCACTTCATAGAGGCTTATGGTGGCATTTTCGAGCATTCTCCCTGGGTCGCCGAGGGCGCGTATGCGCTCGAGCTCGGGGCCGCCCATGACAGGGCGGCCGGTCTCCACAACGCCCTCTGCCGTATCTTCCGCTCAGCATCGGAAGATCAGCGGCGCGGCGTCCTGAACGCGCATCCCGATCTTGCGGGCAAGCTCGCCGCCGCTAAACGCCTCACCGCCGAAAGCACGGCGGAACAAGCCAGCGCGGGGCTCGACGCGCTGACCGACGCCGAACGCGACACCTTCACAGCGCTCAACACCGCCTACACGGAAAAGCACGGCTTTCCCTTCATCATCGCGGTGCGCGACCACGACAAGGCGGGTATCCTTGCCGCCTTCCGCCAACGCCTAGAAAACGATAGCACCACCGAATTCGCGGAAGCGTGCCGCCAGGTCGAACGCATCGCCCTGCACCGACTGAAGGATCTTCTGCCGTGAAGCTCGTCGCCGCTACACTCACCGCCAGCGCCTTTGCGCCATTCGGTGATGTCATCGCGCTGCGCGACACGCCCGACAAGGTGATCAACCAGGGGCTTTGTGGGCGACATCACGATCTCGCGGATCTCGATTTCCACGGTGGCCGTGCCGGGATCAGCCTCTTCGATGCCGAACCGCGCAGTCTGCCCTACAGGCTCGAAATGGTCGAACGCCACCCCGACGGGGCCCAGGCTTTCCTGCCCATGACGGGCCAGCCGTTTCTGGTGATTGTCGCCCCGGATGAGGCAGGACGCCCGGGCATCCCCCGCGCCTTTCTGACGAAACCCCACCAAGGGGTCTGCTACAAAAGAGGCGCGTGGCACGGGGTACTCACCCCGCTCCACGCGCCCGGTCTCTTCGCAGTCGTCGATCGCATCGGGCCGGGCCCCAACCTCGAAGAGCACTGTTTCTCAAAGCCTTACGAGGTAGTCCTGCCCGATTGACCGCGCACTCAGAACGCCACTTCGGTGGCGATCCCCCGTTCGATCGCGATCTCGACAGCTGCCGCAGCCACCGCCAGATCCTGAAGACCCACTCCGGTGCCGTCGAACAGCGTGATCTCCTCGTCCGTCGTCCGCCCCGGATGATCGCCGTTGATTACATCCCCGATCTTCTGCACATCGGCCTCATCGATCAGCCCGGCCTTCACGGCATGCTGCGCCTCGCCCAGGGTGACAGATTGCGCCACCTCGTCGGTGAAAACAGTGGCCCGCGCGAGGATCGCGGCTTCGACTTCCTGCTTGCCCACCGTGTCTGTGCCCATGCAGGCGAGGTGCGTGCCCGGCCGCACATGGGCATCAAGCAGCGTCGGCGCGAAAGACGAGGTGATCGTGATGATCACATCTGCTTCGGCCCCAAGCTGATCCAGCTCCACTCCCTCGAATGGCAGGCCGAGTTCGGCGGCGGTTTCTTCCAGCCGGGACAACATCTCGGGATGGAAATTCCAGCCGATCACCTTCTCGAAGTCGCGCTGCGCGGCCGCTGCACGCATCTGAAAGGCCGATTGGTGGCCGGCACCGATCATTCCCAGAACCTTCGCGTCCCGGCGCGCCAGGTGCCGGATCGACACGGCCGACGCTGCCGCCGTCCGAAGCGCGGTAAGAAGGTTGCCCCCGACGACGGCCCGCGCCCGGCCGGTATCGGCATCGAACAGAAACACGGTGGACTGGTGGTTTGTCAGTCCCTTTGCATCGTTCCCCGGCCAGTACCCCCCCGATTTCAGCCCGAGATGAAGCCCTGCCCGGTCAAAGCCCGATTTGAAGCCATAAAGCGCATCGGCATGACCGATAGCCTCCCGGATCACCGGGAAGTTATAGGCATCGCCCCGCGCCATCGCCCCGAAAGTCGCCTCGACAGCGTCGAAGGCTGCCTCCGCCGAGATGAGCTCGGCGATGGCGCTCTCCGGCACGATGGTCAGCTTGTTTCCTTGCATGACTGCACTTCCATCCGCCATCAGTAGGCTTTCCCGCGTGCCGAAATCGGCCAGATCGTCTCGACCTTCCCGTTCCGCACACCGACATACCAATCATGTACGTTGCAGGTCGGGTCGCAGTGTCCCGGCACGAGCTTCAGCTTGTCGTTCACCTTCAGAACGCCCTCAGGATCCATCACCACGCCATGCTCGTCCGAGCATTTGATGTATTCCACGTCGTCACGCCCGTAGATTACGGGCAATCCGCTATCGACCGACTGGGCCTTCAGGCCGGCATCCACGATTGCCTTGTCGGCCTTCGCATGGCTCATCACGCTTGTCAGAATGAAGAGCGCGTTCTCCCACTCCCCCTCGTCGATCCGATTGCCGTCCTTGTCGAGGATCCGGCCGTAATCGGCATCCATGAAGGCGTAGGAGCCGCACTGAAGCTCGTTGTAAACGCCCGAATTCGACTCGAAGTAATAACTGCCTGTGCCGCCGCCGCCGACGATATCGCACTCAAGCCCTTCCGCCTTCAGAGTATCCACGGCGTCCTTAACCATCGCCACAGCGATGTCGAGCTTGGCCTTCCGATCGTCATAGCTGTCCATGTGCTGCATCGCGCCCTGATAGGCCTGGATGCCAGCGAACTTCAGGCCGGGTGCCGCGTCGATCGCCTTCGCGATCTCGACAACCTCGGGCGTCGTCGTCACGCCGCAACGGCCCGCGCCACAATCGATCTCGACAAGGCACTCGATCTCGGTCCCGTGCGTCTGGGCTGCTGCCGACAGATCGGCCACGTTCTCCACGTCGTCGACGCAGCAGATCGTCCGCGCGCCCAGCTTCGGCATCCGCGCCAGCCGGTCGATCTTCGCCGGATCGCGCACCTGGTTCGACACCAGAACATCCTTGATCCCGCCGCGGGCGAACACCTCCGCCTCGCTCACTTTCTGGCAGCAAACGCCAACCGACCCGCCGAGTGTCTCCTGAAGCTTCGCCACGTCGACCGATTTGTGCATCTTGCCGTGCACGCGGTGACGCATGCCATGCGCCTTCGCATAGTCGCCCATCTTCTTGATGTTCCGCTCCAGTGCGTCGAGGTCGAGCACGAGGCACGGGGTCTGGATCTCACTTTCATCCATGCCGATCGCGGCGGGGATGTCATAGCCTACTTCAAGGCCCTCGAATTTCGTCGGTGCATTCATCTCAATTTCCTCCGAAGTCACTGAATCCAGGGCAGTTTGTCGAGATCGACATTGCCCCCGGTGATAATCACGCCAACCCGCTTGCCCGCGAACCGGTCCTTGTTCTTCAGGATGGTCGCAAGCGGCACGGCACAGCTTGGCTCCATCACGATCTTCATGCGCTGCCAGGTCAGCTTCATCGCGTCGATGATCTCCTGCTCACTCGCGGTCAGGATGTCGGTCACGTGGTTCGACACGAAATGCCAGGTCAACTCCTTGAGCGGCACCTTAAGCCCGTCGGCAATCGTCACCGGCGCATCGTCGGCGATGATGTGCCCCGCCTTGAAGCTGCGGTAGGCATCATCGGCCTGCTCGGGTTCCGCGGCTATGATTTCCACCTCGGGCGCGATGTTCGACAGGGTCAGGCAGGTGCCCGAAATCATGCCGCCGCCCCCGATCGGGGCCACCATCATGTCGACGCCGTCTGTCTGCTCCATGAACTCGCGCGAACACGTGCCCTGCCCCGCGATCACCCGCGGATCGTTATAGGGATGCACGAATTCGCCACCGGTCTCGGCCTGCACCCGGGCGAACACTTCCTCGCGCGACGATGTCGAGGGTTCGCACTCGGTGATCTTCCCGCCATAGCCCCGAACAGCGGCCTTTTTCGCCTCGGGCGCCGTGCGCGGCATCACCACATTGCAGGGAATGCCACGGCGCCCCGCTGCATAAGACAGCGACAGCGCATGGTTCCCCGAGGAATGCGTGCAGACGCCCTTCTGCGTCTGCGCATCATCCAAACCGAACACGGCATTCGACGCTCCGCGCACCTTGAAGGCCCCCGCCTTCTGAAAGTTTTCGCATTTGAAGAACAGCTCAGCCCCGACCAGATCGTTGAAATAGCTCGAGGTTAGAACCGGTGTGCGATGAATATGCGGTTTGATCCGCTCATGCGCCGTCACCACATCCTCATAGGTCGGGATGTACATCTCGTTCATATCCTTCATCACGCAGCTTCCTTGGTCAGAACCACGTCACCGTGGCGATACACCGATTGTGCGGCGGCCACACCGGAGCCCAGCGTGACCGGCAGACCAAGGTCGACCATCGCCATCTCCGCGGTCGCGATACCGGTCAGTGCCAGCGGGGCCGACAGCTGGCCCAGATGCCCGATCCGGAACACCTTGCCCGCAACCTCACCAAGCCCGACACCGAACGCCATCTCGTAGTTCTCGGCGGCATGCGTCACGATACGCGTCGCGTCGAACCCTTCGGGCGTGCGGATCGCACTCACCGAATCCGAGTAGAACTGCGGCTCCCTCGCACAAAGCGAAAGGCCCCAGGCCCGCACGGCGGCCCGAACACCATCGGCGATCCGGCGATGCCGGGCAAAAACGTTGTCGAGCCCTTCGTCCAGCAGCATGTCACAGGCCTGTTTGAGGCCGTTCATGAGGCCCACCGCCGGCGTATAGGGATAGCCCGATTTAGCGTAACCTGCCTGCATGTCGCGAAGATCGAAGAAAGTCCGCGGCAGTTTTGCGGTTTCCATCGCCGAAAGCGCCTTCTGCGACACCCCGAGGATCGCAAGGCCTGCGGGTAGCATGAACCCCTTTTGCGATCCGGTCACGGCGATATCGACGCCCCACTCATCCATACGGAAATCCATGGATCCGATCGAACTCACACCATCGACCATGAACAACGCCGGGTGCCCCGCCTTGTCCATCGCGCGGCGAACAGCGGAGATATCGGAAAGAACGCCGGTCGCGGTCTCGTTGTGGGTCGCAAGCACGGCCTTGATCGCGTGGCCCGTGTCCGCGGCCAGAGCTTCCTCGTACCGATCCGCCGGCAGCCCCTCGCCCCAGGGCGTCTCGATCACCTGGACGTCAAGCCCGAAGCGCTCGCACATATCGATCCAGCGATGCGAGAACATGCCGTTCCGCCCCACGAGAACCTTGTCCCCGGGCGACAGCGTGTTCGCAATCGCCGTCTCCCAGCCGCCTGTGCCGCTCGCGGGGAAGATGAACGCCTCACCTGTCTCGGTCTTCAGCACCTTCTTCACGGCGGCGAGCGCGGGGTGCAGGATCTCGGCGAATGCAGCCGAACGGTGATCCATCGTCGGCATGTCGATCGCCTTGCGCAGGCTTTCGGGCATATTCGTCGGCCCGGGAATGAAAACGGGGTTCTGGGATGTCATGCGAGTGCTCCTCTCCTCGTGCTGAGGTAGATCTACGGCCTTACTCCGCCACGCACAATTTTTTTGAAATTATTTTTTGAGTGATGAAAAAATATATCTTTGCAATAATTTCATACACTTGCTTTTTTCGCTAACTGAAAATATTTTTTGAACCAGCTCAGACAACCAGAGATCGCCATGGCAGATCAGCCCAGACGCAGCCGCGGACGCCCGCGTGCGTTCAACGACAAGACCGAACAGAACACAATCCAGTCGCTCGATCGCGCGATGATGATTCTCGAAACACTCGGCGAAACCGGCGGCCTGACGCTCACAGAACTCGCCTCGCGCCTCGATCAGTCGCCCGCCACCGCCTACCGGGTCCTCACCACACTTGAAACGCGCGGTATCGTGGAACTCGACCAGCAACGCCAGTCCTGGCATGTCGGCGCAGGCGCCTTCCGCATCGGCTCGGCCTTCCTGCGACGCACGAACCTCGTCGAACGCGCACGGCCTGTCATGCAGCGTCTGATGGAGGTGACTGGCGAAACCGCCAACCTCGGCGTCGAAAATGCCCGCCACGTCCTCTTTGTCAGCCAGGTGGAAACTCACGCTTCGATCCGCGCCTTCTTCCCCCCCGGCACCCAGTCTCCGATGCACGCCTCGGGCATCGGCAAGGCCCTGCTCGCCCAGTTCGATGAACCTCGCCTCAACGCCATCGTCTCCAACGGGCTTGAGCGCTTCACATCACGCACACTCACCAATGCCTCCGCCCTTCTCTCCGATCTTGCGGCCACGCGCCGGCGCGGCTACTCCATCGACGACGAGGAGCGTAACGAAGGAATGCGCTGCGTCGCCGCTCCGGTCTTCAACGCGACCGGCCTCGCGGTCGCGGGCATTTCGATCTCCGGGCCCACGGCGCGCATCTCCGGCGACCGCATTGCGCCATTCGGCGAAGAAGTACGAACCGCCGCGACTGAACTCTCCCGCCTTCTGGGGGCCCCATGAGCAACCGCACTGCCCTGATCCTTTTTTCAACCATCGTGATCGCACTTCTCCTTCTGATCGTGCTCTGGCCCGACGGCGCTGTCTTCCTCGCCCGCAAATTCGCCGACCTCATTCACTGGATTGCGTTCTGGCGCTAACGGGATTCCGGTTGACCTTCCTCGCGGAACATCGTTGGTAACGCCAAATCGACATCGCCACGGAGAATGACATGACGGTCAAGGTCGCCATCAACGGATTCGGACGCATCGGGCGGAACGTGCTGCGCGCAATCGTGGAATCGGGACGCACCGATATCGAGGTGGTCGCGATCAACGACCTCGGGCCGGTGGAAACCAACGCCCACCTCCTGCGTTACGACAGCGTGCATGGCCGTTTCCCTGCAGCGGTAAAGACGACCGAAAGCACCATCGACGTCGGCTCCGGTCCGATCGAGGTTTCGGCCATCCGCAACCCCGCCGACCTGCCCTGGGGCCACGTCGACATCGTCATGGAATGCACGGGAATCTTCACCGCCCGCGACAAGGCCGCCATACACCTGGAAAACGGCGCGAGCCGCGTTCTGGTCTCCGCACCATCCTCGGGCGCGGACAAAACAATCGTCTACGGCGTGAACCACGACACGTTGACCTCCGACGATCTCGTCGTCTCCAACGCCTCCTGCACGACGAACTGCCTCTCGCCGGTGGCCAAGGTGCTGAATGACGAGATCGGGATCGTGAAGGGTTTCATGACCACGATCCACAGCTACACGGGCGACCAGCCGACGCTCGACACGATGCACAAGGATCTTTACCGCGCCCGCGCCGCCGCCATGTCGATGATCCCGACATCGACGGGTGCCGCAAAGGCCGTGGGCATTGTGCTTCCGGAACTCAACGGCAAGCTCGACGGCGTCGCGATCCGCGTCCCCACGCCCAACGTGTCCGTTGTCGATCTCACGTTCGAGGCCGCTCGCGAAACCAGCGTCGAAGAGATCAACACGGCGATCCGCAACGCCGCTGACGGCAACCTCAAGGGCATTCTCGGCTACACCGACGAAAGCCTCGTTTCGATCGACTTCAACCACGATCCCCATTCCTCGATCTTCCACACCGATCAGACCAAGGTGATGGAAGGCACGATGTGCCGGATCCTTACGTGGTACGATAACGAATGGGGCTTCTCGAACCGCATGTCGGACACCGCGGTCGTGATGGGCAAGTTGATCTGACAATCAGCCAACCCACTGAAGTCAAAGGGCGTCGCGCTGCGGCGCCCTTTCATTTTGCGTTCCATGCTGCATTGCAGAAAACGCATAGCCGCCTTTCGCATTCATCGCTGGTTTAGCGCTAACGCATACCCATATTAGACCCGTGGCCGATGGGCGGCCACAGACACACGACGAAGGAACGGAGACAGGATATGAAACGTCTCTCAAGCAAACTCCGGCATGCAGCCCACCGTTACTCCGAGTATCGGCGGATCGTGACCGAAATCGAGGGCATGTCGCAGCGCGAAGCCGACGACCTCGGCATTCACCGGAACGACGCCCGGGAAATCGCCCGGCAAGCCGTTTACGGCTGACACCAACACCCACGGCGCCGCATGCCAGAAAGGCGCGGCACCGCGAACCGGGAGCTTCGGCACCCGGTCGAACCCGAATGAAAAGGAGCTCGTCGAATGACCGGCATCTTCAAAGACCTGCGCACCGCCGCCCACAATCGCGTGGCGTATATGCGCACCGTTCGCGAGATCGAATCCATGCCACTTAACACGGCGATCGATCTCGACATCTATCCGCCCGATGCGCGCAAGATCGCGCGCAAGGCGGTTTACGGCCGCTGATCGGCGTTCAGCGCTTGCATCGCAAGGAAGCGGGGTGGCCAAGTGCCGCCCCGTTTCGTTTCAGGTGGCTGCAAAACGCTCTTTCAAAGCCGCCTGCACGGCCGGAGAGACGAACCGGCTGACATCCCCGCCCAGCCGCGCGATCTCTTTCACAAGTTTCGAGGCAATCGCCTGATGCTCGGCTTCGGCCATCAGAAACACGGTCTCGATTTCGTCATCGAGCACCCTGTTCATTCCGACCATCTGGAATTCATATTCGAAATCCGCCACCGCCCGAAGGCCGCGGATGATGATCCCCGCCCCCACGTCGCGGGCGCAGTCGATCAGAAGATTCTCAAACGGATGTGCAATGATCTCCACACCGCGCCTTTCGGCGATCTCGGCGCATTCGCCCTCGATCATTGCCACGCGTTCTTCCAGGGAAAACAACGGGCCCTTGTCCCGATTTATCGCCACACCGATCACCAGCCGGTCCACCAGAACCGTTGCCCGCTCGATGATATCGAGGTGGCCATTGGTCACCGGATCGAACGTGCCCGGATATAAACCGATCCGCATGGATGTCTCCCACTGTCCCTGCGCCGGTTCTACCCCTCGCCGTCCTGACTTGTCCACAAGATGCCCCTGGTCGGGGTCAGAAGCCCATGATCATCCCTTCAAGGGCATCCTTTTCCATCTTCACCTCTTCGAGGCGGTATTTCACCACGTCGCCCAGCGTGATCAGACCGACAAGCTTGCCATCCTCGACAACCGGCATGTGCCGGAACCGGCCCGCCGTCATCTTCGCAAGTATCTCATCGGCCTTGTCCGCCCGCTCGCAGGTGACCAGGTCCTTCGTCATCATCTCCGCAACCGTCTCCGACAGGCATCCATGCCCGCGCCGTCCGATTTCGCGTACGATGTCACGCTCCGACAGTATACCCAGCGCGCTCGCCCCGTCCTCCGAAACGACAAGCGAACCGATCCGCCGCTCCGAGAGCATCGCTGCGGCATCTGAGATCAGCTTGTCCGGCGCAATGGTCAAAACATCGCCAGAGCCTTTGGAGTTCAGGATTTTTGCCACGGTCATACCCTGGCCCTCCCTTTCGTAATAAAGCTTTTGCAAGCGTGGCTTGGCGGGGCCGGGCCTGTCAAGCTTGGGCTTCAAGCCGGGCGATTTCGGCGCGAAGCCCCGCCACCACCAGTTCTGCGACCCGGGCAAGGCCAACACGCCGCCTGTCGTTTTGGTGGCGCACCAGCCAGAAGGTCCGCTTGAGCGACAGTTCGCCCTCCAAAACGCGCCGCACCCCGGGCAGGAACGGCAGCATAAAATCATGCACGATCCCCACCCCGCCGCCAGCCCGCAGGAGATGCCCCTGCACCGAAACCGAGTTCGACGCCAGTTCCGCCGTAACGCCACCAGCTTCTGACAGGTAATCAAGCTCACGGTCAAAGATCATATCGGGCACGTAACCCACGATCGTATGCGTCCCAAGATCCGCCAACCGTGTCAGCGGCTCGGCCCCGGCAAGATAGACTTCCGCTGCTGCAAGATGCAGCCGGTAGTCCGACACCCGTTCCCCATACAGCCGCGCCGCATCCGGCGGGCTGACGGCAATGGCCAGATCCGCCTCGCGCTTCGACAGGTTGAAGACCCTGGGCAGCGCGATGATCTGGATCTCCAGCTTCGGATGCGCCGCTCGGATCGCGGCGGCAACCTGAGGCAGAAGGAAGTTGGCACACCCATCCGGCGCCCCGATCCGGATCGTCCCATCAAGAATGTCGGCCGATCCCCTAAGCGCATCCTCCGCTCCCGACAGCGCCCGCTCCGCCTCTTCCGCCCGCGCCACCAACTGCTCCCCCGCCCGCGTAAGCGCATAGCCTTGGGGCGACTTCAGGAACAACGCCTCGCCCAGCGATTGCTCCAGCCGCGCGATCCTCCGCCCAACGGTCGCCGGATCGATCCGCAATCCCTGCCCCGCCGCCGAAAGGCTGCCGCCCCGCGCCACAGCGAGGAAAACACGCAGATCATCCCAGTTCATATCAACGCCCCATCCTGCAAAAATGCAAAACGATTTTGGCCAACTGTCTCTTTTCCACCCGATTGCGCAAGACTAAACTCGCGCGCGATATCCAGGGCATCATTCGGGAGGATCCGATGGAAGAGCTGTCTCACTTCATTGACGGAAAGCGCGTCGCCGGCACGTCCGGTCGCTTCGCCGACGTTTTCAACCCCGCGACGGGCGAGGTTCAGGCAAAAGTGCCGCTTGCCTCGAAGTCCGAACTCGACGCCGCAGTCGAAAGCGCGGCAAAGGCACAACCCGCTTGGGCCGCAACCAATCCGCAGCGCCGCGCCCGCGTGCTGATGAAATTCGTCCAGCTCCTCAATCGCGACATGGACAAGTTGGCCGAGGCGCTCAGCCGCGAACACGGCAAAACGCTTCCTGACGCCGCGGGCGATGTTCAGCGCGGCCTCGAAGTGGTCGAGTTCTGTATCGGTGCCCCCCACCTCCTCAAAGGCGAATACACCGACAGCGCAGGCCCCGGCATCGACATGTACTCGATGCGCCAGGCGCTGGGCGTCGTCGCCGGGATCACACCCTTCAACTTCCCTGCCATGATCCCGATGTGGAAATTCGCGCCTGCCATCGCCTGCGGCAATGCGTTCATCCTCAAACCGTCCGAGCGCGATCCTTCGGTGCCGATCATGCTGGCCGAACTCATGCAAGAGGCGGGCCTGCCCGACGGCATTCTTCAGGTCGTAAACGGCGACAAGGAATCGGTCGACGCGATACTCGACAACCCGGTCATCCAGGCCGTCGGTTTCGTGGGCTCCACGCCGATCGCTGAATACATCTACTCCCGCGGCTGCGCGAACGGCAAACGGGTGCAGTGTTTTGGCGGCGCCAAGAACCACATGATCGTCATGCCCGATGCCGACATGGATCAGGCCGCCGACGCGCTCGTCGGTGCAGGCTACGGTGCAGCAGGCGAACGCTGCATGGCAATTTCGGTCGCGGTGCCCGTTGGCGATGAAACCGCCGATCGCCTGATCGAAAAGCTCGTGCCCCGCATCGAGGCGCTAAAGGTCGGCCCCTATACGGCAGGCAAGGATGTCGATTACGGCCCCCTTGTCACCGGCGCCGCGAAGGAAAAGGTCCTGGGCCTCGTACAGTCCGGCATCGATCAGGGTGCCGAACTCGTGGTCGATGGCCGCAACTTCGCGCTTCAGGGTTATGAGGACGGCTTCTTCGTCGGCCCCCATCTCTTCGACCGCGTGACCCGCGACATGGATATCTACAAAACAGAGATCTTCGGGCCGGTCCTCTCCACCGTCCGCGCGGAAAGCTACGAGGACGCCCTCGCCCACGCGATGGATCATGAATACGGCAACGGTACAGCGATCTTCACACGCGATGGCGACACTGCCCGCGACTTCGCCAACCGTATCAATATCGGGATGGTGGGCATCAACGTGCCGATCCCCGTGCCGCTCGCCTACCACACGTTTGGCGGTTGGAAGAAGTCGGCATTCGGCGACCTGAACCAGCACGGGCCCGACGCCTTCCGATTCTATACACGGACGAAGACGATCACCGCCCGTTGGCCCTCGGGCATCAAGGAAGGTGGCGAGTTCAGCATTCCGGTCATGGAGTAATCCAGCCCCCGTTCCCAAAAAGAGAAAGGGCGGTCTCACGACCGCCCTTCTTGTGTAACCTTAGTGTGTGGTGCCGTCAGACCATCCTCTTCCGCCGAAGCAGGGCCAGACCGCCAAGCCCGCCAAGAAGCAGGAACCCGGCCGCCGGGATCGGAACCGCAGCATAGAGGTCAACGTGCGACAAACCTTGCTGGAAGCCCTCGGATGTGTACCAGACGATGTCAGGATCACTCGCTGCCTCGGCATCGATAAGGAATGCAAACCAGTCAGGATCGGCTTCGGCACCCTGCCCTACAGCAGCACCGAATTTGAAGATTAGCACATAGAATGGGTATTCGGGATCAGTGGAGATCGAGAACTCGCCGTCAGTACCCGAGGTCAAAGGACCAACAAGTGCATCGGGATCGGAGCCGGAGGTTGGGTCATCGGACTTGTCGATCAGCCCCAACAGCTCAAAATTAATCGAGTCAAGATACGCCGACAGCTCCTCAATATCGTTGTCGGATCCCTCGCCGAACTGCCCTGTTCCCCATGCAACACATTCGACAAACCCGGAATCAACCGAGATTGTCATTGAACGTTCGCCACCATCGCTCGGCTCCATGGGGCCGCCCTCGGTGTCTGCACAGGTCTCTACTGTCGCGGCAAACGCACCGCTGCTCATCATCGTCGCGACACCTGCCGCCACGATGAACGATACAAACTTGTTCATTGAAGCCCCCACTGTTCACCGGCAGCGAACCACTCGCTGCGCCTCACCCACCAACGCCGCGGAAACCGCAAGCGAGATGGCTTTATTTACTGCTTTTGCTGAATCCCCTCAGCACACACATGCCGGAATCCCCACTATGATTACATTGCCAAAATCTCGCCACAATGTGAAACGAATTTCGAAGCAATCGCCCAAATCTGCAGTCTTTGTTTCGCCTGCGCGGCCGGCGCTCGAAGCTTGCGGGGATGGTGCCCAGGCCGCCTGCATCATCCAAGCTTGAGCGAACATTCTGATATCCAAAAGAAAAGGGCGGCCAAGCTGGCCGCCCTTTCCATCACGTGTGTAGGGATTTGGTGTGAACCTCAGGAGGATTTTTTCTTGCGGCGCAGGGCGGCGAGACCACCGAGACCACCAAGAAGCAACCAGCCAGCGGCCGGCAGCGGCACTTGCGGCGGCGGCGGCGGCGTGCCTTCACCGATCACGGCCGAGAATTCCTCGAACCCGCCGGAGGTCTCGTAGCCCACGTCTTCGCAAACCGTTTCACGCCGAAACCTCAAATATTCACAGTTCCAGCCCAGCACGGCGTAAAGCATGAAGTAATCGCCCTCCGCGCCGTCGAACAGCGACGCGTCGATCTTGATTTCCATGTCCTGCTGGCCACTGCCACCACCGAAATCGATGGTGTTGAGCTGCTGACCAAGCGAATAGATCAGCTGCGTGGCCGAGAATTCACCGGTGCCAAACGAGTCGTTTTCACCATCCAGGTCGGTCCAAATCTCGAACTCGAGGATGGTAAGCGTATCCGCACCGCCGCCGTTCGGCTCGTTCCAGTCGGCGAACAGTGTATAGTAGCCGTCCTCTTCGAGGAGCTCGCTCACCAGAAGCGACCGTACGAAGGCGGAGCCAGAGCGTGTTTCGTCGAATTCAGGTGACGGAAGATCGGAATTGTAGCCTTCTTCGATCGGCGAGGATTGCAGCGCGAGGAACGGATCGATGACCCCCGTACCGCCGGTCGGATCGAAATCGATCGCGGTGAATGTCGCGTCCCCGTCAGTGTAGGAGTCGCCCGCTAAGAACAAGTTATGCGTCGCCGCAGACGCGGAACTGGCCGCGAAGGCCATCCCCGCCGCGACAGAAACGGCGAAGGCCGTCTTTGCTTTCAAAGTGGTCATTGTAATTGCCCCCAGATGGCACACACGCAGCCCCCACGGCCGCATTTAGACAGTTGTGACACTAACACGCCGCATTTCCGCCACAAAGCGCAGAAGCGGGTTGGCCCCTGTTTTTCTGCGTATTTTCAGGTGCTTCCCGGAAGGCTTGTTGCGGGTTGAGCGGCAATTCAAGCTGACCCACCAGCATTGTCTTGAGCCCCGAAACAGCCCCGCTTCAGACCCATAGAAGGAACGCACGCGATTCGCAGACTGCAACCATGCGCTTGTGCCACGAAACCGGCGGCCCCATAACGGGGTTCGACGGCGCGTGACGGGAGTGGAGTGGGCCAGAATGACGTCAGATCCCGAATTCACCATCGGGATCGAAGAGGAGTATCTCCTCGTCGATCGCGACAGCTTCAAACTCGCCGACGCCACCGAGGGTCTGATCGCGGAATGCCTCAACGAACTCGAAGGCCAGGTCAGCCCGGAATTCCTACGCTGCCAGATCGAGGTCGGAACCCGGGTTTGCCAGACAATCGGCGAAGCACGAGAAGATCTGAAGCGTCTGCGCGCCTGCGTCGCGCGCCATGCCCGCGCGCACGGGCTCGCCCCTATCGCGGTAAGCTGTCACCCCTTTGCGGATTGGAAGCAGCAACCCCACACCGACAAGGAACGCTACAACGATCTGCAACGCGATCTCGCCGGCGTCGCCCGCCGGATGCTGATCTGCGGCATGCACGTTCATGTGGGCATAGCCGATCAGGATCAGCGCATCGATCTGATGAACCAGTTCGCTTACTTCCTGCCCCACCTCTTGGCCCTCAGCTGCTCCTCACCGTACTGGCAGGGCGAAGACACCGGCCTCTCATCCTACCGCCTGACCATCTTCGACAACCTGCCGCGCACCGGACAGCCGCCCCGCATGTCGAGCTGGGCGGAATATGAACGTTCCGTCAACGTTCTGATTGATCTCGGTATCATCGAAGACACCTCGAAGATCTGGTGGGATCTCAGGCCCTCGTCACGCTTTCCCACGCTCGAATCCCGCATCTGCGATGTCACCCCGCGGCTCGAACACACGCTTACCCTCGCGGCCCTCACCCAGGCCTCCATGCGGCTTCTCTGGCGTCTTGCGAAGAAGAACCAGCGCTGGCGCATCTATGACAGTTTCCTTGTCGGCGAAAACCGCTGGCGCGCCCTGCGCTACGGCACGACCGAAGGCATGATCGATTTCGGCGAACGGCGCATCCTGCCCTTCCAGGAAATCGCAGATCAATGGCTTGAACTCATCGGTGAAGACGCGGGCATCCTCCGCTCCGTCGCCGAGGTTGAACGGGTGCAGGATATCCTGAAGGACGGCACCAGCACCCAACGCCAACGCCGTGTCTACGACGAGGCCGCGGCAAGCGGCCTCGATCATGAAGATGCCCTCAGAAAAGTCGTGGCGCATCTGATCGACGAATTCGAAGCCGACCTCTAAGGGTCGGCCCGCCCCGTCAGATCAGCCGCACCTGCGCACCGACCGGCGTGATCGAAAACAGTTCGGCGATCATCTCGTTGTAAAGCCCGATGCAACCCGACGACGACCGGCGTCCGATCTTCCGGGTGTCATGAGTACCGTGGATCAGGTAGGCGGGCCATCCAAGATACATCGCGTGCGTCCCAAGCGGATTGTCCGGCCCGGGCGGCATATAGGCCGGCAGATCCGGGTTACGCTCCCGCATCGAGACTGTGGGCGTCCAGTCCGGACCAACGCGCTTGCGCACGATGGACGTATAACCGCGCCGCGTCAGTTCATCCGTCATCGGCACCGAAGTGGGATAAAGACGGTAATCGCTTAGGTCCGCACTCCAATAGTGCAGCGCCCGCGACGACGTATCGGCAAGGATAGAAACGACCCCGCGTTTGCTGAAGTGATCCTCCCATCTCTGCGCCCGGAAACTCGACATGTTGCGCCGTGTCGGCGCGTTTCCGCGAAACCAGGGGTCAGAAACCTGCGCCCGCAGGACGCCCGGCGCCGCCAGAAAGGCGCCGCCCGCAAGAAGAAAGGTCCGTCTCTGTGTCATTCTCACTGCCTCAGGTTTGTTTTCCTCCTTAAAACAAAGGCTTTCTAGCCACGCAAGCGCTAGCCTGTCGCAGAAGCAGCGTCTCACGTGAATGTGTCCCGGCGGCGGCGGCTTGCCCCTGCTCCCGGCCCCCGCTATCCAAGGCGCAAACGGCCATCGGGAGGCACCGGCGCTTTGGATTTCGCCCTTTCTGACGAGCAGAAGGCCATCTTCGACATGGCCCGTGCCTTCGGCGCGGAAATGATCGCGCCGAATGCCCGCGCTTGGGATGCCGAGGGCACAATTCCGAAGGATCTCTGGCCCCGCATCGCCGAACTTGGCTTTGGCGGCCTCTATGTGTCCGAGGACGCAGGCGGAACTGGCCTCACAAGGCTTGATGCCACCCTTGTCTTCGAAGCGCTGTCGATGTCCTGCGCCTCGGTGGCGGCCTTCCTGTCGATCCACAACATGTGCGCGGCGATGATCGATCGCTTCGGGTCGGCGGAGTTGAAGGAAAGGCTCCTCCCCGACGCGGTCGCCATGCGGCGCGTCATCTCCTATTGCCTGACCGAACCGGGCTCGGGCTCCGACGCCGCAGCCCTAAAAACGCGGGCGGAACGCACCAACGAAGGCTGGCGGCTCACGGGCACCAAGGCCTTCATCTCCGGTGGCGGATATTCCGACGCATATATCGTCATGTCCCGCACGGGCGACGATGGCCCGCGCGGTATCTCCGCCTTTTATGTCGAAGACGGGGCGCCCGGCCTCAGCTTCGGCGCGCTCGAAGACAAGATGGGCTGGCGCAGCCAACCCACCCGCCAGGTCCAGCTCGATGGATGCACGGTACCCGCCGACAACCTCCTGGGTGAGGAAGGCAAGGGCTTTCGATACGCCATGGCCGGGCTAGACGGCGGGCGGCTCAACATTGCCGCCTGCTCTCTCGGCGCCGCGCAGGCCGCTCTCGACGCCACCCGCACCTACATGTCCGAACGCCGCGCCTTCGGTCAGACGATAGACCGGTTTCAGGCGCTCCAGTTCCGCCTCGCCGACATGGAGATTGAACTTCAGGCGGCCCGCACCTTCCTCCGCCATGCCGCCTGGGCCCATGATACCGGCCAGCCGGACGCGACCAAGCGCTGCGCCATGGCCAAGAAATTCGTCACCGAGGCCGGAAGCCGCGTGGCCGACCAGTGCCTCCAGCTACACGGCGGCTACGGCTACCTCGCCGATTACGGCATAGAAAAGATCGTCCGCGATCTCCGCGTGCACCAGATTCTCGAAGGCACGAACGAGATCATGCGGCTCATCGTGGCCAGGGATCTGGTGTCGTGAGCGATATAAATATCCGCATCGAAGGAAAGGCAGGGCGCATCACCCTGAACCGCCCCGCCGCGCTCAACGCACTCACCTGGGATATGTGCCTGAAAATCGAGGCAGCGCTCGACGACTGGCGGGACGACGACGCTGTCGCTCTCGTCATAATCGATGCGGTAGGGGAAAAAGCCTTCTGCGCCGGCGGCGACCTCGTGGAACTCTACCACGAAAGCCGGGCGGGTAATCTGAACTACGGCCGGAATTTCTGGGCGGACGAATACCGCCTGAACGCGAAAATATCAGAATATCCAAAGCCTTACATCGCGTTCATGCAAGGTTTCACCATGGGTGGCGGTGTCGGCGCCTCGTGCCACGGCTCGCATCGGATCGTGGGCGACACCTCCCGCATCGCGATGCCCGAATGCTCGATTGGTCTGATCCCCGATGTGGGCGGCACATTCCTTCTCGCCCGGGCGCCGGGCCATGTCGGCGAGTACCTCGCTGTCACCGGCTTCCGTATGCAGGCTGCGGATGCGATTTATGCAACATTCGCAGATACCTACATCCCGGAAGAGAAGTGGGGGAACGTCATGTCCACCCTTGCCGAAACAGGCAACGCGGCATGTCTTCCGGATTGTGCTGCTCCGCCTCCCGGGGGCCTCCTCGCCGAGCGTGAACCTTGGATCGCCCGTCACTTCCGGGGAGCGTCCCTGGGTGACGTGGTGCGCTCGCTCGAGGCGGACAACGATGACCTCGCCAAGGAGACGCTGAAGGCAATCGGCCGGCAAAGCCCCCTCTCCGCCGCCGCAGCATACGAGGCTGTGCGCCGCGTCCGCGGGTCCGCCTCGATCCACCGCGCCCTTGAAATGGAATACCGCTTCACCTGGCGCTCAATCGAGGACAGCGACTTCCTCGAAGGCATCCGCGCGCTGATCATCGACAAGGACAAAAGTCCGGCCTGGCATCACGACGGCCCAAAAGACGTCACCACGGCAGAAGTTGCCAGGATGCTCATGCCGCTGGGCAAACACGGTCTGTCGCTCGACGGGCCAGGCAACAGCTGACACAACCACACCCCGCACCACGCGGCGATACGGGAGGCAGAGACATGCAGATTGGCTTCATCGGGCTCGGCAACATGGGCGGCCCCATGGCCGCAAACCTTGCCGCGGCTGGGCATGAGGTTACCGGCTTCGATCCCGTCGCCCCCTATCCCGACGGCGTTACACCCGCCAAAAGCGGCAAGGACGCCGCGCGGGGCCGCGATGTCGTCATCACGATGCTGCCAGACGGGCCGATCCTCCGCGCAGTCGCCGCCGATATCATGGGCGTGATGACAAAGGGCGCGGTCCTCCTCGATTGCTCCACCGTGGATGTTGACAGCGCCCGGGCCGTCGCCGCAGATGCCGAGGCGATGGGCCTCCGCCCGCTCGACGCCCCTGTCTCCGGCGGCGTGGGCGGCGCAAGTGCGGGCACGCTCACGTTCATGGTCGGCGGCAGCGACGACGCTTTCAAAACGGCCGCCCCGCTTTTCGAAGTCATGGGCCAGAAGGCCGTCCACTGCGGCGCATACGGCGATGGTCAGGCCGCGAAGATCTGCAACAACATGATCCTTGGCGTCACCATGATCGCCACCTGCGAGGCTTTCGCACTGGCCGACAAGCTCGGGCTCGACCGCCAGGCCATGTTCGATGTCGTCTCCACATCCTCGGGCTACAGCTGGTCGATGAACGCCTACTGCCCCGCCCCTGGCATCGGTCCGCAAAGCCCTGCCGACAACGGTTACAGGCCCGGCTTCGCCGCCGAACTCATGCTGAAGGATCTGCGCCTGTCCCAACAGGCGGCCGAGGCCGTGGATGCCGACACGCCGACGGGCCAGCTCGCCCGCGACCTTTATGAACGCTTCGTCGAATCCGAGGACGGGCGCGGCAAGGATTTCTCCGCCCTGCTCCCCCGCTTCGAGGCCCGCTCGCGGGGCTGATCTGGCCAAGGCGCGGCCCTCGGCGCATACTCCACCCGATGGACCATGGGGTTGGAATCCAGGGCAGGTCGCGCAGGGGCCTGTTTCTCGCCGGCGCGCTCGTGCTCGCGGCGGTGGCCCTTCTGCCTCTCGCCGTTGCCCGCACCGAGGCTTTCTTCATCCAGCAAAGCGCCCAGCGGGCCGACGCCACTCTTCGTCTCGCGGCCGAGGGCCTCACGGGCGCGATTGATCGCTTCCGCCCCCTGCCCTCGCTGATCGCCGAGCGCCCACTTCTCGCCCGCGCGCTTCGCGAACCGAAGAACGAAGGCATCGTGCCCTACCTCAACGAACAGCTTCGCCAGACGGCGTTCAGCATCGGGGCTTCGGATGTCTACCTGATGGATATCGGCGGCACGGTAATCGCCGCCAGCAACTATCGGAAAACCAACACCTTCATCGGCCAGAACTTTGCCTACCGCCCCTATTTCACCGTCGCCCTCGACGGCGGCACCGGGCATTTCGCCGCCCTCGGCACCACATCGGGCGAACGCGGCTATTTCATCGCCGCCCCCGTGCTCGAAGACACGCGCATCACCGGGGTCATCGCGGTCAAGTTCACCGTGGAAGCCTTCGAAGAGGCCTGGCGCGCAGGCACCAGCGAAATCATCGTCTCCGATCTCAATACCGTCGTCTTCATGTCAAGTCGCGAAGATTGGCACTTCCGCTACCTCGCCCCGCTCACGCCCCAGGCCCGCGACTGGATCACCAGAACGCGCCAATACCCCACGGACCGTCTGACACCGTTGCCAGCCACCCGCACCACGGGCGAGGGCGGCCACGATATTCTGACGGTCGGGGATGAGGGCGAGGCAACGGAATACCTCGCGCAAAGCACCCGTGTGCCCGAAGCCGGCTGGACGGTGTCGATCCTCACCCCTACGGCGATCGCATGGCGCCAGACCCTCCTCTTTCTCGCCATCGGCGCAGGCCTCGTCCTCCTGGCCGGGCTCGTCACGGCCATCATCCTCCAGCGCCGCGCCCAGCTGCGCGAACGGCTGAATGCCCAGGCCGAGGCCCGCGCGCTCGCGGAAAGCGAGGTCGCGAAACGAACCGCCGAACTCAACACCGCAAACACCCAGCTCCGGCGCGAGGTCGAGGAACGGCGCAGCGCCGAAACCCGGCTCCGCAAGACGCAGGCCGATCTCGTGCAGGCGGGCAAACTCGCCGCCCTCGGCCAGATGTCTGCGGCCCTCAGCCACGAGATCAACCAGCCGCTCGCCGCCGTGAAATCCTACACCGACAACGCGATTTCCTTCCTCGATCGCGACCGCATCGACGAAGTGCGCACGAATCTCGGCCGCATCTCCGACATGGCAGACCGCATGTCCGCCATCTCCCGCCACCTTCGAAACTTTGCCCGCCGCCCACAGGAAAGGCTCGGGCCTGTGCCGCTCCTCTCCGTCGTGGACGACGCGGTGGCACTCATGTCGGGGCGTATCCGCAACGCGGGCGCCGAACTCCGCTTCGACCGGCCCGAAGCCGAGATCTTCGTGCGAGGTGGCGTTGTCCGCCTCCAGCAGGTCGTCGTCAACCTGATCTCCAACGCCCTCGATGCTATGGGCGAAATGCCCGCCCCGGTGGTCGAGATCACCGTCGAGGCAAGGCCCGATACCATCGCCCTCCTCGTCCGCGACAGCGGGCCAGGCATAGACGAAGACACTCTGGCCTCGATCTTCGACCCATTCTTCACCACAAAGGCCACAGGTGGCGGCCTGGGCCTTGGCCTCTCGATTTCCTACAACATCATCAAGGATTTCGGCGGTACGCTTTCGGCAGAAAATCGCGTCGGCGGCGGGGCTGAATTCTGCATCTCCCTCCTGCCCGCATCCTCCGCCAGCGAGGTCGCCGCACAATGATCCTCTTCGTCGACGATGAAGAACACCTTCGCCTGGCCGCCGAGCAGACGCTTACGCTGGCCGATCTTCCAGCGCGCATCTTTGCCGAACCGGAGGCGGCCCTGGGCGAGGTCGAGCGCCACCTCGACGCCGTCCTCGTCACCGACATCCGCATGCCGGGAATGGACGGCCTAACGCTCATGTCCCGGGTGCTCGAGATCGATCCCGAATTTCCCGTGATCCTCGTCACCGGCCATGGCGATGTCGATCTTGCGGTGCAGTCCATGCGCGACGGCGCCTACGATTTCCTCGAAAAACCATACGCCCCGGCTCGCCTCGTCGAAACCTGCCGCCGTGCCATCGACAAACGCCGCCTGACCCTTGAAAACCGCGCGCTCCGCCGCCAGGTGGGCGGGCGCGACGTGGTCGAGGCCCGGCTGATCGGGCGCAGTCCCCAGATGGTGGCCCTGCGCCAGTCGCTCCGTGCAGTGGCCGAAACCGAAGCCGATGTGCTGATCGTGGGCAGAACCGGGACGGGCAAGGAAATCGCGGCGCGCGCACTTCACCGCGCAAGCCCCCGCTCCGAACGGCCCTTCGTCGCCATCAATTGCGCCGCACTCCCCGAAGCGATGATCGAGACAGAGCTGTTCGGCCACGAAGCCGGCGCCTTTCCCGGTGCAAGCCGTGCCCGCTTCGGCCG
Organism: Ovoidimarina sediminis; assembly: GCF_032586175.1. Taxonomy (NCBI): domain Bacteria; kingdom Pseudomonadati; phylum Pseudomonadota; class Alphaproteobacteria; order Rhodobacterales; family Roseobacteraceae; genus Ovoidimarina; species Ovoidimarina sediminis. The sequence continues at coordinate 504,827 of NZ_JAWHTE010000001.1, forward strand.
GTTCGAACATGCCCGCGGCGGCACCGTGTTTCTCGACGAGATCGACAGCCTGCCGCTCCCCCTACAGGGCAAGCTCCTCCACGCGATCCAGGACCGCGCGATCACCCGGCTCGGCTCGAACGATCCGGTCCCCCTCGATATCCGCTTCATAGCCGCCTCGAAACGCGATCTGGTGGAGGCCTCCGAAGCCGGCGAGTTCCGAAGCGATCTCGCCTATCGCCTGAACGTCGTAACCCTTCGGATGCCCGCCCTTTCCGAGCGGCGCGAGGATATCCCCCGTCTCTTCATGCATCTCGTGAACGAGGCTGCCGCCCGATACAAGCGCCCCGCCCCGGAGGTTCCGGGAGCGGTCCTCGCAAGCCTCGCCGCACGCGACTGGCCGGGCAATGTCCGCGAACTGCGCAATGCGGCGGATCGCTATTCCCTGGGCCTCCCGCTCGAGTCGAAGGGTACCGAGGCGATCCCCGACACCGGCCTGGCGCAGACGCTCGCCGAACAGGTGGCCAACCATGAACGTGCGCTCATCGCCGCAGCAATCGAGGCCAATGGGGGAAGCCTCAAATCCACCTATGAATCCCTCGGCCTGTCGCGAAAGGCTCTTTATGAAAAGATGCGCAAATACGGCCTCACGCGCGACATGGCGGAGGATGCCGAATAGGGATGGGTCGGTTTCGACCCAGCCGTTAGCGCCCACTGTCCGGGTTCCGACCCAACGCGACGAAAAAGTGCTGACAATTAAGAAAAAGTTTCTATCTCCACCTTGTTCCCTGCGGTGATGGGCGCTCAATCAGGCCATCGCCGCGAAGGGACGTGGCACGTAACCGGGGGCATCCAACCGCACCCGGAAAGGAGGAGAAACATGATCCGTACAACCATTGGCGTGGCTCTGGCCGCGACCGTTTCCGTTGGCGCCGCGTTTGCGGGCAGCCATGTCGACAAAACCGGCTGGCCCGAAAGCTTCACCGTCGGCACCGCCTCCCAGGGCGGCACCTACTTCGCTTACGGCTCCGGCTGGGCGAACCTCGTGGCCGAGGAACTCGGCATCTCCGGCGGTGGCGAAGTCACCGGCGGCCCGATGCAGAATATGGCACTCGTCCACACCGGCGACGCGGCCTTCGGCATGACGACCATGGGCCCGGCGGCGGAATCGCTTGCGGGCACAAACCCGATCGCACCGGGCCTTCAGATGTCGAATGCCTGCGCGATGTTCCCGATGTACCAGACACCGTTCTCGGTCACCGCTCTGGCCTCTTCGGGCATCACTTCGATCGCCGAGATCCCGGACGGCGCGAAGATCGGCTTCGGCCCCGCCGGCTCCACGTCCGACACCTACTTCCCGCGCATGATGGAGACGCTGGGCGTCAACTTCGAGCGTCGGAATGGTGGCTGGACGGACCTTGGCGGTCAACTTCAGGACGGGCTTCTGGACGTCATCGCCTTCGCGGCCGGCGTGCCGGTCCCTGCCGTGTCGCAGCTCGAGGTGCAGACCGACGTCAACATCATCGAATTCACCGAGGAAGAGCAGGCCAAGATCCTCGAAAGCTTCCCAGTCAGCGAGTTCAACATCGCGGCGAGCACCTACACCACGCTCGAAGCCGATGCGCGCTCGGTCTCGATGTGGAACTTTGCGATCGCCAACTGCGATCTGCCCGAAAGCTTCGTCGAAGCGGTGGTGGATGTCGTGATGTCGGATAACGAGCGCATGGTGGGCATCCACAAGGCCGCCCGCTCCACGCTTCCCGAAAACTGGGACAAAAACAAAGTGCTGATGTGGCACCCCGGCGCCGCCAAGTGGTTCAAAGAGAACGCGGGCGCCGACATTCCTGATGACATGATCCACGGAATGTAAGCTATCCTGACGGAACGGGGCCGCTCCCTGCGGGCGGCCCTGTATCCGCAAGGGGGCAAGAAATGTTTGCGAAATCAGCGCTTTCCTTTGAGGCAATCCCTCTGCCTGAACGCGCGGACATGTCCGACGACGCGTCCCTGGCCGAGGCTCTCGCCTTCCGCGACCGCATGAAAACCCGCCATTCGGTGCGCGATTTCGCCGACCGGCCGGTTGATGCGGCCGTGATCGAGGCTGCGATCGCGACCGCAGGCACCGCGCCCTCCGGCGCAAATCACCAGCCCTGGCACTTCGTCGCGATCTCGAACCCGGGCGTGAAGCACAAGATCCGCCTCGCAGCGGAAGAGGAAGAGCGCGCCTTCTACGCCGGCGGCGGCGGAGACGAATGGATCAAGGCGCTCGAACCTCTCGGCACAGGCGTCGAGAAACCGCATCTCGATATCGCCCCCTGGCTGATCGTGATCTTCGCCCAGCGCTGGGGCGAATTTGACGACGGCACGCGCTACAAGAACTACTACGTGCCCGAAAGCGTGGGCATCGCAACCGGCTTCCTGATCGCCGCGCTGCACCACGCCGGGCTCGTGACGCTTACCCACACGCCCAACCCGATGAAATTCCTGAACGGGCTTCTGAACCGCCCGGCCTCCGAAAAACCGGTGATGATCCTGGCCACGGGTCACGCCGCCGCGGACGCCACGGTGCCGAGGGCCGCCAAAATCAAGAAACCGCTGAACGAGATCCTGACCGTCGTCGACTGACGCCGGGCCATGAGGAGGGGACACGACAATGGCCGACACATCTGCCGAAAGCGACGAGCGCGTAATTGCCGAAGGCGTCGACGACGAACCGGTCGAATCCAACCGCCGGCTCTTTACGGGCCTGGCCTACACCTTCATCGCGGCGGTCTCGACGATCTACGCGGCCTTCCACATGGCGGCGCTGAATGGCCTGTCGATATCGGAATGGACCGGCCTCGAAATCCCCTTCCTTCCCCAGTTTCCCATGGAAACGTGGAATTTCCGCATCGTGCACGTTGCGGGTGCCCTTGGCCTCGGCTTCCTCCTGTTCGCGGGCCGGAGCTTCGCCAGCAACGACCAGTCGGAAACCCGCACGCTCGACGTGATTTCCTGGGCGCTCCTCCTGCCCGCACTCTACAGCCTCTGGACGGCGATCGGTTTCGCGGCCCAGATCGCCGGCGGCACGATGTGGAACGGCATCGACGCGGGCATCAAGGCCGCCGAGACATGGCACTTCGGTGCGCCACTTTGGGCCGCCACGGCGGGCGCGATCGTCCTCAGTTGGTTCAACGCCCGCACCCGGGGGGCCTTCACCGCCCCCGACATCGTCCTCGCAGTCTGCGGGGTTGCCGTCGCCACCTACCTGATCACGATCTACGGCACGATGATGCGGAACTCGACCGGCACACCCTTCGCACCAATTGGCATCTCCATGGCTGCCGTTGCAGGCGCCGCGCTGATCATGGAACTCACCCGCCGCGTCGCGGGCCTCGCACTGGTGATCATCGCAGGAATATTCCTCGTTTACGTCTTCACCGGCCAGTATCTGCCGGGCTTCCTCAACACCCCTCAAATCGGCTGGCAGCGCTTCTTCAGCCAGGTCTACACCGATGCAGGCATTCTCGGGCCCACAACTGCGGTGTCCTCTACCTACATCATCCTGTTCATCATCTTCGCGGCCTTCCTGCAGGCCTCGAAGGTAGGTGATTACTTCGTAAACTTCGCCTTCGCCGCCGCCGGGCGCGCGCGTGGCGGGCCCGCGAAGGTCGCGATCTTCGCCTCCGGCCTCATGGGTATGATCAACGGCACCTCGGCCGGCAATGTCGTCGCGACCGGTTCACTAACCATCCCGCTGATGAAGAAGGTCGGCTACCAGAAGAAAACCGCGGGCGCGGTCGAAGCCGCCGCCTCCACCGGTGGCCAGATCATGCCGCCGATCATGGGCGCGGGCGCCTTCATCATGGCCGAGATCACGGGCATTCCCTACACCGATATCGCCATCGCCGCGATCATCCCGGCGGTGCTCTACTTCGTGTCGATCTACTTCATGGTCGATTTCGAAGCGGCCAAGCTCGGCATGCGCGGCATGCGCGAAGACGAATTGCCGAAGCTGAACGAGATGATGCGCCGCATCTTCCTCTTCATCCCGATCATCATCCTGATCGCGGCGCTCTTCATGGGCTATTCGGTGATCCGAGCGGGCACGCTCGCCACCGTAGCCGCGGCCGTGGTCAGCTGGCTCACCCCCTACCGCATGGGGCCACGCTCGATCGTAAAGGCGTTCGAACTCGCGGGCGTCATGTCGATCCAGATCATCGCGGTCTGCGCCTGCGCCGGCATCATCGTCGGCGTGATCTCCCTGACGGGCGTCGGTGCCCGCTTCTCGAACCTGCTTCTGGGGCTCGCCGAAGCCTCGCAGCTTCTGGCCCTCTTCTTCGCCATGTGCATCGCGATCCTGCTGGGGATGGGCATGCCCACCACGGCGGCCTACGCGGTTGCCGCATCCGTGGTCGCACCGGGGCTGGTCGAGCTCGGGATCCCGCAACTCACGGCGCATTTCTTCGTCTTCTACTTCGCCGTCGTCTCGGCGATCACGCCACCCGTGGCTCTGGCAAGCTACGCGGCGGCCGGCATATCCGGCGCCAACCCGATGGAAACCTCCGTGGCCTCGTTCAAGATCGGCATGGCGGCGTTCATCGTGCCGTTCATGTTCTTCTACAACGGCAACCTCCTGATGCAGGGTACCGAACTGGTCGAGGTAGCGGGCGAACTCGTCCATCAATCGCCGCACTGGTACAACATCGTTCGTGCGGGCGTGACGGCGATCCTTGGCGTCTTCCTCCTGTCATCCGGCATTCAGGGCTGGTTCATGGGCGGTCGTTCAGCATGGTTCATCCGCTTGGGCCTGATCATCGCGGCACTCTTCATGATCGAAGGCGGCGGCATCACCGATTTGATCGGCGTGGGTCTGGCTGCCGCCCTGTTCTTCGTCCAGAAGGTTTTCCGCCCCGCGCCCGATGCGCAGATCGCGGTCCGGGGCGCCGACTAGGTGCATCGCCTCTCCCGGTCGCCCACCGATCCGGGCTTCGTCCAGAACCCCTACCCGTTCTATGACGAGGCCCGGGCGGCGGGTGATCTGTTCTTCTGGGAAGAATACGGAATGCCCATGGCCGTCAGCCACCGGGCCGTCTCCGCCATTCTGAAGGATCGCCGCCTCGGGCGCGAACCGATCACCCCGCCCGAGGTACCGCCGCACCTCGTGCCGTTCTACCGCATCGAGGACAACTCGATGCTCGAGCTTGAGCCGCCCCGCCATACCCGGCTTCGCGCCCTCGTCCTCCGCGCCTTCACATCGCGCCGGATTGCGAGGCTCGCGCCCGAGATTGAAGAACTTGCAACCACCCTCGCAAAGGCTATTCATCAGGAATCTGCCGATCTCCTCCCCGCCTTCGCCGAAAAACTCCCCGTTATCGTGATCGCCCGCCTCCTCGGCGTGCCCGAAGCCATGGCCGATCAGCTCCTCGCCTGGTCGCACGCCATGGTAGGCATGTATCAGGCCCGCCGCACACATGAGATGGAACTGGCCGCCGCCGGCGCCGCGCAAGCCTTCTCCGATTTCCTGAGGGGCTACATCGACGAACGCCGCGCCCGCCCCGCCGACGATCTCATCACCCATATGATCGCGGCCGAGGAAGACGGCGAACGCCTCTCGACCGACGAGTTGATCACCACCTGCATCCTGCTTCTGAATGCGGGCCACGAAGCTACCGTCCACACGATCGGAAACGGGGTGAAGGCGATCCTCGAAAACGACGCCCAATCGGCCACGCGGCCAAGCGCCATCGACGCGACGGTCGAGGAGGTCCTCCGATACGACCCGCCCCTACACCTCTTTACGCGCCATGTCTACGAGGACATCGAACTCTTCGGACATTCCTTCCGGCGCGGCGACCAGCTGGGCTGTCTCCTCGGCGCAGCGGGCCGCGATCCGGCACTTGCCCCCGACCCGAGCCGCTTCGATCCAACCCGCAAACCCGTCCCCCACCTGGCTTTCGGTGCCGGGCTCCATTTCTGCGTCGGTGCTCCACTAGCCCGCCTCGAACTCCAGATCGGCCTCCGTACCCTCTTCGAACGGTGCCCCGGCCTCGCGCTCGCGGAACCGCCCGAATATGCCGATCTTTATCATTTCCACGGGCTCTCCCGCCTGATCGTCACACGCGGTCCGGTCCTTTCTGCTTGAACGCCCATCCCTTGGCCCGCTACAAGCTCCTCCTGATGTAAACACCAGCCGGAATACACCCATGTCCCCGCTCAAACTCCAGAAAGGCGCGTCCAGCCATTCGGCATACGACCTGCGCGATCCCCATGCCGAGATGATGGAGCGTCATACCCTGGCCGTGGTGGTGGACAACGAGGCTGGCGTTCTCGCCCGCGTCATCGGGCTTTTCTCGGGGCGCGGCTACAACATCGAAAGCCTGACGGTGGCCGAGGTCGACCACGAGGGGCACACCTCGCGCATCACCATCGTCACCACCGGAACGCCCAGCGTGATCGAACAGATCAAGGCCCAGCTTGGCCGCATCGTCCCTGTTCACGACGTTCACGACCTCACGGTCGAAGGCCCCTCGGTCGAACGGGAGCTTGCCCTCTTCAAAGTGGCCGGCGACGGCGAAAAACGCATCGAAGCGCTGCGTCTTGCCGAAATCTTCCGCGCCAACGTGGTCGACTCGACCCTTGGCAGCTTCGTCTTCGAGATCACGGGCACGCCCGAAAAGGTCGACGCCTTCGCCGATCTCATGCGCCCCATCGGCCTGGTCGAAATGGCCCGGACAGGCGTCGCCGCCCTTGCCCGCGGCGCGGAATGATCAGGTCCTGAAGATCCCACCCCGCATCACGACCGTCCACCCTGAGGGGGTCGTCGGATCCTGCATCCGGATGAAGGAGTAACCGGTCTTGTTCCACGGCTTGATCCGCGAAGTCAGGTTGTCGAGGACATAGTCACCCCGATCCGTCCGCAGAACCAGCACCGCATGCGCCCGCTGTCGGCGGTCGAGAACCGTGGCGATCAGAAGCCGGTCAGGCGCGATCCCCGCGCGCTGCAGCTCGCGCTTCTTCAGAAGTGCGAAATCCTCGCAATCCCCGCCACGGCGGGTGGGAAGCGCCCAGTATTCGCGCTGCTTGTACTGCTGCTGATCCGAAATCTCGCGCACTTGCCGGTTTACGGCCCGGTTGACCCTGTAGGCCAGTTCCAGCTGCGCTTCCGCGCCATGCACCGATGCCTTGCTCGACCGGTCACAGGCCCAGGCATAGCGCTCGCACACCCCGCGGAACCCCGCCGGTGCCGAGATTGCCTTGGTCGACACCACGAGATCGGCCGCATAAGCCGGCCGCGCCGCGCTCACCATCATCCCAAGCGCCAGCGTCAGCAGCACCAGAAGCGTCGGCAGAACGCGCGACCCGCACTTTTCGATCGGACGAACCGTGTTTCCCTTGGGATTGAACCCGCGGCATCTCTTCCCGGACAGTGAGTAGGATCCCATAACATCCCCTGACAGCAGACCAGGCCCCCGCCCGGCGAACGCCAATTAAATCGACAATCCGGGCAAGAGTTTGGCGGGAACGAGGTCGTCTTTGGGGCACTGGAAGTGCCCGCCGCCCCTGCAAAAACAGCATACCGGGGGGCGGCGGGCGGGGGCATCAGCCGTCGGTCGGGGGCAGCGTACCGGCGGCCTCCGCGGCAGCGAACTCTTCGGCATCAAGCGTGCCGTCGGCATTCGTGTCGATGGTCGTGAACGTCTCTTCCGAAACGGTCGGCACCGCCGCGATCATCTCTTCGAAGCTCACAAGCCCATCGCCATCGGTATCAAGTGCGCTCATATCCGCGATCGCCGCCGTACCCGTCAGGGCGAAACCGCCTGCCAGAAGCGCGCCAAGAATGCGTGGTGTCATCGTAGGTATCCTCACCTTTCTTACGTTGCATTGAGGGCCGCCATCCGTGCGGCGCACCCTATGAACGAAGACGCAGGCTCGGCCCCACGCATTCCCCGGGGTGCCTGCGCCTGCGGCCAATCGCCGATCCGGGCCCACCGGGTCAGCGATGCTTTGCCGTCGGCACATTTCCGCAAACCCGCAACCAAGACAGAAGCCTCGCCCGGCCTTATCTATCGGCTCCGGCATGGGGGCGCTGTCCCCGTGCGCCTGGCCCCGGGGGCGCGGCTACGATGCAAGGCGACGACAGAGCTGACCTTTTGATGCGGCTGCGCCCGAAACTCCTCAGGCGCGCCCGCCGCTACACGCGAGATCCGGCAACCGCTGAAGACATGGTGCAGGAAGCACTGCTCAGGGTCTGGCTCAGAATGTCGGAAGACCCGCCAATCACCAATCTCGAGGCCTATCTCGTCACCGCGCTCCGCAGAATCGCCATGCGTCCCCCGCCGGCCTTCGACGCACTGCCCGAAACGCTCGTCCCGGGCGTTCCCGACACCGGCACCGACCGTGTCGCCGCGCGCGAGGTCGGGGAAGCGCTCGACGCGCTGCCCGCAGAACAATCTGTCCTGCTGCTCGGCGTCGCGGTGGGGGGCGAAAGCTACGCCACCCTCGCCCGCGCCCACAACATCCCGATCGGTACCGTGATGAGCCGCGTCTCCCGCGGCCGCGCCGCCTTGCGCGAAATGCTCGATCTCCCGAAGGACAGGCCGGTCAGCGCGCTCCTCGGTCGACGCTAGCGGCCCTCGAACCGCGCCGGGCGCTTCTCGGTAAAGGCGATGACGCCCTCCTGGAAATCACGCGTCTTGCCCGAGGCTCCCTGAAGTTCGGCCTCAAGCTTCAGCTGCGCGTCCAGCGTGTTTGCGAAACTCGCCCTCAGCGCATCCTTGATCCCGCGATAGGCCACCGTCGGCCCCTTCGCCAGATGCGCCGCCCGCGCCCTCCAATGGTCTTCGAATTCCGCGTCCGCCACCGCTTCCCAGATCATGCCCCAGTCCGAGGCCTCCCGCGCCGAAACCGGCTCGGCGAAAAGCGCGGCGCCCATAGCCTTCGCAAAACCCATCTGCCGGGGCAGCCAGTAGGTGCCGCCCGCATCGGGAATAAGCCCGATCCGGGCAAAGGCCTGCAGGAACACCGCGCTCTCCGTCGCGATCACCACATCCGCTGCCAGCGCAAGGTTCGCCCCCGCCCCAGCCGCGGGCCCGTTCACCGCCGAAATCGTCGGGATCGGACAGTCGAAGATCGCCCGCAACATCGGCTCGTACTCGTCCCTAAGAACTCTTTCCAGGTCGATCGTCGCCGCCGTCGCCCGGTCGCCCAGATCCTGACCCGAACAGAAGGCCCGGCCCTCCCCGGTCATCACCAGCACCCGCGCGGCCTCGCCGGCGGCCTTCACCGCATGCAGAATCTCGGCCCGCATCTGCGTGTTCAGCGCGTTCATCACATCGGGGCGGTTCAGCGTCAGAACGGCGATGTCGTCGGCAACGGTCAGCCGGATCGTCTGATAATCCATCGGGGGCCCTCGCAACTGGCTTCGGGCTCCGTGATAAGTGAACTGATCTGTTTAGAAAAGGGGCATCGCACCCCGTGACGCCGCGTCGAAACACCGCTCAGGTCGGCTTGTCGCCCATCAGCTCCGCAAGCCGCTTTTCTTCTTCGGCGCTCAGCGCGGTCGGCGCCTCGGGCGCCGACCGCCGCCGCAGGTAAGACACGGCGATCCCCGCTCCGAGGATCAGAAGCCCGGGACCCGCAAGCCAAAGAACAAGGTTCGCCCCTTCCGCCTTGGGCCGCATCAGAACGAACTCGCCATAGCGCGCCACGAAGAAATCCAGCACCTCGTCATCCGAACGTCCTTCGACGATCAGCTCGCGCACCAGCTTCCGCGCATCCGCCGACCATTGCGCATTCGACGAGGCAATGCTCTCCGACTGGCACTGCACGCAACGCAGTGCATGATCCAGCGCCTGCGCCCGCGCCTCGAGCGCGGGGTCGCTCAGCATCTCCTGCGGCTCGACGGCGAGCACGGGGGTCGCGAGAAGCCAGAATATCAGGAACAACCGTTTCATTCTGCCGGCACCGCCGCGGCGCGCGCCTTCCTCGCGCCCGCGGCCACGCGGAAGCGCCGGTCGGTCAGGCTCAGGATCCCGCCGATCGCCATAATGATCGCCCCGGCCCAGATCCAGTTCGCGAAGGGTTTGATGAAAGTCCGCACGGCCCAGCCGCCGCCATCCTGCGGATCGCCGATCACCACGTAGACGTCGCGCGTCACACCGTTGTCTATCGCGGCCTCCGTCGTCGGCATCCCCGCCACCGGATACACCCGTTTCTCCGGGGTCAGGACCCCTAGGCTGCGGCCGTTATCGATCACCTCGATCCGCGCCATCGTGGACAGGTAGTTGGGGCCTTCCACCTGGTCGACGCTCCGCAGCGTCACCTCGTAATTCCCAACAGTCCAGCTTTCGCCCTCCTGTGCCACGCGGATATCCTCGATCGTCCAGGCCGTCAGCGCGGCCACCCCGAATGTCGTGATGCCGAACCCAGCATGGGCGACCGCCTTGCCCCAGTCGGCCCGCGGCAGCCGCAGGATGCGCCTCACGCGCGAAGCTGCATCCCCGCGTCCTCCGCGGGTCCAAAGCTCAGCCAAAGCCCCGAAAACCAGCCACGCCCCCAACGTGGCGCCCACGGGTGCCAGGATCGACCGGCCGGTCTGCATCGTCCACACGAAGGCGCCAAGCGCGATCGCCAGCGCGGCCACCCCCCAAAGCGGCGCCATCGCCCGGCCAAGCCGCCCACGCTTCCAGGGGAGGATCGCGCCCACGGGCAGGATCACGGCAAGCGCCACCATGAACGGCGTGAACGCCGCATCGAAGAAGGGCGGGCCGACCGACATCTTGGTATCGAAAAAGATTTCCGCAATCAGCGGCCAGACCGTTCCTACGAATACCACGAATGCACTCACCGCAAGAAGGACGTTGTTCATAACCAGCGCCCCCTCACGGCTCACCGGCTGGAACACGCCGCGTGCCGTCATCACGCCGGACCGCGCGGCAAAGAGCGTCAGCGCTCCCCCCATGAAGATCCCCGTGATCACCAGAAGCCAGACCCCCCGGTCCGGGTCGTTGGCAAAGGCGTGCACGCTGGTCAGCACGCCCGACCGCACGATGAACGCCCCGATCAGTGAAAACCCGAAGGCCAGGATCGCCAGAAGGATCGTCCAGCTTTTCAACGCCTCGCGCTTCTCCACGACGATAGCCGAATGCAAAAGCGCCGCCGCGATCAGCCACGGCATGAACGAGGCATTCTCGACCGGATCCCAGAACCAGAACCCACCCCAGCCAAGCTCGTAATAGGCCCACCACGATCCCAGCGCGATGCCGACCGTCAGGTTCAGCCATGCCAGAAGCGTCCAGGGCCTGACCCACCGCCCCCAGGCCGCATCGACACGGCCCTCGATCAGGGCTGCCACGGCGAAGGAGAAGGAAATCGAAAGCCCGACATAGCCGATGTAAAGAAACGGCGGATGGAAGGCGAGGCCCGGGTCCTGCAACAGAGGGTTCAGATCCTGCCCGTCGAAGGGCGGCGTCTCGAGTCTGAGAAAGGGGTTCGAGGTGAAAATCAGGAAGGCCAGGAACGCCACGCCCACCGCCCCCTGCACCGCAATCACCCGGGCGCGCAGCCGAGGCGGCAGGTTGCCGCCGAACCATGCGGCCATCGCCCCGAACAGCGCCAGGATCGCGCACCACAGAAGCATGGAGCCCTCGTGGTTCCCCCAGACCCCCGTCACCTTGTACAGCATGGGCTTCAGCGTATGGGAATTCAGTGTCACCAGCCTCAGCGAGAAATCCGAGGTCACGAAGGCATAAGTCAGTGCCCCGAAGGCATAGGCGAGAAGCAGGAACTGCGTCGTCGCGGCAGGTTCCGCCATCGCCATCCATCCGCGCCAGCCTTTATGGGCACCGACAAGTGGCACGACCGATTGAACGATCGCGATCAGGAAGGCGAGAAGAAGGGCGAAGTGGCCAAACTCTACTATCATGGGGCGAAAATAGCCTGACCGGACGGGCGCGCCAAGCGGGTGCGCCCGTCGGTCGCGCATGTTTGAACCGGTCCCTCAGATCGCCGCCGAAATCGCCACCGTCAACGTCAGGATCACCGGCAGCAGAAGCAGCATTGCGCGCCGCCCCAACGACCGGCCCACCACCTGGAAATGCAGGACGGCCCCCACGAAATAGGCCGCAACGAAGGCGAAAAGCGCAAGGCTCTCCGCCATCGCGTCCGGCCGGTCGAGAAGCCGGTAGGTCCACCACCAGCCGAGAACCCCCGCCGTACCCGACCAGCTGAACCCCATGCCAAGTGCGAGCGGCGTCGCCCGGGCCCGCCACAGCCAGAAGAATGTGCCGGAGATCGACAACGCCATCGCGGCCACCAGCCCATAGGCAATCGCGATCGCACGTTCGTATCCGAAGGCAAACCGGATCGCCACGAAGGCCGATCCGCTCGCCACGAGAAGAAACAGGGCACCTCTCATCGCTTCAAAACCTCTCTGACCGCGGCGTCCAGCCTGTCGGCCGCCGCCTCGTGGCGCGCGACGGTGTCGCAAAACCGTCCGCCGATAACCCAGCGCCAGATCAGGCGCAGGAGATGATGGAAAAGGCGCATCGTGCCCGCCTCACTTGCCCGGAAGCCGTTCGCGTATGATCGTGGACATCTCGATCAGGATCTTGGTGCTGCGGTCCACGATCTCGCGGGTCGCCCGGTCTTTCTCGAGATCCCGGTACAGCAGGTAGAACACCAGAAGCACCCAGGGGCCGTCATCGGCAAGCATGCGGAAGATGGCATCGCTCACCCCCCGCCCCTCCGCCATTCGGCCAGTGCCGCGTTCTCGGCGTCTTCGGCACCATCCGCGTGCCGCACCCGTGCGATCACCTCCGGCGCGCGTGTGAAGGTTGCGGCCAGAGCCCTTTGAAACTCCTGTGATTTCTGCTGATGCCGCGCCCCGAAATAGAACGAGACGATCACGCCCAGAAGCCACCACAGGGGTTCCGGCACCAGTGACACGCCCTGCATCCGGGCTGCAAACTAGGCCGGGTTGTACATCGCCGAAACGAACAGGCCAAGCGTGCCCAGCGCCAGCGCCGGTCGCGGCAGCCGGTTGATCCCGTCCATCATCCGGTCGAACCACCCCTGCCGGGGCAGAAGAAATTCCGCCGCGAACTGGTCGAGCGCGGCACCGTGCCGGTCGGCCTCGCGCACCGCCCGCGCCTCGGCATTCTCGCGAAAGACCTCGGCGGTCTCCCGCACCACGTTGCCGCCCCCGAAGACCAGCATGAGTACCCGCTCTATCAGCCCCATGTTCGTGTCCTGGCCCGATGCTCCGCGTCGCTTAGGTGGAACCGCGGCGCGATGAAGGTCTCGGCCCTCGTGATCCACCCGCCCTTCCCACCATCCCTGCGTCGCGCGAACTTTCGCAAGGCCGGTCTCCGGTCGCCCAAACGGTAGTAGAAGCTTCGCCGCTCGATCCCGTATGCATCGGCGATATGGTCCGGAGCCGCGTCATGGGCGCGCCGTGCGGCACCCACCGTCTGCGGGCCGAGGATGCCGTCCACCCGCACAGGCTCGCCCATATCGCCCAAAAGCCGCTGCAGGATCCGGATCGCCTGCGAACCGGCATTCACCTGCATGTCGAACACGGTGGGCTGAAGTGCGGTGGGAAGCCGCCCGATCCCAGGAGCCTCGAAATATTGCGTGATCAGCACGGCGCGTGCCCGCTCCCGGCTCAGCCGCTTCACGTCTTCGGCGTCGGCATCCCCGTCCCCATCCAGATCGATCCCGAGCCGGCGCATCGTGTGAACCGTCACGCCATATTTCGTGGCACCCCCGGGGTCGTCAGGGTCGTTCACGTAGCCGCCTTCGCGGGCAATGATCTCGTCTGCGATATCGGTGATGCTGCGCAGTGGTCCGCTCCCGCTCGGTGGTGAAACCGTGCGAACCCTGCACCTGAATGGTTAAGGCGGGCGTACCTAACCGTTCGGGTCCTGATAGACCCCCTGCTCCTTCAGCGCGTCGATCACTTCGGCGGGCATATATGTCTCGTCGTGCCGGGCGAGAATTTCGTCGGCCTCGAACACCCCGTTCACAAGGCGCCCGGTTCCAACCATCCCTTCCCCCTCACCGAAGAGATCGGGCAGGATGCCGGTGTAGCGTACCGGAACCGAGGCCCCGCCATCGGTCACGCTGAACGAAATCGTCTCGCCCTGGCCGCGCACCAGCGTACCGTCCTCCACAAGCCCGCCGATCCGGAACACCTCGTTGGGTGGTGGCGGTGCCTCGGCCACCTCCGAGGGCGAGCGGAAGAACTGAAAGGCATCCTGCGAGGCATAGATCATCGCGCCCACACCGGCGGCCAGCGCCAGCACCGCGATCGCGATCACCTGAATCCTGCGTTTCTTCTTGAGGCTTCTCATGGGAACACCGGGGCCAGCGCAAGGCCGGCCGTCTCCTCTTCTCCAAGCATCAGGTTCGCATTCTGAATGGCCTGGCCCGACGAGCCCTTCGTCAGGTTGTCAAGCGTGGCCACCACCGTCGCCCGTCCCGGCCGGCGGTCGCCGACCACGCCGATATGACAGTAATTCGATCCGCGAACATCCTTCATCGAAGGGATCTTACCAAAAGGCAGAACGTGAATGAACGTCTCTTCGCAATAACCGTCGGACAGCGTTTCATAAACCGCCGCCGCATCCCCCTTCACATAAGCTGTCACCACGATCCCGCGCGAGGCCGGGATCAGATGCGGTGTCAGCTGGATCTCGACGGGGCGCCCGGCGATCAGGCTCAACTCCTGGTCGAACTCGCCCAGGTGCCGGTGCGTGCCGCCCGCCGAATAGACCATGATGTTCTCGTAAAGCTCTGCGAACAGCAGATGCTCCTTCGCCGACCGTCCCGCACCGCTGGTCGCAGCCTTCAGATCGACGACTATATCGTCGAGGTCGATCACCCCCGCCGCCACGAGGGGGCGCAGGGCAAATTGCCCGGTCGCGGCATTGCACCCGGTGCAGGCAACAAGCCGCGCGGTCTCGATCTCGTCGCGGTAGAACTCGGTCAGCCCGTAAACAGCCTCGCCCTGCAACTCCGGCGCGGCATGGGGTTTGCCATACCATTTCTCATAGGCCGCCGGGTCCCGCAGCCTGAAATCCGCCGACAGGTCCACGATCTTCAAGTCACGCGGCAGGCCCGCGATCACCTCCTGGCTCGTGGCATGGGGCAAGGCGCAGAAAGCCAGGTCGATGCGGCGGAAATCGATCTCTTCGATCCGCTTCAGCACCGGCAATTCCAGGTGACGCAGATGGGGATAGACCTCCGCCATCTCCATCCCGGCCTTCCGGTCCGCGGCCAGCGCCGCGATCTCCATTCTCGGATGCGTGGCGATCAGGCGCACAAGTTCCGCGCCGGTATATCCGCTCGCCCCGAGCACTGCGATTCTGTGGGTCATGGGTCCCGCCTTCAGTTGCCCCGCGATTTAGGAAAGTTCGGTCCCGCGCGCAATCTAGGCGGCCTCAAACGCGATCCTACGTCGCAGAAACTGCGTGGCCTTGTCCGACACACGCTTCGGGTCCCCGGTGGTCAGAAACAGGCTCTCGGTCCCCGGGCCGATCATCTCGGGCCGCCGGTCGAGGTAATCGGCTAGGCTCTCGGCCACCAGGTGCGCCTGGCTGAACACCTTCACATCGTCGCCCAGCGCGTCCTGAAACACGCGCTCCATCAGCGGGTAATGGGTACAGCCCAGCACGGCGGCATCGGGCCTCGGCATTTTCCGCTTCAACGCATCCACATGCGACCGGACGAGCGCTTCGGCAAGGATCTCGTCCCCTTCCTCGATCGCATCGACAACGCCGCCGCAGGATTGCGCCTCCACATCCACCCCGATCGCCCGGAACGCCAGCTCCCGCTGAAACGCCCGGCTCGACACGGTGGCGGGCGTCGCAAACAGCGCCACGTGCTTCACCGCCACTTCGCGGGGCGGAGAATTGTCGCCCCACTGCCGTTCCGTCAGCGCCTCGATCAGGGGCACGAACACGCCAAGCACACGCTTCTCGGGCGGCACCCAGCTCTCCTGCATCCGCCGCAGCGCGGCGGCCGAAGCGGTATTGCAGGCCAGGATCACAAGGTCGCAGCCCGCCCCCCAAAGCCGCTCAACAGCAGCGGTGGTCAGCTGATAGACGTCATCGGCATCCCGCACCCCGTAAGGCGCATGGGCATTGTCCCCGAAATAGACGAAGGGCACCTCCGGCAAACGCTTGGTCACGGCATCCAGCACGGTCAGTCCGCCCAGACCGGAGTCGAAAATCCCGACAGCCATAAGCCCTATCCCTTGTAGCGCGCCTCGAACTCAAACCCGTAGCCGGTCGATCTCAGCGGTGTCGGAGACAGGGCATAGGTCCGCTGGCGCAGAAAGTCCATCATCGCCCGCGTATCCGCGCGGTGCCGGTCCAGATCCTCGCGCGAAATCGGCTCCCCGATCACCACCTGGACGGGCTCGTCCACCCGGCGCTTGAATTCCTTGATCAGAAGCGCCAGCCGCAGGGTCGAATGCATGTGGCTGGCCACCTGGAACAACCGCGAGTTGGCGCCGAGGAAATACATCGGCACCACGGCCGCGTCGCTCTTCGCGATCATTCGCGCGGTAAAAGCCCGCCAGCCGGGGTCAAGCGGCTGGCCGAACGGGCGCTCCGCGGTCGACACCGTGCCGCCCGGAAACACCCCGATCGCGCCGCCTTCCGCGAGGTACTGAAGCGCAAGCCGTCGCGTCTGCAGGTTGCTGGCCACCGCTTCCTTCGTCTCGTCGAAGGAAATCGGCAGGATGATCCGGTCAAGCTCCCGCGCTTTGCGGAACACCCGGTTCGCCAGAATGCGGAAATCGCCCCGCACGGTCGACAGGATATGGCCCATCGTCAGACCGTCGAGGATGCCGTAGGGATGGTTCGCCACAAGGATCAGCGGCCCGGTCCGCGGGATGTTGTCGAGGCTCCCGCCCACGATGTCGAGCGACAGGCCATAGCGTTCGACCATCACCTCCCAGAAGTCCCGCCCCCGCGCGACCTCGTGCTCATACCCGTTGGCCCGCTTGATCAGTCGGATCCGGCCGGTGACATTTTCCAGAACCCGGATGACAGCACGCCCGCCCCGTGTCTGGGCAGAGCTTGCATAGCTGATTTCCCGTGCGACCTGCCGCTGAGCGCTCATGCCCGGCTGCCTCTCGATACCTTTCTATTGCCTCTAGGGCACCTTTCGATTTTTCGCCACAGATTATGTCGGCCATGCGACACTGCGCTCGGCAGCGTGTCACGGGGACGCAAAAGATGGATACATTCGACAGGGAACTGATCTCGAACGGAAACCCGATGGAGGCGGTCGTTGGCTTCAGTCGCGCCGTCCGGGTCGGCCCCTTCATAAGCATCGGTGGGACGGCCCCCGTCGCGCCCGACGGCTCCACCGTCGGCGTGGGCGATGTGCAGGCTCAGACCATCCGCTGCATCGAGATCATCAAGGAGGCGCTCGAACAGGCCGGATCAGGGCTTCACGATGTCGTCCGGACCCGGGTCATCCTCACCAATATCGACAACTGGAAACCCGCCATCGAGGCGCGCAAACTCTACTTCCGCGAGATCCGTCCGGTCGACGCGATCATGGCGGTCTCGCGGTTCGTGAACCCCGAATGGCTCGTCGAATTGGAAGCGGACGCGGTGATCTCAGGCTGGGGCGATCACTCCGCCGCCTGATCGAGAACCGGGCGCTTGTCGAGCGCGCCCAGAAGCATCTCGCGCCGCCGCGCCGCGGCCTCCGCACTCGCATGCTTCACCGGGCCGAACCCGCGGATCTCCAGTGGCAGCCGCGCAAGCTCCACAGCGGCCGGCATGTTCTTCGGCGGATCGGCGAGGATCCGGGCCATATCCTTCTCGTATTGCCGGATCAGCTTGCGCTCCATCCGCCGCTCGGCAGAGTAACCGAACACATCGAACGGCGTGCCCCTCAGCCCCTTAAGCCGCGCCAGAACACCGAACCACCGCTCCATCCCCTGCCCGAAATCGCGCTTCTTGGGGCGCCCGCCGGGGCCCGTCTTCGACAGGATCGGCGGGGCCAGGTGATAGGTCAGCTTCAGATCGCCCGAAAACGCCTCCTCCGCCTTCGACCGGGTCTCCAGCAGAAGCCGCGCCACCTCGTACTCGTCCTTGTAGGCCAACAGCTTGTGATAGCCGAGCGCCACCGCCTCCTTCAGCCCCGCGTCCTCGACACGGTCGACGAGCTTGCGGTAGCGCCGCGCCAGCCGCAGGCCCTGGTACTCGGTCAGATGCCGTTCCCGGAACGCGATCCGCTCCGCAAGCGTCTTCGGCAGATCCACCACCGTCGGCGCCAGAAGCTCCGCCGCCGCCTCCGGCATCTCCACCGCCCAGCGGCCCAGCTCGAACGCGCGAAGATTCCGCTCAACTGCCGTCCCGTTCAGCTCGATCGCCTTCTCGATCGCTGCCCGTGACACGGGGATCAGGCCTTTCTGCCAGGCCGCACCGAAGGTCATCATGTTGGAATAGATCGAATCTCCCATCAGCGCCTCCGCCAGCGACGAGGCATCGAACAGGTTCACCCGGTCGCGCAGCTTCCGCTCCAGCGCCAGCGCCAGCCGCTCCGACGGAATGCGGAATTCGCGGTCCCGCGTGAACTCGCCTGTGATGATCTCGTGGCTGTTGACGACGGCCCCCGTCCGTCCCGTGGCGGTCAGTCCCAGGGTCTTCGACCCCGCGCTCACCACCAGATCCCCTCCGATCAGCGCGTCCGCTTCGCCCGTCGCAACCCGGATCGCCTTGATATCGGACGGTTTCTCACCAATCCGGCAATGGATGTGCACGGCACCGCCCTTCTGGGCGAGTCCCGCCATCTCCATCATCCCCGCCCCCTTGCCGTCCACATGGGCCGCCATCGCCAGCACGGCGCCGATCGTCACGACACCCGTGCCCCCGACCCCGGTGATCACCACGTTCCACGTGCCGTCGATCTCGGGAAGTTTGGGCTCGGGCAGCGCGCCCACCTGCACGTCCGCGCGCGCCTCCTTCCGCAACGCGCCGCCCTCGACGCTCACGAAAGACGGGCAGAAGCCCTTCACGCAGGAATAATCCTTGTTGCAGGAAGACTGGTCGATCGCGCGCTTCCGACCCAGTTCCGTCTCCACCGGCACGATCGAGACGCAATTCGACTGCACCCCGCAATCCCCGCACCCCTCGCAGACATCGGTGTTGATGAAGATCCGCCGGTCGGGATCGGGGAACGTGCCGCGCTTCCGCCGCCGCCGTTTCTCGGCGGCGCAGGTCTGCACATAGATGATCGCCGAGACGCCCTTGATCGCGCGGAACCGCTCCTGCACCTTCGGAAGTTCGTCACGCTCATGCCAGCTCACGCCGCTCGGAAACGGCCCCCGCGACGGCTCCTCCTTCGGATCATAGACGATGGCGATCTCCTGAACCCCCGCCGCCTGAATCTCCCGTGCGATCCGGTCGGGCGTCAGGTTCCCCTCATTCCCCTGCCCGCCGGTCATCGCCACGGCATCGTTGTAGAGGATCTTGAAGGTGATGTTCGTCCCCGCCGCCAGCGCGGCCCGGATCGCCAGCAACCCCGAATGGTTGTAGGTCCCGTCGCCAAGCTGCTGGAACACGTGCTCGGTCTTCGAAAACGGCGCCTCGCCGATCCAGTTCGCGCCTTCGCCCCCCATATGGGTGAAGCCCGACACGCCCCGGTCCATCCATCGCGCCATGAAATGACAGCCGATCCCGGCATAGGCCCGGCTGCCGTCGGGCACCTTGGTCGAGGTATTGTGCGGACACCCCGAACAGAAATAGGGAAGCCGCGCCGCGATATCCTCGGCATTGTCGGAAATTTTCGCAGAGGCAATGGTTTCCAGCCCGGCCTTGATGCGATCCGTGCCTCGCCCCTCCTCGATCAGGATGCCGCCGATCTTCTCGGCCACCATCACCGGATCAAGCGCCATGCGCGTCGGGAAAAGCTCTGCGTCGTGCAGGCCTCCGGCACCGCCCTTGTACCAGCCATAGACACGCCGCCCCTGCCGGTCGTCGAAAATCGCCTCCTTGATCTGCACTTCGATCAGCTTGCGCTTCTCTTCGACCACCACGATCAGGTCGAGGCCCTCGGCCCAGTCGTGGAAACTCGCCATATCCATCGGAAAGGTCTGGCCAATCTTGTAGGTGGTGATCCCCAGCCGCTCCGCCTCGCCCGCATCGATCCCGAGAAGCCCGAAGGCGTGCTCGAGATCCAGCCAGTTCTTCCCCGCCGCCACGAACCCGATCTTCGCACCGGCACTTCCCCACACCCGACGGTCGATTTTATTCGCTCGGGCAAAGGCTTCCGCGGCAAAGCGCTTGTAATCGATCATCCGCGCTTCCTGCTCGATCCAGTGATCGTGAAGCCGGATATTCAGCCCGCCCTCGGGCATATCGAACTCGGGCGTGACGAACTGCATCCGGTCAAGCCGCGCGTCCACGACACTCGTCACCTCGACGGTATCCTTCATCAGCTTGAGACCGGCCCACACCCCCGCGAACCGCGACAGCGCGTATCCGTAAAGCCCGTAATCCAGGATCTCCTGCACCCCTGCAGGCGATAGAACAGGCATATAGACATCGACAAGCGCCCAGTCCGACTGGTGGCACACGGTCGAACTTTCGCCGGTGTGATCGTCGCCCATCGCCATCAGGACACCGCCATGGGGCGATGTGCCCGCCATGTTGGCATGCCGCATCACGTCGCCAGACCGGTCCACACCGGGGCCCTTGCCGTACCAAAGCCCGAACACCCCGTCATAGGCCCCCTCGCCCCGGAGTTCCGCCTGCTGCGTGCCCCAAAGCGCGGTTGCCGCCAGATCCTCGTTCAGGCCGGGCTGAAACTTGATCTGCGCAGGCTCCAGCACCGATTTCGCCCGCGCCATCATCTGGTCGACGGCACCAAGCGGAGAGCCGCGATACCCGGTGACATACCCGGCGGTATTCAGCCCCGCCGCTTCATCCCGCGCCCGCTGCATCAGCATCAGCCGCACAAGCGCCTGGGTGCCGTTCAGCAGGACGTCTGATTTCGTAAGATCATACCGATCATGAAGGCTGACATCGCGCAGTGACATGAGGGACCTCCTGCCTTCAATTATAGGTCATAATTTCTGACCTAGAAAGCAAATCTTCGTGTCATCGACAGTTTGCAATTGCAGCATAACCCCGGATAAGGAGGAGACAGTTTTTAACGCTAACATTTTTCGGGTCTGAGGCGATGGACTGGGACAAGCTAAGAATATTCCACGCAGTGGCCGATGCGGGCAGTCTGACCCATGCCGGCGAAACCCTCCACCTGTCGCAATCGGCGGTCTCCCGCCAGATCCGGGCACTGGAAGAAACCCTGGGTGCCACCCTCTTCCACCGCCACGCCCGCGGCCTGATTCTCACCGAACAGGGCGAACTTCTCTTCGATGCCACCTCCGCCATGGCACGCCGCCTCGACACGGCCGAAGCACGCATCCGCGACAGCGAGGAAGAGGTGTTCGGCGAACTCCGCGTCACCACCACGATCGGCTTCGGCACGCTCTGGCTCGCCCCGCGCCTGCCCAAGCTCTACGAGAAATATCCCGACCTGAAGATCGACCTGAACCTCGAGGAACGGGTGCTCGACCTCCCCATGCGCGAGGCCGACGTGGCGATCCGGATGAAGGAGCCGAGCCAGGCCGATCTGATCCGCCGCCGCCTGATGAGCGTCCACATGCGCCTCTACGCGACCCCCCAGTATCTCGACGAACGCGGCCGGCTCGAACGCCCCTCCGATCTCTCGAAGCACCGCCTGATCTGTCAAAGCACATCGTCTTTCCAGGTCTCCGCCGGCGCGGCCCTCGTGCAGGAACTCCTTACCCACAACGTTCCCTCGACGCTCACCGTCAACAACTACTTCGGCGTTCTCCAGGCCACGCTGGCCAATCTCGGCATAGGCGTCCTGCCTGATTACGTGATCGAGGATTTCCCGCAGCTCGAGCGCGTGCTGCCGGAGATTGAATCGAACGAGGTGCCGGTCTTTCTCGCCTATCCCGAAGAACTCAGGCAATCGAAACGCATCGCCGCCTTCCGCGATTTCGTCACCGACGAGATCATCGCCCACCGCCGCCGCAAGAAAGCAGAGGCGGCAGCGACGGTTGGGACATAGCCATGCGCTGAGCGCATATCTGGATTGCGGTAATTTTAGGCAGTTTGCCTTGATCGGCGGCACAGTGCGGATTACATGCCTCGTGTCGCCGGTGGTTGAGCAATCCCGCCGACGGCAACCTCCCTGTTGGACTTGGGCCGAGCTTAGTGCTCGGCCTCTTTTTTTGTGCACGCGGCTCCTCCGCCTCCGCTTCCCACTTTCCCCTCCCCGGCCCTTCGCCTAAAAGCGTCGCGGGGCAAGAACGGGGGGCAGATATGCAGGAACCGGAGATCACACCGGAGCTCGTCGAAGCACACGGGCTGAAACCCGACGAATACGACCGCATCCTGAAGATCGTCGGACGCACGCCCAGCTTCACGGAGCTCGGCATCTTCTCGGCCATGTGGAACGAACACTGTTCGTACAAGTCCTCCAAGAAATGGCTCCGCACGCTTCCTACCGAAGGCCCGCAGGTCATCTGCGGCCCCGGCGAGAATGCAGGCATCGTCGATATCGGCGACGGCCAGGCGGTGGTCTTCAAGATGGAAAGCCACAACCACCCGTCCTACATCGAACCCTACCAGGGGGCCGCCACCGGCGTGGGCGGCATCCTCCGCGACGTCTTCACCATGGGTGCGCGCCCCATCGCGGCAATGAACTCGCTCAGCTTCGGCGAACCCGCGCACCCGAAAACCCGCCGCCTCGTCGCGGGCGTGGTCGAAGGGATTGGCGGCTACGGCAACGCCTTCGGCGTGCCCACCGTGGGCGGCGAGGTCCGCTTTCATCCCGCCTATAACGGCAACTGCCTCGTCAATGCCTTCGCGGCCGGCCTCGCCGATGCCGACAAGATCTTCTACTCCGCCGCCTCGGGCGTCGGCATGCCCGTCGTCTATCTCGGCGCAAAGACCGGGCGCGACGGCGTCGGCGGCGCCACCATGGCCTCGGCCGAATTCGACGACACGATCGAGGAAAAGCGCCCCACGGTTCAGGTCGGCGATCCCTTCACCGAAAAGCGCCTGCTCGAGGCCTGCCTTGAACTCATGGCCTCCGGCGCGGTGATCTCGATCCAGGATATGGGTGCCGCGGGCCTCACCTGCTCGGCGGTCGAAATGGGCGACAAGGGCGGCCTGGGGATCCGCCTCGATCTCGATCGCGTCCCCGTCCGCGAAACCGCCATGACGGCTTACGAGATGATGCTGTCAGAAAGCCAGGAGCGTATGCTCATGGTTCTCAAGCCCGAGAAGGAGGCAGAGGCCCGCGCAATTTTCGACAAGTGGGATCTCGATTTCGCCATCGTCGGCGAAACCATCGCCGAAGACCGTTTCCTCATCCTTCAGGGCAACGAGGTGAAGGCGGATCTCCCCCTCTCGCCCCTGTCCGGCGAAGCCCCCGAATACGACCGGCCCCACGTCGCCCCCGCCCCTGCGGCAGCCTTCGAAGAGGCGCTGGAAATCGACCCGCTCGAAGGCCTCCGCGCGCTGATCGGCTCGCCCAACTATGCCTCGAAGCGCTGGGTCTTCGAACAGTATGACAGCATGGTGCTGGCCGACACGGCTGAGGGTCCGGGCCTCGGCGCGGGCATCGTCCGCGTGCACGGCACCGACAAGCTTCTGGCCTTCACCTCCGACGTTACGCCCCGATACGTGCGCGCCAACCCCTTCGAGGGTGGCAAACAGGCGGTTGCCGAAGCCTATCGCAACCTCTCGGCCGTGGGTGCGCGCCCGCTTGCCTCCACCGACAACCTCAACTTCGGCAACCCCGAGAAGCCCGAGATCATGGGGCAGTTCGTCCACGCGATCAAAGGCATCGGCGAGGCCTGCGCGGCGCTCGACATGCCGATCGTCTCGGGCAACGTCTCGCTCTACAACGAAACCGATGGCCAGGCGATCCTGCCCACGCCGACGATCGGCGCGGTCGGGCTGATCGCCTCCGCAGACCAGATGATCGCGGGCCGCGCGCGCGATGGCGATCACGCCATTCTCATCGGCGCCACGGCGGGCCATCTCGGCCAGTCCGCGCTTCTGGCCGAGGCCTTCGGGCGCGAAGAGGGCGACGCACCGCCCGTCGATCTCGACGCCGAACTCCGGGCGGGCGAATTGATCCGCGCCTCCGCCGCCTATATCCACGCCGCCACAGATCTCTCTGATGGCGGCCTTGCCCTCGCGGCCTTTGAACTGGCCGCCGCCGCCGGGATCGGCCTCCGCCTCGATGTCTCTGACATCCCTACCCTTTTTGGCGAAGATCAGGCGCGCTACCTCGTCGCCACCGATTTCGACTGCGCCGAGGCACTGATGGCCGCCGCCGGCCGTGCGGGCGTGCCTGTCACCAATGTCGGCCGCTTCGGCGGAGAGACGATCGCAATCGGCCGTTCCGAGGCCCCCGCAAGCGAACTCTTCGCCCTCCATGGCTCTGCCTTCGAGGCGGCGGTGGGCTGAGGGCCCGCGCCGCCCAAGCCGCTCCCAACCGGCGCCAGTCAATCTTGCCGCTCCTTCCACGGCACATTAAATTACATCCATCACGACCCAACAGGACACCCGCCGATGCCGATGCAGGCCCATGAAATCGAAACGCTGCTCCGCGAAAGCTTCCCCAACGCCCGGATCGAGGTGGGCGGGGACGACGGCGTCCACATGTCCGCCCTCGTAATCGATGAAAGCTTCCGCGGCATGAACCGCGTGCAGCAGCAGCGTGCCGTCTACGCCGCGCTCAAGGGCAAGATGGATGGGCCGAATGGCGAACTCCACGCGCTCGCCCTCACCACCCGCGTGCCGGAATGACCTGGGCCCACCCGATAGTCTGGATATCGCTCGCGATCTTCGTCGTTCTTTTGCTGCGTGCGCTCGCCGTGGTTCGCCGCGAACGGCATGACGAACGCGGCGCCGAGCCGGGCACCGGATATCACGTGATCGACTCGAGCTATTTCTCGGGCGGCGGCGGCGGCGGGCACCAGTCGCAGTTTCGGGTCCCCCGCGACCCGCAGGAATACGCAAAGGGCTTCGTGCCCAGAAGCAAGGATCGGAAAGAATGACCTCAACCGTTGAAGACCAGATCAAGGACACCGTCACCGGAAACGACGTCGTGCTCTTCATGAAGGGCACCAAGATGATGCCTCAATGCGGCTTTTCCTCCCGCGTGGCGGGCGTCCTCAACTACATGGGTGTCGAATTCCAGGACGTGAACGTTCTTGAAGACGAAGGCATCCGACAGGGCATCAAGGAGTATTCCGACTGGCCGACGATCCCCCAGCTTTACGTGAAGGGCGAATTCGTGGGCGGCTGCGATATCATCACCGAAATGACGCTGTCGGGAGAGCTCGATACCCTCTTCGAGCAAAGCGGCGTGGCCTTCGACAAGGACGCGGCGAACAAGATTCGGGAACACAACGCTTAACGAAAAAGCGTTTGCTTTCGGGGCGGTTCCGGGCATCCGGCGCCGCCCCTTTTATTATTTTAAACAACATTCTACGGGCAGCGCCGCGCAATTTCGGTTGACCTTACCCTCTCGGTTAACGCACCCTTCAGGCACACAAATCCATGCCGCACGAGACTTTAAGGGATGCGGCGCATAAGGGAGAAATACATGAAAGCCCATTTCCTCGGCGCATTGGCCGCCGTGACGCTTGCTGCGGGCGCAGCCAGCGCTCAGCAAACCTTCATCGCCATCGGCACGGGCGGCGTAACAGGCGTCTACTACCCGACCGGCGGCGCGATCTGCCGTCTGGTGAACCGCGGGCGCGCCGAACACGGAATCCGCTGCGGCGTCGAATCCACCGGCGGTTCGGTGTTCAACATCAATGCGATCCGCAATGGCGAGCTTGAATTCGGCGTGGCCCAGTCCGACTGGCAGTTCCACGCCTATAACGGCTCCTCCCAGTTCGAAGAGCAGGGCGCCTTCGAAGGTCTCCGCGCTGTCTTCTCGGTCCACCCCGAACCCTTCACCGTGGTCGCCCGCGCCGATGCCGGGATTTCGAACTTCGACGACCTGAAGGGCAAGCGCGTCAACATCGGCAACCCGGGGTCCGGTCAGCGCGGCACGATGGACGTGGTGCTCGAAGCCAAGGGCTGGACAACCGGCGATTTCGCCCTGGCCTCCGAACTTCAGGCAGCGGAACAAAGCCAGGCGCTGTGCGACAACAACATCGACGCGATGATCTACACCGTCGGCCACCCCTCGGGCTCGATCCAGGAAGCGACGACGGCCTGTGATTCCGTGCTCGTGAACGTGACCGGCCCCGAAATCGAAGGGCTGATCAACGACAACCCCTACTACCGGGTCGCCACGATCCCGGGCGGCATGTACCGGGGCAACGACAACGACACCACCACCTTCGGTGTCGGCGCCACCTTCGTGACGTCCACCGACGTGCCCGAAGAGGTCGTCTACGAAGTCGTCAAGGCTGTGTTCGAGAACATCGACCAGTTCAAGGGCCTGCACCCGGCCTTCGCCAATCTCGATCCCAAGCAGATGGCAAATGACGGTCTTTCCGCGCCGCTCCACGCTGGTGCCGAAAAGTACTTCCGCGAAGCCGGCCTCATCGAATAACGCCGCACGCGCACAGACTTGCGGCGGGGCGCAAATGCGCCCCGCCGCTCAGGACCGCCTGACAAGGCGACCTTTTCCATAAGACATAGCTCGAAGGGGAATGGGCCATGACCGACCAGTCACAGGACGGCAAGGATCGCGGGCTCAGCGACGCCGAACTTCAGGATCTCGTCGCAAGCACCGATACCGGCGGTCGTGAACCGTCAAACCGCTCCGTCGCCCTGCTGATCGCCGGAACGGCGCTCGTCTGGTCGCTGTTCCAGCTCTGGATCGCCCAGCCCATGCTCTGGTTCGGCCAGTACCTTCCGGTCTTCAACGCCTCCCAGACGCGTCCCATCCACCTGATGTTCGCGGTCTTCCTGGCCTTCCTTGCATACCCCGCCTTCAAGAATTCCCCGCGCGACCGGGTGCCGGTCGTCGACTGGATCCTCGCCATCGCCGCCGCGGCCTGCGCCTTCTACGTCTTCGCCTTCTCCGATCACCTCGCCGTCACCGCCCGCTCGGGCCTGCCGACCGAAACCCAGGTCATCATCGGTGCCGCCGGCCTCGTCCTGCTGCTCGAGGCCTCGCGCCGCGCGCTTGGCCCCGCGCTGACGATCGTGGGCGGGCTTTTCCTGCTCTATGCTTATTTCGGCACCGGCTGGCTGATCCCCGAACTGATCGAACATGAAGGCCTGTCCTTCACGTCGCTCATCAACGCCCAGTGGCTCGACACGGCCGGCGTCTTCGGCATCCCGCTCGGCGTCTCGACGGCCTTCGTTTTCCTCTTCGTCCTCTTCGGCTCGCTGCTCGACAAGGCGGGCGCGGGCAACTACTTCATCAAGCTCGCCTTCGCGGGCCTTGGCCACCTCCGCGGCGGCCCGGCCAAGGCAGCGGTCGTGGGCTCGGCCATGACCGGCCTGATCTCGGGCTCGTCCATCGCCAATGTCGTCACCACCGGTACCTTCACCATCCCGCTGATGAAGCGCGTGGGCTTCACCTCCGAACAGGCGGGCTCGGTCGAGGTCGCCTCATCGGTGAACGGCCAGATCATGCCGCCGGTCATGGGCGCGGCCGCCTTCCTCATGGTCGAGTTCATCGGGATCTCCTATGTCGAGGTCATCAAGCACGCCTTCATCCCGGCGGTGATCTCCTACATCGCGCTCGTCTACATCGTGCATCTCGAAGCGTTGAAGAAGGACATGCCCGCCCTCGGCGAGGCGAAATCCTTCCTCGGCATGATCGTGAAAACCTTCATCGGCTTCGTCGTCTTCGGTGTGGGCTTCACGGCGCTGATCTACGGCGTCCACGCCCTCGAAGCCGCCGTGCCCAGCCTGACGGCCCCGATCATGATGAGCCTTCTCGGGCTTGCCTATCTCTGGCTCGTCGCCGTCGCGGCCCGCCAGCCAGATCTGGAAGCCGACGATCCGAACGACCCGGAAATCAAGATCCCGACCGTGGGAGAGGTCTACGCAACCGGCCTCCACTACATCCTCCCGATCTTCGTCCTGATCTGGTTCCTGATGGTCGAACAGCAGAGCCCGGCCAAATCGGCTTTCTACGCCACCGCGCTCATGCTCTTCATCATCGTCACGCAAAAGCCCCTGAAGGCCATCTTCCGCGGCAATGCCGGCGATATCGGCGGCCAGATCTCGGAAGGGTTCTCCGACCTGATCGAGGGCCTCATCGCTGGCGCCCGCAACATGATCGGCATCGGCGTCGCCACGGCGGCGGCGGGCATCATCGTCGCCACCGTGACGAAAACCCCGATCGGCACCGAACTCGCGGGGCTCGTCGAACAGCTCTCGGGCGGCATCCTGATCCTGATGCTGATCTTCGTTGGGATATTCTCGCTGATCCTCGGTATGGGCCTTCCGACGACGGCCAACTACATCGTGGTCTCTTCGCTCATGGCCTCGGTCGTTGTGTCGCTTGGCGCGCAGGAAGGCCTGATCGTGCCCCTGATCGCCGCGCACCTCTTCGTGTTCTACTTCGGGATCATGGCGGATGTGACACCGCCGGTGGGGCTTGCCAGCTTTGCCGCCGCCGCCGTCTCCGGCGGCGACCCGATCAAGACGGGCTTCACGGCCTTCTTCTACTCCCTCCGGACGGTCGCCCTGCCCTTCCTCTTCATCTACAATCCGACGCTGATCCTTTACGGGGTCGATCTCGGGACGACGGGAGGGATCCTCCAGGCGGTCTTCATCTTCATCGTGGCGACCATCGCGATGCTGCTCTTTGCCGCCGCCACCCAGGGCTATTTCCTGGCGAAATCGCGCATCCACGAAACCGCCGGCCTTCTCGTCGTGGCCTTTACGCTCTTCGTGCCGGGCTTCTGGCTCAACATGCTGCAAAGCCCGTTCTTGGATATCCCGCCTGCGCAGTTCGAACAGGCGGTGGCTGATGCGCCCGCGGGGTCGCGGCTCCGGCTTCAGATCGAAGGCCCCGATTTCAACACCGGCGAAACGGCCTCGACCACCCTAGTTATGGATATCGAGGGCGAAGGCACGGCACAGGAACGCATCGACGCCTCGGGCCTCCTGCTCTTCCCGGAAGGCGAGGTGGTGCGGCTTGACGAGCCGATGTTCGGCACACCCTCGGCCGAAAAGCTGGCCGATTTCGATTTCTACGCCGATACGCCGGTACGGCTGGCTTCGATCCAGGCCCCGCGTGAGCGGATGTCGAAATACGTCTTCTACATTCCGGCCCTGGCGCTTCTGGCGCTCATCGTCCTGATGCAGCGGCGGCGCCAGACAAAACCGGCCTTCTGAACGACACGGGGCGCCCATCTGGGCGCCCCGCTGCAATCTGCCTGTGTGCCGGTCTCGACCGGTCTGCGGTCAGGCCGCGCCCACGCGCTCCTCCACCGCATCCGCCAGCGCCTCGGCCCTTGCGGCGAGTTCCGAAAGCGTATCGGTCACCTCTTCGGGGATCCGCGCGACTTCCACCTCCCTTGGTGTCATCGCCGCCTCCCGCGCCTCTTCAAGCTGCGCGGTAAGCGATCCCACCTGCTTCTCCATCGCCTTTACCCGGTCATCCGCCCCGGCGGCCTTGTCGGCCAGCAGAAGCCCGGCCATCAGAAGCATCCGGCTTTCCGGCATCCGCCCGATCTGGCTCAGCAGCGTCTGCGCCTCGGTGTCCAGCATCTGGGCCGCGGCGTGAAGGAAATGCTCCTCGCCATCCTGGCAGGCCACTTCGAAATCCCGCCCGCCGATCGTGATCGTCACCTCAGGCACTGGCCGCCTCCTTCAGCATGGGTTCAAGTTCCGCGAGCGCCCGGTCGATCTCCGCCCGGTTCGCCTCGTTGAGTTCGCGCAAGGCCTCGATTTCCGTCTCGAGCGCACTGTTGACAAGGTCGGGATCGGCAAGCCCCGCGGCATTCGCCTGCCGAAGCGCCGCGTTCGACTGGCGCAGTTCGGCATTCACCGATCTCAGCCGCTGCAAATCCGCATCCGTATCGGTCAGCGCCTGCCGCAGCGTCGAGACCTCTTCCTGCAGCGAGGCCACCATCGTCTCCTGCCGCTCCTTGATCGCGCGCACGCGCTCTTCAAGCTGGGCATTCGCCTCCCGCTCCGCGGCAAGCTGATCCTGCAATTCGCTCTGATCATCCGCCGACAGGCGGGAAACAGCCGCCCCAACCCGCTCCAGCGCCGCGGTGATCCGCTGCTCGAGCTCCGCGATGTCCGACATCCTCGCGTCCCCTTTACCTGGTTCGCCCTGTCCTCTTGGTCATCCGCTCCGAATCAGGCCGGCAACCATTCCGCCAATTCTAGCCAGATGGGTCTGGGAGTTCACCCCCTCCCCGGGGCGGCCCCGCGCCGCCTTGCACTTGGCCCCGAGGCTGGTATCAGGTCGTCACCCGCCGCAGCTGGCGCGGCGTCAAGATAGGACACGGGACCTTTGGACATCGCACGACTGAGAGAGCTTCACCCCGACCACTGGCAAAAGGCAACCGCGATCCGGGCACTGGCCATGGATGCCGTTCAGGCGGCCAATTCGGGCCATCCGGGCATGCCCATGGGCATGGCCGATGTCGCCACAGTCCTTTTCGAGAAACACCTGAAATTCGATGCCTCGGCCCCTGACTGGCCCGACCGCGATCGCTTCATCCTCTCTGCCGGCCATGGCTCTATGCTTCTCTATGCGCTGCTCCACCTCACCGGCTACGCCGACATGACGCTGGAGCAGATCAAGAACTTCCGCCAGCTCGGCTTCAAGACCGCGGGTCACCCCGAATACGGCCACGCCAAGGGAATTGAGACAACGACCGGGCCGCTCGGCCAGGGCCTCGCCAACTCCGTCGGCTTCGCCATCGCCGAAGAAGCGCTCCGCGCCCGTTTCGGCAAGAAGATCGTCGATCACTACACCTACGTCATCGCGGGCGACGGCTGCCTGATGGAAGGCATCAGCCACGAGGCGATCGGCCTTGCCGGCATGCAGAAGCTCGGCAAGCTCATCGTGCTCTGGGATGACAACAACATCTCGATCGACGGCGAACTCTCGCTGTCGGACATCACCGACCAGCCGCGCCGCTTCCAGGCCGCGGGATGGCAGGTGATTTCCTGCGACGGCCACGACCCCGAGGATATCGACGCCGCCCTGACCAAGGCGAAATCCTCCAAGAAACCCACGATGATCGCCTGCAAGACGCGGATCGGCTTCGGCGCCCCCACGAAGGAAGGCACCGCGAAGGTCCACGGCTCGCCCCTCGGCCCTGACGAAATCCAGGCCACGCGCGACGCCTATGGCTGGCCTTACGGCCCGTTCGAAATCCCCGCCGAGGTCAAGGCGGCGTGGGAACACATTGGCGCCCGCGGCGGCGCCGAACGTGCCGAATGGCAGGGCCGTCTCGAAAGCCTGTCCTCGAACCGCCAGGCGGAATTCGCCCGCGTCATGTCGGGCGAGGCGCCGAAACGCCTCTCCGCCACGATCCGCGCCCTGAAGAAGCAGATCTCCGAATCCCAGCCCAAGGTCGCGACGCGCAAAAGCTCCGAAATGGTGCTCGAAGTCGTGAACCCGGTGATGCCCGAAACCATCGGCGGCTCCGCCGATCTTACCGGTTCGAACAACACCAAGACCGCCGATCTCGGTATCTTCGATCCGTCAAACCGCAAGGGCCGCTACGTCCATTTCGGGATCCGTGAACACGGCATGGCGGCGGCGATGAACGGCATGATCCTCCATGGCGGCATCAAGCCCTATGGCGGCACGTTCCTCACCTTCACCGATTACGCCCGCGGCGCCATGCGGCTGTCGTCGCTGATGGAAATCGCACCGGTTTATGTGATGACCCACGATTCCATCGGGCTTGGCGAAGACGGGCCGACGCACCAGCCGGTCGAACATATCGCCATGCTGCGCGCGACACCGAACTGCCGCGTCTTCCGTCCCGCCGATACGGTGGAAACGGCAGAGGCTTGGGAAATCGCGCTGACCTCGACCAAGACGCCCTCGGTGCTCTCGCTGACCCGCCAGGGCCTGCCGACGGTCCGGACCGAGCACAAGATCAAGAACCTCACGGCCCAGGGCGCCTATGTCCTTCGCGAGGCCGAGGGCAAGCGCCAGGCGATTCTCATGGCCACCGGCTCCGAAGTCGAAATCGCGCTCGCGGCCCGCGACCTTCTTCAGGCCGAGGGCATCGGCACCCGCGTCGTCTCCATGCCATGTTGGGAACTTTTCGAAGAACAGGACGAAGCCTATCGCAAGCGTGTCCTCCCCGCCGGCCCCGTCCGCGTGGCGATCGAGGCGCTGGTTCGTTTCGGCTGGGATCGCTGGCTCTTCGGCGAACGCGGCAAGCGCGAGAAGTCCGGCTTCATCGGCATGCACGGCTTCGGTGCCTCCGGCCCGGCTGAAGAGCTTTACGAACATTTCGGCATCACGGCAGAGGCGACGGCCACCAAGGTCAAGGATCTTCTCGAAGGCCGCTGGGCGCCAGACCCGCGCACCTGATCCCTTCCTGACGACCCGAAAAAAGGCCGGCGCTGCACCCGCAGCGCCGGCCTTTTCGCTTCAGCCCTCGCGCGATGCCCGCCCGGCCGTCAGTGCTCCCCCTGCGCCGCCTTTTCCGACCGGAAAAGGCCCATCACCGGCGTCAGCACGTAATGCGATACGGGGATCAGCACGAAGCCAAGCGCCAGCCCCACCACCCCGTCCAGCCCTGCGGTCACGATCCACTCCACGGCCCCCGCAAGGTTCTGCGACACGGCGCCGGCCACGCTCACGGAAATATCGTGAATGAAGTCGTAAGGCCCGTGCACACCCATCTCGTGCAGCCCGTGCACGATGATCGATCCGCCGACCCAGATCATCGCCGCCGTGCCCACAATGACAAGAAGCTTCATGAAGGTAGGCATCCCCTTCACGATGGCCTGCCCCAGCCAGCGCGTCATGCGAAGCCGCCCGTTCGCACACATGTGCAGCCCCGCGTCATCGGCCTTCACGATAAGACCCACGGCTCCGTAAACCGCGACCGTGATCAGCACCCCCGCCACACCCAGCGCCCCGGCATTCATCCAGAACGGCAGGTCCTCGGGCAGCGCCGACAGCGTGATCGTCATGATCTCCGCCGACAGGATGAAATCCGTCTTGATCGCGCCTTTGACCTTGGCTTCCTCAAGATGCGCGTCCTTCAGCTTCTCCTTGTACACATCCTCGGCATGGTGATCCGCCGGGTTCACCACGTGCCACACCTTCTCCGCCCCCTCGAAACACAGATACGCCCCCCCAAGCATCAGCAAGGGCGGGATCGCCCAGGGCGCGAAGGCCTGCAGGATCAGCGCCAGGGGCAGAAGGATCACAAGCTTGTTGAACAGCGATCCCTTGGCGATCTTCCAGACGATCGGAATCTCGCGATCGGCGGAAAAGCCATGCACGTATTTCGGCGTCACCGCTGCATCGTCGATCACCGCGCCCGCGGCCTTGGACGAGGCTTTGACGGCCTGCCCCACCACATCATCGACCGATGCCGCCGCAACCTTCGCGATTCCCGCGACGTCGTCCAGAAGTGCCAGAAGCCCGCTCATACCGTCTCTCCGCCCGTATCGCCTCGCCTTAACGATAGCGGTCCGAAGCGGGGCTTCAACGCGGTAATTCGGGACGTCGCGGCAGGTCAGTCGAAAAACAGACCCCGGATATCCTTCGAAAAGCTGCGGCGGACGTTGTTCATCTCGCCTTCCGAGATCCGGTGATCGAGCGTGTCCAGAACCGCGCCCACGGCAGCCGCCTCGTCCCCTAGCGGATCACTCCGGAAGTCTCGCTGAATCCCCTGCAGGAAGGCCGCGCGCGTCCGGTCACGCACCGGCGTCTTCGATGGATCCCAGCCCTCGTAATAGATCCCCCGGATCATGATCGGCATCTGCGCCGCAAGCTGCGCCGCTTCGTCGACGCTCAGATGATCGCGGATCGCATGCAAGACCGACCGCAAAAGCCTGTAGGCACGCTGTTTGTTGCCCCATCCGGCCCGCTCGTCGACCTCGTTGATCCAGATATTCGCCTGCTGAACGGATTCGTCGATGATCTTCAAACCAAGTGCGCTCATGGTCCACCTCCCCGATGTCCGGCGAATCCATTTCACCAGATCGGCGCGGCTCACATGCTGACGCAGATCAGCCTGCGCGCATCAGCGACGGCAGGCGATTGACGTCCTTGTAAAGCAGGTACCGGAACGGCCCCGGCCCGCCAGCATAGCAGGCCTGCGGGCAAAAGGCGCGCAGCCACATGAAATCACCGGCCTCCACCTCCACCCAGTCGTCGTTCAGCCGGTAGACGGCCTTGCCCTCGAGTACGTAAAGCCCGTGCTCCATCACATGGGTCTCGGCAAAGGGAATGACGGCCCCGGGCATGAAACTCACTATATTGACGTGGAAATCGTGGGCCAGATCGTCGGACGTCACGAAACGCTGCGTCGCCCACGCGCCATCCGTTCCGGGCATCGGATCCTTCGCCACCCGCGCCTCGTGGGTGACGAACGGCGCGGGCGGCTCAAGCCCCGGCGCCGGTTGCCAGCGTTTCCGGATCCAGTGGAATCGCGCCGGCCCCGCCCCCCGGTTCCGGATCCGCCATCCGCATCCCGGTGGAAGATAGGCATAGCTCCCGGGCTCCAGCGCATGATCCGCCGCCCCGAGGCTCAGCGTTGGCGTCCCACCGGTGACGAAGATCACCGCCCCCGCACCGGCATCGCTCTCCGGGGCATCCGATCCGCCCCCGGGCGCAAGTTCCATGATGATCTGGCTGAACGTCTCCGCAAACCCGGTCAGCGGCCGCGCCAGAACCCAGCCCCGCGCGCCCTCCCACCCAGGGAAGGCCGAGGTCACGATATCGGTCATAACGCCCCGCGGAACCACCGCGTAAGCCGTTGTAAACACGGCCCGGCCCGTCAATAGCTGCGATTGCGGCGGAAGCCCGCCCTGCGGTGTTCCATAACTCATGGGCCGATCATTCCGCGATCGCCCGGGAATAACTACCAAGCACCTTGCAGAAACACCTTCAGCAAAGACAGGCATGGCCCGCAGCATGCCCCGATGGAACCTCCCGCACCGTCAAACGTTCTATTTGCGAAGCCAGCGCCGTCACCCTAGGGCGATGGTATGGAGAGTTGACATGAACGAACTGCGCGTATTCGGGCAATCCCCCCTTGGGCAGCCGCCCTTGGCGAAACCGTCTCCGGCACCGTTCAACGAACTCGAAATCGCTGAACTGAACAAGGGCAGCATTCGCACCATTTCCTTCCGTGACGGTGAAAACCTGATCTCCGCGGGATCGGTCATTTCACACAGTTACCTGCTTACCGATGGCTGGGTCGGGCGTGTCTACACGGCACTCGACGGCCGCCAGCAAGTCGTGAACACATACCTCCCGGGCGATATCTACATCGTGCGCCATGGTCAGACCCGCCGCGCCACCCTCGACGCGGTTGCCCTGACCGATGGCGCGGCGATCGCAATCGATCCCAAGGCAATGGCCGACGCCGCCCAACGCCTGCCCGAGCTTCAGGACAAGCTGAACTGGCACACGATGCGGGTGATGAACATCGTCTCGAACCAGGTCGTGTCGCTGTCGCTCCGCGCCTCGGCCAAGCGCATCCTGTTTCAGCTTCTCGAAATCCGGCTGCGCCTCGAACAGGTCCATCAGCTCGAGGATGGCGGCTACGACCTGCCCCTCTCCCAAACCGAACTCGGCCAGATCTGCGGGCTCTCGGTCGTCGCGGTGAACCGTGCAATGCGCCGCCTGCGCGATCAGGGCCTGATCTCCGGCACAGGCCGGAAGATCGGCTTCCCCAATCTCACCGCAGCCATGGCCTTCGCCGAATTCGACCCGGGCTATCTCGAACCCTACGCCTCCCCCGTCGCCGCTGCGCAATAAGGCGCTACGACCTGAACCGCGCGCCCTCGGGGTCGAACAGGGGGTCCGTCACCAGCCGCGCCTTGCGCATCTCGCCGAGGATCTCGATCTCGACCTCCAGCCCGTCCGCCGCCCGCTCCCGCGGCACGAAGCCCAGGGCAACCGATTGCGCCGCCCAGTGTGAATAGCCACCCGAGGTGCAGAAGCCCTGCACCCGGCCATCCAGCCAGATCGGCTCATAGGCCACCACATCGGCATCCTCCGCCTCGACGACAAAAGCAGCCAGAACACGGTCCGGCGGCGCTGCCCGCTCCGCCTCCGCCGCCGCCCGACCAATGAAATCCACGTCCTTCTTCCACGAAATGAACCGGTCGAGCCCTGTCTCCGCCGGCGTGTAATCGGGCGAGTATTCCCGCATCCACGACCCGAAGAAGCGGTCAAGCCTGAGGCTCATCATCGCCCGCATCCCGAAAGGCGCCATGCCGTGCGCCTTCCCCGCCTGCCAGAGATAGCCGAACAGCACCCGCTGGCTCACCGGATCGCAGAAGATCTCATAGCCCAGGTCGCCGGTATAGCTCACCCGCTGCACAACGCAGTCCGCCATCCCCACCGTCATCCGCTTCACGTCGAGAAACCGGAACGCCTCGTTCGACACATCCGCCCCGCTCGCCGCGGCCAGCACATCGCGCGCCTTCGGCCCCGCGATCTGAAACCCCGTCACCCGGTCCGAGATGTTCTCGACGATCACCCCCGGTTCGGCATGGGCCTCGAACCACCGCAAGTGATAGTCCTGCGCCCCGTAACTCGCCGTCAGCCGGAACTCGCCTTCGCTCAGGCACGACACGGTGAAATCCCCGATCAGCCGCCCCTTTTCCGACAGCATCGGCGTCAGCGACAGGCGCCCCGGCCCCGGGATCCGTCCCGCCATGATCCGGTCAAGCCAGGCCCGCGCGCCCGGCCCCGCCACGCGGAACTTGCCGAAATTGTGGGTCTCGTTGATCCCCACCCCCTCACGCACCGCCCGCACCTCCCGCGCCACGGCCTCCCAGGCGTTGGACCGCCGGAAACTCGGGGTCTCGAAGCGCGGCTCCTCGCCCTGGGCGAAGTAGTTCGGCACTTCGAGGCCGTACTGCGCCCCCCAGACCGCGCCCAACTCCTCCCAGATGTCGTAGACCGGCGTCGACCGGAAAGGCCGCGCGGCGGGCAGTTCCTCGTTCGGATAGCTCACCGAAAACCGCCGCTGATAGTTCTCGATCACCTTCGGCACGGTGTAACCCGGCGTCGTCCACCGCCCGAACCGCGCCACATCCATCGCGAAGACATCGCGCTCGGGCTCACCCTCGACCATCCATTGCGCCAGGCTCAGGCCCACGCCGCCCCCCTGGCTGAACCCCGCCATCACGGCACAGGCCGACCAGTAGTTCCTGAGCCCCGGCACCGGCCCAACCAGCGGGTTCCCGTCGGGCGCGAAGGTGAACGGCCCGTGGATCACCCGCTTCACCCCGGCCCGTTCCAGCACCGGAAACCGCCGATAGGCGAAATCCACACTCTCCTCGATCTTCTCGAACTGGTCGTTCAGAAGCTCGTGCCCGAACTCCCAGGGCGTTCCCCCGACGGCCCAGGGCTCGCATTTCTGCTCGTAGAACCCGATGCAAAGCCCCCGGCCCTCCTGGCGCAGGTAACTCTCTCCACCGGGATCCATCACATGGGGAAACTCCTCGCCGCGTTCATAGATCTCGGGGATATCCTCGGTCACGAGGTACTGATGCGCCATCGGCAGAAGCGGCAGGTAAACGCCCGCCATCGCCGCCACCTCCCGTGCCCAAAGCCCGGCGGCATTCACCACATGCTCTGCATGCACGGTGCCCTTCTCCGTCACCACGTCCCACGTTCCGTCCGCCCTCGGGCTGGTCTCCAGCACCCGGCAATGGGTCACGATCTCCGCGCCCCCCATCCGCGCGGCCTTCGCATAGGCATGGGTCGTCCCCGACGGATCGAGGTGCCCGTCAAGCGGATCGTAAAGCGCCCCGAGGATCCCGTCGGTGTTCACCAGCCCGTCGGTCCGCGCCACGATCTCTTCGGGCGACAGAACCTTGGTCTCAAGCCCCATGTAGCGGTGCTTCGCCCGCTCCGCCTTCAGCATGTCGAACCGCTCGGGGCTATCGGCCAGCGTGATCCCGCCCACGTGGTGCAACCCGCAGGACATGCCCGTGATCTCCTCGAGCTCCCGGTAAAGCCGGATTGTATAGCCCTGAAGCGCGGCCATGTTGGTGTCGCCATTGAGCGTATGAAAGCCGCCCGCCGCGTGCCATGTCGACCCGCTCGTCAGTTCCGACCGCTCCAGCAGCATCACATCCGCCCAGCCAAGCTTCGTCAGGTGATAGGCCACCGAACAGCCCACCACGCCCCCGCCGATCACCACCACCCGTGCCGTCGTCTTCATGGCGCAGTTCCCTTCATTTTGGCCCAAATACTCCCGCCGGAGGCGGCGTCCCGCCGAAGGCGGGACCACGATGGATGTCGCGCCGGAGGCGCGTCCGCCAGGCTCACGACTCCCGACCTTCCGCCTTCAGGCGCGCATAAAGCGCCCCGGCCCGCGCATCCCCGGCCTCGAGCGCGAAGATATAGGCATGGGTCAGGAAGAAGCACGCCCGGTCCACGTCACCCGCCGCCTCCGCGGCCTCCGTGTAAAGCCCGACAAGCGCGGTCCCGTCCCCCGCCCCATGGGCGGCGAGAAGCCCGGCCTCTATCTCGCCCGCCGGCCGGCTCATTCCGCGGCCAGAGCGCCCTCGCTCCGCATAAGCCGTTCCGCCACCCAGCGGTGAAAGTGATGCGTGGGCCCGTCCATCGCGGGCGAGAACCGGCCCCCGTCATAGCCCCAGGCGCCACGCGCCTTCTGCATCCCCTCGACGACGCCGATATCCTCCTCGAAGACGACGCGCCACTGCGCGGCATTCTTCCGGCGCAGGCCCTCGGGCGCCTCGGGAACGGCATAGTAGAGGTGGATATGCTCCTCCGTCACACCCGCGCCCTTCGGCTCCAGAAGGATCGCGAACACGTGGTCCCGCTGCACGCCCAGAAGAACATTGGGCGTCACCGTCACGTATTCCCCCGCCGTATCCCACTTCTCCGAAAGCCCCGGGAAATCGGGAAACCGCATTCCGTCCTCATCCTCTATCTGGCGATAGACTTCCGTGCCCTGCCCGGAAAACTCGGGCTCCATGATGTGGTAATGGTCTTCCAGCCGCGAATAGCTGTTCAGACCCGGATGCACCCAGGGCAGGTGATAGCTCTCACAGTAATTTTCCACCGCCAGCTTCCAGTTCGTGCGGCATATCAGCGTGAA
Source organism: Ovoidimarina sediminis (assembly GCF_032586175.1). NCBI lineage: Bacteria > Pseudomonadati > Pseudomonadota > Alphaproteobacteria > Rhodobacterales > Roseobacteraceae > Ovoidimarina > Ovoidimarina sediminis. Next base: position 544,095 of record NZ_JAWHTE010000001.1, read on the forward strand.
CGTGCTGTCCGCCCCGCCATGGTAGAGAGGCACATCGAACTCGCCCCACCGGTCGATCAGCTTCGCGTGCTGCTCTTCGAACGCGGGCGCGTCGCCCGAGAGGTTGATGAAGACGACGTCCATCCAGACATGGGCCCGCACCTCCATCAGCCCCATCTCTTCCCGCTTCATCTCGGGATGGGTGTTGTGCCCGGGGCCGCCGACATGGGGCGTGGCCACAAGCCGGCCCTCGTGGCTGTAGCACCAGGAATGATAGGGGCAGCGGATCGCCCCTTCGATCTTTCTCGGCTCGGTCACGAGGATCATGCCACGGTGGCGGCAGATGTTCTGAAACACCCGCACGACCCCATCCTTGCCCCGCAGAACGAAAAGCGGCACGCCGAGGAAATCGACAGGCCGCGCATCGCCCGGCTCCGGCACGTCGGATGCGGTACAGATCCCGGCCCATGTGTCGAACCACAAGGGTTTCCGCTCCGCCTGGAACACCTCCTCCGAGGTGTAATGCGCGTTCGGCAGCCCGCGTGCTTCGGCCACGGGCTTCAGGACATCGGACAAATCGCTCAGGGACATCTCACAGGGGCTCCGGCTGGCATCTCGCGGCCCACTCTGCCTATTTGGCAGGCTTCGCCGCAGTCTCAAAACCGACACCATCAGGTCGCGTTCGGTCGGGTGACGGCATTGCCGGCAGGCCTAGGCTGAACCATGCACCGCCGCATTGCCCTCTCCCTTCTCGCCGCCGCCCTTGCGGCACCCGCCTGGGCCGAAACCCGGCGCCTCACGGCCGCCGAGATCGAGGCCCTGCTCTCAGGCCGCAAGATCACCGGCGCGTGGAACGGCAAAGCTTACAGCCAAACCTTCGCGGCCACCGGCCACACCGTCTACATCCCGAAGGGTGGCCGCCCCGATGCGGGCCGCTGGCGCGTGAACCCCGAGACCGACAGCTACGAAAGCTTCTGGGAACGCTCGGGCTGGTCCTCCTAAGCGATCGAACGCGCCGAGGGCGGCACGCTCTACTGGGTCGACGGCGCGGGCGTGCGGCGCCCCTTTGCGCTCGCCCCTGCCGACTGATCCGGCAGGTCAAGCGTCACCGGCAGCCCCGTCACCGCCGCCTCCTGCGCGGCAAGCCCCATCGCCACCGCCCGGGCCCCGTCCATCAGCGTCACTTCGGGCGCGATCTCGCACCGCACCGCGCGCTGGAACAGCACGTGCTGATAGAAGGTCGATCCGTTGTGATCGCCGGCATCGAGCAGCGTGGGATCCACCGGGATCTCCACCGCCATCGGCCCCTTCGGCTGGCGCGGGCTGACGATCACCTGCGCGACCGGCGGTTCGCCCAGATGGGTGGGCCAGAACCGCCCCGGCCCCGGCACGAAACACTCGATCTTGCCTTCGGGGCCCACGGCCGAGATCTCTTCCTGATACCGCGCCCCTTCGGCATACATGCACAGCTCCAGCATCGCGCGCGCGCCCCGCGAAAACTCCGCGATCACATAGGCCGTATCCCAGATATCGGGCACCTCGCCCTCATAGGCCTCGTCGAGGTGGTTCACTTCCTGCCCCGCCGAGGCAAGAATCCGCACCGGCTCGTCCTTCAGGATATGCCGCATCAGGTCGAAGAAGTGACAGCATTTCTCGACAAGAGTGCCGCCGGAATAACGGTTGAACCGGTTCCAGTTCCCCACCTTCTCGAGAAACGGAAACCGGTGCTCGCGCACGGTCAGCATCCGGATCCCGCCGGTGGCCCGCTCCGCCTCCTCGATGAATTTCGCCACGGGGGGCATGTATCGGTATTCCATCGCCACCCAGACCGGCGCGGGATAGCCCGCAGCCAGCGCCGCGATCCGCGCGGCATCGGCGGGATCGGTGTAAAGCGGCTTTTCGATCAGCAGCGGCAGGGGCCGCAACGCCGCGATTTCCTCAAGCTGGCTCACATGCAGGAAGTTGGGGCTCGCCACCAGAAGGCAGTCGATCGCCTCGTCGGCCAGAAGCTCTCCCACTGTCCTGTGCACCTTGGCGTTGGGCGCCATGGCCTTGGCCTTCGCCAGCATGATCTCGCTCGGGTCGAACAGCCCCGCCACCCGCGCATCGGGCAGAAGCGCGATGTTGCGGATATGCTCCTGTCCCATCATGCCGCATCCGATGATGCCGTAATTCATCCGTTCCATGGCCACCGCCCTACTTCAACCGCGCGACATAGCGCGCCACGTCGCTGTCATACCATGTGCGCGAGTATTCCACCGCGCGCCCGTCCTGATCGAACGCGCGGCGCTCGACGAAACCGCAAGGCTTGCCCGGCCCGGGGCCGAAGGGCGGCGCAGACCATTCGGGCGCAGGCGCGATCCCCACCCGGTCCTCCGCCCGTCCGATCCAGAAGCCAAGGCTCGTGCGGTAGAAATAATAAAGCGACTCGCTCAGCGCCTCGGCCTGAAGCCGCCGGGCCCGGTCGCCGTCAAGCCAGATTTCTTCCAGCGCTGCAGGCGTCCCCCCCAGCCGCCGCAGCCGCCGGATCCGGTGCGCCTTGGGCGCCGGCCCGAACTCCGGCGCATCCTCGGGCTTCGCCACCAGATCGACCGAGATCAGTTCCGCCGTCGGAAGGCCCACGCCTCCCACCAGCTCCAGCCGGAAAAGCGCATAGACGCCCGTGGCCTCCGCCCCCGCCTTCACGTAATTTCCAGATCCCTGAACCCGGTCCAGAAGCCCCCGGTCCTCCAGATCGCTCAGGGCCTTTCTCAGCGTGCCAACGCTCAGCCCCAGGCTCGCCGCCATCTTCCGCTCCGGCGGCAGGCGCTCGCCCTCGATCAGGCGGCCCGCCGCAATCTCCCGCGTCAGCATTTCGGCGGTCTGCACGTATTTGGGAAGTGCATGCGGGTCGGTCATCTCACGCCGCTGGCAAAATTGATCTACCATTGATCTACACGCGCCGAGATGTTACGCAAGAAAAATCTGCCGCCACGGAATGGCGGCGCCGGAGGCCCGTATGGAATGAGCCGTCGCAGACTCATCACCACGCCCCGCGCGGCCCGTCCCGCGCCCGGCCCCGGCACGAAAATCCGCATTGATCTTTACACCGCCGCCCTAGGTCGAAAGGTTCGCTGAAGATGCCGGATGGAGGGTTCATGGGCGCCAGAGACATCACACCGTCGGATATGACGGCGCGGGAATTCCGCGATGCGCTCGGCCGCTATGCCACCGGCGTCACTGTCGTGACCACCTCAACACCCCTGGGGCCCCTCGGAATCACCGCCAACAGCTTCGCCAGCGTCTCGCTCGATCCGCCGCTCGTGCTCTGGTCGCCCGCCCGCGCCTCGCGGCGCTTCGCGGCCTTCGCGGATGCCGATCACTACGCGATCCACGTCCTCGGGGCCGAGCAGATGGATATCTGCCGCCGCTTCTCGACGGACGGGCTCGATTTCGCCGGGCTCGACTGGGCGGAAAACGCGCAGGGCGTGCCGCTTATCTCCGGCTGCCTCGCGCAGTTCGAATGCGAACGCACGGCGGTGCACGAGGGCGGCGACCACCTGATCGTGGTCGGCCGCGTCCTCGCATTCGCCCATCGCCCCGGCGCGCCGCTGGTTTTCTCGGGCGGCGCATACGGCGGGTTTACAGGCGCATCATAAGCGCCGAAGGTGATCGAAACTCCGGATCCAACCGGAGAGACAGAACAGGGAGGGAGGGCGCCCATGATCGGTGTTCTCAAGGGAATCCTGATGCCGTTCCAGGTCTGGAACGACGTCGTCCTCAGGATCGGGCGCGGCATCGCGATCGTTGCCATAGCCATGATGGTGCTGGCGATCCTGATCCAGGTGTTCTTCCGCTACGTGCTGAACAACGCCCTGCCATGGCCCGACGAGGCCGCACGCTTCATGATGCTCTGGATGACGGGCCTCATCGCTCCCACGGGCTTCCGCCGGGGCGGCTTCGTCGCGATCGACATGGTCGTCGTCGCACTGCCAGAGAAGCTCGGCGCACTCCTCTCGCTCCTCCTTCTGGTGATCTCCGCCTTCGTCCTCTACCTCGCGGTCCAGATCGGCTGGGGCGAGGTCACGGGCTTCGGCGGCAAATTCGCCACCGCCTCGCTCTGGCTGCCGTTCAACTTCGGCGGCGCCGGGCCATTGGGCTTTGAGTGGGGGTGGGAAAAAATCCCCCGCTCCTGGATGATGGCCTCGCTGCTCCTGGGCGTCGTCCTCCTCCTCATCGTGAATATCGAGCTTCTGATCCGCGCCCTGATCCAGCTTCTGGGCGGCGGCGATCAGATCAGGCCCGTTCCCGACAACGTCGAAGAAATCATGGCGGAGTGACGATATGCTGATCTGGTTCCTCCCGCTCTTCCTGCTCTTCCTCCTCATTGGCCTGCCGGTCTTCTTCGGCCTCCTCGCGGCCCCCGGCCTCCTTCTCTGGCTCAACGGCCAGGAGCGCGACATCACGCTTCTCTACCGCAACGTCTACAACGGGATGGACAGCTTCCCGCTGATGGCCATCCCCTTCTTCATGCTCGCGGGCGAGATGATGAACCGCGGCGGCATCACCATCCGGCTCGTAGAGTTCTCCCAGGCGCTGATGGGCCACCTCCGGGGCGGCCTCGCCCATGTGAACGTGCTCTCCTCGATCCTCTTCGCAGGGCTCTCGGGCTCGGCGGTCGCCGATACCTCGGCCCTTGGCTCGATGCTGATCCCGGCGATGGAAAAGCAGGGCTACACCCGCCGCTTCGCCGCCGCCATCACGGCCGCCTCCTCGGTCATCGGGCCGATCATCCCGCCTTCGGGCATCATGATCATCTACGCCTATGTCATGGGCGAAAGCGTGGCCGCGCTTTTCCTCGCGGGCATCGTGCCGGGCATCATGGTGGGCATCGGCCTCATGCTCATGGTCCGCCTCATGGCCGACCGCTACGACCTTCCGAAGGCCGAACGCATCGTCCGCAAGGATCAAAAGCTTTCTGGCATCGAATACTGGTCCTCCCTGATCCTCCTTCGCCTCAACCTGGGCTACGTGATCTATGCGGCCTTCTCGGCTTCCACCGGGCTCGGCGGCGAAGGCAGTTCGACGGCGGTCGTCCTCGTGACCTTCCTCGTCGCCCTCGTCGCGGCGCACTTCCTGCTCATCGGCATCCGTGGGCGCGTCAGTCACGATTTCCGCATGGTCTGCAAGCGCGCCGTAGTGCCGCTGCAAACGCCGATCCTGATCCTGGGCGGCATCCTCCTCGGCATCTTCACGCCCACGGAAGCCGCCGCCGTTGCGGTGTTCTACGCCCTCGTCGTGGCCTTCTTCATCCTGCGCACGATGCGGCTCGCTGACCTGCCGGAAGTCCTCTCCCGCGCCGCCCTCACCTCCGCCGTCGTCCTCCTCCTCGTCGGCGCGGCGATGGCCTTCAAGACGGTCGTCTCCCTCTCCTACGCTCCCCAGATCCTCGCAGAGTTCATCCTGTCCCTGTCCGAGAACCCGCTGATCCTCCTCTTCCTGATCAACCTGCTTCTCTTCATCGTCGGCATGTTCCTCGACGCGGGCCCCGCGATCATCATCCTCGGGCCGATCCTCGGGCCGATCTTCGTCGATCTGGGCGTCCACCCGGTGCATTTCGCGATCATCATGAGCGTGAACCTCACCGTCGGCCTCGCGACACCGCCAATGGGCCTCGTCCTCTTCGTCGCCTCGTCGGTCTCCAAGGAAAAGGTCGAGACGATTTCCAAGGCGATCCTGCCTTTCCTCGCGGTCGAGGTGATCGTGATCTTCCTGATCACCTACATCCCGGCCATTTCCATGACGATCCCGCGCCTGACCGGGTTCGTGAATTGACCAAGCCAGTACAAATAACTCCAGGGAGGTACTAAAACGTGCTGAAAACACTCACCAAATCGCTGATGGTTGCATCCATCCTCGCGTCCGCGCCCTTGGCGGCCGCCTGGGCCGGCAGCCACGCGATCAACCTGCGCGCCACGGCGAACTCGAACGAGAACGACGAGGATTACGACGGCCTCGTCGTGTTCAAGAACTACGTCGAACAGGCCTCGAACGGCGCGATCACCGTCGAACTCTTCATCGGTACACAGCTCTGCTCGAACGGCGCGGAATGCCTGCAGGGCGTCGCCGACGGCTCGATCGACATCTACATCTCCACCTCCGGCGGCGCGTCCGGCATCTTCCCCTTCGTCCAGGTGCTCGACCTGCCCTACCTGATGGCGGATGACCGGGTGGCCGAGAAGGTGCTCGAAAACGACACCGAGTTCATGAAGACCATGAAGCAGAAGGTGCTCGAAAACAGCCAGGGCTCGATCCGCCTGATGACCGTCGGCAACACCGGCGGCTGGCGCAACTTCGCCAACACCAAGCGCCGCGTCGCCTCGCCGTCCGACATGGAAGGGCTGAAGATCCGCACCGTGGTCGCCGACCTGCCGCAGGAACTCGTGCGCGCCCTCGGCGCCTCGCCCACCCCGATCCCTTGGCCGGAACTCTTCACCTCGTTCCAGACCGGCGTCGTCGAAGGCTCCAAGAACGGCATCACCGACATCATGGGCATGAAGTTCCCCGATGCGGGCCTGCAATACGTAACGCTCGACGGCCACGCCTACATGGGCGCGCTCTGGTTCATGAACAACGAACAGTTCTCGGGCCTCTCGGATGACCTGAAGCGCGTGGTGATCGACGGCTTCTACCAGCTGCAGCAGGCCACCTTCGCCTCGCCGAAGCGGAAGTCGATCCAGGCTTATCAGGATTTCGCCGCGGGCGGCGGGGATCTCTACGTGCCGACGCCAGATGAAAAGGCGGCGTTCAAGGAAGCCGCGGCGCCGGTGTTCGACTGGTTCCAGTCGAACGTCGATGGCGGCGGGGATGTCTACAACGCGCTCCTCGCGTCGGTCGAGGAAGCCGAGGCCGAAATCGCCGCCGAACGCGGCTCCGATCTCGAGTAACCGAACCCCTCCGCGCCCCACCCGGGGCGCGGAGCACCCCGGCACGGTAGGTCGCCCTGAAGAGCCGTGCCAGCGCATGCCCGTGGGATGGCGCTGCCAACACCTCCACGACACGCTTTATGGTGCAAGCCCGCACACGCTCGATCAGCAAGGCTTCTTCTCAAAAAGCGCCTGCCCGCCGGGACGGGCATGCACTGGCACGGCGGGGCTGATGCCCCTTGAGTCCGTGCCAAACTCTACCGTTCCAGCACCAGCGTCCCGTCCGAAATCTCCAGCCGGTCGAACCGCTGCAGATACCGCATCCCGAGAAGCGACTTGTCCATCTCGCCCTCGTTCACCACCGCACCCACGTTCCGGTCGGCAACCCCGCCAAGCCGCACGCGGTCAAGCGATACGCGCGCCGTCCGCACCATGCCGTTCGCCGTTCCCGCCAGCCCGCCATATCTCAGCGCATCCGTATCGATCCCCAGCCGCTCCGCATCCTCGCGCGTCAGCACGATATCCGTGGCCCCGGTATCGACGACGAAATCCACGTCCCGCCCGTTCACCTCGATCGTCAGATAATAATGCCCGTCGAACGCCCGCGGCGCCTCGATCCGCGATCCGCCCTCCAGCACAAGCTGCCGCGGCGCCACGTCCTTCCGGATATCTTCCCACAGGCCATAAGCCCCGATCACGCCGAGAAACAGGAACGCCCAGACAAGCAGCCGCTTCAGGAAAACACTCAGCCCCCGCCGGCTTTCGGCCATCGCCCAACCGGCCACGGCGAAGCCCAGAAGGCCAAGGTAAAACAGGCGCGCGATCTCGTCTCCGGTCATGGGAAAGAGATAGGCATCACCGCGCGCGGGCGAAAGCCCTCTCAGGCCGCGACACCGAAATCGCTCAGCCCATCCAGAACGAACTGCACCGAAAGCGCCGCCAGAAGCATCCCCAGAAGCCGCGTGACCACGTTGATCCCGGTCGGGCCGAGGAGGCGTTCAAGAAGCCCCGAGGCCAGAAACAGCACCAGACAGATCAGCACGACACCCGCCATCACCCCGTAAACGGCCAGCGCCCATTGCAGGTCCGCCCCGGGCCGCGAGGTCAGCAGGATCATCGTCGCAATCGCCCCCGGCCCCGCGATCAGAGGCGTCGCCAGCGGAAAGACCGACGGATCGTCGGCCTTCGCCCTCTGATCGCCCCGCCGCTTTGTGCGCCGCTCGAACAGCATGTCGAGCGCGGTCAGAAACAGAAGGATGCCGCCTGCGATCCGGAACGCGGGCATCGAGATGCCGACGAATTCCAGCACCGCCTCGCCCGCCAGCCCGAAGACCAGAAGGATCCCGAACCCGATCAGGCAGGCCCGGAACGCCACGGCCCGGCGATGGGCGAAATCCTCCCCCGCCGTCAGCGCCACGAACACCGGCGCCAGCCCGACGGGGTCGATCACGACAAACAGCGTGACGAAGGCGGTGATAAGCGCGGCGGTATCCATCCGCACGACTGACCACGGGGCATGGGGAATGGCAAGGGGTGGCACTGACCCGGAACATGGGCGCCGCCCGGGGTAAAACCTGCTGATCCCCCTTCGACTGCCCGGCGACGGCGCCGTATCCATGAGGTCCCGGATCAAGTCCGGGACGGCGAAACCGGGGCCGCCCCGGACTTGATCCGGGGCCTCACGCCATTCACCCCTCCGCCGCCTCCAGCCGCTCCACGGCCCGCTCCCACAAGCCCTCTGCCCTCAGAAGCGCCTCTTCCACCTCGGCGAACTTCTTCTGCCAGCGCTCCATATCCCCCACCCGCTCCGGCGCATAAAGCCCCGGATCGGCGAGCTTTTCCTGGATCTGCGCCCGCATCCCCTCCAGCTTCTCCACCCGCGCCTCGCAGGTCCGCACATCCGCCCGCAGCTCCAGTACCTTCTCACGCGGGGGCCGCGCAGGCTTCGCCGGTTTCGGCCCCTCGCCCTTCGGCGCCGGCTCCGCCAGAAGGTCCCGCCGATAGCTGTCCAGATCCCCCTCATAGGGCCTGACCCGCCCGTCCTTCACCAGCCACAGCCGGTCCGCCACCAGCGACAGAAGGTGCATGTCGTGGCTCACGATCACCACCGCCCCCGAATAGGCCGTCAGCGCCTCCACCAGCGCCTCCCGGCTCTCCATGTCCAAGTGGTTCGTCGGTTCGTCTAGCACCAGAAGATGCGGCGCATCGAGCGTGGCCAGCAACAGCGAAAGCCGCGCCTTCTGCCCGCCCGACAGCCGGCCCGCCACCGTCTCCGCCTGCTCCGCCCCGATCCCGAAGCCGCCCAGCCGCGCCCTCAGCTTCGCGGGGGCCTCCTCGGGCCTCAGCCGCCTGATATGGTCAATCGGCGTCTCGTCGGCGTGAAGCTCGTCCAGCTGATGCTGCGCGAAATAGCCGATCCTCAGCTTCCGCGCCCGCGTCACCCGCCCGCCCATGGGCTGAAGCTTGCCGGTCAGAAGCTTCGACAGCGTCGATTTCCCCTCGCCGTTCTTGCCCAGAAGCGCGATCCGGTCGTCCTGGTCGATCCGAAGGCTCAGCTTCGACAGAACCGTCGTCTCCCCATAACCCACCGACGCGCTTTCCATCGCGATGATCGGCGGCGACAGTTCCTCGGGCTCGGGAAAGCGGAACGCCCGAAGCGCGGCTTCCGACGGCAACGTGATCGGCTTCAGCCGCGCGATCATCTTGAGCCGCGACTGCGCCTGCCGCGCCTTCGTCGCCTTGTAGCGGAACCGGTCGACATAAGATTGCAGATGCGCCCGCCGCGCCTCCTGCTTCTTCATCTCGCCCTCGGCCACCGCCAGCCGCGCCGCCCGCACATCCGCGAAAGTGTCGTAATTGCCCTGGTAGAGCGTCAGCTTCCGGTCCTCGAGATGCAGGATCGCCCCCACGGCCCGGTTCAGAAGCCCACGGTCATGACTGATCACGATCACCGTATGGGGATAGCGCGCAAGATAGCTTTCCAGCCAAACCGCCCCTTCCAGATCGAGGTAGTTCGTCGGCTCGTCGAGCAGAAGAAGATCGGGCGCCGCGAACAGAACGCCGGCCAGCGCCACCCGCATCCGCCACCCGCCCGAGAAGGCCGAACAGGGCATCCCCTGCTCGGCTTCCGAAAAGCCCAGGCCCTTCAGAATCGTCGCCGCCCGCGCCTCGGCCGACCAGGCGTCGATATCCTGAAGCCGCGCCTGCACCTCGGCGATCCGGTGCGCATCGGTTGCGGTTTCGGCTTCGGCCATCAGCGCCGCCCGTTCCCCGTCCGCCGCCAGCACGGTGTCGAGAAGCGAGGTCTCCGACGCCGGCACTTCCTGGTCCACGCCGCCGATCCGCGCGCCCTTCGGCACGCTGATCTGCCCGGCCTCCAGCGGCAACTCGCCCCGGATCAGCCGGAACAGCGTCGTCTTCCCCGTCCCGTTCCGTCCGACGAGTCCCACCTTGTGCCCATCGGGAATAACGGCAGACGCCCCCTCGATCAGGGGACGGCCCGCCACCGCATAGGATATGCCTTCAATCTTCAGCATCCCGCGCGGTGTGAACGCTCATTCGCGGCTTTTCAAGGTTCAAACCCCATGTTAACCCCCGCGCAAATCCATTCCGAGGCACGAGGACGACCATGGCCACCGAACGCACCCTTTCGATCATCAAACCCGATGCGACGAACCGCAACCTGACCGGCAAGATCAACGCCAAGTTCGAAGAGGCGGGGCTCCGCATCATCGCGCAAAAGCGGATCCAGCTGACGAAGGCCCAGGCGGGCGAATTCTACAAGGTCCATGCCGAGCGTCCGTTCTATGACGAACTCTGCGAATTCATGGCCTCTGCCCCCGTCGTGGTGCAGGTGCTCGAAGGCGAAGGCGCCATCGCGAAGAACCGCGAAGTCATGGGCGCCACCAACCCCGCCGACGCCGCGCCGGGCACGATCCGCGCCGAATTCGCCGAAAGCGTCGGCGAGAACTCGGTCCACGGCTCCGACGCCCCCGAAACGGCGGCCGTCGAAATCGCCTATTTCTTCTCGGGCCTCGAACTCGTCGGGTGACCGAAACGCGGACAGTCACGGGCCGATGCCTCTGCGGGGGCGTCGGCTGGACTGCCACTGGCGCCCTGACGCCGCTCAGCCACTGCCACTGCTCGATGTGCCGCAAGGCCCATGGCGCGGCTTTCGCCACCTACACCCAATGCGCGGAAGACGATCTGACATGGTCGGGTGACCCGGCGCTGATCGCCGACCATCGCTCCTCCGAAGACGTCAACCGCCGCTTCTGCCGCCAATGCGGCAGCACGCTCCCGGGCACGATCCTGTCCAACGGCCAGATGTTCCTTCCCATGGGTGCGCACGAGAACGGCTCCGGCCTCTCGGGCGGCGAACATATCTTCACCGCCGCGAAACTCCCCTGGCTCGAGATCGGCGACAGGCTTCCGCAGCACGATGCCTATCCCGCGGCGGACAGCAACTTCAAAACCTACGATCCCGCGCCCCCGCCCGAAACCGATCTCCCGGGTCTCAGGGGAAGCTGCCTCTGCGGCACCGTCCGCTTCGTCGTCCGGGCAGAGTTCAGCGCGATCCACAACTGCCACTGCACCCGCTGCCGCCGCACCCGCGGCGCGGCCTTCACGACGAACGGCTTCGTCCCAGACGACGCGGTGACCTTCCTTTCAGGCGCCGATCACGTCCGGCGCTACAACCTCCCCGGCGCAAAGGTTTTCGCCGCCTGCTTCTGCGATATCTGCGGCGGCGGCGTCGCCCGGATCGACGGCTTCCGGGGCCTCGCCAACATCCCCATGGCCGTCCTCGACGATCCCGCCCCCCGCGGCCCCGACGATCACATCTTCACAGGCTCCAAGGCCGACTGGTGGGAAATCCCCGACGATCTGCCCCGCTTTTCCGAAGCGCCCGGCTGATCCCACCGCACGTCGGCGCTACGCCGCCTTTGGCCAGACCTGCCGCCTTCATGCCCAATTCTCGCCAGGTTACTCCTCCAAAAGCGAAACAATCACATGTGCATCCGCCAATTATGCGCGGCTCCTATCGGGACAAAGGAGACTGACATGAAGCCAGAACCAACACCGCTCGGATCGGCCAAGGCGGCCGCTATCGCCAATCCCATCGTAGAAGACGTGACACCGGAACCCTTCACGATCCCGGTCGGCGAAACGCCGGTCGCGGATATCGACCCCCACGAACTCGCCGAAGAGATGGTGGCGGGCGCACCCGATCCTCTGCCGATGCCGCCGGAAGGCGCAGGCGACGCGGCCCCGAATCTCGAAACATTCCCCGGCGGGATGCCCGAGTTCTCTCTCACCGATCTCGTCCCCACCATCGCGGACGAGGCCAACGACGCCAGCGGTCACGAACCCGGAGACACCCCGGGCTTCCTGAGCGAGGTTCTCGGGATCTTCTGAGCCGCGGCGTGCCCCGCGCCTACCCCCGTGCCTCCAGCGGCACGTAGGCCCGGGGCTCCGGCCCGGTGTAAAGCGTCAGCGGGCGGATCAGGATGTTCTGCCGCTCTTGCTCGATGCACTGGATGATCCAGCCGGGCATCCGCCCGATCGCGAAGATCGGCACGTAAAGATCCATCGGGATCCCGTGCAACTGATAGATCACGCCGGAATAGAAATCGACATTCACGTTCAGCCCGTGCCTTGCATAGGGCTTCATCGCCTCCACCACGGCCTGCAGGATCTCGAACCATTCGGGCCGCCCCATCTCGCGGCCAAGCCGTTCCACCCCGTCCCGCATGTGCCGCGCGCGCGGATCCTCCGTGCGGTACACCCGGTGCCCGAACCCGGTCACCGCCTCCCGGTTCGCCCGCTTTGCGGTGACATAGGCGGCGGCGTTCGCGGGCGCGCCGATCTCGTCCACCATCTTCATGACATCCTCCGCCGCCCCGCCATGGGCCGGGCCCGCCAGCGTCGCGATTGCGGCGACAAGCGCTCCGTGCAGGTTGGTTTCCGTCCCCACCGCCACCCGCGCGGCGAAGGCCGAGGCATTGGCCCCATGCTCCGCATGCAGGATGAAATCCACATCCGCCAGCCGCGCGGCATCCGCGCTCGGCCGCGTGCCCTTCAGCATCCACAGCCAGTTCGCCGCGTGCCCAAGCTCGGGATCCGCCGCAATGGGCGCACGTCCCTCGCGCAGCGCGTGATGGGCGGCGATGATCATCGGCACCTGGCTGATCAGGCGAATGCCGTTCTCGACGAAGGCCGCCTCGCCCACCTCCTGGCTCGCGGGCTCCAGTGCCGCCAGCGCCGAAACGCCTGTACGCAGCACATCCATCGGATGCCCCGCCTTCACGGCCTCGATCACGGCATGGATCTCCTCGGGCAGCACCCGCGCCGCCTTAAGCTTGGCGTCGAAACCGGCCAGTTCCTCCGCCGTCGGCAACTCCCCGTGGATCAGAAGGTAACACACCTCCTCGAAACTCGATCGCGTCGCCAGATCGTGGATCGAATAGCCCCGATAGGTCAGCATCCCGGCCTTCCCGTCGATATCGCTTACCTCCGAGCGCTCGAAATAGACGCCCTTCAGGCCCCGTCTGATCTTGACGGCATCGCTCATAGGTCCCCTCCCTTCGTTTTGCGCGGCACAATGGGGGGAAAGCCCGGCGGCGAAAACCCCCGATCCGGCAGGCCCGCGATCCGGGGGCTTCCCAGGCGCCGGTAATCCGCCCTACCATCGTTCCCGTCCCTCACTCCCGAAACGAAAGGCGCCCCCATGAGCCTCGCAGATCAGGTCCCCCTCAACACGGGCTTCCACGCCAAAAGCACGGTCGACGAAGTGCTCGACGGCATCGACCTCACCGGCAAGACCGCCATCGTCACCGGCGGATACAGCGGCATCGGGCTCGAGGCGGTGAAAGGGCTCGCCACCCGCGGTGCCGCCGTCATCGTCCCGGTCCGCTCTCCTGAGAAGGCCGCCGAAACCCTCGCGGGCCTGCCGGGAAAGATCACCACCCTGCCCATGGACCTCGCCGATCTGGGCTCCGTCCGCCGCTTCGCCGACGCGGTGAACGCGGAACAGGGCCGGCTCGACATTCTCATAAACAACGCCGGCATCATGGCCTGCCCCCTCGTCCGGGTCGGGCCGGGCTGGGAATCCCAATTCGGCATTAACCACATGGGCCACTTCGCCCTGACGAAGGCGCTTATGCCGCTGATCGAGGCCACGCCACACGCCCGCGTCATCGCGCTCTCATCGACGGCGCACAAGATCAGCGGCGTCGACTGGGACGACATCCAGTTCGACGAAAGAGATTACGACAAGTGGCGCGCCTACGCGCAGGCCAAGACAGCGAACGCGCTCTTCGCCAATGCGCTGTCCCGGCGGCTCCTCGATAGCGGCGGGCTCGCCTTCTCACTCCATCCCGGCGGCATCTTCACGCCCCTCCAGCGCCACCTGCCGAAGGAAGAGATGATCGCCCTGGGCTGGCTCGACGAAACCGGCGAACCCTCGGAACTGGCGAAGGCGGGCTTCAAGACGCCGGAACAGGGCGCGTCGACGACGGTCTGGGCCGCCACTTCGCCGCTTCTCGAACACCAGCCGGGCGTCTATTGCGAGGATTGCGACATCGCCGCCCCCACCGATCCCGAAAGCCCCATGGCCCGCTACTCCGGCGTCAACGAACATGCCTGCAGCGACGAAGGGGCCGAACGGCTCTGGGAAATCAGCGAACGCCTGCTCGTCGCGGCCTGATCCTAGATCCCCGCGTCCCGCATCAGCCGCGTCATCCGCATCACCCGGCGCGAAAGTGTCTTCGCCGCCGCCCGGTGGAACGCGGCCACGTTCGGGCTACCGCTCCGGTCCAGCGCTTCCAGGTTCAGGCGGATCACCTCGCTTTCCTGGTCCGCCACGATCCAGGCGGTGCGCGCCACCCCGGCGTAATAGGCGATCTCGCCCACCAGCGCGCTCGCCCGGAACGCGGCCACCCGCACCCGCGTGCCCGGACCTGTCTCGATCTCGGCCCTCAGCCCGCCGTCGACGAGGACATACACCTCCTTCGAGGCGCTCCCGGCCACGACCAGTTCCTCCCCGGCCTCAAGCCGAAGCCGCGACACCATCTCGGGCGCCGCCCCGAACTCCCGCTCCAGCGTCTCGGCGGCGGCCAGAAGCTCCTGCCCGCCGGCCCCCGCCCCGGACGCGGCGGCAAGATAGCCGTCTTCCAACGCCTCCAGCAGGTTATCGAGCGGCGTGCTCCACGACACCCCCGCGGGCGGCGCCACGGTCGCGGCGACGCTCTCGGCCACCTCCCCTGCCGCGCCGGTGAAATACAGCTTTGCCCCGCGCGCCTCCGCCGCCTCGCTGATCTTCGCGAGCGACCGGGCAGCAGAGGCATCCACCCCCTCGACCCGCGCGAAATCGAGCACGAGGTGCCGCGGCGGCGGCACATGGCCCAGTTCCGCGCGCGCCAGCCGCAACAGCCGATCCGCCGTGCCGAAAAAGACATAGCCCGTCAGTTCCAGCACCACCGTCTGTTCCCCTTCGGTCAGCAGCACCGCACTCGACGCGTCCGACCGCTCCACCGACGACCGCCGCGTGGCCAACGTCGAACGCAGCCGCACGGGTTCGGTCCGCGCATAGGACAGTACGAAGATCGCCGCCGCCGCCAGCGTCCCGAGGGCGATCGCCGGCAGGAACCCCGCAGTGATCGCCACCGCAAGGATGAAGATCACCGTCAGCCAGTCACGCCCGGTCAGCGCCTTCCGCGCCTCCCAGACCCATGTCATCAGCAGGTCGAACCCCACGAACCCGATCAGAAGCGCCAGAAGCCCGGCGGGGACGTAGGACAGAAGAACCGCCCCGTAGAAGAACACCAGCCACGACATCACCGCCACCGCGAGGCTCGGCAGAACCGGCGGCAGGCGCAGGCGGTGGGCCAGGATTGTCTCCGCCACGATCAGGTAGCCCGGAAGCCCGCCAACGGCCGCGCTCGCCACGTTCGCGCTCCCCGCCGCCACGAGGTTCCGGTCAAGCGAGGATTCCCGCTTCGTCACCGCCTCGATCCCGGAGGTGTTCAGAAGCGCCCCCAGAACGACAAGCCCCGACACGGCCAGTACCGTCGGGCTGTGCCGCAGAAGTTCGCCCCAGTGGATCGCCCCGAACGCCTCGAAATTCAACGCCCCGACAAAGCCCCCCTCATCGAAGGGGCCCAGCAGAAATCCGCGCGCGCCCGCCTCCTCCAGCGACACCCCCGTGATCCAGAGCGCGGCATAGAACAGCGCCAGCACGGTCAGGAAACACACCGGCAGAAACAGGTCCGACAACCAGATGCGCGACAGCAGCGTCATCGCCGCCGCCGCCAGGATCCACGGCACCCAGAGGATCGGATCCGCCCCACCCAGAACCTCGCGCACCGTCCAAAACGACAGGCCCTCGCCCACCGCGATCCCGATCGCGCCGATCACCAGAAGATACCCGGTCGCCGCCAGGAACCCCGCGATCACCGTGTAGGGCACGAACCGCGCAAGCGACGCCAGCCGCGCGGCCCCAAGCCCGAGGCAGACAAGTCCCGCCACCACCGCTGACACTGCGACAAGCGCGGCCACCGTCGCGAAGGCATCGCTCCCGGTCCCATGTTCCAGGCTGATCGCCAGCGCCGACGCGCCCAGAAGCACGGCCGTCGCATCCTGCGGCTGACAGATCATCGTCCGGTCGGAATAGATCAGCACCGCGACGAGGCTCATCACCCCGCTCCCGATCAGCGCCAGCGCGATCCCCGCCTGCAAATGCGCGCCCAGCGCTCCGCCATAGACCAGCGCGGCAAAGGAAATCGTGAAGACGGGGGAAAGGCCGGCGACAAGGAATAGCCCGGCCCCTCCGCGCACCAGCGCGGCCAGGCCGTTTTCGCCCCTCCCTGTGGTGCCAACCTCTCCCTGAGAGTGTGAGACCATTTCCGCAAGTACCGCCGTTTCTCTTTGAGGTGCAAGGATTTTCGCCGGGCACTCGGGGGGGCCTAAAGCGGCCAGATCACCGGGATCAGGGCCGAGGCCAGAAGCCCCACGCTCAGATTCAGCGGAACCCCCACCTTCAGGAAATCGGTGAACCGGTACCCGCCTGGCCCATAGACCAGCATGTTCGTCTGATAGCCGATGGGCGTGGCGAAACTCGCGCTCGCCGCCACCATCACCGCGATCACAAGAGGGCGGGGATCGATCCCAAGCGCCGTGGCCAGCCCGATGGCGATCGGCGTCACCACAACCGCCACCGCGTTGTTCGATACAAGCTCCGTCAGGATCGAGGTCAGAAGATAGATCGACCAGACCAATACGAAAGGCGGCAGGCCCATCAGATGCGGCGCAGCCGCCTCAACGATCAGCCGCACGGCACCCGAGGCGTCCAGCGCGGCCCCGATCGACAGCATTGCGAAGATCAGCGCCAGAAGCCGGCCGTCCACCACGCCGAATGCCTCGTCGGCATCGATGCAGCGGGTCAGAAACACCACAGCCACCGCGATTACCGCCAGCATCAGGATCGGCGCGACGTTCAGCGCAGCGAGCCCCACGATGGCGAGAAGTGCGAGGATCGCGATCGGCGCATGCTGCCGCCGGTAGGCCCGCGCCGAGGGCTGCGCCACGTCCAGAAGCTGCATGTCGCTCGCCAGCCGCTGGATGTCCTCCGGCGCCCCCTCCAGCAACAGCGTATCGCCCACCTGCACCACAAGGTCGTCAAGCTGCCGCCCGATATTCTGCGACCGCCGGTGCACCGCCAGCGGATAGACACCGTAGCGCCGTCTCAGGCGCAGCGATCCCAGCGACCGCCCCACCATCCGCGCGCCGGGGGTGATCAGCACCTCGACCGTCGTCGTCTCCACCGAACTCAGCTTGTCGACGGATCGCACCGATTTGTTCTGCTGAAGCCCCAGAAGCTCGTCCATCTGCGTCCGCAGCACCACCCGGTCCCCGGGCTCCAGCGTCACGGGCCCGAGGTTCCGCCTCAGCGACGCATCCCCTCTCAGCACATCGATCAGCCGAACCCCGTCGCGCTTGAACAGGTCCACCTCCGTCACCTTCTGGCCGATCAGCGGGCTGTCCTCGGGAATCGCGACCTCGGTGAAGAACTTCATCTTCGCCCGGTTCGACAGAAGGTCGGCCATCGACGACCGCTCCGGCAACAGCCGCCGCCCGAAAACGACCAGATAGATCATCCCCCAGGCCACCAGCACGACGGCCAGCGGCGTCACCTCGAAGATCGTGAAGGGCTCAAGCCCGTTCGCCCGCGCCACCCCGTCGACCAGCAGGTTGGTCGAGGTCCCGATCAGCGTCAGCGTCCCGCCGAGGATCGCCCCGTAACTCAGGGGAATCAGCAACTTGGAAGCGGATGTTGAAAGCCGCCGCGCCAGTTGCACGAACACCGGGATCATCACCACCACGACCGGCGTGTTCGACACGATCGCCGATGACAGGATCACGAAGCCCATCAGAAAGGCGATCGCCGTCTTGGGCCGCACCGCCGCCTGCCGCTCCGCCTGGCCCGTGAACCAGTCGAGGGCCCCGGTCCGCACCAGCGCCCCCATCACGATGAACATCGCGGCAATCGTCCAGGGTGCGGGGTTCGACAGAACCTCCAGCGCCTCCTGATAGGGCAGAATGCCGGTGCCCAGCATCACCGCCGCCCCGCCGATGGCCACCACCTCCGCGGGATACCGCTCGCGCACGAACAGCACGAACATCGCCATCACGACGGCCAGCGCCACGAAGGGCTCAGCGGCAGGAGAAAGAAGCGATCCGGTCATCTCAGCGCCGATCATCCCGCCGATCGGGGGCGGTTTCAACGGGAACGGGCCGCTTCGGCTGCACAAGCGTAAGGCCCACGAACATCAGCGCAAGCGCGGCCCAAAGCCAAGCGGAATACCGTTCGCCCAGCAAAACCATCGCCCAGACCACGCCGAACCCCGTCACCAGATAGGCCACCTGCGCGGCAAACACCGCGCCCGCCCGCCCCAGAAGCCAGACATAAACGGCATAAATCACGGCGTGGATCACCGACGATGCGGCCAGCGCCGCCTCGGGTGCCCCGGGCGCGGCAAACGGGTTGACCCAGTGGCCGCTCAGCACCGCCAGGGGCGCGGCAAGGATCACCCCCACGACAGAGGCCCCCAGCAACAGCCGCACAGGCCCCACCCCGGCCGTTCCCCAGCGCGCAACCACGTTCCCTTCAAGCCCGTAGAAGAACGGCGCGATCATCGCGAGCGGGATGAACGCGATCATCGCCCGCTCCGGCAGGCTCGCCTCCGGCCCCACGATCAGGATCACCGCGCCCACGCCGCACATAAGCCCCGCGAACCGCCGCAGGCTGAACCGCTCGAGCCCCATGACCAGCGCGATCGGAAAGGCGAACATCGGCACCAGCGAAATGATGATCGACAGAAGCCCCGCAGGCAGGTGCACCGCGGCGGCGTAGGAGGCCGAATTGGGCAGGATCGTCCCCAGAAGCGCGATCACCGTGTACATCCGGATCTGCGCAAGCCCCATCGGCAGGGTCTTGCCCTGAAAGAACGTGATCGCACCCAGGATCAGAACCGCGATAAAAAGCTGCCAGAAAACTAGGCCCAGGGGCTGATGCCCGGTGCTGACGACGATCTTCGACAAGGGCATGGTCGATCCCCACCCCGCCCCCAGAAGGACAAGCACGAGGAACAGGCCAAACGTCTCCCGGCTCATCCCGGCGACGGCGACAAAAGCCCACCCTCACGCACCGGCACCACGCTCACCGCCCGGCCCGTCCGGTCTTCGGTCTCGACCAGAAGGCCCGACAGCGTCGCCTCCCCCGCCGCGGGGCTGAACCGCCCCCGCGACATGCCGGTGACGAAGCGGCGCAGGGGCTCTGCCGTATCCATCCCGATGACCGAATTGTAATCGCCGCACATCCCCGCATCGGTCATATAGGCCGTGCCGCCCGGCAGGATCATCGCATCCGCTGTCGGCACATGGGTGTGGCTTCCCACGACAACGCTTGCCCGCCCGTCGCAGTAATGGCCCACCGCCATCTTCTCGCTCGTCGCCTCGCAATGGATGTCGACGAGGCTCGCCTGCACCAGCCCCCCGCGCGGATGGGCCTTCAGAACGGTGTCGAGTGCGCTGAACGGGTCCGCGAAGGGCCGCTTCATGAACACCTGCCCCAGAACCTGCGCCACAAGAACCTTGCGCCCCCCCGGCGCATCGTACACCCGCGCCCCGGCCCCCGGTGCATCCTTGGCGAAGTTGAGCGGCCGCAGGATGCGCGGCTCCTTCCCGATGAACTCCAGCATATCGCGCTGATCGAAGGCATGATCGCCCAGAACGATGACATCCGCCCCGGCCTCCAGAAGCGTCTGCGCATGGCCCGCCGACAGCCCGACGCCCGAGGTCGCGTTTTCACCGTTCACGACGCAGAAATCGGCCTTGAGCCGCGCGCGCAGATCCTTGAGCCGCCCGCTCACCGCGGCCCGCCCGGACCGCCCCACAACATCGCCGAGATACAGAAGTTTCATGCCCGAGGCCTATGGCGCACCCGGGTCAAGAGCAAGCGGTTTCGATACCGAAGCTAAGGCCCCAAGCCGCCCCACCGCCGCACGCCCGCCTCCGTCACCACCGCGTCAAGCCGCTGATCCGTGGCTTCCCGCGGCAAGGCCTCGGCCCGCTGCGCCTCATAAGCAAAGCCCACGGCCAGCACCGGCCCACGGGCCTTCAGGCGCTCCAGCGTCCGGTCATAGAAGCCTCCGCCATAGCCAAGCCGCCCGCCGTCATCGTCGAAGGCCACCAGGGGCACGATCAGCACCCTGGGCACCACCTCTTCGGCCTCCGCCGGCACGCACGCCCCGAACGGGCCGTCGATCAGCGCACAGCCGGGCCGCCAGCGGTGGAAGGTCAGGGGCAGCCCCGCGCCCTCGATGACCGGCACGCCCACCGGCCCCGCCCAGTCGGCCATCACCGGCACGGGGTCGATCTCCGTGCGGATCGGCAGGTATCCCGACAGCGCCACCCCCGCCCCGGCCTCACGCAAAACATCCCGAAGCGCCGCCTGCGCGGGCGCCGGATCGACCACCCCATGCGCGCCCCTCCGCCGCGCAAAGGCCGCCGTCCGCGCCGCCGCCTTCTCCTCGGCGAGGCTCACAGCAACACCACCACGGCAAGGCCCAGGAAGGCGAAGAAGCCCACCACATCCGTTACCGTCGTCACGAAGGCGCCCGAGGCCAGCGCCGGGTCCACGCCCACCCGCTCCAGGATCACCGGAATCCCGATCCCCGCCAGCCCCGCCACCACGAGGTTCACCACCATCGCCACGCCGATCACGACGCCCAGCATCGGCATCCCGAACCAGATCACCCCCACGATCCCCATGATCACCGCGAAGGCCATGCCGTTCAGAAGCCCGACCGTCGCCTCACGCCGGATCACCCGCCAGACGTTCGAACCGGTCAGGTCGCGCGTCGCGATCGCCCGCACCGCCACGGTCAGCGCCTGCGTCCCCGCGTTCCCGCCCATCGACGCCACGATGGGCATCAGCACCGCCAGCGCCACGATCTGCGCCAGCGCCGCCTCGAACTGCGCAATCACGAGGCTCGCCACGATCGCGGTGACAAGGTTCACCGCAAGCCAGGGAAACCGCCCCCTCACGATCTCCCGCACGCTCGACGACATCGAACCGCCGTCCTCGCCCACACCGGCCAGGCGCAGGATGTCCTCCTCGTGCTCCTCGTCCAGCACGATCATCGCGTCGTCGATCGTGATCATCCCCACAAGCCGCCCGTCATCGTCGACCACGGGGGCGGAAATCAGGTGATACTGGTTGAATGCATAGGCCACGTCGCCCTCGTCCTGGTCGACGGGGATCGTGCGGAAACTGTCTTCCAGGATGCTGCGCAGCTCGGTCGCGCGTGGCGATCCCATGATCTTGCCCAGCGTCACGTATCCCGTGGGCCGGTGCCGCGGATCGACAAGGATCACGTGATAGAAATCGTCGGGCAGATCGTCATGCGCCCGCATGTGGTCGATCGCCTGGCCCACGTTCCAGTGCTCGGGAACGGCCACGACCTCCCGCTGCATCATCCGGCCCGCTGAAAACTCCGGATAGCTCAGCGCCTGGACGATCGCCACCCGGTCGGCATCGTCAAGCGCTTCCAGAAGCGCCTCCTGCTCCGGCTCGTCGAGGTCTTCCAGAAGGTCGACCACATCGTCCGATTCCAGCTCCCGCAGCGCCTCGCCCAGCGCCGTGGCCGGCAGAAGCCCGATCACCTCCTCGCGCAAGCCCTCGTCCAGTTCCGACAGAACCTCGCCATCCACGATATCGGGCGCCAGCCCCAGAAGATCGCGCCGCTGCTCGGGCGAGATCTGTTCCAGGAAGTCCGCGATATCGGCCTCGTGCAGGTCTTCGAGCCGCGCGCGCAGCGCATCGCCGTCGCCCGCCTCCACGATCTCGGCCACGTCCCGGAACAGCCGTTCGTCCAGGCGGTAATCGTCGCGCTCGGGCGCCTCGGTCTCGATCGTTTCGTCGTTCATCGCCCGCCCTCAACACGCCTGAAGTGCCGGGACCATAGGCGAAGGTCTTTCAAGAAAACAGGGGGGCTCCGGCGATTTACGCGCCCCGGCCGCCGCACTACGCTCCGCCCCATGACAGACGTGATCCTGATCCTCGGCCAGACCCTGGTTTTCGGCGCCTCGCCGCTCGAAGAGGGGCCCGGCGCCGCCCGCCACGACCGCCGGGGCGCGGTTGCAATCTCGGGCGGCCGGATCCTCGCCACGGGGCCCGCCGACGATCTGCGCGCCGCCTATCCTGAAGCGGAAACAAGGAATTACGGCGAAGCGCTCATCCTCCCGGGCTTCGTCGATGCCCACGCCCACTACCCCCAGACGGCGATCATCGCCTCCTGGGGCAAGCGCCTGATCGACTGGCTGAACACCTACACCTTCCCCGAAGAGATGCGCTTTTCCGATCCTGCCTACGCCGCCGAGATCGCGGGTCGCTACCTCGACATCCTCATCCGGAACGGCACCACCACAGTCGCCACCTACTGCACGATCCACCCGGGCTCGGTCGATGCGATCTTCACCGCCGCCGAGGCCCGCGGCATGCGCATCGCCGCCGGCAAGACCTGCATGGACAGGAACGCCCCCGACGGCCTCCGCGACACCGCCCAATCGGCCTATGACGACTCGAAATCCCTGCTGGACCGCTGGCACGGCCGGGGCCGCGCGGCCTACGTCATCACCCCCCGCTTCTCCCCAACCTCGACGCCGGAACAGCTCTCCGCCCTGGGCGCGCTCTGGGCCGAACACCCCGACTGCCTGATGCAGACCCATCTTTCCGAACAGCCCGACGAGATCGCCTGGGTCCGCTCCCTCTTTCCCAACGCCCGCGATTACCTCGACACCTACGAGGCGCACGGTCTGCTGGGCCGGAACGCCATGTTCGGCCACGCGATCCACCTCGAACCCCGCGAACGCGATCGCCTGCGCGAAACCGGCGCGGCACTGATCCACTGCCCGACCTCGAACACCTTCATCGGCTCGGGCCTCTTCGACATAGGGCTGGCCCGCGCACTCCCCGTGGGGCTCGCCACCGATACCGGCGGCGGCTCGTCCTTCTCGATGCTCCGCACGATGGCCGCGGCCTATGAAATCGCGCAACTGCGCGGCCAGGCCCTCCACCCCGCCGATCTGATCTGGCTCGCCACAGAAGGCTCCGCCCGCGCCATGCGGATGGAGGACAGGATCGGCACCCTCGCCCCGGGCTCCGAAGCCGATCTCACCATCCTCGATCTCGCCTCCACCCCTGCCATCGCCCAGGCGACCGCCCGCGCGGGCACGATCTGGGAGGCGCTCTTCCCGACCATCATGATGGGCGACGACAGGGCGATCCAAGCGGTCTGGGTCGGTGGATCAGAGGTGTCGACCACCGCCTGACAAAGGCCCTTGGCGTGAACAGCGGCGAAGCCGCCACGCCATCGCCAGACCGCCCCCGTCTGGCGATGGCGTGGCTTGTCTCTCATGCGCCCGCGCTCACCACCCCCACGCCTCGAGCCCGAACTCCGGATCCCGCGCGGCATGCGCCCTCAGTGCCGCATGGCGCGCGAATTTCTGGATCATCACCTTCCGCCGCGCGGGCGCGAGCTTCGCCTCTTCCGCCATCCGCACGATCTCGGCATCATAGGCATCCGCGATGATAAGTCCCGTCTCCATCGGCAAAAGCTCGGTCGGAAACGCCTCGTCCACCGCCCAGAAAAACCGGTCGCACCACTCCAGATAGCCCTGCCATTTCCCGTCCGAGGTAAAATCCGCCCGGCTCGACTTGCATTCGATCACCCAGATCTCGCCCTTCGGCCCCAGGCCCATCACGTCCACCCGCAGCCCCCGCGCGGGCGTCAGCTCCTCGACGCTGACGAAATCAAGCGCCGCGAGGTGCCGGCAAACACCCCGCGCCAGAAGCTGGCCGGGGCGCGGGGCGGGGGAAAGCTGATCATCGGGCATGATCCCATGATTTGTGAACAATAGGTGAACAAAAAGCAAGGGGCGCGCGCTAGCGCAGCACCTTCACGCCCTCTGCCGTCTCGATCTCGGCCTCGAGCGCGATCTCGGGCCCCGCCTCCAGCACCACGGGCCAGAGGCTTTCAAGCGCGGGAAACGCCGCGCGCAGCCCCGCCGCCTCGGGATGCGCGATCCTGAGCCGCCTCAGCCGGCACCCCCGGTCGGGCAAAAGATCCGCCGGGTGCAGCGCCCCGTCCCACTGAATGAGCGCGGGCGCGGCCCCGCCGAACGGCAGGCAACCGGAGCCGGGCACGGCCATCGTCCAGCTGAACTTCCCGCGCTGCAGCGGCACGCCCACGCCCATCCCCGCAGGCGCGCTTCGCAACGCGGCCTCGAGGTCTTCCGTCCGCGCGATCCAGTTCGTCAGCCGGGGCGTGCCGGCAAACCGGTCGAGGTCGAACCAGCGCGGCCGCCCGGGATGAGCGGCCTCGGGGTTCACGGCAATCGCTTCCAGGTACATCCCCGGGCCCAGCGACAACAGGCGGTTATGCGTGCCCATCTCCACATGCACGCCGCCGGGTTCCAGCGTCAGGCCCAGAACCTCTTCCACATGGGCCGTCGCCGCCTCCAGTGTCTCGCCACAGACCGCGAGGTGATCGAATTCAAGCGTCATGCCGCCTACCGTGCCTCCCGCGCCGGCTCCCACAATTCGATCGGGTTGCCCTCCGGGTCATAAACCCGCGCAAACCGGCCGATCTCGGGCATGTCCCAGGCGGGATTGGTCTCCACCGCCACCCCGGCGGCCTCCAGGCCCGCGCGCATCTCGTCCAGGTCGTCGACCCGGAAATTCACCATGAAGGCCCGGTCCGCGGGCCAGTAATCGCTGTCCTGGGCGAAAAGGCCCAGAACGGCGAAGCCCGCCTCCTGCGGCCAGGGGCCGTTCGCATCGATCGCGAAATGCGTCCTGTACCATTCGGCCAGCGCCGCGGGGTCCTTCGCGCGGAAGAAAACGCCGCCCGCCCCCATCACACGTCCCGTCATACGGCCCTCCCGACGAATTTCAGCAGCCGGGCCCACAGCTCGGGCTCGGTCCCGAAATCGTAGGCATGTCCCTGCCCGGGGGCAACGAAGAGATCGGCGGGCCGCCCCGCGCGCTCCAGGTCCGCCGCCATGTGAAGCGTCATCGCCGGGTCGGCGATCTCGTCGGCATCGCCGGTGCTCAGGAACACCGGGCCCCTGTACCGCGCGATCTCGATCGGGCACCCGGGCGCCAGCCGGTCCTCGTGGCCGGGCCAGATCCAGGCCCGCGCCTCGCCCGCATCGCGCCCGCCGCCAAAGCCCTCCGCCCGCATCCGCTCCGGATCGAACGCGCCGCGCACCACATCCGACGCGGCATGGGCAGCGACGAAGGGAAGCGTCGCAGGGTCCTCCACCAGCGAGGCGATCAGAAGCGCAAGCTCGCCCCCCTTCGACCAGCCGAAGAGCCCCGCGCCCCGGCACCTGGGATGCGCGCCAAGCGCCTCCACGGCGTCCAGCGCGCCCTTGATCTCCACCTCCCGGATCGGCCCCGCGCCCCAGTAATCGCCCTCGCCATAGGCCCAGGGCAGCGCCAGAACGCCCTGCGCGGCAAGGATCGCGGCAAACCGGTGCGCCCAGCCCGCAAACGGGCCTTCCGACCCGTGAAGGATCACCACACCCGCCTGATCCCCACCCGCCTCGGGGCCATAGACGGCCCCGTGCGGGTCAAGCATCTCGAGGCTGAGGCCCATCCTACACCTTGATTTCGGCGAAGCCGTCGCGCAGCGCCCGGCTCCAGGCCCGGCTCATTTCCTGGAACCCCGGGTCGTCGGCCTCGATCCGCCGCTGCTCGGTCACCCGCAGCGCATCGGCCGCGATCACCGTCAGATCCAGCGGCATCCCCACCGACAGGTTCGACCTAAGGGTCGAATCCATCGACAGAAGCACCGCCTTCTTCGCATCCGAAAGCGAGGTCTCCGGCGTCACCACCCGGTCGAGAATCGGCTTGCCGTATTTATGCTCGCCGATCTGCAGGAAGGGGGTGTCCGCCGTCGCTTCGATGAAATTGCCCTCGGGATAGACGAGGAACATCCGCATTCCCCCGCCCTTCCGCTGGCCGGCGACGATCATGCTTGCGCTCGCGCTCTGGGCCGAACGGTCCATCCGCTCGCGGATCTCGGCGGATACCTCCGACAGTGTCCGCCCCACGATCTGCGCCACCTGCAGCATGCTGGGTGCCATCAGAACCGACCGTTCCGGATTGGGCTCCAGGTCGCTCACCGCCTCTTCGAGTCGCGCCACCGTCGTCTGCGTCACCGACAGGCTGCCGGCGGTCATGATCGCGATCACCCGCTCTCCGGGCTCCTCGAAGACGAATGTCTTCCGGTAGGTCGCGATATTGTCGAGCCCCGCATTGGTGCGCGTGTCCGACAACAGGACAACACCGGCCTTCAAGAGCAAGCCCACGCAATAAGTCATCTCACCCGCACTGCCCCGTCCTTGGTTCTGCGGGCGGACCCTAGACGATGTTCCGGGGCTCTGGAAGCAGAACCGCCGCGCAAATCGGCGTCCCGTGCAGTCTTGACCACCGGACACCGTCCGAACCCCGCCCGACGTCCGGCCCGCCCGAACCCCGCCCGACGTCCAGCCCGCCCGATCCCGCCCCGGCCGTCATGCAATTGCCACCCGCCCCCCCGGTTTCAGAACAGGCGCCGCGCGAAATGCAGGGCGAAGGCACCCGATCCCACACCAACGGCAAACGGCCCTCCCCCGCTGCCGGAACCGGCGCCGCACGCAACGCGGGCCGACAACACGTCAGCCCATGCGAACCACAATCGCCGCCGCCGGGGCGCAAGACGCTGATCCAGCCACACGGCCGGCAGAAATCACTCGATCCCACCCGAACCAGACGAGACAACGCCAGCGGGGGGCCAGAAGCAGACGCCCGCTGTCGAAACCGGCACCGCACGCGATACAGACCAGGCTCATCCAATCCCACACCACCCGCAAACAGCACCGGCCCCGCTGCCGGAACCGCCACCGCACGCAAAGCGGGCCGACAACACGCCAGCCCATGCGAACCACAATCGCCGCCGCCGCCGGCCCGCAAGACGCCGATCGAACCACACGGCCGGCGGAGATGACCGCATGCCAAGCCAACCACGCCAGGCATCGGCACCGCGGGCCAGAAGCACACGCCCGCAAATCGGCCCGGGTTCTGCTCTGTGCGCCGGGCCGGATCAGGCCTCCGCGCTCTCCGCGCCTTCCGTCACCGTCCCGCCATCGCCTTCCACGGGCTGAGGCTCCGGCTCAGGCGCCGGCGGCACCATCGCCGCGAACACGCTTTCGGGATCCGCCCCCTTCGCGATCGCCGAGGCCGCCATGCCTTGCGCATTGGGGGGCAGCACCGCGCCGTTCCCGAGGGCCATCTTCACCGCCATCTTCGCCGCCTGCCCGGGCGCGCCCTCGCGGCCCATGCCCGCCGCGCCGATCAACTCCATGCGCAGCGCGCGTGCTCCCGTCAGTTCCATGTTCAGCCTCCAGTTATCCCAACGCCCCCGCCTTACCCCACCCAGGGTTAACAGCGTCCAAAGCTTTCCCGTTTCCCTCCCCCGCGCCGTTGTGATCTAACGGAGGGGCAGAGGCCGGCACCCGGAGGATCAGGCCCCAATGACGAACGGGACCGACAGCGAATCACGCAAGCTTCTCAAGCGCTTGCGCGACGTCATGGCAGAGCAGAGCGCGGGCCAGGCCCGGCTCGACGCGATCGTGACGCTGATCGCCTCGTCGATGCAGGCCGAGGTCTGTTCGATCTATCTCTTCCGCGATGCCGACACGCTGGAGCTTTGCGCGACCGAGGGCCTCAACAAGGAAGCGGTGCACATTACCCGCATGCGCCTTGGCGAGGGCCTCGTGGGCCGTGTCGCCAGGAAGGGCCGCGTCGTGAACACCGCGAACGCGCCGGCGGCCAAGGGCTTCCGCTACATGCCCGAAACCGGCGAAGAGGTGTTTTCCAGCTTCCTCGGCGTCCCCGTCCAGCGGCTTGGCGAAAAGCTCGGCGTCCTCGTCGTCCAGTCGCGCGAGGCGCGCACCTTCTCCGATGACGAGGTCTATGCGCTCGAAGTCGTGGCCATGGTGCTCGCCGAGATGACGGAACTTGGCGCCTTCACCTCCGACAACGCCGCCATGGCGCTGCGCCACACCCAGCCGGTGCTGATCCGGGGCGGCGTCGGCCAGGAAGGCGTGGCCGAAGGGCACATCTGGCTGCACGAACCCCGCGTCGTCGTCACCAACCCGATCGGCGAAGATCCCGAAACCGAACGCAAGCGCCTGAACGACGCGATCGAAACGCTCCGCATCTCGGTCGACGACATGCTGTCGGCCACCGATGTCACCGCCGACAAGGATCAGCGCGAGGTGCTCGAAGCCTACCGCATGTTCACCCGCTCCCGCTCCTGGATCCGGCGGATGGAGGAGGATATCGCCCGCGGGCTTTCCGCCGAGGCCGCCGTCGAGAAGGAACAGTCGACGGCCCGCGCCCGGATGGAGGAAGTGCCCGATGCCTACCTGCGCGAACGCCTCTCCGATCTCGATGATCTCTCGAACCGGCTCCTGCGCATCCTCACCGGCCAGGGCAAGGATACCGGGGCCGAGATGCCGGAAAACCCCGTCCTCGTCGCCCGCAATATCGGGCCGGCAGAGCTTCTCGATTACGGGCGCTCGAAGCTCAAGGGCATCATCCTCGAACAGGGCTCGGTCGGAAGCCACGCGGCCATCGTCGCCCGCGCCTGGGCCATCCCGCTCATCATCCACGCCGACGGCATCACGACCGAGGCGCTGAACGGTGATCACGTGATGGTCGACGGCGAACAGGGGCTCGTCCACCTCCGGCCCGACGACAACGTGTCCTCCGCCTTCCGCGACAAGATCGCGATGCAGGCCGACGCCCAGAAACGCTACGCGAGCCTCCGCGATCAGCCCGCGCAGGCGAAATGCGGCGCGGTGATCGAACTGACGATGAACGCGGGGCTGATCGCCGATCTGCCCTCGCTCGCTCCCTCGGGCGCCGAGGGCGTGGGCCTCTTCCGGACAGAGCTTCAGTTCCTCGTCCGCTCCAGCGTGCCCCGCCGGGGCGAGCTTGCCAATGTCTACGCCCGCGTGATGGATGCCGCCCAGGGCAAGCGCGTGGTCTTCCGCACCCTCGATATCGGCTCCGACAAGGTGCTTCCTTACATGAAGCGCGAGGATGAGCCGAACCCGGCGCTTGGCTGGCGCGCGATCCGGGTGGGCCTCGACAAGCCCGGCGTCATGCGCATGCAGATCCAGGCCCTGATCCGCGCCGCGAACGGCCGGCCGCTGACGGTGATGTTCCCCTTCGTCGCGCAGTTCGACGAATACACCGCCGCCCGCGATCATGTGCTGAAGGAACTCGAACGCGAGGAAAAGCTGGGCCACGTCCTGCCGTCCAAGGTCGAGATCGGCGCCATGCTCGAAACCCCCTCCCTCGCCTTCGCGCCGCGCCAGTTCTTCGAGATGTGCGATTTCATCTCGATCGGCGGGAACGACCTGAAGCAGTTCTTCTTCGCCGCCGACCGCGAGAACGAGCGTGTGCGCCGCCGCTACGACGTGCTGAACGTCTCCTTCCTCACCTTCCTCGAACACATCATCAACCGCTGCCGCGACACCGGCACGCGGGTCAGCTATTGCGGCGAGGATGCGGGCCGCCCGGTGGAAGCGGTCTGCTTCGCCGCCATGGGCCTTCGCTCGCTGTCGATGCGCCCCGCCTCGATCGGCCCCGTCAAATCCCTGATCCGCCGCGTCAACCTCGACGACGCCAAGGCGGTGATCGACGACGCCCGCGGCTCCGGCGCCCAATCCGTGCGCGGCGCGGTGATGGACTGGCTCAGAACGGTGCCGTGAGGCCGTAAGGGGGGCGTCGCGCGTTAGCGGCGTCGAGCACTTCTTGCCCGGACTGAAGGGGCCTTGGCCCCGTCGCGCAGGCGTCCCGAGGGCCCCGCCCGTCTCTTCGCCATCCCCCTATGCCGGGCCTGAGCAATCACGCTCACCGCGGATGCGCAGATGAAAACCGCTTCGAGGCCGGAGCGGAAGTGCTTCCTCACTTGGGCGATGCTAACGTCGGCTGACATGATCGACGTACGCGACAATCAACCGCCGGGTCGCATCGCGGCCCTCCCGCAAATCATCCTGATCAGGCTTCTTATGGTCTGTGCCCCTGCCACGGTGCCGGCCCAGAGCATTATCCGGATTGTTGGATAGATGGCCGATTGTATTCCAGTCATCCATCACGTTGAGCGCACTTATCGCTTTCTTAGCCCCGCCGAAAACGGTCTGAATACGATCCCGAACTTCGTAGAGATGGACGAAGCAGTTCGACTCGTCTTTGAAGGACTCGTTCAAGCTTGCAGCCATCGCCCTGATCTCAGGGAACCTTGGTAGAGCGTCGGCGACCTTGATTCGAAATTCCGTCTGTTCTGCGATGCGATCCGCTCGGGTGTCGGAAGTGACATTGCCGTCCTTGTCACGAATTATGAAGTCTACGTTTGCTGGGAACGTTGTCAGTTTGAAGTGGCCTGTTTCAGCGATGATGTATTGGTCGGAACGCCCGTCGTCGTATTCACGGGTTAGTTGCGCTGAGTTCAGAACGTACTGCTTACCTGAAACAATGGCTTGACCGAAGAAGTGAGGCTCCAACTCTCGATGAGCCTCATCTCGGAACTCGGCGCCACGTTCATACTCAAACGTCGGGAAATTTCCGCGAGCAACTCCTTGTTCGATATGCACTCTTCCGGACAGTAGCTCGAGATCAATAATCTCTTCAAAGAGATCCGTCGGTTCGTATTTCCATTCGAGAACAGTTGTTGCTTCATCAATGATTGCGAGGCTCTCCGACACAGGTTGTGAGACAATATGGCACCAGACCTCTAATGGCGTTGGAACAAGTGACACCCCCCACACGCAAGCGCCATCCCCCTAGCCCCGTTGATCCACCCCCCACCAACGCTACCTTCCCCCCAAATACCGACGCCAAGGAAACCACCCCCATGACCACCCGCCGCAGCATGACCTTCGGGGATTGGGTCAACGCCGCCGCCCTCGCGGCGGTCGGCCTCTTTCTCGGCCTCGCGCTCCACTACCTGTTCCAGCTGAAAAGCTCCGCCTTCTGGGTCACCGGCATCGTCACGCTCCTCCTCTTCGGCGGCGTGTTCCTGGCCTCCCTCGCCTTCGACGCAGCCGTCGACCGCCTCTTTTTCGGCGGCGTCAAACCGGCGGACCCTCCCGAGGGGTGGCGCCGCAAACCCCTCCCGCGCCTCCTCAGCCTGCCTGCCGGTGTCGCCATCGGCGTGATCGGCGGGCAGTTCGGCCTCGGCGCCCTGCTTCTCTGAAACCTTGCCGGGGCTCTCCCCGCCCCCCTCAGATCCGCAACACCCCGGTCGTCCTACCGGCATCTCGGGCCTGTCCCCGCGCTCTCAGTAGCCGCCCCAGATCACGAAGAGGGCCACCACGACGCAGAGCACGATCAACGTCTTCAGATCAAACACTGTGAAAGCTCCCAAACGAACCCATCGCCCACAGGTCACATCCGCATATGCGCCCTTCCCCGGCGCGGATGCGGATGGGCGAAGGATACGCCCATGACGCCCTGGTTGAGAAACCCCGGGGCCGCAGGCTCCCTTTTCCTCAGGCCTCGCCCCCGAACTGCTCCCACGCATCAAGCGCCTGCGCGGCATACATCAGCGACGGCCCCCCACCCATGTAGATCGCCACGGCCAGCATCTCCTCGAACTCCGCCCGGGGCGTGCCAAGCTTCAGAAGCGCCTTGGTGTGAAACCCGATGCACCCGTCGCAGCGCAGCGCGATCGCGATCCCCATCGCGATCAGCTCCTTCGTCTTTTCGTCAAGCCGGCCCGTGCCGCAGGCCCCCTGCGCCATCCCCGAAAACCCCTTCATGGTCTCGGGAATATCCTTTCTCAAAGCCGCGATCTGCTTCGAAATGGCGCCTGTCAGTTCGGGATATGATGTCGTGCCCACCGCGTCTCTCCTTGGTTCCTTGCGGTGAACCCTAGGCCCCTCCCGGCCCCGCGCCTTGATCTGCCGCAACCGGGCCGACGGGCCAGAGCGGCAGCCATCATGCCACGGCCCCGCCCCCGCCGGGCCGTCCTGAGGGGAAATCCGGGCGGGAGAGGTCGCGCCGCAACGGCGCGGCCCCGGTTACCAGAACTTCCACCAGGCTTCCTTCTGAACCCCGAATCTCATGATCGGGATCTGCATCGGGTCGCACACCCAGTCGTCGGGCCTGCCCTCGAACTGGTATCCCAGCACCTCAAGCAGCGCGGCCTCCGAAAGTTCGAGCGGGTGGAAGGGGAACGGATAGGCCTCCTCCTCGACATCATCGTCGAACTCGTCTTCGACATCATCGTCGACGTCCTGCTCAACCGGATGCTCGCCGTCCCAATAGGGACGCTCGAAAGGCAATCTCTCGCCGATCTCCTCGTGGATGCCCCCATCTGGCGAAACGCTCAGCGCGCGAACCAGCTTCCCCTGGTCCCAAAGCGCGAAAGCGCACCAGTCGGATACGGAATGGGTCGCATGAACATAGGTCTTCGCCCCAAGGCCAAGGCTGTGCCACTGGCCGTCGATCTCCGACAGGCGATCCGCGGCAAGGCCCGGATGCGCGATGATCACAAGGTCGCCATAGACCCCGACAAAAACTTCTCCGTGGTCGGGGTTCAGAAAGCTCAGATCGCCGTCCTCCATCTCTTTCAGCGCACCATCCGGCATGATCCGTTTCGCCAGCGCGGCGGAAGCCTCGCGGTCCAGCACGGGCGCATTGCCCAGGGTCTGTCTGGGGTCAGTGTTGTAGTAAACGGCAAACCACGCCTTCGCACCCACTCAGAGATCTCCTTCGCGTATGTCCTGCGGCACAGTCAGGGCGATCCGGGGGACGGATCCTGCAAGAAGTCTACCCGGCGCGGATGTTCCCGTCGCGCCAGAACTCTCGCGAGCCCGGGATCTGCTGTGCCGCGTCGCCGGAAAGCCGCATCCCGGAATTGGGGCCCCTCACCCCTCATGCCGGATGAACCCCGAATAACTCGGCCGGTCCGGCAAAAGCCGCCCCGCCCCGTCGAAATCGCTGTCAGCGTTGAACGGGATCGCGGCCCGCGCCGGAAGCCCCGCGATCACCCGGGCCTGCCCATCCAGAACCGTACGAAGCCGCGCCTCCAGCTCGGCCTTCCGCGCCTCCCGGTGATAGCCGTGCACCCCGTGCACCAGTTCGGGCTCCAGCACCGTGAACCCGAGGTAGCGCAGCGCATAGGCCAAGGGCCAGAGCAGCATCGAGATATCCCCCTCCCGCCCGTCAAAGCCGCTTTCGGTCGCCCGCGATCCGGTCGTCACGCAGAACAGCGCCCGCCGCCCCCGGAACCGCCCGGTGTCGAAGCGCTCGTCCACGCTATGGGTGGCCCCGTGCATCAGAACCCGGTCGAACCAGCCTTTCAGGATCGCGGGCGGCCCGAACCACCAGACGGGGAAGTGAAAGATCACCCGGTCCGCGGCGCGAAGCTTCTCAAGCTCGGCAGCCACATCCGCCGGGATGGTGCCGGCCGCCGCCGCCGTCTCCTGCGCCTTCAGGGGGTCGAAGGCATCGCCGGTATCGCGATAGTGCCGCGCCGCCTCCACCGGATCGAACCCCATCTGCACAAGATCCGACCGCAAAACCCGGTCGCCCGCGGCCGCACAGGCCGCCCGCGTCGCCTCCGCCCAGGCCGCGTTGAACGAACGCGGCTCCGGATGCGCCAGCACGATCAGCGTCGTCGTCAATGGCCCGCTCCTGCACAAGGGTCTTCGGGCCTCAGGCTTACACCCCGCCCGCGGGGCCCGGCAATCGCGCGAAGTGGGGCCTTGCCCCGATCCCGGACGCGACGGTCCCCGTGTCCGGGATCGCGGCGGCGATCGGGCGGCCCGCCGCCCAGGCCCCCCCGGGCATCGTGATTGGCAGCAAAAGCACCCCGGCCACGACAGCGGCAAGGGCAGCGGAAGCAAGATCTGTCAGCATCGGTCTTGTCCTTCAATGGGTCGGTGCGCCGCGCCCGAAGCCCGGGCGCGGCACTCGAAGATGGGAAGGGTCAGAGGTCGCCCACCGGCGTCGCGCGGATGCCCGGCCACAGGTCGTAGGCCCCGGCGATCACCTCTTCGGGGTTCTCAAGGTATTTCTCGAAAATCGCCGCGTTCACGAAGAGATAGAGCTTGCCGTCAACGATATCGGCATAGCGCACGTCGCCGTCGAGCTTCTTGCCCTTGAACACACCGAAGGCGCAGAAGCCTCCGAACTGCGGCAGGTAGGCGGCCGGGTCGGCCTCGAACGCCTCCTTCGCCGCGGCGGTGGAGAAGTAGTAATCGACGCCGTCATGGGCCGCGGTGTGCACCGCGTCACCAAGGCCCGGCGCCTCGCTCACGAACATCGAAACGGGGTCCACCCCGTGCAGGCCCAGGGGGTTGCCGGTCAGCGTCAGGCCGTTCGAGACGTTATATTCGTCCGCCGCGAAGGCCATGGTCGACAGCGCCAGCGTCGTCGTGGCGGCAAGGGCGGTCATAAGCAGTTTGGAGGTCATGGGAGGTTCCTTTCAGGAAGTGGAGGTTTGGGTGGGGCTGCCCTTGGCCGCACGGCTCAGGGCAAGCGTTTCGGCCTTCAGGGCCGCGTTTTCACGGCGAAGCGCCGCGATCTCTGTCTGCGTCTCCGCCTCGGTCAGGCGGCGCGGAATATGGCGGGGGCAGTTCCAGTCGAACGCCTCGACATGGATGATCACCGCCCGTTCGGCGGGGGGATCGGGGCTCCCGGCCCCGATCCCCCCGGCCTCGAAGGTCTCGGCCCGGCCCCAGATCTTCAGCCGCCGCGCGTGGGCGTAATCCATCAGGATCAGCGCGATCCTGTCATTCCCGTCCAGGTTGCCCACGGAAATGTACTGCCGGTTCCCGCGCAGATCGGCATAGGCGATCGTCCGGTCATCGATCGCGCGCAGAAACCCCGGCGGCCCGCCCCGGAACTGCACATAGGGCCAGCCGGTCTCGGAAACCGTCGCCTGGTAGAACCCGTCTCGCGCCTCGATGAAGGCCCGCTCGGCCTCCCCCAGACGCGCCCCGCCCTGCCGGTCGTCGGACAGAAACCGCGCATAGCTGCCAGAGCCGTGCCGCTCCTGCCGCCGGCGCACGGCGGGGGTGAAGGAAATCTCTGCAAAGGCAAGTGCCATGGAACCGCTCCTCAAAGGCCAAGGTCGTCAAGGCCGGGGTGATCTGCGGGCCGGGGGCCGGGTGGCCAGTGGAACAGCCGGTCCTCCGCCCCGATCGCCCGGTCGTTGATCGAGGCGATCCGCCGGCACATCCGCCCGTCCTGTGCGAACTGCCAGTTCTCGTTGCCATAGGCGCGAAACCACTGGCCGTCCGCATCCCGCCACTCATAGGCAAAGCGCACGGCGATCCGGTTGCCGCCGAAGGTCCAGAGGCCCTTGATCAGCCGGTAGTCCAGCTCCCGCACCCATTTCCGCGTCAGGAACGCGTGGATCTCGGGGTGGCCCTCGAAGATCTCCGCGCGGTTCCGCCACCGGCTGTCCTCGGTATAGGCGGGCGTCACGCGGTCGGGGTCGCGGCTGTTCCAGGCATCCTCCGCGGCGCGCACCTTCCGGCGCGCGGTCTCTTCGGTGAAGGGCGGAACGGGGGGGCGTGTCATGGGATCGGTCCTTGTTCGAAGAAGGGGGCCCCGGCCGGCGCGACAGGGAGAGAGGGGTGACTGGCCGGCCGGGGCTTCGGGGAACGCGCGTCTTGGGGAGGTCAGCGCGCGTCCCGCATCGCCGCCACGGTCGCGTCGGTATCGGCGACATGGCTTGCGATCATGCGAAAGTTGGTGATCGCGGCGGCATAGCCGTCGAGGCCCGGCAGTTGCGCGGCGGCGGTGGCGTCAGAGACGACCATCACCTCGAACCCCTGCTCCTGCAGCTCACGCATATGGCTTTCGGTACAAAGGTTGGCCGACATGCCCGCGATGATCACCTTGTCGATCCCGCGCTTGCGCATCTGCAGGACAAGGTCGTTTGTCTCGGGCCCGAACACCTTGTGGGGGTTCGACACCACGGTGTCGCCATCGTCGATGAAGGGCTTGTACTGCTCCAGCCAGTCGGCCCCCGATCCTTCGAACCCGTGGGTATCAAGCGGGCCCGCCCGGTCGAACATGCCGATCTGGTGCATCAGCGTCTCAAGCGCGCCTTCCATGTGCCAGCGGTGATCGTGGGGGAAATAGTAATGCGGGGAAACGAACACGGGCATCCCCGTCTCCTTCGCCGCCGCGAACAGCCGCCCGATATTCTCGACCGTGCCGTTCTCCTCGGCATTGGCGCCCACCACGCCCCAGGCCACGCCGTCGGGGTGCAGGAAGTCGTTCTGCGGATCGGTGACGAGAAGCGCGGTATTCCCTTCGGTGATCTCGAAACCGGGGTCGGGCAACCCGCCCTGCGCCGCGGCCGGATCGGCCAGCGCGGTCGAAATCAGAAGCGTCGCGGCAAGGCCGGTAAGCGAGAAGGTGGCGGGGGTCATGGTCTGTCCTTTCCAAGGTTGACTGATCGGTGCACCTATTGGGTTAACCGATCGGTACATGTTTGCAAGAGAAATTTTTGCGAACCCCACCCGGCGCGATGCCGAAACACCACGGAACGCCTTGAAAACAAGAGATTGCGGAAGGGTTTCTTGAACCCGGCTGGCAGCAGGAATATTTACAGATCAGTCAACGTAAGGTGCCCGATGAGCCGCAACAAACGCGATGAGCTGATTCGAAACGCGCTCAAGATCTTCTACCGGAACGGCTTCAACGCGACGGGGATGGATCTCGTCGCAAAGGAATCCGGCGTCTCCAAAACCTCGATCTACAAACACTTCCGCACCAAGGACGAACTGATCCTCGCGGTCCTTCGCCTCCGGGACGAGGATTTCCGCAACTGGCTCTTCCGCCGGATGGAGGATCTGGCGGATACGCCCGCCGGTCAGCTTCTCGCCATGTTCGACGCGCTCGAAGAATGGTTCGAGGCCGACGGCTTCCAGGGCTGCATGTTCATCAAGGCGAGTGCTGAATTCCAGAACCCGAGCGACGCCATCAACCGCCAGTCCTACGCGCATAAGGAGCTTCTGGTCGATCACTTCGCCCGCCTCGCCGGCGCAGCGGGTTTTGACGCGCCCCGCGCTCTCGCCCGCGAACTCCTGATCCTGAAAGAGGGCGCCATCGTGATCGCCGCCATGTCCCACGATCCCGCCCCGGCGATGGAGGCGAAGGCCATCGCCGCCCGTCTTCTCGGTTAGGGGGCGCTCAGGCCCCGAGTGCTGCGGGCGACGACGCCCGCCCCCAGAACCGCCAGGTCAGGAACACGCCCGCCAGCGCCAGGCCCATGACAAGGCCAAGCCACACCCCCACCGCGCCAAGCCCGGCCCAGAAGCCCAGCGCATAGCTCGCCGGCACCCCAACGGCCCAATAGCTCAGTCCCGCGATCACCATCGGCACGCGCGTGTCCTGCACGCCTCTCAGCATCCCCAGCGCCATCACCTGCCCCGCATCGACGGCCTGGAACAGCGCGGCCACGGCCAGAAGCGCGGCGCCGATCGCCATGATCTCGGGCCTTGCCGGATCGTCGGCGGACACGAAGGGCGCGATCAGAAGGCCGGGCACGGTCAGAAACGCGATCACCGTCACCGCCACCACCGCCATCGACAGGCCGAACCCCACCGCGGCGCCCAGCCGCAGGCCCTCGCGATCCCGGCGGCCATAGGCGCGCCCCGCCCGCACCGTCACCGCCTGGCTCAGGCCGATATGGATCATGAACGTCCCGCTCGCGATCTGAAGCGCGATGCCATGGGCGGCCAGTTCCTTCACCCCGATCCAGCCCACCATCACCGAGGACGCCGCGAAAAGCCCCACCTCGGCAAGGTTCGTCAGCCCGATCGGCCAGCCGAGGCGAAACACCCGCCCGAACGCCTCCCAATCCGCGCGCCAGGGGTTCCGGAACAGCTCGTATTCGGGCGTCACCCGCGCGGCATAGATCGCCAGCCACAGGAACCCCACGACCTGCAGCGTGACGCTCGCGATGGCCGCGCCCGCGATTCCCAGCTCGGGCGCGCCCCAGTTCCCGAAGATCAGCACATAGTTCAGAAGCACGTTCAGCGCGGCCGTCAC
Organism: Ovoidimarina sediminis; assembly: GCF_032586175.1. Taxonomy (NCBI): domain Bacteria; kingdom Pseudomonadati; phylum Pseudomonadota; class Alphaproteobacteria; order Rhodobacterales; family Roseobacteraceae; genus Ovoidimarina; species Ovoidimarina sediminis. The sequence continues at coordinate 582,672 of NZ_JAWHTE010000001.1, forward strand.
CGCGATCACCACGAAAACGATCCGCGTCCGCCCCAGCGCGGCGAGATAGCTCTTCACCACCATGATCAGAAGGTTCGGGATCAGCCCGATGCCCACGATCTTGAGGTAAAGCGCCCCCCGCGCCGCCACCAGCGGCTCCTGCCCCATCAGGATCAGAAGCGGCTCGGAAAACACCAGCACCGGCAACGCGGCCAGCCCGAACAGCACCGACAGCCAGATCCCCATCCGCGTCACGCGCCTGACCTGCACGTCGTCGTCGGTGCCCGCGGCGGCGGCCACCATCGGCATCACCGCCCAGGCAAACCCCGATCCCACGATGAAGAAAACGAAATAGATCGCGCCTGCCACCGTCTGCGCCGCGAGGTCGCCCAGGTCATAGCGCCCCAGCATCACCGCATCGGTCACCTGCACGGCATATTGCGCCAGATGGCTGCCGATCAGCGGCAGGCCCAGCACCATCAGCGCATGCGCATGTCCCCGGGCGCCCGGGGCGGCGGTTTCCTCCGGCAATGTGGTCATATCCCGCGCATACGCCTCCGCCGGGCCCCGGGCAAGCCCGCAAGGCGCAACCTTATCCACAAGTATTGAACGGCCGCTAAAGCAGGTCTGTTTGATCTGTTTACGTAGCGTCGCTCATGGTAATTTAGCGGTGTTAATCGTGTTGGCCGGTAGGCCAGAAGGGGGAAATCATGACACTGTCAAGCCGCCTGTGGCGGTATGCGGCCGGTTTCGGGGCCGCCTGTCTTATTATGGGTGCATCAGGGGCGTCCGCGGCATCCTACGTGCTCGACGATCATCCCGACGGGGTGCTGCGCTGCGAAAACGTCTCGGCGGGCAGCGATTGCTGGGATTACGGCTATCGCGGCGAAGACGTCGAGTTCTTCGGAACCATGCAACTCGGCAACGTGACGCTGACTTGGGATGGCGGCAGCACGGCCACGCTGTCGGGCAGCTTGAACGCATCGACCGCAGGCGTGGCCGGATCCACCGATCCGGGCATCGGCGATGAGGTCAGCCTGTTTTACGAACTGACCGGCGTCGTCTCCGACGGCAATGGCGGCTTCACCGCCACTGGCGGCTACGGGTCGTTCTACACCGACTACGTTCAGTACGACTTCACCGGCAAGGCCGACCACACGGGCTATGTCGCGCTCTTCGCCTTCGACGGCTTCCGCCTCGACGGCGACGACAGCTCGGGCGTGTTCCGCGGCTGAACGATGGACGCCGGCTATTGCGGCAAGCTGCCCGGCGGGGGCGGCTATGAGTACTCGGTTTCGGTCCAGTCCGTTGCATACGGGGAAGAGTACTACGAGCGTAAGTGCCTCAGCGACGGGCGCACTTACGGCACCAACGATTTCCTCGCCACCGTCGCACCGGTGCCGCTTCCGGCCGCCGGTCTTCTGATGCTCGGCGCGCTCGGGGCAATGCGCCGCCGCTCTTAAACTCCGGGTTGTCTCCGGGCGAGGCCCGGGGGTCCCCAGCCGGAATTCCTTGTCCCGTGTGTTGGGACAGCGGCGGTCAGGGGCCTATGCTCATGAAGGGCATGGGCCCCTTTGCCGTTCAGCTCTCCACATGCCGCAATTCGGGGTGCAAGGCGGTGCCCAGGATATGGTCCGCCCGGTGCACCACGTGGCTCGCCCCGCCCACGATCAGGGGGTCGGGGTGGCGCGCCACCTTCGGGTCCTTCCCGGGGTAATCCAGCGTCGACAGCACATGCGCCATGCATTCCAGCCGCGCACGCTTCTTGTCGTCCGACTTGATGATCGTCCAGGGCGCGTCGGCGGTGTCGGTGTAGAAGAACATCGCCTCCTTCGCCTCGGTATAATCGTCCCACTTCCCAAGCGACGCCTTGTCGATCGGCGACAGCTTCCACCGCTTCAGGGGGTCGTTCTCGCGGCTTTCGAAGCGCCGCCGCTGCTCTGCCGCCGTCACCGAGAACCAGAACTTGTAAAGCCGGATCCCGTCCCGCACGAGCATCCGCTCGAGGTCCGGCACCTGACGCATGAACTCGAGGTACTCGTTCGGCGCGCAGAACCCCATCACCCGCTCCACACCGGCCCGGTTGTACCACGACCGGTCATAGAAAACCATTTCCCCGACCGTCGGCAACTCCTTGATGTAACGCTGGAAAAACCACTGCCCCTTCTCTTCCCAGGTGGGCTTGTTCAACGCCACGACGCGGGCCGACCGCGGGTTCAGATGCTCCATGAACCGCTTGATCGTGCCGCCTTTCCCGGCGGCATCCCGACCCTCGAAGAGGAAGACGAACCGCTCCCCCGTCTCCTGCGCCCAAAGCTGCACCTTCAGAAGCTCCGCCTGAAGCTTCGCCTTCCGCGCCTCATAGGCCCGGCGCGACAGCCGCGTGTCATAGGGGTATTCGCCGGATTCGAACGCCGCCCGGATCTTGTCCGGCGTGGGCATGGGAAGGGCGGTCTTCGGTCGGGCCGTATCCGGCATGGGGCAGTTCTCCCGTCAGGTGATCCTACCCGCAAGTCTGCCAGAAACCGCCGCCCGCCGCCTTGAGCGGGATCAAACCCGCCCGGGACAGGCGGCCGGCGCGGCATCACGCCTCCGGAACGCCCAGCGCCACCAGCTGATCCCCGATCCGGTCCAGCACCTGCTTGGAAAACACCATCGCGTCCTTGAACCGCGCGACGGTCATGTTCGGATGCGCATCCATAAGCGTCTGCAGCGAGGCCCGCGCCTCCTCCTCCCGACCCGCACCCAATAGCGCGGCGCTGAGGTTGCGGTGTACCCAATGCGCGTTCGGGCGCTCCTGCAACGCCCGAAGGTAGAAGTCGGCGGCCCTGGCGTCGTCCCCGGCCACCTGGTGCGCCGCCCCGATGCCCACGAGGTTGTTGAAATTCATCGGGTCAAGCGGGCTGAGGCGCATGGCGTGCTCGAAATGCCGCTTCGCCTCCTCCGGCCGATCGGCATAATTGTCCAGCCAGCCAAGCCGGCTCAGCGCCCAGGCGGAATTCGGATCGAGCTGGATCGCGCGCTCCAGAAGCACCCGCGCCGCGCCGAAATTCCGCGCGAAGGTATGCACCGCGCCAAGCACCGACAGGATCAGCGGGTCGTCGGACGACATCTGCGCGGCCCGTTCCGCCCTCGACAGCGCCTCCGCCTTTGCGTCACCGATATGCTCGGCCCAGTTGTAGACGGATCGCTGCGCCCAGCACCATGCGGCAAGCGCAAGTGCGAGCGGGTATTCAGGGTCGATCTCCAGCGCCTTGTCGAGCATCTTCAGCGCACGGGTCGCGGAGGTCTCTTCCAGCGTCCAGACATCCGGCATCGCCCGCATCGTGTAATCGTAGGCGCCAAGGTCATGTGGCGGCTTGCGCCGGGTGCGCTCGATTTCGGCGAACTGAATCGAGGGCTGGATGGCGCCGGCCACCTGCGCGGTGATCTTGTCCTGCAACTCGAAGATATCGTCGAGCGATCCGTCATACTTGTCGGCCCAAAGATGCGCGCCGCCATCGGTTTCGATCAGCTGCACAGTGATCCGAACCCGGTTGCCGGCCCGCTGGACGGATCCCTCCAGCACGTACTTGACGCCAAGCTCGCGCCCGATATCGCGCACGTTCACATGCCGCCCCTTGTAGGCGAAAGCGGAATTGCGCGCGATCACGAAGAACGAGCGGATGCGCGACAGCGTGGCGGTAATCGCCTCCACCACGCCGTCCGCGAAATACTCCTGGTCCGTGTCGCCCGACATGTTGTCGAACGGAAGCACCGCGATCGAGGGCTTCTCGGGTCGCCGCAGGGGGGCGGTCGCGGGCCCGGTCCGCTCCGCACTGCCGCTCTCTTCGGGCCAGCGGAACACCCGCACCGGCTTCGGAAAATTCTTCAGTTCGTGTTTGCCATCGTCATAGAACGCCGCGTCGATGCGGCTGCCGATATGCTCATGGGTGTTCCCGCTCAGGCTGATCCCGCCCGGCGAGGCGATCTCCTGAAGCCGCGCGGCAAGGTTCACGCCATCCCCGAAAATGTCGCGGCCCTCGATGATGATATCGCCCAGGTTGATCCCGATCCTGAGCTGCAGAAGCGGCCGGCCCTGCGGGTCCTTCTCCCGGGCGGCCATCGCGCGCTGGATCGCGATCGCGCATCTGACCGCGTCGACGACGCTGGCAAATTCCACCAGCGCCCCGTCGCCCATCAGCTTCACCACCCGGCCCTTATGGGCGGCAACCTTCGGCGCGAAGATCTCGCTGCGGATCCGGTTGACAGCGGCCAGCGTGCCCGCCTCGTCCGCATTCATCCTGCGCGAGAACCCGGCGATGTCGGTGGACATTATCGCGGCAAGACGGCGGTGGACTGCGGGTTCGGTCATCACTCTTTTCGGTCGTTCGGTCGGCGCAGGGAAAGCCTGCCCCGAAGCGAAGATCATGCGCAAGTGGCATCGGCCCGGAACGAAAAGAAGGCCCGGGCGCGCCGCCCGGGCCTCCGATCGAAGGATCGGCCGCGGTTCAGGCCGCCCGGCGCTTCCGTTTCAGCGCGGTCAGACCGCCAAGTCCGCCCAGCATCAGAAGCCCCGCCGCCGGCAAGGGCACCGCCGCGATCTCGATCGCCGAGATGTAGGAGTTCGGGCCCGAGATTCCGAAGATCTCCAGGCTCTCCCCCATCCCGAGGAAATAGTTGATGTCGATCCGCACATCCCCGTCCTGAGACACGGAATTGGCGATCATGTCATCGGCGTCGTAGATCACGCCCCCGATGCTCCAGATCGTGGCATAGGGATCCTTCCCGTCGTGGTTCGAGTTGATCCAGATCGACGAGATCAGCACATCCATATCGGTCGAGGTGAAGGTCAGAACCTCGCCCGTCGTGGTCAGCCCGTCATCGTCCGACGGCGCACAGCGGTTCGTGCCCCCGCCATAGGCGAAGTTCAGAACGGTCCCGTCGAGAACATCGCGGCACACCCCGATCCCGGCATTGCCCGCATCGAAATAGACGTACTGGTCGATATCGTCGTCCTGATCCGACGCGTCCGCCGTCAGCGAGGCGGTCACATCCAGGTTCGGCCCGGTGAAACCCGCGAAGGAAGACGTGCTGAACGTCGTCCACGCGCTCTCGCCGATACCGCCACCGGAATTCGCCGCCGCTTTGAAATCATAGACCGCAGCACTCGCTGCGCTTGCGGCGCACAGCACCGCGGCGGCACAGGCCGCAAGGATGGGAAGTCGCATAAAGCCCCCGACTCGTTACACATACAGAGGTTTGCATGTTATCGGCTTCCACGCCGGGCGCAGGCCCCCTGATCTGAACACTCCGGTTCCATTCCGGAAACACTCCGCAGCTTGCTCGCGAGCGGCCCCGCCCGGCGTACCAGGCCCGGTCTCAAGGCCCCCCGATCCGTGGCAGCCGCTGACGCGGCTTTCAGCCCCGGGTGACGCATGCCTCGCGCAAGGCGAATGTCAGCCGGTCGCTCTGCCAGCCGCCCGCCTGGGGCAGGCCTCAAGGATCCGGATGCTGTTCGTTCGAATGTCTGAGGTTGCTTGCGATCCTCGGCGCGGCAAACGCGGTGAAGCGGCGCACCTCGGGTCGCTTGTGCGCCGTCGGCGATACGATCAGCCAGAGTTGCAAATCCGATCCGGGCGGCGGATTGAAGCAGCGCACAAGGTTGGGGTTTGCATCCCCCACCGTCACCGGGAAAGGCGCGATCCCCTGCCCGGTCTCAACTGCCATCATCAGGTCGTTGACTGTGGCGCAGCGAACGACGTTGCGCCGTTTGCTTCGGAAATGGTGCAGAAGGTGGACACGGTGCGCCTCCATATCGTCGGAAAACTCTGCCGGCAGGGTGGTTTTGGCGGCATAGGCACGCGAGGCATAATAGGTCCATTGCGTGACGCCGACCCTCCTGGCAATCAGCCGATCGTCCGAGATCTCGGACGCCATGCGCAAAGCAACGTCGGCTTCTCCTTTCATCAGGTCCAGCGGGTTTTCCGAGAAAATGAACTCGAAACTCACGCCGGGGTTCTCTTCGACGAATTGAGCGACGATCGCCCCGATGTTGCCAACCGACTTGTCGCCGACAGCCGTGACGCGGATCGGCTTGCTCGAACTAACTCTTTCGGCCGCAGCCTCCGCTTCAAGGGAATGGGCGGCGGTCTCGAGGGCCTCGGCGGACGCCAGCAGGTTCAGTGCGTGCTCGGTCGGCTCCGCCCCGCGCGCGGTTCTCTCGAACAGGGTCACGCCGAGGGCGTGTTCCAGAACATCGATGCGACGCGACACGGTGGTTTGGTTGAGCCCCAGATATCGGGAGGCCGCGAGGGTCGAGCCCTCCCGCATCACGGCGAGGAACACGCGCACGTCTCCCCAATCTCTGAACCGGCTCTGCATTTTTGCATATCAGCACGGCGCCGTGACAGATACCAGCAGATCCTCCCGTGAAAGTACCTTGCTCCCGGCAACACGACGGAGACCTGCAATGACCACCCTGTCCCTTCCCGCCTTTCTCGTCTTTCCCTGGCGCTCACGGACGTCCGGGCAAATGGCCGATGACACTATGCCCACCGGCGATGCAGACCGTCGCAGGATTGTCGGCGAGATGATTGCAGCGGGGGCCTGCGACAGCGAATTTGGTATTCAGATGCTGATGTCGATCTTTCCGGACGAGTTTTGACATACGAGGTTTCCCGCCGATCTCGGGCCGGTCTTGCCGCGAATTCCGACGCCTGGTCTGACCGCGCCGCCCGGCATGAACCCGCAGCGTGATCCGCGCACCGCCCCTCACCGCCGCACCCGCAAAGCTCCCGCGCCCCGTCTCCACCGCGACGCCGGGTTGCAGACAACGTAAGACAGCGAATGACCGCAGTGAGCCGATTGTGTTGAAGAAGTCGGCTTGAAGAGCGCGAGCGGATTGCGGTCGCGTGTGCTTTTACCTGGCGCTCAGGCCGGGGCGGGCGCTCCCGGGATCAGTTTCGCGAGTTT